>NZ_CP019062.1:1988571-2651428 GCF_002951615.1 Rahnella sikkimica | reverse complement strand
GCTCGGCGAAAACCGGTGTGGGCGTGCCAGAAGTTTTGGAACGTCTGGTGCGTGATGTTCCACCGCCGGTAGGTGATCCGGAAGCCCCTCTGCAGGCACTGATCATCGACTCCTGGTTCGATAACTACCTTGGCGTGGTTTCTCTGGTGCGTATCAAAAACGGCACCATGAGAAAAGGCGATAAAATTAAAGTGATGAGTACCGGACAGGTGTATAACGCCGATCGTCTGGGTATTTTCACGCCTAAACGTGTTGATAAAGATATTCTGAACTGCGGCGAAGTCGGCTGGCTGGTTTGTGCGATTAAAGACATTCTCGGCGCACCCGTTGGCGATACCTTAACGCTTGCCCGCAATCCTGCTGATAAAGTCCTGCCTGGTTTTAAAAAAGTGAAACCACAGGTCTATGCAGGTCTGTTCCCGGTCAGCTCCGATGATTACGAGAACTTCCGTGACGCGTTGGGCAAACTTAGCCTCAACGATGCCTCCCTGTTCTATGAACCAGAAAGTTCAACGGCGCTGGGCTTTGGATTCCGTATCGGCTTCCTGGGTCTGCTGCACATGGAAATCATTCAGGAACGTCTGGAGCGTGAATACGATCTGGATCTGATCACCACCGCGCCGACGGTTGTGTATGAAGTCCTGACGACCGGCAACGAAACCGTTTATGTCGACAGCCCGTCGAAATTGCCTGCGCTGAACAACATTCTCGAGTTACGCGAACCTATCGCCGAATGTCATATGCTGATGCCACAGGAATATCTGGGCAGCGTGATCACGTTATGTATTGAGAAACGTGGCATGCAGACCAACATGGTTTATCACGGCAATCAGGTTGCATTGACTTACGAAATTCCAATGGCGGAAGTTGTGCTCGATTTCTTCGACCGTCTGAAGTCCACTTCTCGCGGCTATGCGTCTCTTGATTACAATTTCAAACGTTTCCAGACTTCTGACATGGTGCGTGTTGATGTTCTAATCAACGGCGACCGCGTGGATGCGTTGGCGCTGATCACTCACCGTGGCAACTCTCAATTCCGTGGGCGTCAGTTGGTAGAGAAGATGCAGGAATTAATCCCGCGTCAGCAGTTCGACATTGCCATCCAGGCGGCGATTGGTGCTCATATCATTGCCCGCTCGACGGTTAAGCAATTACGTAAAAACGTTCTCGCCAAATGTTATGGCGGTGACGTCAGCCGTAAGAAAAAACTGTTACAGAAACAGAAAGATGGTAAGAAACGCATGAAGCAAGTGGGTAACGTAGAGTTACCACAGGAAGCGTTCCTGGCTATTCTTCACGTAGGCAAAGACAGTAAATAAATTCTTAATTGAGTGGTAGGGAGTATGCATGGCTAACATGTTTGCCCTGATTCTGGCGGTTGCAACGCTGGTATCAGGGATTATCTGGTGCCTTGAACGTTTCAGGCTGGCACCCGCACGACGGGCCAAAATTGCTAAGATTAAGGCCGAAACTGGCGGTGCTGTTGACGACGTCACGCTGAGCAAGGTCGCGAAGCAGCCAGGCTGGGTGGAAACCTGTGCTTCTGTATTCCCGGTATTGTTAGTCGTGTTCGTGGTGCGTTCATTCATTTATGAACCCTTCCAGATCCCGTCCGGTTCAATGATGCCAACGTTGTTGATAGGCGATTTCATTGTGGTGGAAAAATATGCTTATGGTCTGAAGGATCCTATTACCCAGACCAAGCTGATTCCGACAGGCGAACCTAAACGTGGCGATGTGGTGGTATTTAAATACCCACGTGATCCGAGCGTTGACTATATTAAACGTTTAGTCGGTTTGCCGGGCGACCGCGTAACTTACGATCCTTTCAGTAAACAGGTCACCATTCAGCCTGCCTGTGAAAGTGATAAAAATTGCAATACGGCGCTTGCAGTGACTTACGACACCGGCACAGCCAGTGATTTTGTTCAGACTTTCGGCCAGTCTTCTGGCGGTGAAGCGAGCAGCGGTTTCTTCGAGACTCCCCCGACGGCCAACGTTCCGCAAGATGGCGTTCGTCTGGTACAACGTAACGAAACGCTGGGCAACGTGACTCACCGTATTCTGACCGTGCCTGGCGCGCGTGACCAACTGGGTGCGTATTATCAGCAACCAGGTCAGCCTCTGGGGACGTGGGTTGTTCCGGCCGGCCATTATTTCATGATGGGCGATAACCGTGATAACAGCGCAGACAGCCGCTATTGGGGCTTTGTGCCAGAACAGAATTTAGTGGGTAAAGCCTCCGCAATCTGGATGAGCTTTAAAAAGCAGGAAGGTGAATGGCCGACCGGTGTTCGTTTAAGCCGTATTGGTGGAATTCATTAATCTGCTGGCGTGAGTAACCCAATAATTCAAGTTGCAGGAGGCTATTACTCCTGCAACTTCTGTTATGGCGGGTACATTAGCGCAGCATTATATTTTCACCCGTTGTAGAATATCCTTTCGGGCGATAAAAGTTGGCCCCCCAGATTTTTAGTTTTTTCTTTGAAAAGAACAAAAAAACAAAAGAACAGAGGGAGCCTTTGCAAACGAAACAGCTTTGGATTGGCTTAAGGCGAAGCAGGCCTGTTCCGTATGCTGAAGTTTTTGACGCATTCTTGATCTATTGGTAACTCATGAATCCCATCGTAATAAACAGGCTTCAGCGGAAGCTGGGCTACACTTTTCAACAGCAGGAACTTTTATTGCAGGCACTGACTCACCGCAGCGCCAGCAGTAAGCACAATGAGCGTTTAGAGTTCCTGGGTGACTCAATTCTTAGTTATGTTATTGCTAACGCTTTGTACCATCGTTTTCCTCGCGTAGACGAGGGCGATATGAGTCGTATGCGTGCCACGCTGGTACGTGGAAATACGTTAGCTGAAATGGCACGTGAATTCGATCTCGGCGAATGTCTGCGTTTAGGGCCGGGCGAATTGAAAAGTGGTGGTTTCCGCCGTGAGTCAATTCTTGCGGATACGGTGGAGGCGCTCATTGGCGGCGTGTTCCTGGACAGTGATATCCAGAACGTCGAAAAGCTGATTCTCGATTGGTACCGTAGTCGTTTAGACGAAATCAGTCCCGGTGATAAGCAGAAAGACCCGAAAACCCGTTTACAGGAGTTTTTACAAGGTCGCCATCTGCCGTTGCCTTCTTATCTGGTTGTGCAGGTTCGCGGTGAAGCGCACGACCAAGAGTTTACCATCCACTGCCAGGTCAGTGGCTTGAACCAGCCGGTTGTAGGAACCGGTTCAAGTCGCCGAAAAGCCGAGCAGGCGGCAGCGGAACAAGCGCTGATACAGCTGGAGCTTGAATGAGCGAAGAAAAGAATTACTGTGGTTTTGTAGCCATTGTTGGCCGTCCTAACGTCGGCAAATCAACCTTGTTGAACGAATTATTGGGGCAAAAGATCTCCATTACTTCGCGTAAACCGCAAACCACGCGTCACCGAATCATGGGCATCCATACTGAAGGGCCTTATCAGGCTATTTACGTGGATACCCCTGGGCTGCACATCGAAGAAAAACGTGCAATCAACCGTCTGATGAACCGTGCTGCAAGCAGCTCAATTGGTGATGTTGAGCTCGTGATTTTTGTCGTTGAAGGCACCCACTGGACGCCGGATGACGAAATGGTGGTCAACAAACTGCGTGACAGCAAAGCGCCGGTTCTCTTGGCAATCAACAAAATCGATAACGTCACGGATAAATCGAAGTTGTTACCGCACCTTCAGTTCCTCAGTGAGCAGATGAACTTCATCGATATCGTGCCAATGTCTGCCGAAAAACGTATCAACGTTGATACCATTGCCAGCATTGTCCGTAAACGTCTGCCGGAAGCAATCCATCACTTCCCGGAAGATTATATTACCGACCGTTCACAGCGCTTTATGGCGTCTGAAATCATCCGTGAAAAACTGATGCGTTTCCTGGGCGAAGAGCTGCCTTATTCTGTCACCGTTGAAATTGAACGTTTCGTCAGCAATGAGCGAGGCGGTTACGATATCAATGGCCTGATACTGGTAGAACGTGAAGGCCAGAAGAAAATGGTTATCGGTAACAAAGGCTCAAAAATCAAGACGATTGGCATCGAAGCCCGTCAGGACATGGAAAACATGTTCGAAGCGAAAGTTCATCTTGAGTTGTGGGTTAAGGTTAAATCCGGCTGGGCAGATGACGAACGTGCATTGCGCAGCCTGGGTTATGTAGACGACTTATAAGGTCCGCGCCTATGGAAGGCTGGCAACGCGCATTTGTTTTGCATGGGCGACCTTACAGTGAAACCAGCCTGATGCTGGATCTCTTCACTGAGGGACAAGGGCGGGTACGCATACTGGCGAAAGGTGCGCGTGGCCGCCGGTCCAACTTAAAAGGCTGCCTGCAGCCTTTTACGCCTTTACTGGTTCGCTGGAGCGGGCGGGGAGAAGTCAAAACCCTGCGCAACGCCGAGCCGGTTTCTCTGGCACTTCCCCTTTCTGGTTTAATGCTCTATAGCGGCCTGTACGTTAACGAGCTGGTTTCCCGCGTGCTTGAGCAGGAAGCGAACTATTCTGCGTTATTCTTCGATTATCTGAATTGTTTGCAAAATCTGGCCGGTGCGACAGGTTCGCCGGAATATGCTTTGCGCCTCTTTGAATTATCCCTTTTATCCCATCTGGGCTACGGCGTGGATTTTCTGCATTGCGCAGGCAGCGGTGAAGAAGTCAGTGACACCATGACCTACCGCTACCGTGAAGAGAAAGGGTTTATCGCCAGCCTCGTTATCGATAATTCCAGTTTTACAGGCAGGGACTTAAAAGCCCTCGCCAGCCGTGAATTCGACGTCGTCACTTTACGTGCCGCCAAGCGTTTCACCCGCATGGCGCTGAAGCCGTATCTCGGCGGAAAACCGCTGAAAAGTCGTGAGCTGTTCCGCCAGTTTCAGGTTAAAAAGCCTGCCTCATCGTCTGACAATTCTGCCGGTTAATTCGGACTCCGCTCTACACCCCGACATGCGGTAAGGTGTAAACTGCGGAAATCGTTTTTTGTTCCATTCTTAAATCAATCCATTCAAAAATCTGGAGCTGTTATGGCTGAGTTGCTGTTGGGCGTTAACATTGATCATATCGCGACACTGCGTAATGCGCGTGGTACGGCTTACCCTGATCCGGTCCAGGCTGCGTTTATCGCAGAGCAGGCGGGTGCGGACGGCATTACCGTTCACCTGCGCGAAGACCGTCGCCATATTACGGACCGTGATGTACGCCTTTTGCGCCAGACTATCCAGACCCGCATGAATCTGGAAATGGCAGTGACCGATGAAATGGTCGGGATCGCCTGTGAAATTCTGCCGCATTTCTGCTGCCTGGTGCCGGAAAAACGCGAAGAAGTGACCACTGAAGGCGGTCTGGACGTGGCCGGTCAGCTCGACAAAATGACGGTCGCCGTTTCCCGTCTCAGCGAAGCCGGCATTCTGGTATCCCTGTTCATCGACCCCGATCTGCGCCAGATTGACGCCGCGGTTGCCGTTGGCGCGCCTTATATCGAAATCCACACCGGTGCTTATGCTGAAGCGAAAACCGATCTCGAGCGTCTGGCTGAACTGGAACGCATCAAGCAAGGTGCAGCTTACGCCGCAGGCAAAGGCCTGAAAGTGAATGCGGGCCACGGCCTGACTTACCATAACGTGCAGCCGATTGCGGCGCTGCCGGAAATGCATGAACTGAACATCGGCCACGCGATTATCGGCCAGGCAGTGATTGATGGTTTGTCCGGCGCTGTGCGCGAAATGAAAAACCTGATGCGGGAAGCACGTCGTTAATGAGCATTTTAGGTTTAGGTACGGATATCGTTGAAATAACCCGTATCGAAGCTGTGATTGAACGCAGCGGTGACCGGCTGGCGCGGCGTATTTTGTGCGCCAATGAATGGGCTGTTTATGAGCAACATCAGCAGCCGGTTCGCTTTTTGGCCAAGCGTTTTGCCGTGAAAGAAGCGGCGGCAAAAGCGTTGGGCACCGGGATCCGCAACGGTCTGGCGTTTGAGCAGTTTGAAGTGGTGAATGACAGTCTCGGGAAACCGGGGCTGGTCTTCCATGCGCGCGCAGCGGAAATGGCGGCAGAAATGGGTGTGAAATCGGTGCATGTCACGCTGGCTGATGAACGCCGTTATGCCTGCGCGACTGTGATCATCGAGAATTAATGCCCTGCATCACGCCGTTAATTATACGGTGTGATGCAGTACCACAAATTTATCCCACAGCGCTTCGTTGGTTTCTTTGTGGTCTGGATTGATGATGATGGTATTGTCGATCGGGCAGACACTCTGGCAGGTCGGTTTATCGTAATGACCGATACATTCCGTGCAGCGATCGCTGTCGATTTCATAAATCTCATTGCCCATCGAGATCGCCTGATTCGGGCACTCCGGTTCGCACATATCGCAATTGATGCATTTGTGTGTGATCAGCAGGGCCATAGTCTTTCTCGTATCTTCAATAATCAGGGCGCGCAGTATAGCAGAATTGCGCTGACGTAGGATCCGCGCCAGCGCCTTTCCACATCTCAACTGATCCTGATCAAACCAGCTTTTTCACCAGCTCTTCGCTGTGGCGGATCCGCTCCGGCGCATGTTCCGTATCCTGCTGAACCAGCGCAACAAACAGCAAATCTGTCAGGGAAGATTGCGCCGTGGTGGCTGAAAGCGCCGCGCCGCGCGTTGCCGGTAATTCGGCGACCGTATACAGGCAATGGTCGGCCTGTTGCTGCAATGAATTTGGCGAGAAGCCGGTCAGCGCCAGCACTTTTGCGCCGCTTTCTTTCGCCACCCGTGCCGCCAGATTGATCTCATTGCGCTCACCGCTGGAAGAAATTGCCAGCAGTAAATCCTCTTTTGAAAGTGCCTGAACAGTGGCAATCAGCACGTGTGTATCGGATTCCGCGATGGCAGTGACGCCAATTTTCAGCAGTTTATACGCCAGATCCCGCGCGACCAGGCCCGATGCGCCGATGCCCGTGAGCACGATTTTTCGTGCACCCGCCAGCATGGACAGGGCAATTTGCAGGCGCGGTTCGCTGTTGATATCCAGCGTGGCGCGCAGTGCGGACTGTTTTTCGGCCAGCAGTTTTTCCCCGACTACGTGAAGGCTGTCGGTACTTAAAATCTGATTATGAACCGTTACCGGCTCGCTATTTGTTGGGGAGGCCAGCGATTCGCTCATGGCCAGTTTCAGCGCTGGGAAGCCTTTGTAGCCCAGTTTTTGGGCGAATTTCACCACGCCGGACTGACTAACGCCCGCCATTTCGGCCAGTTTCTGCGAGCTCAGGTGGCGCGCCTGCTCCGGCTGAGCCAGTAAAAAGTCAGCCAGTTTGCGGTCATTTTGTGCCAGTGTTGGATAAAGCTGGCGGATGCGGATCATGCAGCTCATGGTGATTATTCCCAGCCTCTCTGAATACTTACGTCACGTTTTACGGATTATGTTATCTAAAATAGCAAATATTCCTCGCAATGATGAATAAAATATTCAAATAATATCTAATTAATTTGAATTAAAAATTCAGGAGAACACCATGAGTCACACCGCGAATTTGGGCACCCTCGTTTCAGAGACACGTAATCCGGAAACCATGAATCTGGATGAGATGTCCTCGCTTGAGCTGGTGACCTGCTTCAACCAGCAGGATCGTAAAGTGCCGGAAGCGATTCAGGACGTTTTACCGGAAATTGCGAAAGCTGTAGATAGCGCCGCGGCCTCTTTTAAAGCCGGTGGCCGGTTGATTTATCTCGGTGCAGGCACCAGCGGTCGCCTGGGTGTACTCGATGCGTCTGAATGTCCGCCGACCTTTGGCGTGCCGCACGGCATGGTCGTCGGGCTAATTGCCGGCGGGCCTGGCGCGATGCTGAAAGCGGTGGAAGGCGCGGAGGACAGTGAAACGCTTGGGGTGGAAGATTTAAAAAATCTTAACCTGACGAACAAAGATACCGTCGTCGGCCTCGCCGCCAGCGGTCGCACGCCATACGTCATCGGCGCACTGCGCTATGCAACGGAACTGGGATGCGCGACGGTCGCCATCTCCTGTAACCCGGATTCCCCGATTGCCCGCGAGGCAAACATCGCCATTTCTCCGGTAGTTGGCCCGGAAGCCCTGACCGGCTCGACCCGCCTGAAATCCGGCACGGCGCAAAAGCTGGTGCTGAATATGATTTCGACCGGCGCAATGGTCAAAACCGGCAAGGTTTACCAGAACCTGATGGTCGATGTAAAAGCCACCAACGTGAAGCTCGTCGACCGCGCCTGCCGCATTGTGGTCGAAGCCACCGGAGCCTCGCGCGCAGACGCCGAACTGGCATTATCACAGACTGATTTCGACGTTAAGCCAGCCATCCTGATGTTGCTGGCCGGAATAGATGCGTCCGCAGCGAAGGCGCGCCTGAGTGAACATAATGGATTCCTGCGCGCGGCTCTGGCGGAATAACACGGGGAGAAAAGCATGGCGACGGATAAAACGAACCTCTTAGCTTCACAGATTTTGCTGGGTGTCGGCGGCGAAGGAAATATCAGTAAGCTGGAAAATTGCATGACCCGCGTGCGTGTGGAAGTGCATGACGACTCGCGTCTGGATCTGACTCGCCTGAAAACGCTCGAAGGCATTAAAGGCTACCTTAAGCAGGGTGAACAGCATCAGTTTATCGTCGGGCCGGGTGCGGCGGCGAAAGTCGTGGATGCCATGCGCGCGTTGCTTAGCGCGGCGGGAGCACCCGATCAGAGTGATATCGCGCGAAACAAAGCCAGTGCGAAAGCCAAATACTCTGCGCCGATGAGCGGGGCGTTGCGAAAACTGGCTGACGTTTTCATTCCGCTGATACCGGCCTTTATCGCGTCGGGGCTGATCATGGGCATTATCAATCTGCTCAAGCGCCCGGATATTGCCGGTTCCATTGCCACGGATTTCCCGAATATTCTCGGGCTGTTAGCGATTTTTGGCGGCGCGGTTTTCGCCATCATGAATATTCTCGTGGGCGTGAATGCGGCGCGCGTGTTCGGCGGTTCACAGGCGATGGGCGGCGTGATGGCCGGCATTCTCTCCAGCCCGGCGCTGGCGCAAATTACGCTGTTTGGCGAAACATTGCAGCCGGGACGCGGCGGGGTGATCGCTGTGCTTCTGGTGGTGGCGCTGATGTGCTGGCTCGAAAAACGGCTGCGGAATGTGTTGCCGGAATCCGTTGAACTGATCCTCAATCCGCTGATTACCACGCTGATTACCTCGACGCTGGCCATTGTCATCCTGCAACCGATCGGTGGTTTCATTTCTGACGGTATCGCGCACGGCGTAAATATTGCCATCGATAAAGGCGGCTTGCTGGTGGGCGCCGTGCTGGCGGGGGCTTTTCTGCCGCTGGTATTGTCGGGATTACATCAGGGGCTGGTGCCGATCCACGTTGAGCTGATTCAGGCGCACGGTTCTAATCCGTTACTGCCTATTCTGGCGATGGCAGGCGTCGGACAGGTCGGCGCGGCAATTGCGGTCTACATGAAAACCCGCAATGCAGGACTGAAAAAGTTGATTAAAGGCGCGCTGCCGGTCGGAATTTTAGGCATCGGCGAACCGCTGATTTTCGGGGTGACATTACCGCTGGGACGGCCTTTTATCGGGGCCTGTTTAGGCGGTGCGGTCGGCGGTGCGCTAATCTGTTACTGGAAAGTCGCGACGGTGATCACTTTTGGGATTTCCGGGCTGCCGCTGGCGCTGACCATTATTTCCGGAAAAGTGATGTTGTATCTGGCCGGTTTAGTTATTACGGTATTGGCTGGTTTTATTTTTACCTGGCTGATGGGGTTCAACGATCCCGAGGAGTAACGGATTGAGTACGAAGCCTGATCGACGGGTCGTGTTTTTTGATCTTGATGGAACGCTGCACCAGCAGGACATGTTCGGGAGTTTTCTGCGGTTTTTGCTGCGGAAGATGCCGCAAAATCTGATCCTGGTCGTGCCGGTATTGCCGCTGGTGGCGATTGGGTTGCTGATGCACGGGCGGGCCGCGCGCTGGCCGATGAGTCTGCTGCTCTGGTCAATTACCTTTGGTCACAGTGAAGCCCGGCTGAAAGCGCTGGAATTACAGTTTGTCACCGTGTTTCGCCATAAAGTGGTGGCGTTCCCGGTCGTACAGCGGCGGTTGCGTGAATATCTCGACAGTGCGGATACTGAAGTGTGGCTGATCACGGGTTCACCGGAAAATCTGGTGCAGCAGGTGTATAACGCATCGCTGTTTCTGCCGAAGGTACGTCTGGTGGGCAGTCGTATTGCACGCGGTAAAGGCGGCTGGGTTCTGCCTCTGCGTTGTCTGGGCGAGGAAAAAGTCGTCCAGCTTGAACGCCGCATTGGCTCGCCGCTGAAACTTTACAGCGGCTACAGCGACAGCAAACAGGACAACCCGCTGCTGTTTTTCTGTGAACACCGCTTTCGCGTCAGCAAGCAGGGCGAACTCCAGCAACTGGAATAATTCCGCCGTCAGACATGTGTCTTCACTATCATACTTAAACAGGCCGTTTTCCGGCCTGTTTGCATTCGGATGACGCAGGTATACTGCTGGCCGTTAAAAAAGAGATTGAGGTTGACGTGTCGGACGCAGAGTTGGGTAACGGGTTAACAGAAATGAACGAGCACGAACACTGGATGCGATATGCCATGAATCTGGCGCTGAAAGCGCAGGATGAGGGCGAAGTGCCGGTGGGCGCGGTGCTGGTTTTAGACAATCAGGTGATTGGCGAAGGCTGGAACCGGTCTATCGGGCATCATGATCCGACCGCCCATGCGGAAATTATGGCGCTGCGCCTCGGCGGAAGTGCCGTGCAAAATTACCGCCTGCTGGACGCCACGCTGTACGTCACCCTGGAACCTTGCGTGATGTGCGCCGGGGCTATGATCCACAGCCGTATCCGCCGCGTCGTGTATGGCGCATCGGATGCCAAAACCGGTGCAGCCGGTTCTTTGCTGGACGTTCTGCGCCATCCGGGCATGAATCATCAGGTGGAAATTTTGCCGGACATACTGGCAGAAGAATGTTCAGAGCAACTGAGCGCGTTCTTTCGTTTACGCCGTAGCCAGAAAAAAGCGCTCCGGCTGGCAGAGCGCGCTGCACAAGCCGATAACACGTCGGAAGAATAAAGCCCGTTCGCCGCGATAAATACTACGGTGCCAGGGCTTCTTTTGCGTCCACGACCGGATACCCCTGTGCCAGCTGAGCCTGCAACGCCGCTTTCTGCGCTTGCTGCTTCTCTTTTTCCATCAGATACCCGACCAGACTGAGCTGATATCGGCGGATGTTTTCCACATAGTTGTACGCCTGCGTGCCGCGCGCGTAGCCATATGTGGTGCGGCTGAAGAAGCGTTTCTGGTTCAGCATCGGCAACCGCTGTTTCACATCGGCCCAGCTGTCCGGATTGCCTTTTTGCTGTGCCGTCAGCTTACGGGCGTCAAGCATGTGGCTGTAGCCCATGTTATACGCCGCCAGTGCAAACCAGATCTTCTCATCCTCAGGAATCGATTCCGGCATCTTGTCCATCAGGTGCGACAGATACAGCGCGCCCCCGCGAATACTTTGCTCGGCATCCGTCCGGTCGTCCACATTCAGACCATCGGCCGTGCTGCGGGTCAGCATCATTACACCACGCACGCCAGTCGGCGATTTAGCCTGCGGATCCCAGTGGGATTCCTGATAAGCAATCGCCGCCAGCAGCCTCCAGTCGATTTTATCCGCGTATTTTTCAAACAACGGCTGTAAGACTGGCAGTGTACTGTCGATGGCGTTCAGGAAAGTCCGCGTATCGACATAATCAAAATCGCCGACGTGCCCGAGGAATTTTTCCTCTAGTTTTTCCAGCGTACCGTCTTCAGAAATCTGACTGAAAAAGTCCAGCATGGCCGCAGAAAGGCTGTCGTCATCGGGTTCTTTTCTGTAGTACCACGTCACCGGCTCATCTTCGGTGGCATCAAAAGCCACGGCCAGGCGCGGATAAACGCGCTGCATCAGGGCGATCGTCACGGAATCCCCCAGCGTGTAATCCAGCTTGCCATTCTCAACCTGTTGCAGCAGGTCACGCGGTGAGAGTTTGTCCGTCGTGGTCCAGGTCAGATTCGGGTATTTTTTGGCGGCGGCTTCGAGCGTCAGGATGTGCGCACTCCCGGCGGAGACCACCAACGTGCCTTTCACATCTGCAAAACTTTTCGGGCGAGCGGCCCCTTGCCGGTAAACCAGTTGCTGAGAAACGGAATAGTATTCCGGCCCGGCACGGTAGTTTTTCAGGCGTGCATTGTTGTACACCAGCCCGGAAGCCAGCATATCGGTTTTATCATTGTCCAGATCGTCGAACATCGACTCGATGGTAGTGTGCTGTTTCACGACCAGCTTCACGCCCAGATAATCTGCAAAGCGTTTAGCCAGTTCATAATCGAAGCCGAGATTGCCTTCCGGGGAGTCCATAAAAGTCAGTGGAGAATTGAGCGTGCTGACGCGCAATTCTCCACGGGATTTTATTTGATCCAACTGGTCGCCTTCACCTCTGTGCCACGGGACGGCAGGCCATAAGGCCAGCGCCAGCAACAGGGCGGCAATCCCCATCAGAACATAGTTAATTTTTAGTCGCGTCAAATAGTTATCTCGCTGCAGCGCTCTTGTTTTTTTACGATATGCTGTGCAGTTTCTATGGTTATATCCCCAGTGCTGTCGCATTTTGCTCAACAAAACGGCAGTCTGCAACTTTATTCATATTAACCATGATCTTTGAGTGGTTATAAATGAATATCAAGATTCCCTGCGCAAACGGTTTCGTATGCCGCCAGCTTTCTTTATAATAGCCCGCGTTTTCCCCCTGTTGCGCCCAATGAAGCACTGTGGTCAGTGTCTTCGAAGACGAGAGATCTGTGATTATGGAAATACTGCGTGGTTCGCCCGCTTTGTCGGCTTTTCGTATTAATAAATTATTATCCCGCTGTCAGGAAGCCCGCCTTCCGGTCAATGATATCTACGCCGAATATGTACACTTTGCCGATGTCAGCGCGCCGCTGAATTCGGACGAACAAACCAAGCTGCAACGCCTCCTGAAATACGGTCCTTCTCTCGCTGAACACGCGCCAACAGGTCGTTTACTGCTGGTTACCCCACGCCCTGGCACCATTTCTCCGTGGTCTTCCAAAGCGACCGATATTGCACACAACTGCGGTTTGTCTCAGGTTGTTCGCCTTGAGCGCGGTCTGGCGTTTTACATTCAGGCCCCGGAACTGACCGAAGCACAATGGGCGCAGCTGGGCGCATTGCTGCATGACCGCATGATGGAAACTGTTTTTGGCAAGCTGGAAGACGCCGCCGCGCTGTTCGCACAGCAACAACCGGCACCGGTTCAGCATGTCGATATTCTCGGTGAAGGCCGTATCGCGCTGGAAACCGCCAACACCAAACTGGGCCTGGCGCTGGCGCAGGACGAAATTGATTATCTGATGGAAGCCTTTACGTCGTTGGGGCGCAACCCGACTGACATCGAACTGTATATGTTCGCACAGGCAAACTCAGAGCATTGCCGCCATAAAATCTTCAACGCCGACTGGATTATCGACGGCGAAACGCAGCCGAAATCCCTGTTCAAGATGATCAAAAATAGCTTCGAACAGACGCCTGATTACGTGCTCTCCGCGTACAAAGATAACGCCGCTGTCATGGAAGGTTCGCAGGTCGGTCGTTTCTACGCCGATGCGAATGACGGTCTGTACGATTTCCATCAGGAGCAGGCGCACATCCTGATGAAGGTTGAAACCCATAACCACCCGACGGCGATCTCTCCGTGGCCGGGCGCGGCAACAGGGTCCGGCGGCGAAATCCGTGACGAAGGCGCAACCGGTCGCGGTGCAAAACCGAAAGCCGGTCTGGTCGGTTTCTCCGTTTCCAACCTGCGTATTCCGGGCTTTGAACAGCCGTGGGAAGAAGATTTCGGTAAGCCGGATCGTATCGTTACCGCGCTGGATATCATGACTGACGGCCCGCTGGGTGGCGCAGCCTTCAACAACGAATTTGGTCGTCCGGCGCTGCTGGGCTACTTCCGTACTTACGAAGAAAACGTCAACAGCCACAACGGCCCTGAGCTGCGCGGTTATCACAAACCGATCATGCTGGCGGGCGGTATCGGCAACATTCGTGCAGATCATGTGCAGAAAGGTGAAATCACCGTTGGCGCGAAACTGATTGTGCTCGGCGGCCCGGCGATGAATATCGGTCTGGGCGGCGGCGCGGCTTCTTCTATGGCCTCCGGTCAGTCTGACGCGGATCTGGATTTTGCTTCCGTACAACGCGACAACCCGGAAATGGAACGCCGTTGCCAGGAAGTGATCGACCGCTGCTGGCAGCTCGGTGAAGCCAACCCGATTCTGTTTATCCATGACGTCGGCGCAGGCGGTTTATCCAACGCCATGCCGGAACTGGTCAGCGACGGTAATCGTGGCGGACGTTTCCAGCTGCGCGACATCCTGAACGACGAACCGGGCATGAGCCCGCTGGAAGTCTGGTGTAACGAATCGCAGGAACGTTACGTGATGGCGGTTGCACCGGCTCAGCTGGCGCAGTTCGACGCGATCTGTAAACGTGAACGCGCGCCTTACGCAGTGATCGGCGAGGCAACAGAAGAAATGCACCTGTCTCTGGAAGACAGCCATTTCGACAACCAGCCGATTGATATGCCGCTGGACGTGCTGCTGGGCAAAACCCCGAAAATGACCCGTGATGTCACCACGCTGAAAGCGAAGGGCGATGATCTCAACGGCGAAAATATTCAGATTGCCGACGCGGTAAACCGCGTTCTGCATCTGCCGGCTGTGGCAGAGAAAACCTTCCTGATCACCATCGGCGACCGCACCGTGACCGGTATGGTTGCACGCGATCAGATGGTGGGGCCGTGGCAGATCCCGGTGGCTGACTGCGCGGTGACTACCGCCAGCCTCGACAGCTATCATGGCGAAGCGATGTCTCTGGGCGAACGTGCGCCAATCGCTTTGCTGGACTTCGCGGCTTCTGGCCGCATGGCCGTCGGCGAAGCGCTGACTAACCTGGCCTCGGTCGAAATCGGCAGCCTGAAACGCGTTAAGCTTTCTGCTAACTGGATGTCTGCGGCCGGTCATCCGGGCGAAGATGCCGGTTTATATGCGGCGGTGAAAGCGGTCGGCGAAGAGCTCTGCCCGGCGCTGGGTATCACCATTCCGGTGGGCAAAGACTCCATGTCGATGAAAACCCGCTGGCAGGAAGGCAACGAACAACGCGAGATGACCTCACCGTTGTCTCTGGTGATCACGGCGTTTGCCCGCGTCGAAGACGTGCGACATACCGTGACGCCGCAACTGCGTACTGATAAAGGCGACACCGCATTGCTGCTGGTGGATCTGGGTGCCGGTCACAACGCACTGGGCGCGACGGCGCTGGCGCAGGTTTATCGTCAGCTCGGCAACACGCCGGCGGATGTACGCAGTGCTGAACAGCTCGGTGGTTTCTTCAACGCCATGCAGGCGCTGGTTTCTGAACAGAAACTGCTGGCCTACCATGACCGTTCCGACGGGGGTTTGCTGGTCACATTGGCTGAAATGGCTTTTGCCGGTCACTGCGGCCTGACGGCGGATATCGCGGCGCTGGGCAACGATGCGCTGTCGGCACTGTTTAACGAAGAACTGGGTGCGGTGATTCAGGTTTGCGCTTCTGACCGCGAATCCGTTGTGCATACGCTGGCACAGTTTGGTCTGGCAGATTGCACGCATTACCTCGGTACGGTTGAAACCGGTGACCGCTTCATCATCACGCAGGGCGATAAGCCGGTGTACAGCGAAAGCCGCACTACGTTGCGTACCTGGTGGGCAGAAACCACCTGGCAGATGCAGCGCCTGCGCGATAACCCGGAATGTGCCGATCAGGAACATCAGGCCAAAACCCACGATCTCGATCCGGGTCTGAACGTGAAACTGAACTTTGCGCCGGACGAAGATGTGGCTGCGCCTTATATTGCGAAAGGTGCGCGTCCGAAAGTGGCCGTGCTGCGTGAGCAGGGCGTGAACTCCCACGTTGAAATGGCGGCGGCTTTCCATCGCGCCGGTTTCGATGCGGTTGACGTCCATATGAGCGATTTGCTGGCCGGTCGCCGTGATTTGCAGGACTTCCACACGCTGGTCGCGTGCGGCGGTTTCTCTTACGGTGACGTGCTGGGCGCGGGCGAAGGCTGGGCGAAGTCTGTCCTGTTCAACGACCGCGTGCGTGAAGAGTTCGCTGAATTCTTCCACCGCCCGCAAACGCTGGCGCTGGGCGTGTGTAACGGCTGTCAGATGATGTCGAACCTGAAAGAGCTTATTCCGGGTGCAGAACACTGGCCGCGCTTTGTGCGTAACCTGTCTGACCGCTTCGAAGCGCGTTTCAGCCTGGTTGAAGTGACCGCCAGCCCGTCGATGTTTATGCAGGGCATGGCCGGTTCACGTATGCCAATCGCCGTTTCCCACGGTGAAGGCCATGTGGAAGTGCGTGATGCGGCGCATCTGGCGCAGATTGAACACAGCAATCTGGTGGCGCTGCGTTTCGTCGATAACCACGGTCAGGTGACAGAAAGCTACCCGGCGAACCCGAACGGTTCACCGAACGGCATCACCGCTGTCACTAACCTCTCAGGCCGTGTCACCGTGATGATGCCGCACCCTGAGCGCGTTTTCCGTACCGTCAGCAACTCATGGCATCCGGAAGAGTGGGGCGAGGATAGCCCGTGGATGCGTATGTTCCGTAACGCGCGTAAACAGCTGGGCTAATCGTTATATAGCCTCAGTAATAAAAATCCGCAGCGCGAAAGCCTGCGGATTTTTTTATGCGATTTATCTTAAACTTTCATTTTTTTGACGAAAACTTTACTTTCTATTCTTAGGATTACTCTCATAATTTCAGTGCGAATATTAGTAAATTCAATTAATTAAGATTCACTGTCTTCCTGTTTTAATTTCGTTTAATTCCATGATGTTAAGAGTTAGTTATAATACAAATATTACAACAGGGAGCTATTTGAAAAAAATGTCTTATAAGAAATTAATCAGGGATTTAAGTCTTACCGTTTCAATCGCATTTTGCACTCCCGTATTTGCCAGCAATAACGGCAATAATCCGGTGAGCGATCCGGATACCGTTCAGTACAAATCGCTGGCGGCTAATGTCTGGTCAGACTTCAAAGACAAAGTATCCACCACCTGGAATGACTCTGATTCGCAGGACTTGTATCTGCCTGTCATTACCTGGCATAACCGTCTGACTTACGATAAAGAGAAAACCGACCGATATAACGAGCGTCCGTGGGGCGGCGGTTATGGGATTTCCCGTTATGATGACAAAGGGAACTGGAACGGCATTTATTTTATGGCGTTTAAAGACTCGCATAATAAATGGGAACCGATCGGCGGTTATGGCTGGGAGAAAATATGGACGCCTGCGCAAGATAAAGACTTTCGCTTAGGCTTAGGTTATACCGCTGCGGTGACGGCGCGTGATGACTATAAATATATTCCTATTCCGATTGTTTTACCGCTGGCTTCCATCGGTTATAACAAGCTGACTTTCCAGGCCACCTATATTCCCGGAACTTACAACAACGGGAATGTGTTCTTTGCCTGGTTGCGATATCAGTTCTGATACCCCACATTGTTACACTTTTGTGACAATCAGGCCGGGGTTGTGAGCACGATCTCCCTCTTTTTCTGAATATTCACCTATGCTGAAAATTCACTGCAATTATCAATCTGTTGAACACAGAAAGAGGGCGGTGCTTTTCTTTTTCAGGGAATATTCATAAAGAGGACCACTCGTGAAAACAACATCATCGCGTTATCTCGCCTTAACTGCACTTGCCTGCTTATTGCCACTCTCCCTGCCCGCCGCTCAGGCCGCGCAATCCGATAACCTGGAACTGCAACAGGTGCTGATTCTCAGCCGCCACGGCATCCGTGCGCCGCTGGTGAATTATGGCGATGTGCTGGCCGAATCCACCACGCATACGTGGCCGGTCTGGAAAACCGAAGGGGGATTACTGACGCCAAAAGGCGGGCAGATCTCAGAACATATGGGGCATTACCTCCGCGCATGGCTGGCGAAAGACAAACTCCTGCCCGATGCGGGATGCCCGCAAGCACAGCAGGTTTTCGCCTATGCCAACAGCCTGCCGCGCACAATTGACACCGCGATACACATCACCACCGGCGCGTTTCCCGGCTGTGAAGTTCCGGTCATCAACCGTGTAGAAGTCGGTAAAATGGATCCGGTGTTTAACCCGATTATTACCGCTGAAGTGAATGACAGTTTCAAAACCAGCGCGCTGAATTCGATCAGTCAGCACGCGGGTGAGGGCGGTCTGCCGGGGTTGAACCAGCGCCTGAAGCCAAACTACGCGTTGCTCGAAAATATTCTCGATTACAAGAACAGCAAAATCTGCAAAGAGAAACAGCAGTGCGATCTGGCGTCTCAGCCTTCGGACGTGGTGCTGACGCAGGGCAAAGAACCGGGTATTACCGGCCCGTTGCGTATGGCAACCGGCGCGGCGGATGCGTTTATGCTGCAATATTACGAAGGTTTCCCGATGAAGGACGTGGCGTGGGGGAAAATCAGCACCGACGATCAGTGGACGAAACTGGAAGCCATCAAAAATCTGTATCACGAAACGTTGTTCGGCTCCCCGGCGATTGCTGCCAATGCGGCGAAGCCTTTGCTGACGTTTATCTCCGGCGCGCTTGATCCGAAACAGGCCTCGACGGCGGATGAGAAAGCCGCGCAGCAGGCAAAACTGGCTCTGCTGGTCGGGCACGATTCGAATATTGCCTCGCTGCTCGCTGCACTGAAAACGCAGGATTACCAACTGCCGGGGCAATTTGAACGCACGCCAATCAGCGGCACGGTGGTCTTCCAGCGCTGGCATGACAAGAAAGCGGATAAAGATCTGATGAAGATTGAATACGTTTATCCGACAGCGCATCAGATCCGCAACAACGTGGCCCTGAGCCTGAAAAACCCTCCACAGCGCGTCACGCTGCAAATCGAAGGCTGTAAAGTGGATCAGCAGGGCTTCTGCCCGATGGATCAGTTCACTCAGGCCATACATAAAGATTTGCAGGGCTGAACCGGCCTTAGCCGCTAACTGGCAATAGATAGTGTTTTAAGTTAGTTAGCGGCAGCAGACTGTCATCCGATAATGTGCCGAAGACTTCTGACTTCGGCACATTATGGCGTCCTCTTCTTTCTATCTCAGCCCGCAGCAGCGGGGCGAAATTAAAGCACGTTCCCGCAGCCTCTGGTGGCGACTGGAGATACCGACGTGGTGCCTGATTTTCGCCATTTACGGCGGCTGGTTTTCGGTGGTGTTCTTCTGGAGCAGCCTCGGCCCTTTGCTCGGCACGCCTCTGCTTATCTGGTTTACCGCCTGGTATATGTCGCTGCAACACGAACTTATTCACGGTCATCCCACACGTAAAGCCTGGCTGAACCAGCTGCTCGGCAGTTTGCCGCTGGCGGTCTGGTATCCCTACGGGCTTTATCGCGACACGCATTTACAGCATCACAAAAATGAACATCTGACGATCCCCGGTGACGATCCCGAAGCCTATTATTTCAGCCGCAGAAGCTGGGAAAGTCTGACGCCCGCCATGATAGTCGTTGTCCGTCTGCGCAATACTTTGCCTGGCCGGATGCTGCTCGGTCCGCTGCTGGATATTTTCAGCACACTGACCGGCGCGCTGATGGCGGTTTTACGCGGTGAATGGCGCACCATTGCGATGTGGCTGAATCACGGAATTTGGCTGGCGCTGTTGCTGTTCTGGATGGCGCAGCAGGGGGTGTCTCCGGCTTATTTTGTATTGGCAATCAGTTACCCGGCTCTTAGCCTGACGAAAGTGCGCTCATTCTATGAACATCGCGCCGAACATGCGCCCGAAGCGCGCTCCACGCTAAACGAAGCCGGATTTGTCTGGCGGCTGCTGTTTCTCAATCTCAACTATCATCTGGTGCATCACGATTTGCCGGGCGTGCCGTGGTTTGCGCTAAGGCGGGTCTATTTCGCCGACCGCGAAGCCTATATCCGGCGCAGCGAAGGGTTTGTGGTGAAAGGCTACCGCGAATGGTTTCGTCAACATGCGCGCTCGCCTGTTGCGGTGGACATGCATCCGTTTGCTGCCGGTGAACCGGCGGCAGAAAACGGCCACAGCGACTATGATTATCAGCAGGACACCCCCTGACGGAGTAGCCAGATCATGCTGATGTCTTTACCGATGTACGCCATTTCTCCGCTGGATGTAGAAATTTTCACTGTCGCTTTGCTGGGCAAACTTAAACGGCTGGGCATGAAACCGCTGCCGGTTTCACTGAGCTGGCCGACGGATTTGCTGGCGCACTGGCAGAATAAAGATCTGTTGCTGAGCCAGACCTGCGGATTCCCGTTGGTGGAAAGCCTGCCGCAGGTGCAACTGGTGGGCACATTCAGTTACCGCGCACCCGGTTGTGATGGTTTCCGCTACCGCAGCTTTTTGCTGGCGCGTAAAGAACACAGCGGCCTGCATCTGACCAGCTTTCGCCACCGCAGACTGGCTTTCAACAGCACCGATTCCCAGTCGGGTTACAACAGCCTGCGTGCGCTGGTCGCGCCGCTGGCCGAAAACGGAAAATTCTTCTCCGAAGCCCTGGCGACCGGCAGCCATCTCGAATCACTTCTGTACATGCAGCAACATAAAGCCGATATTGCGGCGATCGACTGCGTGACTTTAGAGCTTCTGCGCCGTATTGCGCCTGAACGCATCAGCGGGCTGGTCGTCGTGGGGCAAACCGCGGCCGTACCGGGGCTTCCGCTGATCACCTCGGCGCAGACTTCACCCGAACATCTGGCGATGTTGCGCCAGGCATTGCATGAAATTTCCTGCGAACCGGTGAGTAAACCGCTGCTGATTGAATCGTTTACTGAGGTACCGCGACCGGCGTATGAAGTGATCCGGCAGATGAAAAGGATTGCGGAAGAGTTTGGTGTGCGTGAGCTGATGCCGGAAAGCGTCAGCTAAAAAAAACCGGACATCATCGTCCGGTGATGCGGGGTATGTTCAGCCGATAATCAGTGCGTTTCTATCGGGAAATCTTCGTTCACGTCGCCCCATTCGGCCCATGAACCGTCGTACAACAGCACATCTTTGACGCCCAGCGCGTCGAGGCCGAAAGCCAGCGCCGCGGCAGTAACGCCGGATCCGCAACTGGTGATCACCGGCTTATTCAGATCAACGCCCAACTTCTCAAACGTCGCCTTCAGTTCCTGCGGCGATTTCATATGACCTTCTTTCGTCAGCTCGGTAAACGGCACGCTGAGGCTCTGCGGAATATGCCCGCCGTGCAGCCCCGGACGCGGTTCCGGTGCTTCGGCTTTGAATCGTGCCTGCGAGCGTGCATCGATAATCTGTACTTTCCCGATGGCGTCTTTTACCTGCTGCGCGCTGGCGACGACCGGGCGCACCAGTCTGGCGTTAAACGTCGACGGTACGCGGGTTTGCTCGCCGCTTTGGGTGGGTTTGCCTTCAGCAATCCAGGCATTCAGGCCGCCATCGAGCACGCGCACGCATTTCGCGCCAAAGCTGGTCAGCATCCACCACACGCGCGGTGCGGAGAACAAATCCCCTTCATCGTAAAGCACGAGGGTTTGCGTATCGGCCACGCCAAGACGGCTCATCGATGCGGAGAATTCTTCCGCCGTCGGCATCATATGTGGCAGACCGGTGGTGCAGTCGGAAATGCTGTCCACTTCGACATAAATGGCACCGGGAATGTGCGTTTCGAGATATTTGCCATGAAAATCAATCGGCGGAGTAATGCCCGGTTTGGATTTACGGCAATCGATAATGACCACGTCCGGTGAATTCAGATTCTTCGCCAGCCAGTCGGTAGAAACGGTGTGGGTAGAGAAAGTCATGTTCTGCTGCCTTATCTTTTTTGTGGAGCCAGCTTCAGAGATCGCCGGGGATCAATGAATACATCCAGGCGTCGCGCGGCTGATCATGATAATAAAGCCGGTTGCGGTGCAATCCTTCGGACGTCGCGCCCGCTTTTTCGGCGACACGACGGCTGCGGTCGTTGCCGTCCATCGCGACGATTTCCAGGCGCGTCAGTTCGAGTTCTTTAAATGCGAAACGCGCCGTGGCCCTGACCGCCAGCGTCGCCAGACCCTGACCGGTATAGCCGGTACGGATCCAGTAGCCGAGATTAGAAAACTTATAATCCTGATTGATCCGGTTGATGCCCACGCTGCCAATCAGATGGCCGGTGGCACGTTCAAACAGACAGAAATTGAATTCTGTGCCGCGATGGCGCTTATACTCGCTGTCGGTCAGATATTTCCGGCTGTCTTCCAGCGAATAGTTGTCCGTACACCAGGATTCCCACTCGCCAATCTCGGCGACAGAAGCCTGAACCGCCGCAAAGTGCGTGACGGCTTCCAGTTCGGTGGCGATGCGGATCTCAATCTTTTCGTCCTGATAAATCTGGCGTGTCATCATATAAGCTGTCCTGCAGTCCGGAAATCATCTATGAAACCAATCAAATCAGCCTCACATATCCGGCTGCTGGATGTCAATTGGTGTTAAGGCCGAATAAATGAGAAAAAACAGCAGGCTGTCAGCCAGCGCAATTTAGCTTTCCGGCACCAGCATCACCAGTTTGCAATCGGCGTAGCCCGCCGGAAAAAACGTCTGCTGGCGATAACCCGTTTCGCCGCTAAGCGGATGATTAAAGCGCCGTTCGCCGCCTTCTCGCGCCAGCACTTCCTGTTGCGTCCACCATTGATTAAATTCGGCACTTTGCCCGCGCAGGCTGATTACCTTCTGGCGGACGGCGTCGGAATGGGCGTAATGGCTGGTCTCCGCACGAAATTCTGCCACCACGCGTTTCGCACGTTCTGCCCAGTCGGGCACCAGTTTTCGGGCGAGCGGGTGCAGAAACATAAAATTCAGCAGATTAGGCTGCTCATCCGTGCCCAGCCAGCCGCTGAATAACGCGCCTGCGGGCGGATTCCACGCCAGCATATTCCAGCAACTGTCGAGCAGATAGCCGGGGCCGCTAAGCTGATTGACGCAATTCTTCAGGCTGTCATCCGGTGCGCCGGACGTGAGTACGGCAAGGGGATCTTTCACCGACGCCAGACTGAACAGGTATTCGCGGGCGGCGGGTTCCATTTGCAGGGATTTCGCCAGACTGTCGAGCGTGGCGGCAGAAATCGACACATCGCGCCCCTGTTCAATCCAGGTATACCACGTGGCGCTGATGCCGCTGATTTGTGCCAGCTCCTCGCGCCGCAGCCCGCTGGTTCTGCGCCGTGCGGAGCCGGGAAGGCCCACCATTTCCGGCGTGACGCGTTCACGGTGTGTGCGTAAAAAGGCACCCAAGGCTCTCGGACCGCTGAGCGACTCTGCGTTATCAATCATTTTTTCTCTCAGGCTGGAAGTAACTCATACCAGTATAAATGCTCATATTGTACCCGTATAGAACAATGCCTATAGTGATTTTGAGGTCATCTGAAACCGGCGTTTCCCCCAAAATAATAAGGCAAACAGGAGCAATGAAAATGACAAAAAACACGCACAGTCAGGCGGTCGATAAGCAGTTTGGTTCGCAGGCGCAAAACTATCTGACCAGCGCCGTTCACGCGCAGGGCGCGGATTTGCAACGTCTGGCTGTTTTGCTGACGCCGTACCCTGATGCGCAGGTGATTGATCTGGGCTGCGGCGCGGGTCATGCCAGTTTTGCGGCTGCACGCGTCGTGAAAAGTGTGATTGCCTATGATTTATCCGCGCAAATGCTGGACGTGGTGGCCCACGCGGCAAAAGAGAAGCAACTGGAAAACATCACCGTCCGGCAGGGCGTGGCAGAATCGCTGCCGTTCGTCAGCGCCAGTGCGGATATCATCATCAGCCGTTATTCCGCGCACCACTGGCACGATGTCGGGCAGGCGCTGCGTGAAGTGGCGCGCGTGCTGAAACCGGGCGGCAAATTCATCATGATGGACGTGGTGTCGCCGGGGCATCCGCTGCTGGATATCTATCTGCAAACGGTGGAGGTTTTGCGTGATACTTCGCATGTCCGCAACTATTCTCCGGGTGAATGGCTGGAGATGGCGTCCGGAGCCGGGCTGATTGCCGGGGAAGTCACTACCGATCGGCTGCCGCTGGAATTCACCAGCTGGATTGCCCGCATGCGCACGCCGGAGCATTTCGCCCTCGCGATCCGCGAACTGCAAAAAGTGATGTCAGACGAAGTAGTCCGCCACTTTGAAATCCAGCCCGACGGCACATTTACCAGCGATATTATGATGCTGGTGGCGACTAAGGGGTAAGGTTGTTGAAAGGGGATTCGCCCTCCCGTGAAAGGGAGGGCGAGAGTTATGCTTCGCTATTTCTTCCCGAACATTTTTTGCCCCAGCATCACCAGTGCAAGAACGGCGGCACCGACAATCAGCCCGACGACTAAATCTGTTGCGCCGGTAATTAGCGTGTTGATCCAGCTTTCGTGGCCGTGCGTCAGGGGTTCAATCAGGCTGTGCATGAAGGGCAAGCCGTGGCTGATGATGCTGCCACCGACCAGGAACATCGCAATTGTGCCAACGACAGAAAGTGTTTTCATCAACCACGGGGCGGCGTTCACAATGCCGCGGCCAAGCGCGCGCACGCCGTTCATCATGCTGCTTTCGCCTGACAGTTTGCTGAGATACAAACCCGCATCGTCAATTTTGACAATCGCACCGACCAGCCCGTAAACGCCGACGGTCATGGCGACGGCAATCAACACCATAACGGTGACCTGATTGAGAAACGGTGCAGATGACACGATGCCCAGCGAGATCACGATGATTTCAGCAGAAAGAATGAAATCGGTACGTACGGCACCTTTCACTTTTTCTTTCTCCAGTTTTTTGGCATCGGCTTCATTTTTAATTTCAGCCGTAGCCGGTTTCTTTTCTTCCTGATGATTGCCAGGCATCAGCTTGTGCGCGACTTTTTCGAAGCCTTCGTAACATAAGTACGCACCGCCAATCATCAGAAGCGGCGTAATCGCCCAGGGAATAAATGCGCTGATCAGCAGCGCCAGCGGCACCAGAATGGCTTTGTTGACCAGCGAGCCTTTTGCCACGGCCCAGACAATCGGCAATTCCCGATCTGCCCGCACGCCGCTAACCTGCTGTGCATTCAGCGCCAGATCGTCTCCCAACACGCTGGCTGTTTTTTTGGCCGCAACCTTACTCATTGCGGCTACATCATCAAGTATTGATGCAATATCGTCGATCAAGGCCAGAAGGCTACCACCCGCCATAAACACTCCCTAATACCCCGTCATCATTCCATCCGGTTGATGACGGGGTTTTTGTTGTTGAAATCAGTCTCCGCGCTCGCAGGGACCTAACTTCTGTTTGCGTGACAGTGCAGGGGATCACAGCAACAGAAAATTCATAAAAAATAATCATATCAGTGATTGCACTCTCTCGTCGATTTGTGCGAATGTTGTCCGGGTTATAAATAACTTTGAAAACTCTCCATACTTCCTCCATAAAATATCTTTATTTTCCGGCCCCTTATCCGCTGTGAAATGTTTACTTTCATTCCCTCCTTATTTTTACCACAATGGTTAAATTTCTTTACATTGCATTACGTCCCCTTTCATTGCTTCGCCGATAATTAATTCAACGGATGACTTCCGCTCCATTAATTAACGAAACTCACGAAGAAAGGTGCGTATTATGAAACTCTTACCTATGTTTACTGCCGCTGTAATTACTGTCGCTTCATTCTCAGCACTAGCCGCTTCGCCGATTTCTGAAATGCAGGCGCAAAGCGGTAACTATCAGTCACTGGGTATGGTTTCAGTGAGTGCGTCAAGCACCGTTCCTGGCAGTATGCATGATCAACTGGACCAGATCGCCAGCGATAAAGGTGCCACACATTATCGCGTAGTCGGTGCCGGTACTCCCGGTGATTCCAGCCTGACCCGCGCTAATGTCGAGCTGTATAAATAATCTTAAATTTTTTATTAATAACGGAGTTTTTTATTAAGACGTTATTAAATCAATAAGTACGAGAAGGCCAATGTCATCTGACATTGGCCTTTTTATTATTTATGCCATTCCTGTTATTTACAGGGCACTTTGAGAATCCTCCCATGTGTTTTTTCTGAGATAAACCTTTCTGATGATTATTCCCCCGATTAATCATTTCTTAAGAATTTTTTGGTGTTATGGCGGTCTACTTCCTCAGGAGGAGTTAACATGCTGAACGCCGCAAGAACGACAATCAAGAACACCGGTCTTTCGATTCAGAACCAATTTTTCTACTTACAGAATTTTATTACCTCACCACGGACAATGGGGACGCTAATGCCGTCTTCGCCGTGGCTGTGCCATGCGATGTTGAGCCAGATTGACTGGGCGACGACGCTGGATATCGCAGAGTTGGGGGCGGCTGACGGCGTGCTGACCCGCCGGATCCTCAGCCGGATGCGTGCGGATGCGAAGCTTGAGGCGTTTGAAATCCAGCCCGCGTTTGTCCGTAAGCTTAATCAGTTGGAAGACCGCCGTTTGCAGGTGATGGCGCACTCTGCCGAGCACATGCGTACCGATTATGATGCGGTGTTTTCGTGCCTGCCGCTGCTGTCGATGCCGGTGCGGACCAGCATGAAGATTTTGCAAAAAACGCAGCAGCAGCTGAAAAGTAAAGACGGCGTGCTGGTTCTGTTTCAGTACAGCCAGATGTCTGAGAAATTACTGTCGCGCTATTTCACCTGGAAAAAAATCCGCGTGGTGAGGAATTTCCCTCCGGCCATCGTGTATATCTGTAAACCTCGGTGATACAGCGACTTAGATACTCTTAATTTCTAAGCTACTTGCAGGGCATTGCGCTACATGGATTTTTCAGTATGATGCCCTGAATGGCGTAAATAAAACGCTACAGAAGCTTCACCGGCAGGTGACAAAAATCTGCCAGTGAGGCTTTTTTGTTGTACTATCTAGCGAGTACAACGCAGGGCCAGTACATCAGGCCACTTATTGCGACAAAGACTTCATATTGATGATGATTTCATCAGGTGAGATACGGGACTTTCGGGGAATAAAGGATAGCGGTAATGACACAACCCATTTTCATGGTAGGCGCGCGTGGCGCGGGTAAAACGACAGTAGGCAGTGCACTTGCAAAGACGCTGGGCTACAAATTTGTCGATACCGATCAGCACCTGTTGCGCACTTCAGGCCTCAGTGTGGCGGATATTGTCGACCGTGAAGGTTGGGAGGGATTCCGTCGCCGTGAAACCGAAGCCCTGAAAGCCGTTTGCTCACCGCTGACCGTGGTCGCGACCGGCGGCGGTGCGGTGCTGGCGCAGGAAAATCGTGATTTCATGCGTGAAGCGGGAACCGTTATTTATCTGCGTTCACCGGCATCTACACTGGCAAATCGTCTGGAAGATGCGCCGCAGGAAGATCAGCGCCCGACGCTGACCGGCAGGCCAATTACCGAAGAAATGATGCAGGTGCTGAACGAACGCGAAGCGCTGTATCAGGAAGCCGCTCACCATGTGGTGGATGGTACGCAGGATCCTGCGCAAGTCGTGGATTCTGTGATGGATGCACTGGCGTTGCCGATGGCGCGCTAAACGTCATCCGCGGTAAAACGTCATCATGGCGGGTCTTTGAGGCCCGTTTTTTTTGCCTGAAATCCGGCCGCAAAGTGTAAACAAAATGGGCCATATTTCGGGATGGTGATCACGGTTGTCTAAGTATTGTGTGGATGTATGACCGGGCGTAAACTAATAACTCAGGTGATTACTTAGACGCAGCGCCGTGACGCTGAAAACCCACAACGGACCCGATGATGAAACCCCTGATGTCTTTTTTTAACCAGCACAGTAAGGCTATGCCCGCAATCTGGTCGATCACAATTATTCTGATCGAAGCTTCCATCGCGTTGTACATTTTGCATAATATTTAATTAAGATAATCTGCTGAGTTTGACATCGTTCACTTCATAAATACTCGGCATTCATTCCGCTCCCCTTCGTATTTCTTTGCTTTAGGAATTTCTTTAAGCATATTCATTTATCTGTCTTTTTCTGGCTGTTAAATAAACGTCTTGACGCTGACACGTATCAGCTTTAGTTTTTATTTAACTTAACAGGAACCCTGTTCCATATACCGGAACTCCCTCCTTTATGACGACTTTAGAAAATGCGGCTGCGGTGCTGAAGTTATTTTCAACTCAGGAGATCCGTCAGGGACACCCCGGTTTGTCATTCAGCGATGTGGTCGAAAATTTAAAACTACCGAAAAGTACGGTTTCACGTTTACTGATGACGATGGAAACGCAAGGGCTTCTGGAACGCGATCTGGACAGCCGTTTATACCGGATCGGAAAATTATTGCTGGCGGTTTCCAGCCATTATTTATCTGCGCCGCTGGTGGATTCCGTTTCACCATATATGACGCAACTGAGCCAACTGACGCAATGCACCGGGTATGTGTCGATGCTGGAGGGGCGCGACATTATGGTTATGCGGATGTTCCCCGGCAGAACCTATCTGCAAGTGGTGACGCCCGCCGGGAGCCTGCTGCCCGCGCATGAAACGGCCATTGGGCGTGCGATTCTGGCGCGATTCAGTGACGAAGACGTCGTACAGCGTTTTAACGGGGAATACCAGGTGAACTCCTTTAATTCCCCCGGAAGTCTGGGTCTTCTTTTGGCCAGGCTGGCAGAAGTCCGGCAGACAGGATTATCGTTTGCCAATAATGAAACGTTACAGGGCATCAGTTCTTTAGCGACCAGTATTTTTAATAAACACCGTAATGAAACAGCAGGACTTTGTTTGTCCTTCCCTTCTCCTGAACAGGGGAAAAACATTCCGGAAGGCATAAAAGAAGGGCTGATTGCCGTGACCCGGCAAATAGCCGAAAAATTGGGTGATGAGTACTGGCAATGATTTTTCAGCGCAATGACCAGTAACGGACCCGGATTATTTTTTATTTATTTTTACGCCAACACCAGGGCCGTTATCTGGCCAGCATTAAACACTGACTGTTCCGATGATGAACAGCATTCGTGACCGTTTTAGCTTGTGCGCCTGTGCGCCGGTCACGACGTTTTAAGAGGTTTTTTTGATGAGTTTGCAACAGACATTCACGGGGTTTGAACTGAGGGATAGCCACCCACAATGGCATTGTGCGACGCTAAAATCAAATCAGTGACGCCGCTTTGCGGGCGGTGTCGTCTGTTGCAGATAAAGCGGTAATAATCAGTGACAGAAGCAGGTTTCTGCCCCTAATATGGAGGCTCTGAAAATTATCGCAAAGGGCCAATCTATGTTGAAAAATAATGAGTATTTTGACGGGAAAGTGAAGTCGATTGGTTTTGACAGCGACAGTACGGGTTCCGCCAGCGTTGGCGTGATGGCCATCGGCGAATACACTTTCGGCACCGCTAAGCCGGAAGAAATGACCGTCATCAGCGGCTCGCTGAAAGTGCTGATCCCGGGTTCTCCGGACTGGCAGATCTTTAAGCCGGGCGAAACCTTCTACATTCCGGGTAAAAGTGAATTCAATTTGCAGGTCGGCGAAACCACGTCGTATCTCTGCAAGTATCTGACCAAATAAATCATTCAGACACAGCACAAACAGAAAAGGCGCCAATGAGCGCCTTTTCTTATTGTTACAGAACCTGAACTTAACGCTGAGCTTCGCCGCCCAAGGCCTCAATCAGATTCTGAATTAATGCAGCCAGTTCACCGGTCATCAGCACGAAATCCGCATCGAAACGTCCGGCGAAATCTTCGCGGTCGATATCTTCGTTCTGATCACGGATGACGTCGCTGAATTTCAGACGTTTGATGCTGCCGTCGTCGGCCAGTACAACGGCAATGCGTTCCTGCCAGTCGACGGCCAGCTTGGTCACCAGTTTGCCATTCTCGATGTGCGTGGCGATTTCGTCGCTGACCAGCGCCTGTTTTTTACAGCGGATCACGCCGCCGTCTTCCAGAATCGCTTTCAGCTCGGCTTCGTCCTGCAGGGCAAAACCGGCAGGCGTCTGGCCGGAACGTACCCATTCGGTCAGCGTCAGTTCGATCGGGCTTTCCATGGTTAATGGCACAACCGGCAGTGAACCCAGGCTTTTACGCAGCAGCGCCAGCATATCTTCGGCTTTCTTCGCGCTGGCGGCATCGACCATGATCAGGCCGTTAACGGTGTCGATCCACATGAATGTCTGGCTGAAACGGCTGAACGCGCGTGGCATCAGACTGTGCAGCACTTCGTCTTTCAGGGAATCTTTTTCAGTTTTCTTCAGCTTACGGTGTTGCTCACCTTCAAGCTGATCAATCTTGGCCTGTAACTCCTGTTTGATGACCGGAGAAGGCAGGATTTTTTCTTCTTTACGGGCGCAGATCAGGATCTGACCGCCGTTAACGTGAGTCAGCGCGTCGCCACCGTGGGAACCCATCGGTGAAACCCAGCCGGTTTTCGCCATATCCTGGCTGCCGCACGGGGTAAAGGTGAAAGCGCTGAGCTGTTTTTCCATTTCCTCAGCAGATAACGAAACTTCACGGCTCAAACGGTATACCAACAAATTCTTAAACCATAACATGGCGTTATCCCTGTTCCGGCGCACTCGTGGTACGCTGATTAAATGACTGCAGGGCGGCATGATAACCAATTGAGCGCCGGTCGTCGTTAAGAAATCGCCGCAGCATGAAACATTGCATAACAGCTTATTCTGGTGACGACAGCAGTGGGCTTCTACACTGATTTAACCTCAAAATAACTGACCCTACTGGCAGAAACAGGAGAGAAAACGTGCGAATTGGCATTGATTTAGGCGGCACAAAAATAGAAGTCATCGCGTTATCTGACGAAGGGAAAGAACTGTTCCGCAAGCGGGTGGATACGCCAAGAAATGACTACGAACGCACGCTGAAAGCGATTGAAGGGCTGGTGCTGGACGCCGAAAAAGGCACCGGTCAGCACGGCAGCGTTGGGCTGGGGATCCCCGGCACGCTTTCGCCATTTACCGGTAAAGTGAAAAATGCCAACTCGGTCTGGCTCAACGGTCAGCAACTGGATGAAGATCTGGCGCTGTTGTTAAAACGCGAAGTCCATATTGCCAACGACGCCAACTGTCTGGCGGTTTCCGAAGCCACCGACGGCGCGGGTGCCGGGCGTCATACGGTTTTTGCGGTGATTATCGGCACCGGCTGTGGTTCCGGCGTTGCGCTCAACGGCGTGGCGCACGCGGGCGGAAACGGCAATGCCGGCGAGTGGGGGCATAACCCGTTGCCGTGGCAGGATGAAGAAGAAATTCAGTTTGCCCGCGAGGTGCCGTGTTATTGCGGCAAATCCGGCTGTGTGGAGACGTTTGTGTCGGGCACCGGCTTTGCGGAAGATTATTTCCGGCTGTCAGGCCAGCGGCTGAAAGGTGCGGAAATTATTGAGCTTGTTGAGCAGGGCGACGAAACGGCGGAGCTGGCGCTGGGCCGTTACGAGCGTCGTCTGGCGAAAGCGCTGGCCAATGTGGTGAACATCCTGGATCCGGACGTTATCGTTTTTGGTGGCGGCATGAGCAACGTCGATCGTCTGTACCAGACCGTTCCCGTGCTGATCAAACAGTGGGTCTTTGGCGGCGAATGTGAAACACCAATCCTTAAAGCGGTTCATGGCGATTCCAGTGGTGTTCGCGGTGCCGCCTGGCTGTGGCCGCAGTCGCGCTTCGCGTTGTAATTTTCTGGCAGACAAAAGCCGCATGATGTAACGCCATCATGCGGCTTTATCGTTTACTGCGACGGGACTTTAAATTCACTGCTCAGGCGGCTGACGCCCAGCCCGTTCACCTTGGTCACTTTGATTTGCACCGGAATGCGGTCTTTCATCGCTTCAACGTGGCTGATCACGCCAATAGTTTTACCGGAGGCGTTCAGGCTGTCGAGGGCGTCCAGCGCGGTGTCCAGCGTGTCGGCGTCGAGCGTACCGAAACCTTCGTCGAGGAACAGCGAATCGATGCGGGTTTTATCACTCACCAGATCTGACAACGCCAGCGCCAGCGCCAGACTGACCAGGAAACTCTCGCCGCCGGATAACGTGCGGGTATCACGCACGGCGTCGGCCTGCCAGGTATCGACAACCTGCAACTCCAGCGCGTCGCTGGTTTTGCGCTGCAACAGGTAGCGGCCATGCAGTTTTTCCAGCTGACGGTTCGCCAGATACACCAGATGATCCAGCGTCAGTCCCTGCGCGAACTTACGGAATTTTGCGCCATCGCTGGAGCCAATCATCTGATTGAGATATCCCCAGTCATCACAGGTCAGCTGCGCCTGCGCAATCTGCGCGATTAACGCCTGCTGGCTGCCGCTGCGTTCCTTGTCGAATTTAAGCTGATTACTCACTTCGCCGGTACGCTGTTGCAGCGCTTTCAGGCTTTGTGACAGTGATTCCTGCTCTGCCATCAGCACCGTGAGATCGCTTTCGCTTTCACTCAGATGCGCAGGGCGTGCCAGCCGGTGTTTCTCTAATGTCTCTTTCGCGTCGCTTAACAGCGCCTGAGCCTGCGCCAGTAGTTTCTGTAACTGGTCTTTACGCTGCCGGAGTTGCTGGCGTAATGCATCGTCGAGCAGGGCCAGTTTCACTGCATCTTCATCCGCAAACTCGCTGGCGGCCAGCGCCTTTTGCCAGTCTGTTTGCGCCTGTTGCAGACGCGCCATGGCCTGCTGATGTTGCCGTTGCGTGCTGGCAAGCTGACCGGCCAGTGTGTCGCGAAGTTCCTGCGCACGGTGCAGGGCCGTCTCGGCTTCGCTGACTGCTTTTTCGGCGGCCTGTTGTTGCTGATGCAAGTGCTCGCGAACCTGCGTGACCTGACGGTCGCCGAAGAGTTCAGTGCGTTGCGCCGTCAGGTCTTTCAGCGTTTTCTCACCATCCGCATACTGGGTTTGCAGACGTTCAAGTTGTTCCTGAGATTTCGCCTGGTTTTGCTGCGTCAGCGTAAAACGCTCCGCCAGCAATGCGCTTTGCTGCTGGACTTTTTGTTGTTCGCTGACGGCTTCGCTGAGGGCGTCTTTCGCCTGTTGCAGCGCACGCGCCAGCTGTTCATGCTGGCGGAGGTGTTCCTGCGTTTGCTGTTCTTCCTGATCGCATGACGCCAGCCATTGCTGAATGTCCGGCCCATCCATCAGCGTGAATGTCAGACCATGTGGAGCACTGAGTTTCTGCCAGTTTTCGAGATGCGCGTTCAGCTGCTGCTGGTCCTGCTCAAGCTGCGTTTGCAGGCGCAATTGCAGTTCTTTCAGGCTTTTAATTTTCGCCGCCAGTTCGATTCCGCTGGCTTTCGTCGCATCAAATTCCAGCTGCATTTTCTCAACACGCTGCGCCGTTTCAGACGGTTTGATCTCCTGATAACTTTCAATCGCCGGATGCGAGGTGGAACCGCACAGCGGGCAGGCCTGGCCGCTTTGCAGATTTGCGCGTTCTGCGGTCAGGCTGACGATCAGTTCCTCGCTTTTCAGCCGCGCTTTAACATCATTCAGATGTTCGAGCTGTTTCTGACATTGCAGACGGATTTTGCCAAGGCGTTCTTCTTCCTCAGAAATTGCCGTCTGATTCAGCGCAAAATCCTGATGCTGCTGACGGACACGTGAGTCGAGCTGAGGGAAAATTTGTGCGAGTGAAAACAGCTGCTGACGCACTGGACGCAACTGCGTCAGTTCAGATTGCCGTTTTTGCAACGCCGCCAGCGGATGCAGTTTTTCCAGTTCGCCCAGACGCTGTTGCGCAGCCTGAAGCGCACCGGTCAGCGTGGTGTGTTTCGCCTGATGTTGCTGACTCTGTGACTCCAGTTTCTGGTGCTCTTCGGTGATTTTCGCCAGCGTCGCGCTGTGCTCACTGGCCTGTTTCTGTACTTCACTGACGGTCTGCTGCGTGTCAGTCAGTGATTTGCGCCACCGTGCAATTTCGCTATCCAGCGGCAGAACTTTTTCGTCCATCAGCGTCTGTAGCTGGCGCTGTTCTTCGGTCTGTTTCTGACGTGCGGCTTTCGCCTGTTCCAGCGCCAAAGCCAGCGGCGTCATCTGCGCCGCCTGTTGTTCCTGCTGCTGAATCAGCTGTGTAAGTGCCTGCTGTAAATCCTGCGTTTCTTTCTCACAGCGCAACCGGTCGCTGAGCAGCGGACGCAGCTTTTCAGCCGGTTCACTGCGCGCGAGTTGCTGCAACTGCGGCGCAGCGGCGAGGTTTTCCTGCTCCGCCGCCGTCAGTTGCTGCTGAGATTGCTGATGCTTTTGCTGCACCTGCTGCCATTGTTGCAGCCAGTTCAGATCTTGCTGGCGTTGCAGCGCCTGCTGGCTGAGGATAATTTCCTGCGCGTTCAGCGCGGCCAGTTCCGTTTCGAACGCCTGACGCTGCTCTTCGCTGAGCAACTCGATACCCGCCATGCGCTGATACAAACCGTCGAGCTGATTTTTGGCTTCTTTATGTTGTTCAAACACGCGTTCAGAAAGCCGCCCGTAGATTTCGGTGCCGGTGAGTTCTTCCAGCAATTCCGCGCGGTCGTTGGCATCGGCATTCAGGAACGCGGCGAACTGGCCTTGTGAAAGCATCATCGATTTGGTGAAACGGCCGAAATCCAGCCCGGTCAGTTCAGCAATAGCATCGAGTTTATCGCGCACTTTGTCGGCCAGAATTTTGCCGTCAGCCAGCAGCGCCAGTTCTACTTTGGGCGCCTGCAAATTGCCGTCCGGCGAGTTTTTGGCACGACGCTGGCTCCAGAACGCGCGGTAGCCAATGCCTTTGACCTCAAACTCCACTTCCGCCAGCGATTCGGCGGTGTGCCGCGTCATCAGTTCATTCTGGCTTGGCGTGACGTTCAGGCGCGGTGTCTGGTGATACAGCGCCAGACAGATGGCGTCGAGCAGGGTGGTTTTCCCCGCGCCGGTCGGGCCTGTGATGGCAAATAATCCGTTGCTGGCAAAAGGCTCAGCGGTGAAGTCGATTTTCCATTCGCCTTCCAGCGAGTTCAGGTTTTTTAAACGCAGACTGAGAATTTTCATTGGGCGGCATCCTCTGCGGACTCGCCGCGAGTGACCTGACTGACAACCTGAGCGAACAGCGTGCGCATCCGCGCCTGACGCGGTTCGTCGGGATCGGTTTCCTGCGCCAGCCGCCGTTCGAACACGTCGCTGACACTCAGTTCGCTGAGCGTTTCTTTTTCCTGTTGTTCGATGCCGCTGATGCGTTGTTCTTTACTCCGGCGCAGCAGAACCACTTCCACCGGCAAATCTGCGGTGAGCGCCTGAATACGCCGCTGAATATCACTGAGATAATCCTGTGTGGCGACTTCGATATCCAGCCAGACCGGTTTACCGGCATCGCCGTCAGCAAACTGCGTCAGTTGTTTTTCGATGTCTGCGAGGGAACCTTTGATGATCTGCATCGGCTGGAAAACGGGGATTTCCAGCGTGTCGATGGCGTTAAGCGTAGCGCCGTCGAAATCGAGCAGGTAAACGCTTTTGGTTTTACTGAGCTCATCGAAACTCAGTGCAATCGGCGAGCCGCTGTAACGGATATGTTGGGTTTTTGCGACACACTGGGCGCGGTGAATATGCCCGAGCGCCACGTAATCCACCGGCGGAAAGGCCTGCGCCGGGAAGGCGTCGAGCGTGCCTATATAGATGTCGCGCACGGAGTCCGACGTGCTGACGCCGACGGTGGTCAGATGGCCGGTGGCGATAATGGGCAGCGGCACACCCAGTTCCTGACGCTTAGCCAGCGCGGCCTGATACAGCGCGTCATAATGCGCCGCAATGGCTTCCTGCAAGGCGAGCTGTTTGTCGCTGCCGGACTGACCGGCCTGACTGGCCAGTAAATCGCGCGGACGCAAAAAAGGAATCGCACACAACACCGCACCGGGCTGGCCTTCGCGTGTGTTCAGCACCAAAACCTGTTCATCCAGATTTTCGCCCACGGTGGCGATCACCCGCGTATTCAGGCACGAAAGCAGCTCGCGGGATTCATTGAGCGTGGCGACGGAATCGTGATTTCCGGCCAGCACCACCAGCTGGCAGCCGGTTTGCTGTAACTCCACCACGAAGCGGTTATACAACTCGCGGGCGTAGCTGGGCGGCGAGCCGGTATCAAAAATGTCCCCGGCGACAATCACGGCGTCCACCTGATGTCGCTGCACCTGACCGGTCAGCCAGCGCAAAAAAGCCTGATGTTCAGCGGCGCGGCTCTTGGTAAAAAAGTACTGGCCGAGGTGCCAGTCGGAGGTATGGATCAGGCGCATGAGACTCCCGTGTGAACCCTGTATGACGACAATGGGGCAAAGTATAAACGTCGGCGGGGGAACCTGTCCCCGATAAATCAGACCAATTTCAGCAGGATGGCAAGAATTTATCTGTCATATTTGCCTTAAATGACCCATCATTTTCATTCATAAATCTGTCACAAAACTGACGCATAATGGCGCCCGCAATCAAATAAAAGATCGCTAACCTATTGGCAGGACCTACGATGGCTAGACGTATATTGGTGGTTGAAGACGAAGCTCCAATCCGTGAAATGGTGTGTTTTGTACTGGAACAGAATGGATATCAGGCAGTAGAGGCTGAAGATTTTGATTCAGCGATTGGCCAGTTAGTGGAACCTTACCCTGAACTTATCCTGCTCGACTGGATGTTACCCGGCGGTTCCGGTATTCAGTTTATTAAGCACCTTAAACGTGAAGCGCTCACCCGCGAAATCCCGGTGATGATGCTGACCGCACGCGGTGAAGAAGAAGATCGGGTGCGCGGCCTTGAAGTCGGTGCCGATGATTACATCACCAAACCGTTTTCACCCAAAGAACTGGTTGCCCGTATTAAAGCTGTGATGCGCCGGATTTCGCCAATGGCGGTCGAGGAAGTGATCGACATGCAAGGGCTGAGCCTGGATCCGTCCTCTCACCGGGTGATGGCCAATGAGCAGGCGCTCGACATGGGGCCGACCGAATTTAAGTTGTTACACTTCTTTATGACCCACTCCGAACGCGTGTACAGCAGGGAACAGTTGCTCAATAACGTGTGGGGCACTAACGTTTATGTGGAAGATCGCACGGTAGACGTGCATATTCGTCGTTTGCGTAAAGCGCTGGAAACCAGTGGACATGACAGAATGATCCAGACTGTTCGTGGTACCGGATATCGTTTCTCAACGCGTTATTGAGTCCCACAGCGGAGAATCTGTGTGTTAGAACGTTTATCATGGAAACGTCTGGCCGGTGAATTGTTTCTCTTTTGCCTGCCAGCCCTGATCCTCGGTGTCTTTGTCGGCCATTTCGGCTGGCTTCTTTTTGCGTCGCTGGCTGCGGCGCTGGGCTGGAATTATTACAACCAGCTTAAACTCTCTCACTGGCTGTGGCTTGACCGCAGCATCACCCCGCCGAACGGGCGCTGGAGCTGGGAACCGTTGTTTTACGGACTTAACCAGATGCAGATGCGCAACCGGCGACGTCGTCGTGAATTAGGACAATTGATTAAACGTTTCCGCAGCGGTGCTGAGTCGCTGCCGGATGCGGTGATTCTGACGACGGAAGACGGCAATATTTTCTGGTGTAACGGACTGGCGCAGGATCTGCTCGGTTTCCGCTGGCCGGAAGATAACGGGCAGCACATTTTTAACCTGCTGCGCTATCCGGAATTCCGTACCTGGATCCAGACCCGCGACTTCAGCCGTGCCCTGAATCTGCAGCTCAATAACGAACATTACGTGGAGTTTCGCGTGATGCCGTATTCCGAGGGGCAGCTTCTGATGGTGGCGCGTGATGTCACGCAGATGCGTCAGCTCGAAGGCGCGCGACGTAACTTCTTCGCCAACGTCAGCCATGAACTTCGCACGCCGCTGACGGTGCTGCAGGGGTATCTGGAAATGATGGAAGACGCCAAGCTGGAGGAGCCGTTCCGCACAAAAGCGCTGGATACCATGCAGGAACAGACGCGGCGGATGGACGGGCTGGTGAAACAGTTGCTGACCCTGTCTAAAATCGAAGCCTCCGCCAATATCGATATGCACGAGAAAGTCGATATTCCGCTGATGCTCGGCATGCTTGAGCGGGAAGTGCAGACGCTAAGCGGCGGGAAACATGAAGTGGTGTTTCGCGTAAACGAGAAGCTGAAAGTCTTTGGCAATGAAGATCAGCTGCGCAGCGCGGTGTCGAATCTGGTGTATAACGCCGTGAATCACACCCCGCCGGGCACGCGGATTGAAGTCAGCTGGCAGCAAATCCCGCACGGTGCGCAGTTCCAGATAAGCGACAACGGGCCGGGCATTGCGCCGCAGCACTTACCGCGCCTGACTGAACGTTTTTACCGTGTGGATAAAGCGCGCTCACGCCAGACCGGCGGCAGCGGGCTGGGGCTGGCCATCGTGAAACATGCGCTCAGCCACCATAATTCGAAACTCGAAGTCCTCAGCGAAGTTGGCGTCGGCACCCGGTTTATGTTTACGCTGGCACCGAAATTGATTGTTCCTCTGGAACAGTCAAGCACAAGCCCGGTAAAAGGATAAAAAAAGAAGCCACAGTGAATCGCTGTGGCTTCTTTCTAGCAGATGACTTGCAGACCTTTTTCTTCAATTAACATCAGTAATATCAGTGCAGCACCCGTCGGTTTTGTTTCGTCACGCTCCCACTTTTGAATGCTGTTGGCGGACATATTAATAAGTCTGGCTAAAACTCCCTGACTGATCTTTTCTTTCTCTCGCAACGCGCGGATACGCTGGGCGGAGCTTTCTGCAAAAGCCTTAAGTTTTTCTTCCTGAATAGCTTCATCAACAATTTTGTTTATTTCGCGCATGGTTGTTTGCGAAACAGTTCCAGACTCATGGAATCGTTGCGCAATACCTTGTGCTTTAAGAAGAAGTTCATCAGCCATGTGGTTTTACCTCGGTGATCAGACCCAAACTTAAGTCTTTATTTAGCTGCGTATCCGGTATATCCAAAAGTACCTGAGCAAGCGATTTAAATATCTTTAATGCTCCCGGTGATATTTCGGGCCCGGACTTATGGACATTTTTCTTCTCCCATCCGGCCATGAAGAAGATTTTCTCTTCAAAGCGAAAGGCAATAACCGCACGCCCAAATCCTGACTTCGATCTACCTGATGGGGCAATTCTTTTTTTAAAAACATTGCCGGATAAATCTGCATCGTAAAGCCCGTTCGCCAATTCATTTGCCGACTTAGCCACGTCTTTTTCTGACAATTTGCTCGCTTTCATAAAGTCATGAAAGTCTTCTGTAACGAAAATACGTAAACAGACCATGTAATCATCCCTGGGAAAAATAACTATAGTAGATAATACCATAGTTAGCAACTGACCAAATATTGTCCCGCGTCATGAAAATTCCAAACGTGATCATGAATTTATTTCACGTCTTATGAAAATTCCTCTGTTGTGGGTGAACAGACTGCATGACAGTATGGCCTTAAAGCCGTTTAGACATCCAGATGTCTACAAGTAACGCAGCGTAATTATTTACGTTGTAAATCATTTGCATTCCGCCAGCGGCGTGATGCCATAAGGAGTTTCCATGCAACGTACAACCCCTCCGTTCCGCGCTGACGTCGTTGGCAGTTTCCTGCGCCCGGCTGCAATTAAAGAAGCCCGCAAACAGTTTCAGGCCGGTGAGATTGATGCAGCGCAGCTGCGCGCGGTGGAAGACACTGAAATCCGCCGTGTGGTGGATTTGCAGCGTGAAGCGGGTCTGCAAGTGGTGACGGACGGCGAATTTCGCCGTGCGTGGTGGCACTTTGACTTCTTTGAAGGTCTGGAAGGGGTGGAAGGTTACGACGCGGTGCAGGGGATCCAGTTCAACGGCGTCCAGACGAAAGCGCGCAGCATCAAAGTGGTGAGTAAACTCGGTTTTGGCTCACACCCGATGCTGGAAGATTTCCGTTCCTGAAAAGCATCAGCGGAACGGCTGTGCCAAAAATGACCATTCCCAGCCCGAGCGTGATGCATTTCCGCGGTGGCCGTAACGCCATCAGCAAAGACGTTTATCCTGATCTGAAAGACTATTTTGACGATCTGGCGCAGGTTTACCGTGATGCGATTAAAGCGTTCTACGATGCCGGTTGCCGTTATCTGCAACTCGACGATACCGTTTGGGCGTATCTGTGTTCTGAAGATCAGAAGAAACAAATCCGTGAGCGTGGCGACTCTCCGGAAGAGTTAGCACGTACTTACGCTGACGTGCTCAACAAAGCTATCGCCGGTAAACCGGACGATCTGGTGATTGGTCTGCATGTTTGCCGCGGTAACTTCCGTTCAACCTGGATTTCTGAAGGTGGCTACGAGCCGGTGGCAGAGATTCTGTTTGGCGGGGTAAATATCGACGCCTTCTTCCTGGAATATGACAATGAACGTTCAGGCGGTTTCGAACCACTGCGTTACATCAAAAAAGGCCATCAGCAGGCGGTACTGGGGTTGATCACGACTAAATCCGGCGATCTGGAACTGGCGAAAACCGTGGAAGCGCGTATCGCAGAAGCGGCTGAATATCTGGACATTAATCAGATTTGCCTGAGCCCGCAGTGTGGCTTCGCGTCAACGGAAGAAGGCAACAGCCTGACCGAAGCGCAGCAGTGGGAAAAACTAAAACTTGTGGTGGATATCGCTGCCCGCGTCTGGTAAATACGCAAACTGGCTAAATTGTCACCTCATAAAAATGCTGGATATTGTGCGTGAAATGACCTTTGTATGGTGATTTCACGCATTTATCCTCGAATTGGAGCATATCTTGTGCTTTGTTCGTTCAAAAATCATACATATCATATTGCGTGTTTTGAAGGGTATTTAGTGATTATTACTGCTTTGAGGAATTAATCTGGTTGAACACTCTGCTTTTTGGATCTCGACTTGCCTTTCTGCGCTATAAACGTTTACCTTAGTCCCCGCTGTCGCTCGATTCCTGCTGAATAACAACGTAATCATCTGCAAACAATCAGGCGTTTTTAGCTCACTCCGATCCTCACATTGGTGCTCTCTGGCTGTAATAACGCCATTCATCCTTCTGACGGAGTGGCACGACGACAGCATCGGACACTTTATTCATTTGAACAGGCAACACGACACCAATCATGAGTATTCGTTTAACAAATAAAGATATTCTGGCGCTGGGTTTCATGACCTTCGCCTTATTCGTCGGGGCAGGAAATATCATTTTCCCGCCAATGGTTGGCTTGCAGGCGGGTCAGGAAGTCTGGTGGGCAGCTGCAGGGTTTATGATCACCGCAGTGGGTCTTCCCGTGATGACCGTCATTGCGCTTGCGCGCGTCGGTGGCGGTGTTGACGCCCTGAGTACGCCAATTGGTCGTGGTGCCGGTATTCTTCTGGCAACCGTATGTTATCTGGCTGTCGGCCCGCTGTTTGCCACGCCGCGTACGGCGACAGTTTCCTTTGAAGTGGGTATCGCGCCGTTGACCGGTGACGGCCCGCTGCCTCTGCTGATTTACAGCGTGATTTATTTCGCGCTGGTGATTGGTATCTCCCTGTATCCGGGCCGTCTGCTCGATACCGTTGGACATTTCCTTGCGCCATTGAAAATGGTCGCGCTGGGTGCGCTGGGTATCGCCGCCTTGCTGTGGCCTGCCGGTCAGTCAATGCCTGCGGTTGACGCATACCAGACAGTGCCCTTCTCCAGCGGTTTTGTTAACGGCTATCTGACGATGGATACGCTGGGTGCGCTGGTCTTCGGAATTGTTATCGTCAACGCAGCACGTTCGCGCGGCGTGACCGATGCCAAATTGCTGACCCGCTACACCATTCTGGCAGGTCTGATTGCCGGGATTGGCCTGATGCTGGTCTATCTGAGCCTGTTCAAACTCGGCGAAAACAGCGCCTCGCTGGTGCCAAATGCAACCAACGGTGCGGTGATCCTGCATGCTTACGTGGCACATACTTTTGGTGGCGTGGGCAGTTTCTTCCTCGGCGCGCTGATTTTCATTGCCTGTATGGTGACTGCGGTTGGCCTGACCTGCGCCTGTGCAGAGTTCTTCGCTCAGTATCTGCCGCTGTCTTATAAGACGCTGGTCTTCATTCTGGGTCTGTTCTCCATGCTGGTGTCCAACCTGGGCCTGAGCCATCTGATTTCGATTTCAGTGCCGGTTCTGACCGCGATTTATCCGCCGTGTATTGCGCTGGTGGTTCTGAGTTTCACCCTGCGCTGGTGGAACAGCACCACGCGTATCGTCGCACCGGTGATGGTTGTCAGCCTGGTCTTCGGTATTGTTGACGGTATCAAAGCGTCTGCTTTTGCAGACCTGATGCCCGCCTGGACCGCGAACCTGCCGCTGGCGGCGCAAGGTCTGGCCTGGTTGCCACCGTCATTATTAATGCTGGTGCTGGTCGGTATTTATGACAAAATCAGCGGTCCGCGTAGCGTCACTGCGCACCAATGATCATTTGGTGAATGTTCAACGGCATAAAACATAATTAGTCTGCTGAATGTTTCGCCAATCGGGCCACGGAGAATCTTCCGTGGCTTTTTCATTGGCAGATAAAAAAGCTAATTTACAAAATACGCATTTTGGATTTTTAAAAAACATACGGGTTAATGCACATGCAGCAAGAAGCTGAACAACCAACAGAGCAAAAAGAAGCGCCAGGCACGAAGCTAAAACGTGGCCTGACAACGCGCCATATTCGCTTTATGGCACTGGGCTCAGCCATCGGTACAGGATTGTTTTACGGGTCTGCCGATGCCATCAAAATGGCCGGGCCAAGCGTGCTGCTGGCGTATCTGGTCGGCGGGATTATCGCGTTTATCATCATGCGTGCTCTGGGCGAGATGTCCGTCCATAACCCGCAAAGCGGGTCGTTCTCCCGTTATGCGCAGGATTATCTCGGGCCGATGGCCGGGTACATCACCGGCTGGACGTATTGTTTTGAGATCCTGATTGTCGCGATTGCCGATGTGACGGCGTTCGGTATTTACATGGGCGTGTGGTTCCCGGATGTACCGCAATGGACCTGGGTACTGAGCGTGGTGCTGATTATCGGTGCTATCAATCTGGTCAGCGTGAAGGTGTTCGGTGAGCTGGAGTTCTGGTTCTCCTTCTTCAAGGTGTTCACCATCATCATCATGATTATTGCCGGTTTCGGCATTATCTTCTGGGGCATTGGCAACGGCGGACAGGCGACCGGTATCCACAATCTGTGGACCAACGGCGGCTTCTTCAGCCAGGGCATCATGGGCACGATCCTGTCGTTGCAACTGGTGATGTTTGCCTATGGCGGTATCGAAATCATCGGTATTACCGCCGGTGAAGCGGAAGACCCGAAAAAATCCATTCCGAAAGCCATCAACTCCGTTCCGCTGCGTATTCTGGTGTTCTACGTGGGTACGCTGTTTGTGATTATGTCGATTTTCCCGTGGAATCAGGTGGGTACGCAGGGCAGCCCGTTTGTGCTGACGTTCCAGCATATGGGCATTGCGGCGGCTGCAACCATTCTGAACTTCGTGGTGATCACCGCGTCTCTTTCTGCAATTAACAGTGACGTGTTCGGCGTGGGTCGTATGCTGCACGGAATGGCAGAGCAGGGGCAGGCGCCTAAAATGTTCAGCAAGGTTTCGCGTCTCGGTACGCCGTGGGTCACGGTTCTGGTGATGATGGCGGCGCTGCTGGTGGCGGTTTATCTGAACTACATCATGCCGTCCAATGTCTTCCTGGTGATTGCTTCTCTGGCGACTTTTGCGACCGTCTGGGTGTGGATCATGATCCTGTTCTCCCAGATTGGATTCCGTCGCAAGCTCAGTAAACAGCAAATCAAAGAGCTGGAATTCCCGCTGCGCGGCGGCGTTTACACCTCGGTTTTCGGGATCATTTTTCTGGTGTTTATCATCGGTCTGATTGGTTATTTCCCGGATACCCGCGTGTCGCTGTATGTCGGTCTGATTTGGGTCGTGGTACTGCTGGTCGGTTACCGCTTCAAATTGCGTAACGACCGTAAGAAAGCCGCGCTGGCGCTCAGCCACAAAGCGTAAGCAAGCACTTACCTTCCGGTAAAGAAAAGCCCCCGAGATCTCAGCGATATCGGGGGCTTTAAAATTTAAGGGTATCGTTACCCTAAATCATTCGGGCTGTATCAAGCTTAATAGCCTATAGCTGCACCGGCTGGACGTCGCACGTCATTCGCGCCGTACAGATAGCCTTCACGGACTTTCCCCGAAACCGCCGAGTCGTTGCCTGAGTTCACCGGCGTCACGCCCGCAGCGCCCGGTAAACCGACAAGAATCAGCTCCGTTGCGCCCCACGGCGTTTGCTCAACCATTTTATATCCCATTTTTTGCAGGATATTCAGGCTGTCCTGAGAAACACCGCGTTGCTCGTAATACACTTCGTCCGGCAGCCACTGATGATGAATGCGCGGCGCATCGACCGCTTCCTGCGGAGGCATTCCGTGGTCAATCACGTTCAGCGCAGTTTGCAGCGTGATGGTGATGATGCGTGAACCGCCCGGTGAACCCAGAACCATGAAGATTTTACCGTCTTTCGTCACCAGGCTCGGGCTCATTGACGATAGTGGGCGCTTACCGGGGGCGATGGCATTTTTCGTTCCCTGCACCAGACCGTAGAGATTTTTCTCGCCGACTTTTGTTGTGAAATCATCCATTTCGTCGTTCAGGAAGAAGCCGGTTCCCGGCGCAATCACCACGGAACCAAAGCGGCCATTGACGGTGTAAGTGGTGGACACGGCGTTGCCCATTTTATCGACGATGGAATAGTGGGTCGTTTCCGGTTTCTCGTGCGGTTCCATGCCCGGCTGAACCTGCGTGGAAGGCGTTGCTTTATCCGCTTCTATTTTCTTACGGATTTCTTCGGCGTAGCTTTTACTGACCAGGCGGTCGATCGGGTTTTTCACAAACTCCGGGTCGCCGAGATAAGTATTGCGATCCATGTAGGCGTGGCGCATGGCTTCCGTGAGGACGTGAATAGACGCCGCTGAGTTGAAGCCCATGCTTTTCAGGTCGTAGCCTTCAACGATGTTGAGGATTTCACACATGGTCACGCCGCCGGAGCTCGGAGGCGGTGCTGAAACAAATTTGTAGCCGCGATAGCTGCAAGTAATTGGCGTGTCTTCCGTCACTTTGTAACTGGCGAAATCCGCTGCGGTCAGGATGCCGCCACCTTTCTTCGATGCGGCTTCGACAGCCGCCGGAATTTTTCCTTTATAGAAAGCATCCGGCCCGTGTTTAGAAATAGATTCGAGCGTATTGGCTAAATCGGTCTGCACCAGTTTGTCGCCAGGTTGCAGGGCGCTGCCGTCCTTACGCAGAAAAATGCGGGCGGCTTCCGGGTCTTCTTTAAAGCGTTTAACCGTTGTATCAAGAATATCGGTATCCGCGCGGGTCAGTACAAAACCCTGACGTGCCAGCTTAATCGCCGGAGCCATGACCTGCTGGCGGGTCAGTTTGCCGTATTCCTTCTGCACGGTGTCCATCCCCAGTACGGTTCCCGGCACGCCTGCAGCCAGATAGCCGTAAAGGCTGGCTCCTTTTTTCACATTGCCGTCGGCATCAAGATACATATTGGCGCTGGCGGCAGCGGGCGCAGTTTCACGAAAATTGATAAATGTGTCTTTTCCATCAGCAAGATGCACCGTCATGAAGCCACCGCCGCCGATATTGCCACAACATGGGTTGACGACGGCCTGCGCGTAACCGACGGCCACGGCGGCATCAATGGCGTTTCCGCCCATTTTCAGAATATCGACGCCGACCTGTGAGGCAAGATATTGCGAGGTGACGACCATTCCGTTTTTGGCTTCGACCGCCGGATTAGATGCCGCGTACAGCGGGAGGCTGGTCAGCATTGCCAGTGCGAGGACTGATTTTTTCCATGGATTCCGTAACATTCAAACTCCTGTTTATACCCTGTCTTTTAGAGTCATAACCTTCAGGTTATTGTGTGATAACGCTTTTTTAATGGCGATGTTGTTCCGTTCGCCGGAGAAATTTATGCAAAGCGCACGCCATTCTGGCGATAACCGGACGTTTTTAGCGTAGACGTAAATGAGAGGAAACGAGTCGGTGAGGCGGGAAAATGTGATCGGGACAAATCCGGTGCAAAAAAACGGCCAGCTAAGCTGACCGTTGATAACCGTTAAATCCGTGAAGGGATTACAGGTTTGAAGCGTTTTCAGACAGGTATTTAGCCACGCCATCCGGAGATGCGCCCATGCCTTTTTTGCCTTTTTCCCACTGAGCCGGGCACACTTCGCCGTGCTCTTCGTGGAATTGCAGCGCGTCAACCATACGCAGCATTTCGTCGATGTTACGACCCAGTGGCAGATCGTTCACGACCTGGTGACGAACAACGCCTTCTTTGTCGATCAGGAAAGAGCCGCGCAGTGCAACGCCAGCGTCCGGATGTTCGATACCGTAGGCTTTCTGAATTTCGCGTTTGATATCAGCAACCATGGCGTATTTAACAGGACCGATACCGCCTTTCTCAACCGGCGTGTTACGCCATGCGTTGTGAACGAACTCGGAGTCGAAGGAAACACCAACAACTTCTACGCCACGATTCTGGAATTCTTCGTAACGGTGATCGAAAGCGATCAGTTCAGAAGGACAGACAAAAGTGAAGTCCATTGGCCAGAAGAAGATAACAGTTGGTTTGCCTGCTGTGTGTTTCTTGAAGTTGAAGTTTTCAACTACTTCGCCGCTACCAAGTACTGCTGCTGCGGTAAAGTCAGGGGCTGGGCGAGTTACCAGAACCATAAATTACTCCTTTAAGACCCTTGAGGGTGTCGTAGGTGAGAGGAAAGGGTGAACAAAACGACTGCCAGTATAGGGGCAAGGCTCGGGTGAATAAACCCCTTCAGACCAATCAATCAGATAGTATCCGGCTATCAGTCTTTGACGTAAGTCCCAACCTTCTTTAACAACAAGATCTTGTTTTGCAGGGAATTGTGTTCCCGCTCACAATTTTCTGGCGGTGCCTCAGAGCTGGCGATCTTTCGCCTGTTGCATCATGACCGGATAAAATTGCCAGAATAATTGTTCAAGTGCGTCGTAATTGAGTTCGATATCGTGAAAAGAACCGCTCAGCGCGCTGAGTTTCGGACGGCGATTTGCCATGCCCTGCAGGACTTCGCCGATAAACGGCAGAACGGCATAACGCTCCAGCCAGCGCTGCGGCCAGATGTAGTTGTTCAGGTTCTGGAAACGTTCCGGCATGCCGGGAAGTTGCGGCTCGATTTCCTGCTGACAGGCGGCAATAAACGCTTCCAGCGGCTGTTGCGGATGCAGGGAATCCCAGTGGCGCGAGAGGAAGTGATCCCAGACCACATCGAGCGTAATCGGCGAGACGCGACGGAAATCATCACGAAAATAGCTGCGGGCAATTTTCACTTCAGGCAGGGAATCGGTCATGACATCGACGCGTCGATGCATGCGGATCCCGCTGACAATTTCCGGGCTGTATTGCCCGTCAGGATTACCGCGAACGAAATCCGCCAGCAGATTACCCAGCAGGGAACTGTCGGCTAAAGATGCTAACTGGAGGTGGGCTAAAAAATTCATCGGGCGAGTATAACGCAGGAAAGTTGATCCCTGACAGAGCAGCGGGTGCCTTTCTTCGCGCATAAGCTTGCAGGGGATGCCCCGTCCCACTAGACTAAGCCGCCTGTTTTTGTCGTTAAAGTGAAGTGAAAAACCATGCGTGTTGCCGATTTTTCTTTTGAACTCCCGGAATCCCTGATTGCCCGCTATCCGCAGACCCAGCGCAGCGGCTGTCGTTTGTTGTCTCTTGACGGGCCGAGCGGTGAGTTAACGCACGGCGTGTTCACCGATATTCTCGATAAAATCCTGCCCGGCGATCTGCTGGTTTTCAATAATACCCGCGTGATCCCGGCACGTGTCTTTGGCCGTAAAGTCAGCGGCGGTAAAATTGAAGTGCTGGTTGAGCGTGTGCTCGATTCGCACCGCGTTCTGGCGCACGTTCGCGCGTCGAAATCGCCAAAGCCGGGTGCTGAACTGCTGCTGGGTGATAACGAAGACATTAAAGCCACAATGGTGGCGCGTCACGACACCCTTTTTGAGCTGCAATTTAATGAAGACCGTGATGTCTTTACACTGCTCAACGAAATCGGGCACATGCCGTTGCCGCCTTATATTGACCGTCCGGATGAAGACGCTGATCGTGAACTGTATCAGACGGTTTACAGCGAACGTCCGGGCGCGGTTGCCGCACCGACCGCCGGTCTGCACTTTGACCAGCCGCTGCTGGATGCGCTGAAAGAAAAAGGTGTTGAGCTGGCGTTTGTCACGCTGCACGTCGGCGCGGGGACGTTCCAGCCGGTGCGCGTTGACGCCATCGAAGACCACATCATGCACGCTGAGTACGCCGAAGTGCCTCAGGAAGTGGTGGATGCGGTTCTGGCCTGTAAAGCGCGCGGCAATAAAGTGGTGGCCGTGGGCACCACGTCAGTTCGTTCGCTGGAAAGCGCGGCGAAAGCCAGTGAAGACGCGCTGATCGCGCCCTTCTTTGGCGATACTAAAATCTTCATTTATCCGGGATACCATTATCAGGTTATTGATTGCCTGATTACTAATTTCCACCTGCCAGAATCGACGCTGATCATGCTGGTGTCGGCGTTTGCCGGATACAAAAATACCATGAATGCTTACCAACAGGCGGTGGCAGAGCAGTACCGTTTCTTCAGTTATGGCGATGCGATGTTCATCAACCGTAACCCGCTGGCACCCCAGGAAGTGGTGGGTCAGTAACCCAGAATCAGCAGTTAACGGCCCGGACGCACTCGGTGCATTCGGGCTTTCTTTTCCGGGCGTCATGCCACGGACTTAACCTCATCAGACTGTTTCTCTGATGCTGGAGGCAATGTGAAGTACGAATTAAGCACTACCGACGGCCGCGCGCGCCGTGGACGTCTGGTCTTTGAACGTGGCGTGGTGGAAACCCCGGCATTTATGCCTGTGGGCACTTACGGCACCGTCAAAGGCATGACCCCGGAAGAAGTGAAAGAAACCGGCGCACAGATTTTGCTGGGCAACACGTTCCACCTGTGGCTGCGTCCGGGTCAGGAAATCATGAAACTGCACGGCGATCTGCATGATTTCATGAACTGGCACGGCCCGATCCTTACCGATTCCGGCGGCTTCCAGGTCTTCAGCCTGGGGGCAATGCGTAAGATCAAAGAAGAGGGCGTGCATTTCCGCAACCCGATCAATGGTGATCCGGTGTTCCTGAGCCCGGAAAAATCCATGGAGATCCAAAACGATCTCGGTTCTGACATCGTGATGATCTTCGATGAATGTACGCCTTATCCTGCTGACTGGGATTACGCAAAACGTTCGATGGAAATGTCTTTGCGCTGGGCACAACGCAGCCGCGATCGCTTCAACGAGTTGAATAATAAGAATGCTTTGTTCGGGATTATTCAGGGAAGCGTTTACGAAGATTTACGAGATGTATCATTAAAAGGGCTGGTAGATATCGGCTTTGATGGTTACGCTGTGGGCGGTTTGGCGGTAGGCGAGCCGAAAGAAGACATGCACCGTATCCTTGAGCACGTCTGCCCGCAAATCCCGGAAGACAAACCCCGTTATCTGATGGGCGTGGGTAAACCGGAAGATCTGGTTGAAGGCGTACGTCGCGGTATCGATATGTTTGACTGCGTCATGCCAACGCGTAATGCGCGTAACGGCCACCTGTTTGTCACCGACGGCATCGTAAAAATCCGTAACGCCAAACATAAAGATGACACCTCGACGCTCGACGAACACTGTGATTGCTACACATGTCGCAATTATAGCCGTGCCTACTTGCATCATCTCGACCGTTGCAACGAAATTCTCGGTGCGCGGTTGAATACCATCCATAATCTGCGCTATTACCAGCGTCTGATGGCCGGTTTACGCCAGGCTATCGAAGAAGGTAAATTAGAGCAGTTTGTGACAGATTTCTACGAGGGCAAAGGCAAGCCGGTTCCGCCTTTAAACTTCTGATTTCTTTGTCGTGCCGGCATCTCCTCAAGGGGGTGCCGATTTTATAATTTGTTGAACCGGCATTTTGGGGTATTGTGCGAGACGTTTCATCGCCAGACACCGGCCTGGATCATCGTTATTTTTTACAACTATTTTGCTTCACAACAACAATGAGGGAATTTAAATGAGTCTTTTCATTTCCGATGCTGTCGCAGCGACTGGCGCAACATCACAGGGAAGTCCTTACTCTCTGGTTATCATGCTGGTGGTATTCGGTCTGATTTTCTATTTCATGATCCTGCGCCCGCAGCAAAAGCGTTCTAAAGAACACAAAAAACTGATGGATTCCATCGGTAAAGGTGACGAAGTCATGACCACGGGTGGTTTGATCGGTCGCGTAACGAAAGTGGCTGAAACCGGCTACGTGGTTATCGCACTGAACGACACTAACGAAGTGATGATCAAGCGTGACTTCGTGGCAGCAGTTCTGCCAAAAGGCACGATGAAGTCTATCTAATTTTCGATTTTCCCGAAGGGAACTGCCGTGTTAAACCGTTATCCTGCGTGGAAGTATCTGATGTTGATCGTTGTGATCATCGTCGGGCTGCTTTATGCACTTCCCAACCTTTATGGTGAGGATCCGGCTGTTCAAATCACTGGTGCTCGGGGTTCCGACGCCAGTGCAGCAACGCTGGACCAAGTCCGTAACGAATTAGATCAAAATAAAATCCAGAGCAAATCTATTGCCCTGGAAAATGGCGCTATTCTAGCCCGTTTTAAAGATACGGATGTTCAGCTTCGCGCTCGTGAAGTGCTGACAACGGCTCTGGGCGACAAATTTGTGATTGCACTTAACCTGGCTCCGGCAACGCCGCGCTGGTTGAGTATGCTGGGTGCCGAGCCGATGAAGCTGGGCCTCGACTTACGTGGTGGCGTTCACTTCCTGATGGAAGTGGATATGGATACCGCGTTAAGCAAGCTGCAAGAACAAACCATGGATAACATGCGCAGTGATTTGCGCGACAAGAATATCCCTTATGCCACGGTGCGTAAGCTCGACAACTATGGCGTTGAAGTGCGCTTCCGTGATGCTACGACCCGCGATGCGGCCGTCAGCTATCTGAGCCCGCGTCACCGCGATTTAGTGATCACCAACAGTGGCGATACCGCTATCAATGTGGTGATGACTGATGCCCGCCTGAATGAGGCGCGTGAGTATGCCGTTCAGCAAAACATCACCATCCTGCGTAACCGTGTAAACCAACTGGGTGTGGCCGAGCCGCTGGTACAGCGTCAGGGCGCAGACCGTATTGTGGTTGAGTTGCCAGGTATTCAGGATACTGCCCGCGCTAAAGAAATTTTAGGCGCAACGGCAACGCTGGAATTCCGTCTGGTTAACACCAATGTGGACGCCTCTGCGGCGGCAACAGGCCGTGTTCCGGGTGACAGTGAAGTGAAAAATACGCGTGATGGTCGCCCGGTTGTTCTGTACAAACGTGTGATTCTGACCGGTGACCATATCACTGACTCGACATCCAACATGGATGAATACAATCAGCCGCAGGTTAACATTTCTCTCGACAGCGCTGGCGGTAACGCCATGTCTAACTTCACCAAGGACAATATCGGTAAACCGATGGCCACCCTGTTTGTGGAGTACAAAGACAGCGGTAAGAAAGATGCGAATGGCCGTTCGATTCTGGCGAAACAAGAAGAAGTTATCAACGTCGCGACGATTCAGTCACGTCTGGGTAACAGCTTCCGTATCACCGGGGTGAGCGATCCGAATGAAGCCCGTCAGCTCTCTCTGCTGCTGCGTGCCGGTGCTCTGATTGCGCCAATTCAGATTGTTGAAGAACGTACCATCGGCCCGACCTTAGGTATGGAAAATATCAAGCAAGGTCTGGAAGCCTGTCTGGCAGGACTTGCGGTCTCAATTATCTTCATGCTGTTCTTCTATAAGAAGTTTGGCCTGATTGCGACCTCTGCGCTGATTGCTAACCTGGTGCTTATTGTGGGGATCATGTCCCTGATACCGGGCGCAACACTGACCATGCCGGGGATTGCGGGTATCGTATTAACCCTTGCGGTCGCAGTTGATGCCAACGTACTGATTAATGAACGTATTAAGGAAGAACTTAGTAACGGACGTTCAGTACAGCAGGCTATCGAGGAAGGTTACAAGGGCGCGTTCAGCTCCATCTTTGATGCCAACGTCACGACGCTCATCAAGGTTATCATCCTGTATGCCGTCGGCACCGGGGCAATTAAAGGCTTTGCGATTACAACCGGTATCGGTGTAGCGACGTCAATGTTTACCGCAATCATCGGTACCCGTGCCATCGTAAACCTGTTGTACGGCGGCAAGCGCATCAAAAAGCTGTCTATCTGAGGAGTGCGTTGTGGCACAGGAATATACTGTTGAACAATTAAACCATGGCCGTAGAGTCTATGACTTTATGCGCTGGGATTACTGGGCTTTCGGTATCTCTGGTTTCCTGTTGATCCTTTCTATCGCCATTATCGGTGTGAAAGGTTTTAACTGGGGTCTGGATTTCACCGGCGGAACGGTCATTGAAATCTCGCTGGAAAAACCTGCGGATCTGGACGTGATGCGCGCAGCGCTTGAGAAATCAGGCTTTGCAGATCCGCTGGTACAGAACTTTGGTAGCAGCCGTGACATCATGGTACGTATGCCACCGACTCAGGGTGAAACCGGCGGCCAGGTTCTGGGTACCAAAGTTCTTAGCGTGATTAACGAAACGACCAACCAGAATGCTCAGGTGAAACGCATCGAGTTCGTCGGGCCGAGCGTAGGGGCTGATTTAGCGCAGAACGGTGCTATGGCGCTGTTAGTGGCGTTGATCGCTATCCTGATTTACGTTGGTTTCCGTTTCGAGTGGCGTCTGGCCGCAGGTGTGGTTATCTCGCTTGCTCACGACGTTGTGATCACGATGGGTATTATCTCGTTGTTCCATATCGAGGTTGACCTGACTATCGTCGCATCGCTGATGTCGGTTATCGGTTACTCGCTTAACGACAGCATTGTGGTATCGGACCGTATTCGTGAGAACTTCCGCAAGATCCGTCGCGGGACGCCTTACGAAATCTTTAACGTGTCCTTGACCCAGACGTTGCACAGAACATTAATCACATCCGGTACGACGTTAGTCGTGATCCTGATGTTGTATCTGTTTGGTGGTGCAATGCTCCGTGGTTTCTCACTGACTATGTTGATTGGCGTTTCAATCGGTACGGCTTCATCAATTTACGTTGCTTCGGCGCTTGCCCTGAAACTGGGTATGAAACGTGAGCACATGTTGCAGCAGAAAGTGGAAAAAGAAGGTGCAGATCAGCCTTCGATTCTGCCGTAATCTGCCGGTAGCGTAGAAAGCAAAAACCCCGCAATATGCGGGGTTTTTTTATGCCTGAATTTTATCTGCTGATATCAGGTTTTACTTCGCCGGAACCGGCGCTGTGGCCTGAGCGGGTTTCTGCGTGGCGACAAAGTTGTGCAGATGAACGAAGCCCAGTGTTTCGACCGTCACCTGATCAAGCTTCACGTCCACCGTTTTCACCGGCCCCGGTAATAAGTCTGGCTCGACTGTAATGGTCTGGGTTTGCATATCCACGGTCAGCGGCTTGCCGGTCACCGGATCCAGCTGGCCCCAGTTCAGTGTGGCGGTAAACGCCGGCAACGGCTGTCCTGCATTGTTTTTGATCTCTAATACGGCCTGAACGCCGCTGGCATCCGGGGCGATGCGAGTCAGTTCGAGACTCAGTTCGCCAATTTCAGTCTCCACCAGCGCCGTGCTTTTCGCCGCCGGAAGCAAATAAACCCCGTTAGTGGACTGTCGGTTCAGCGTAGTTTGCTGTTCCAGCGCTGTCGCCAGAACGGTCAGACGGGAGAGCTTTTGGTTAAGCTGAACCAATTCGGCTTTCAGTTCCGGTAAATTAGGATTTTGCTGCGCGCAGCCCGACAGACTTAATAATGTGGCACAGGCCAGTAAGAGGCGGGGAGGTTTTGTCATATCAGAGATTTCCTTTCATCGGCCCGTTGAAACATTCTTTACGGGCACCAATATAAGATGAGTAAGTTTAACCTGATGTCTATGAAAGTAGCGACAGCCTTTGTTGTCGGCACACTTCGGGGTAAACTGGTGTCCAATTATGCCCGCTGTCAGGAAGTGCTATGCATTGCCCATTTTGTGCCGCTGTTGATACTAAAGTCATCGATTCCCGCCTGGTAGGTGATGGATCTCAGGTCCGCCGACGCCGTCAGTGTCTGGACTGCCATGAACGTTTCACCACTTTTGAAGTGGCGGAACTGGTGATGCCGCGCGTCATTAAAAGCAATGAAGTTCGTGAACCTTTCAACGAAGACAAGCTTCGCAGCGGTTTTCTGAAAGCGCTGGAAAAAAGACCGGTCAGCTCTGATGATGTCGAAACCGCCATCAGCCACATTAAATCGCAGTTACGCGCCACCGGTGAACGTGAAATTCCTGCCAAAATGATTGGAAATCTGGTAATGGATGCCCTGAAAGGGCTCGATAAAGTCGCCTATATCCGCTTCGCATCGGTTTATCGCAGCTTCGAAGATATCCGTGAATTTGGCGAAGAGATTGCCCGTCTTCAGGACTAAGGAAAGTTAATGCTCCCCGAACAGCCTGCTGATAATTCTTCTGCTGAGTCACACCGTGATGAACGTTTTATGGCGCGCGCTTTTGAGCTGGCGCGTCGCGGACGTTTCACTACCACACCTAATCCGAACGTCGGCTGCGTGATTGTCCTTCATGGCGAAATCGTCGGTGAAGGCTATCATTTGCGTGCCGGTGAACCGCATGCCGAAGTTCATGCCTTACGCATGGCGGGTGAGAAAGCCAGAGGTGCGACCGCATATGTCACGCTCGAGCCGTGTAGCCATCACGGGCGCACGCCGCCGTGTGCAGATGCATTGCTGGCCGCAGGCGTTACCCGCGTGGTCGCGGCGATGCAGGATCCCAATCCGGAAGTCGCGGGTCGGGGATTATACCGCCTCAAGCAAAATGGCGTTGAGGTCAGCCACGGTCTGATGCATCCGCAGGCGGAAGCCGTCAATCTCGGTTTCCTCAAACGTATGCGCACCGGTTTTCCTTACGTGCAACTTAAAATGGGCGCGTCGCTGGACGGCAGAACGGCAATGGCGTCGGGCGAAAGCCAGTGGATCACTTCCGCTGCGGCACGCGCTGACGTTCAGCGTTTTCGCGCTGAAAGCTCGGCCATTCTGAGCACCAGCGCGACGGTGCTGGCCGATAACCCGTCACTGACCGTGCGCTGGGACGAACTGGGCAGCGAGGTGCAGGCGGTATATCCGCAGGAAAATCTGCGTCAGCCGCTGCGCGTGATCCTCGACAGCCAGAATCGCGTCACACCACAACATCAGCTGGTGAATTTACCCGGCGACGTACTGCTGGCGCGTCTGGAGACTGACACGCAAATCTGGCCAGAATCCGTCGAACAATGGCGCGTGCCCGGTCGTGACAATCGTATTGATCTGGTTCTGCTGATGATGCAACTGGCGAAACGCCAGGTAAACGCCATCTGGGTAGAAGCAGGCGCGCAACTGGCCGGAGCCTTATTACAGGCGGGTCTGGTTGATGAATTAATCGTTTATATGGCACCGAAACTATTAGGTCATAATGGCCGCGCGCTGTGTGAACTCCCCGGCTTAACGCATCTGGCCGATGCCCCTGAATTTTCTTTCAGCGATGTCAGGCAAATTGGCCCGGATTTACGTTTGCGCCTGAAGCCGGTGTACTAAGCAACGCGTACTGAGAGATTTACGCCTCTCTGTCTGAATGGGTTTGAAAAGCGCATGTCCAGACAGGGTAATTTTATGATAGAATCCGCCCCCCTGCGGCAGGGGTTAGAAACTCCTGAACCCACTTTAAGGAAAACTATGAACGTTATCGAAGGTGCTGTAGCCACGCCGAACGCGCGCGTAGCGATCGCGATTGCGCGTTTTAATAATTTCATCAACGACAGTCTGCTGTCAGGCGCTGTTGATGCGTTGAAACGTATCGGTCAGGTCAGCGATGACAACATCACCGTAGTCTGGGTCCCTGGCGCATACGAATTGCCTCTGGCAGCGCGTGCACTGGCTGAAAGCGGTAAGTTCGACGCCGTTGTTGCGCTCGGCACTGTGATCCGCGGGGGCACTGCCCACTTTGAATTCGTAGCGGGCGAATGCAGCTCTGGCCTGGCCAGCGTTGCAATGAACAGCGAAATCCCGGTTGCCTTTGGTGTGCTGACAACAGAAAGCATCGAACAAGCCATTGAACGCGCAGGGACAAAAGCCGGTAACAAGGGTGCAGAAGCTGCACTGACCGCGCTTGAAATGATTAATGTTATCAAGGCTATTAAGGCCTGAATCTAGTTAAGGGGAAATCCGTGAAACCTGCTGCTCGTCGCCGCGCCCGTGAATGTGCCGTCCAGGCGCTTTACTCCTGGCAGTTGTCGAAAAATGACATCGCCGATGTTGAATTAGAATTCCTGACCGAGCAGGATGTCAAAGACGTAGACATTGCCTATTTCCGCGAACTGCTGTCTGGTGTGGCAAACAGTGCAGAGAAACTCGATGCATTGATGGCGCCATACCTGTCCCGCCAGTTGGATGAATTGGGCCAGGTGGAAAGAGCGATTTTGCGTCTGGCTCTGTATGAGCTGAGCAAACGCCAGGACGTCCCTTACAAAGTGGCGATCAACGAAGCTATCGAACTGGCTAAAACCTTCGGTGCTGAAGACAGTCACAAGTTTGTCAACGGTGTGCTGGACAAAGCGGGCCCGCACATTCGTAAAAAATGATCGTCAAATAGAGTCAGCGGCACTCATAAATGGCGACAGTCATTTTTGGTGCAATACTGACTCTGTTGATAATCTGGTGATGTCACCTCGCTTATCCTCTGTGTGACACCCCTTTTTAAGGCCGGGCTTCCGGCCTTAAGTCATTCTAACGATTTGGAATTGTGCTATGTCATGCGGCGAATTTGATGTCATCACTCGCTACTTCAACAGGTTCAGAACCGCCCGACAAGATGTTCAGTTAGGTATTGGTGATGATTGTGCCTTACTGACGGTGGGCGAAAAGCAACTTTTAGCCGTCAGTACTGACACTCTGGTTGAAGGCATCCATTTTCTCAAAACGATTTCACCGGCCGACCTCGGCTACAAAGCGCTGGCTGTAAACCTCAGCGATCTGGCTGCGATGGGCGCTGATCCTGCCTGGGTATCGCTGGCACTGACGCTTCCGGAAGTGAACCCGGACTGGTTGCAGGCGTTCAGTGACAGCCTCTTCGACCAGCTTAACTATTACGGCATGCAGCTGATCGGCGGTGATACCACCCGTGGTCCGCTGAGCATGACGCTGACCATTCAGGGGCTGGTTCCCGTCGGTCGCGCATTAACACGCGGCGGCGCAGGCGTCGGAGACTGGATCTTCGTTACCGGTACGCTGGGCGACAGTGCGGCGGGTCTGGCGCTCCTTCTTGACGAGCTGAATGTCAGCGATACCCCGACCCGCGATTTCCTGCTGAAACGCCATCTGCGTCCGTCACCCCGCGTTTTGCAGGGGCAGGGATTGCGTGATTTAGCGACCTCAGCGATCGACCTGTCCGACGGGTTGATTTCTGATCTTAAACATATACTGAAAGCCAGCGGATGCGGCGCACGTTTAGATCTCGATGCAATTCCGCTCTCAGATGCTGTGAAGTCGGTCGCAGACCCTGAACAGGCGCTGAAATGGGCGCTGACGGGCGGCGAAGATTACGAACTGTGCTTCACCGTACCGGAAATCAACCGTGGCGCGCTGGATGTTGCACTCAGCCATCTCGGTGTTGGTTTTACCTGTGTCGGGCAAATTGCTCCGCTTTCAGAGGGCCTCAAATTTATGCGTTCCGGGGCCGTCGTTGAGCTTGAATGGCAGGGGTTCGATCATTTTGCCGGTAAGGAGGCGTTGTGAATATCAGCCGTAAAAAACGCCCTGCCAGGTATAAAGGAAAAACCGGTGATCCGGTGCAGGACATGGCGGCGGCGAAAAAGCGTCTGAACCTGCGCAATCCGTGGCACTTACTGGCAACCGGTTTCGGCAGTGGTTTATTTCCTGTCGGGCCGGGAACCGCCGGTTCTGTTGCAGCGATTCCGTTTTGGATTGTGATGACTTACCTGCCGTGGCAGGTCTATTCCATGATTGTCATGTTCAGCATCTGTATTGGTGTTTATCTGTGTAAACAGACGGCGAGGGATATGCGGGTACATGACCACGGCAGCATCGTGTGGGATGAATTTGTCGGGATGTGGATCACCCTGATGGCAATCCCCGTGAATGACTGGCGCTGGGTGCTGATCGGATTTATCGTTTTCCGCGTGCTGGATATCTGGAAACCGTGGCCGATCCGCTGGTTTGATCGCAACGTTCAGGGCGGAATGGGGATCATGATTGATGATGTGGTCGCCGGTGTTCTGGCTGCCGCGATGATCTATCTGGTGGGGCATCACTGGCCGTTGTTCTGAGCTGATGTGATGCGATTGATTTGATGTAAAAAGGCGCTGCCGGTTTCCCGCAGCGCCTTTTTACATTTCAAACACGTATCAGTTGCTGTGGTTATTTAAAACCGGTGGCCTCGTGCGGCACATATGCCATTTCCAGCTCTGCAATTTCTTCTGCTGACAGCGTGATATCCAGCGCGCCAATAGCCTCCGTCAGATGCGCAGGGCGGGAAGCGCCGATAATCGGTGCGGTCACGACCTGTTTGCTGAGGATCCAGGCCAGCGCGATTTGCGCACGCGGCACACCGTGATCTTCCGCGATTTTGCCTACACGTTCAGCGATTTTACCGTCTGCTGCATCCGTCGCGTCGTACAGCGTTTTGGCAAAGTTATCCGACACAGAACGCGCGGTGGTTTCGCCCCACGGGCGGGTGAGTTTACCGCGAGCCAGCGGGCTCCACGGCAGAACCGCAATATTCCTGTCCAGGCACAACGGGTACATTTCGTTTTCTTCTTCGCGTTGGATCAGATTGTACTGGTCCTGCATCGAGACAAAACTCGCCCAGCCATTTTGCGCCGAGACATCCAGCGCCCGTTTAAACTGATGGGCGTGCATAGAAGACGCGCCGATAAAACGTGCCTTACCGGCTTTGACGACGTCATTCAGCGCTTCCAGCGTTTCTTCGATGGGCGTTTCGTAATCCCAGCGGTGGATTTGCAGCAAATCGACATATTCCATGCCGAGACGGCGCAGACTGTCATCGACAGATTGTAGGATTGATGCGCGTGAAAGCCCCGGTTTCAGGCCGGTGACTGCGTTGTAAACCTTGGTCGCCACGACAATTTCATCACGGTTTGCAAAATCCTTCAGCGCGCGCCCGACGATTTCTTCGCTGCTGCCGTCGGAATAGCTGTTGGCGGTATCAAAAAAATTTATTCCCGCCTCAAGGGCCTGTTTAATGATCGGGCGGCTGCTTTCTTCGGGAAGGGTCCATGCGTGGGTTCCGCGATCCGGTTCGCCGAACGTCATACAGCCAAGGCACAGGCGTGAAACGTTCAGGCCGGTTTTTCCGAGAATAGTGTATTGCATGACATCTCCTGGTCAGGACGAATTGAAGTCAGAAAGTCGTGAAAATGATTAGCACGCTACAACTGTAGCTTACTGAACGGCAGAATTGGGTAAAGGAAGAGAAAGTGAGAAAGGAAAATCCCCTCTTTCAGGCAGAAAGAGGGGAAAGAGATCAGGCCAGCCAGTCGGTGATCTGACGATCGATGCCTTCGGCGTCCAGCCCCAGATCGTGGCGAATTTCTTCCTGCGTACCCTGCGGAACAAAGCTGTCCGCCAGGCCGATATTGAGCACCGGCACCAGAATGCGTTTGGACATCAGCAGTTCATTCACACCGCTGCCCGCACCGCCCATAATGGCGTTTTCTTCCAGCGTCACCAGCACTTCATGGCTGGCCGCCAGTTCCTGAATCAGGGCTTCATCCAGCGGTTTCACAAAGCGCATATCCACGACGGTGGCGTTACGTTTTTCAGCCGCTGCCAGCGCGTCCGGCAGTAAAGTCCCGAAATTCAGGATGGCCACTTTTTCGCCTTCACGACGGACAACGCCTTTGCCGATGGGCAGCGACGCCAGCGGTTCGCAGGTCGCACCCGTGCCGCTGCCGCGCGGATAACGCACCGCGACCGGGCCGTTGTTATGGTGATAACCGGTATGCAGCATCTGACGACATTCGTTTTCATCGCTTGGCGTCATGATAGTCATGTTTGGAATGCAGCGCAGGAAGGACAAGTCGAAAGCGCCCTGATGCGTCTGACCGTCGGCTCCGACGATGCCGCCACGGTCAATGGCGAAGAGCACCGGCAGATTCTGGATAGCCACATCGTGGATCACCTGATCGTACGCGCGTTGCAGGAACGTCGAGTAAATCGCGACAATCGGCTTGTAACCGCCAATGGCCAGACCGGCGGCAAAAGTCACGGCGTGCTGTTCAGCAATCGCGACGTCGAAATACTGCTGCGGATATTCACGCGAGAAGCGCACCATGCCGGAGCCTTCGCGCATTGCAGGCGTCACCGCCATCAGTTTGCTGTCTTTGGCCGCTGTTTCGCACAGCCAGTCGCCAAAGATTTTGGAATAAGTGGGCAGACCTTCTTTGCTTTTTGGCAGTGTGCCTGAAGCCGGATCGAATTTCGGCACCGCGTGGAAACTGATCGGATCCTTTTCCGCCGGTGCGTAGCCTTTGCCTTTCCTGGTCATGATGTGCAGCAATTGCGGGCCTTTCAGCTCGCGCATGTTCTTCAGCGTTTGTGCCAGCGCCACCACATCATGCCCGTCAACCGGACCGATATAGTTAAAACCCAGCTCTTCAAACAGCGTGCCTGGCACCATCATGCCTTTGAGATGTTCTTCCGTACGACGCACCAGCTCTTTAATCGGCGGCAGGCCGGACAGGACTTTTTTACCGCCTTCACGCAGTCGCGAATACAGTTTTCCGGACAACAATTGCGCCAGATGATTGTTCAGCGCACCGACGTTTTCGGAAATCGACATCTCGTTATCATTGAGGATAACCAGCATGTCAGGTTTGATATCGCCCGCGTGGTTCATGGCCTCGAAAGCCATCCCGGCGGTGATTGCGCCATCGCCAATCACGCAAACGGTGCGGCGGCCTTTGCCTTCACGCTCGGCGGCAACAGCCATGCCCAGACCGGCACTGATGGACGTCGAGGAGTGACCGACGGACAACGTGTCGTATTCGCTTTCGCCGCGCCACGGGAACGGATGCAACCCGCCTTTCTGGCGGATGGTGGAAATGCGTTCGCGACGGCCGGTCAGAATTTTATGCGGATAAGCCTGATGGCCCACATCCCAGACCACATGGTCGAAGGGCGTGTTGTAGACATAATGCATGGCGACGGTCAGTTCTACCGTTCCCAAACCGGACGCAAAGTGTCCGCTGGACTGGCTGACGCTGGCCAATAAATATTGACGCAGTTCATCACAGAGCTTGGGTAAGCTCTCTTTTGGGAGTGAGCGGAGATCTTCGGGATTCTCCGCCAGCGCCAGTGTCGGGTATTTGGCTAATTCAAGACTCATCAGTTGCTCATAGTAAGTTTAATTATCGCGTTCAATGATAAAGCTGGCTAACGCGAGAAGTGGCGCGGTGTTATAAGAAAGTGCAGCCAGCTGATCCAGTGCGGAAACGGCTTCCTGATACAGATCCATCGCTTTGGCTTTTGCGCCGTCCAGGCCCAGCAGGGCCGGGTAAGTACTTTTACCGAGTTGTTGATCCGCGCCCTGACGTTTACCCAGCGTGGCGGTATCGCCAATCACATCCAGAATATCGTCCTGAACCTGAAACGCTAAACCAATCGCCTGCGCGTAGTTATCGAGGATCGGCAACACGGCGCGTCCGGATTCACCGGCGGCCAGCGCGCCCATGCGCACGGCGGCGCGTATCAGCGCACCGGTTTTGTGGCGATGGATTTTTTCCAGCGCGTCAAGATTGACCTGCTGCCCTTCGGCAGCCAAATCTAAAGCCTGACCGCCGCACATACCGCTGGCTCCGCTGGCGCTGGCCAGTTCGGAAATCATCGACAGGCGATCTTTCACGGCCACGTCAGGCATATCGCCATCGGCGAGAATCGAAAATGCCAGTGTCTGCAATGCATCACCGGCAAGAATGGCATTAGCTTCGCCGAATTTAATGTGGCAGGTCGGCTGACCACGGCGCAAATCGTCGTCGTCCATCGCAGGTAAATCATCGTGGATCAGGGAATACGCGTGAACGCATTCTACCGCCGCCGCCGGTGCGTCCAGATTTTTCAAATCCAGGCTGAACAACTGACCACTGGCATACACCAGATACGGGCGCAGACGTTTTCCTCCCAGCAACGAGCCGTACCGCATCGCCTCCACCAGCGGTAAATCCGCCAGAGGTTGTGCGCTGACGTAGGCCGTCAAAACACCGTCGACACGCTTTTGCATGGCACGAAGTTCGCCAGTAAAGCTGTCAGAAGAAGATAAGGAGATCGCTTCAGACATGACCAGTTACTCTGCTTCCGGGGTGAAAGGGGTCAGCGGGGCATCATGATCACTGTCGAGCAGGATCTGAACGCGTTGCTCTGCCTGCTGCAGTTTTTGCTGTCCCTGACGTGCCAGCTGGACGCCTTGTTCAAATTCGTTCAGCGCATCTTCCAGAGGCAGCTCGCCAGATTCAAGGCGGGAAACGATCTGTTCCAGTTCGGCCAGAGCCGTTTCAAAATTGGCAGGTGGTGCAGATTTTTTGGCATAATTCTCTTTTGATATCGTTGATCAGAATTGATGATCAGAGGTCTGAGCCGCAGAGCCGGGTTTCAGCCTCGAGAGACATTCCTGTGCAGCATGACATCTGCTGTCGGGTTTTGTGCACAGAGTACGCATTTTAAGTGATATACTCTGCGCCGCAGATATTATTGCTAAGCCCAATGTGACACATAACATCCATTTGGCTTAGCAATAATAAGATCCTAGATCCTTATTCAGCGACTTACTACCCCGTTTTTTCACCCGCTAACAAAAGACTGCCATGAAGTTTATCATTAAATTGTTCCCCGAAATCACCATCAAGAGCCAATCTGTGCGTTTGCGCTTCATTAAGATCCTCTCAAGCAGCATTCGCAACATTGTGCGGCCGCATGATGAGACGCTGGCAGTAGTCCGCCATTGGGATCATATCGAAGTTCGCAGCAAAGACGAAAGCAAACACGACCTGATTCAGGAATTACTTTGCCGTATTCCGGGCATCCGTTATGTCGAAGAAGTAGAGGATCGTCCTTATACTGACGTTCACCACATTTTCGAACAGGTTCTCGAAGCCTATCGCCATGAAGTTGAAGGTAAAACGTTTTGCGTTCGTGTTAAACGTCGTGGCAAACATGATTTTTCGTCTACGGAAGTTGAGCGCTACGTTGGCGGCGGTCTGAACCAGCACATCGAATCGGCGAAGGTCAGCCTGACCGCGCCACAGGTGACGGTGAAACTGGAAATCAATGACGACAAGCTGGTGCTGGTGAAAAGCCGTCTCGAAGGTCAGGGCGGTTATCCGATCGGGACTCAGGAAGATGTTATGTCGCTGATTTCTGGCGGTTTCGACTCCGGTGTCTCCAGTTATATGCTGATGCGTCGCGGCTGTCGTGTGCATTATTGCTTCTTCAATCTGGGCGGCGCAGCGCATGAAATTGGCGTGAAACAGGTCGCACATTATCTGTGGAACCGATTTGGCAGCTCGCACCGCGTGCGTTTCATCTCTATCGATTTCGAACCGGTTGTGGGCGAGATCCTCGAGAAAGTGGAAGACGGCCAGATGGGCGTTGTGCTCAAACGTATGATGGTACGTGCCGCTTCTTCTATTGCTGAACGTTATGGCGTGCAGGCGCTGGTCACCGGCGAAGCACTGGGCCAGGTGTCCAGCCAGACGCTGACCAACTTACGCCTGATCGACAACGTGTCTGACACGCTGATCCTGCGTCCGCTGATTTCTCACGATAAAGAGCACATCATCAAGATTGCCCGTGAAATCGGTACGGAAGATTTCGCGAAAACCATGCCGGAATATTGCGGTGTGATTTCCAAAAGCCCGACCGTGAAAGCCGTGAAAGCGAAAATCGAAGCCGAAGAAGCGATGTTCGATTTCAGCGTGCTGGATAAAGTCGTCAGCGAAGCGCGAAATGTCGATATCCGCGAAATTGCAGCGCAAGCCGCCGAAGTCGTGCCGGAAGTTGAAACGGTCGCTGAATTTACGTCAACCGACATTGTGCTGGATGTCCGTGCGCCGGATGAAGTTGAAGCACAGCCGCTGGCGCTGGAAAACGTTGAGGTTAAACCTCTGGCGTTCTATAAACTGGCGACTCAGTTTGGCGATCTCGACCAGACTAAAACCTATCTGCTGTATTGCGACCGTGGCGTAATGAGCCGCTTGCAGGCGCTGTATCTGAAAGAGCAGGGCTTTAACAACGTCAAAGTTTACAGACCTTAACGCGTGTTCCTGATGTGAAAAAGGGGTTCAGCTATGCTGAGCCCCTTTTGCTTTGCGGCATCCGGATTAGGATTCGCGTGCACCTTCATCGGTGTAGTTATAAATACCCGGTGCCAGTACCAGTTGCGCGACAATTTCTGCGGCTTTGGTTTTGCCCAGCAGCAGGTCGATAATTTTAAGTGCGAACTCCATCGACGTTCCCGGCCCCTGGCTGGTGAGCAGGTTTACGCGCGGATCGAAAATCACCCGGCGATCGGACCATTTGTTCGGATCGATTTTGTCTTTCAGGCCCGGAAAACCGGTCATGTTACCGACAGGGAATAAATCGTGATATTCCAGCACCAGCGCGGGTGCGGCGCAGATCGCCGCCACAATTTTACCGCTGACGTGCATCTGACGGACTTTTTCCACCAGCAGCGGGCTTTCGCTGAAACAGGTCGCGCCGCCCAGACCGCCGGGTAAAACAACCACGTCGTGATCGTCATCGGCGACATCCACCAGCGCGGCGTCCGCCAGAATACGCACGCCGCGTGAACAGCGGATTTCCAGATTGCCATCCCCCGCAACGCTGGCGGTCGTCACACTGATACCGGCGCGAACCAGTAAATCAATCACGGTGACGGCTTCTATTTCTTCGCTACCAGGTGCCAGGCAGACCAGAACTGATGCGCTCATAGTCGTTTTCCTTTCTTTTTACTTGTTCAAATAATCCGGTATTCACAGGTAGATTAAGCCCGTATTTGCGTCCGCGACGCAGCAGGTAACCGGTGATGTAATCAATTTCAGTGTGACGCTGGTTGCGGATGTCCTGCAACATGGAAGAGTGATTGGCGGCGGTGGAATCAATCACCTGATACACAAAACTCAGCAGTGATTCACTGTGAATTTCAACGCCTTCAATCGCCATGACCTGCGCGACTTCCTGACAGATTTGTTCAATCTGGTCGCCATAGGCCAGCAAATCCCCGTTGGTACACTCGTAGGTGGCGGTCAGGGGATTAATCACGCAGTTTACCGCCAGTTTATTCCACAACGACGGTTTGATGTTGTCATGCCACGCGACGTCCGGCAGCGCGTGATGAAGCACATCCGCCAGTGAACTCAGCGCCGCACCGCGTGGTGAAACCGGCCCGATATGGGTGGCACCGGTGGCAACGTGGAGAATGGCATTGCCTTCGTGACGCGCCGCGTGCGTGGTTGCGCCCTGCAAAATCGCCAGCCGGTTGGGTGGCAATTCATCGACAGTTCCCATGCCGTTGTGCAGCAATAATATCGCGCAATTATCGTTAAGCATCGGCATCAGCGCGCTGACGGCCCCGGAAACCTGCCAGGCTTTCAGGGTCACGAGCAGTAATTCGCTTTGCGCCAGATGTTCGGGATCATTGGTGGGCAGATTGCGGTTGAAGGCGATGCCTTCGGGGGAAATCACGTTGACGGCACAAAACGGCTGCGGAATGCGTATCCAGCCCTGAACGTCGTGGCCTTGCTGATAAAGTGCTGAAAGCCAAAGTTGCCCCAGCGCACCACAACCAAGAACTGTTATTTTCATTGTGCCTCCCGGGGAATGCGGCGAAAACCGCCTTTAAAGCCAGTTGTAGAAAGAATATTCTGCTGTCCGGTTATCTTATTAGTATAGACATTTGTGCTGCACATCACATTTTCACCTGCACTTTTTGACCATCGCGACATTGTGTGGCTGGTTTTTTGTTGCCGTTTGGCATCGACGGTTGAAGGCGGTATTATGCACGCCATCATCGACATTATGCTCGCCATAAAACGTGCAATACAAAACTACAGGGAGAAGCGATTATGCCGTCTTTTGACATTGTTTCCGAAATCGACATGCAGGAAGTGCGCAATGCCGTGGAAAATGCCAGCCGTGAACTGCAAACCCGCTGGGATTTCCGTAACATTCCTGCCAGCTTCGATCTCAATGAAAAGAACGAAAGCGTTAAAGTCGCCAGCGAATCTGATTTTCAGGTGAATCAGCTGGTGGATATTTTGCGTGAAAAGCTGGCCAAGCGTGGCATTGAAGGCGGCGCACTGGAAATTCCTGAGCAGATGGAGCACAGCGGCAAAACCTACAGCCTCGAAGCTAAACTGCATTCCGGAATTGAATCGGCGCTGGCGAAGAAAATCGTCAAGCTGATCAAAGACAGTAAGATTAAGGTGCAGGCGCAGGTTCAGGGCGATGAAGTTCGTGTCACCGGTAAAGCCCGCGATGACTTGCAGGCCGTTATGGCGCTGATTCGCAACGGGGATCTCGGCCAGCCGTTCCAGTTCAAAAACTTTCGCGACTAATAGCCTTCGCACTTCGCGCTGTGAATGCGTTGGCTTCTCTCAGGGATCCGAATCACTTACCCGCGTAAGCTCATCGGATCCCTTCGGTTGCCGCCTTCCCACAACACGAATTGCTTGGCTATTCATTATTCAGACAGGGACGATTATTGCGTCCCTTTTTTACGGGCGCTATTTCTTCTGACGCAGGCGTCTGACCAGTTCGAAGTCTTTGAAGTAAACCGGCCGGTCAGTGCGCATCGACAGGTTTCCGGCGATCCCGGTGAGGATCGACATCGCGCCAGCGCGGTGATCGGCGGCGCGTTTTAACGGATCGTCTTTGCGTTCGCCAAAGAGATCTTCCAGCATCGCATTATCGCCGCCGCCGTGACCGCCTTCTCCCAGCTGGAACTGCGCTTGCCACGGTTTGGCAAACAGCGGATAAACCGTGATTTCGGCTTTTTCGATACTGCCTTCGTTCTCCCGTTTACCGCCCGCATTCACGTAAGACATTTCGACAATTTTCATCTCGATACGGCCTTTCGTCCCGTTGAATACCACGTTCAGGCCTTCCCATGGCAGATAAGCATTCAGGGAATAGGTCAGCTGCACTTTATTCTGGTATTTCACCAGCACCGACAGCGTATCTTCAATACTGATGCCGTCGCTGAAAACACTCTGATCGCGGAAATAGTGATCTTCGTGTTCGGCGTTGAGATACAGCGCTTTGAGCTGCGGATTGTCCGCCATATGCAGCGCGAAAGGATCTTTCTGCGCCTGTTTGTAACCGTGGGCGCGCGGGTAGAAATCTTTCACGCCGCGCTTCTCGGCATTTTCCTTGCCGTAAAAACGCAAATCCCCCTGCGCATACACTTTCTCCGGCGTGCTGTTAAGCCAGAAATTCATCAGGTCAAAATGGTGTGTGGATTTATGCACCAGCAGGCCGCCGGAATTGCGTTTCTCGCGATGCCAGCGGCGGAAATAGTCCGCGCCGTGTTCGGTATTGAGCAGCCATTCGAAGTGAACAGAAAGGACTTCGCCGATGGTTTCCTGCTGGAGCAGTTCGCGGATTTTGCTGTGATGCGGTGCGTAGCGGTAATTGAACGCGACGCGAACCTGATAACCGGTGGCGTCGACGGCGTCGAGAATGCGCAGTGCCCGGTTTTCATCGATGGTCATTGGTTTTTCGGTAATGACGTCACACCCAGCGTGCAGGGCGCGCACGATATAGTCGTCATGCGTTCGGTCCATGCTGGTGACAATAACGATATCCGGTTTGGTTTCGTCGAGCATCGTATTGAAATCAGACGCTTTCCAGGTGGATACCCTGGGAATACCGCTTTGCTCCAGTTGCTGGTTCGCATAATCCATTCGCGTCTGGTTGGTGTCGCAGAAAGCGACAAATTTCGCATTGTGGCGATATTTACCGGTAATCGCCTCAATGTATAAACCCGAGCGCCCGCCGGTACCGACTAAAGCATACGTTTTCATAGGATCCTCAAAAGGCCATACGGCCGTCATCACTGACAAAATTTTTGTTAAGGAATTCCTGAGGATAATGATTGGAGAAATTTTTTAAGTGAGGGATATCACAGCGGTGGGCATAAAAATGAAAAGGTGTGCCATTTTCAGCAGCACACCTTTTTGTGACACCAATCAGGCAAGGCTGACCAGCTGTTCAAGTGCCTTGCGGTTGGTCTGTTTGGTATCGACTTTCACGTAAGCACTGAATTCTTCCGGAACCACCACGGCTTCTGCCACGCCCGGCTGAGCCAGAATGCGCGCCTGAAGGGCGGAGTCTTTTACCGCCAGTTCAGACAGCGTAATGCGCAGACTGCTGACATACGGCGGTTCGGTCATGGTGGCGCTGACCAGCAACCAGACAACAGCAAGGGCTGCACACACCAGGAAGACCGCACCGGCTCCCGCGTGACCGTAAACATATCCGCCCAGACTCCCGCCGATCGCCACACCGATAAACTGGCTGGTGGAATACAGGCCCATCGCTGTGCCTTTGTATCCTGCCGGAGATTCTTTGCTGATAAGCGACGGCAGAATGGCTTCCATGACGTTAAACGCCAGGAAGAACAGCTGGATACCGGCAATCACGGCCCACAAATGCAAACCGGCGGCCCACAGCACAATTTCAGCCAGCAACAACACCACCACGCAGCCCATGAAGACTTGTTTCATGTGACGCTTTTTCTCGGCGTAGATAATCACCGGGATTACGGCAACGAAAGACGTCAGCATCGTAATCAGGTAAACGCGCCAGTGTTCACTTGGCGGGAAGCCCGCGTGTTCCATGACTTGCGGCAACACCACAAAACTCGACATCAGCAAAATGTGCAGACACAGAATGCCAAAGTTCAGTTTCAGCAGTTTAGGGTTTGCCATAACCTTGCCAAAGCTGCCTTTCACCATACTCGATTCACGGTTCAGAATATGCGTGGCAGGGGAGGGGACGACGGCAAGCGTAATGACAATGCCCAAAATGGTCAGCACGGCAATCGCCCAGAACAGCGCGTGTAAGCCCCACGCATGGGTAATGATCGGACCCAGAACCATTGCAATCGCAAAAGTTATCCCAAAGCTGATACCGATAAACGCCATCGCTTTGGTGCGGTTTTGCTCACGCGTCAGGTCAGAAAGCAACGCCATGACGGCGGCGGCAATGGCGCCGGAGCCTTGCAGGGCGCGGCCAATGATCACGCCCCAGATAGATTCGGTGGAGGCGGCAACAACGCTGCCAATACAGAAGATGACCAGACCAAAGACGATCAGAGGTTTGCGGCCAACGCGGTCAGAAAGCAGCCCGAACGGGATCTGGAAAACGGCCTGTGCCAGCCCGTAGATACCGATGGCGATACCGATCAGCGTTTCGCTGGCACCGGAGAGTTTCATGCCGTACGTGGTTAACACCGGCAGGACCATAAACATGCCAAGCATGCGTAAAGAAAATACTGTCCCTAGCCCCCACGTCGCCCGACTTTCCTGCGGGGTCATCTGGTTATCGTTCACATTACTACCTCAAAATAACAATCCGGCTATTGTAGTGCTTTTCGCCAGTTTGGGTAAAACGATGGATCTTTAGCAGATATTACGGGTGTTACCAGACCGGGAGACCAAAAGAAAAGGCCAGTATCGCTACTGACCTTTTAATGTGATTTCAGCGGGTTAGGCTTGTGGCTTGTGTTACCAAACGTAGGTCAGCAATGAGGCCGGTGCAGAGTTAAAATCCACAGACATCATGAAACTGAGCGACATGATCGTGATGATGGAGAAACCAAACAGTTTTCTCGCCCAGACCACGTCGTTTTCCGTTTTATAACCTCTCAGTGCCATGCCCAGCCACCAGATACTGACCGCCGCGGCCACAATCAGGTATTTATACCCGGCGTAGCCACTCAGCGTCAGCATCAGCGTAGCAATCATAAACGCCAGAATGTAGACGGTAATATGATGCTTGGCGACAGAGATACCTTTCACCACCGGCAGAACCGGGATGCCTGCTGCCTGATAATCCTTGAAGCGGAAGATGGCAATCGCGTACGAATGCGGCATCTGCCACAGGCTGAAAATCAGAAGCAGGATCAGCGCACCGGTATCAAACTGGCCGGAAACGGCACAGTAACCAATCACCGGTGGCGCTGCGCCAGACAAGCTGCCGATCAGCGTGCCGTAAACCGAGTTGCGCTTCATGTACAGGCTGTAAACGCCGACATAAATCACAAAGCCCATAACCGCCAGCCACATAGCCAGCGGATTGGCTCCGATATACAACAACGCAAAGCCCGCAATACCCAGAATGGTCGCGTAAACCAGGGTTGTTTTCGGCGGAATAAGCCCTTTCACCAGGACCCGGTTCTTCGTTCTTTCCATGATCCGGTCGATGTCGCGGTCGATGAAGTTGTTAAAGACACAACCCGATGCGACGACCAGCGATACACCCACCAGCGTGGCGAGAAAAAGTGGGAAGTCGATGCTGCCTTTGGCAGCAAGGAGGAATCCCCCGATGACAGAAATTAAGTTGCCGAAAATAATTCCTGGTTTCGTTACTTGCAGGTATTGCTTAATCATCACGTGCAGCTCGGCTCTTTAACTGACCATCATATTGAGGTTGAGGTTATACATAATCCACAATGAGCCCACAACGACGATAAAGATAATCACAGCGGTGAACAGAAGCGCCACCAGGTTCCAGCGCTCTTCCGACGACGTATTCATGTGCAGGAAGAACACCAGATGGACAACGATCTGGATAATAGCGGATGCAACCACTGTACCCAGGATCAGTGAATGTGATGCTGTGTCAGTCATGACCATAGCAAACGGGATCACCGTCAGGATAACCGACAGGATGAAGCCAATTGCATATGACTTCAGGCTGCCGTGGCTTGCACCACCATGGGAAGTAGCAGAATGACTCATTACATCGCTCCCATCAGATAAACAACGGTAAACACGCAGATCCACACCACGTCCAGGAAGTGCCAGAACAAGCTCAGGCACATCAGGCGGGTTTTGTTAACGTCTGTCAGGCCACGACGTGCAACCTGAACCATCATGGTCAGGATCCAAATCAGACCACAGGTCACGTGCAGACCGTGGGTAGCGACCAGGGCAAAGAAGCCAGACAGGAAACCGCTGCGCTGCGGGCCATAGCCTTCAGCAATCAGGTGATGGAATTCATAGAGTTCCATCCCGATGAAGCCTAAACCGAACAGGAAAGTCAGGAACAACCAGCCGTTAACGCCAGCTTTGTTACCCTTATTCATGGCCAGCATTGCAAAGCCGTAAGTGATACTACTGAACAGCAGGCAGAAGGTTTCTACCAGCACGAACGGCAGTTCAAAAATGTCTTTACCAGAGGGACCGCCAGCGGTCCCGTTGACCAGTACTGCATACGTTGCGAACAGGCTCGCAAACAGGATGCAGTCACTCATCAGGTAGATCCAGAAGCCGAAGACTTTGGTTGCACCTGCGTCGTGGTGCCCATGCTCAGCATGGGCCTCATCGTGGTGAGTCAGAGTATCAGTTGCCATGTTTCACACCTGCTTTACGGATTTGTTCATAATGTTGGTTCTCAATACGTTCCACTTCTTCAACTGGCACGTAGTAATCAACATCTTCGTCGAAGCTTTTCGCAATCCAGGTCGCAGCCAGCGCAATGAAACTCACTGCCGCCAACCACCAGATATCCCAGATTAATGCGAAACCACAAACCAGACTCAGCATAGCGATAATGAAACCGGCGCCGCTGTTACGTGGCATATGAATCGGTTCATATTTGGCAGGCTGTTTGTAAGCGGTGCCTTTCTCTTTCATGTCCCAGAACTCATCGCGGTCGTGAATTTGCGGCACGATAGCGAAGTTGTAGAACGGAGGAGGAGAAGAGGTTGCCCACTCCAGCGTACGCGCACCCCACGGGTCACCGGTCAGATCACGGTTCTGGTCACGGTCGCGAACAGAAACGAAGATCATGATCAGCTGGCACAGGATACCGATAGCAATCAGAGCCGCACCGCACGCAGCAACAACCAGCAGCGGGTGGAACTCAGGGTCGATATTCTGGCTGACACGACGTGTCATCCCCATGAAGCCCAGGACATACAGTGGCATGAATGCAACGAAGAAACCGATGATCCAGAACCAGAATGAACGCACGCCCCATTTTTCGTTCAGCGTGAAGCCGAAGGATTTAGGGAACCAGTAAGTCAGACCTGCGAAGCAACCGAAGACCACACCACCGATGATAACGTTATGGAAGTGGGCAATCAGGAACAGGCTGTTGTGCAGCACGAAGTCAGCACCCGGAACCGCCAAGAGAACGCCGGTCATACCACCCACAGAGAAGGTGATGATGAAGCCAACGGTCCACAGCATTGCGGCGTTGAGTGTGATACGGCCCTGATACATGGTGAACAGCCAGTTGAAGATTTTTACCCCGGTCGGGATAGAAATGATCATCGTCATGATGCCGAAGAAGGCATTGACGTTAGCGCCTGAACCCATGGTGAAGAAGTGGTGCAGCCAAACGATGAACGACAACACGGTGATGGCGATGGTTGCCCATACCAGCGAGGTGTAACCGAACAGACGTTTTTTGGAGAAGGTCGCGGTAACTTCCGAGAACACACCAAAGACTGGCAGAACCAAAATGTACACTTCCGGATGGCCCCAGGCCCAAATCAGGTTGATGTACATCATCATGTTGCCGCCCATATCATTCGTGAAGAAATGGGTGCCCAGATAACGGTCTAAAGTCAGCAGTGCAATAGTCACGGTCAGAATCGGGAAAGACACGATAATCAACACGTTGGTGCACAGTGCGGCCCAGGTAAATACCGGCATTTTCATCAGCGGCATACCCGGCGCGCGCATCTTCAGGATGGTCGCAAAGAAGTTAACACCGGTCAGCAAGGTACCAATACCGGATATCTGGAGACTCCAGATCCAGTAATCGACCCCGACACCCGGACTGTATTCCTTACCGGACAACGGCGGATAGGCCAGCCAGCCAGTCTGTGCGAACTCACCGACACCCAGAGAGATGTTGATCAGGACCACAGCAGCAGCGGTGAACCAGAAGCTGACGTTGTTCAGGAACGGGAATGCCACGTCGCGTGCGCCGATTTGCAAAGGAACGACGACGTTCATCAGACCGATTACGAAAGGCATTGCCATGAAGAAGATCATGATCACGCCGTGCGCGGTAAAGATTTGGTCGTAGTGATGAGGCGGCAGGAAGCCAGGTTCACCCGCAGAAGCAAGCACCTGCTGGCTACGCATCATGATGGCATCGGCAAAGCCACGCAACAGCATGACGAAAGCCAGAATGATGTACATGATACCTAATTTTTTGTGGTCGACGGAGGTCAGCCACTCGGTCCACAGATATTTCCATTTGCCGAAATAGGTGATGCCGGCAACAACTGCCAGACCACCCAGAATTATCGCGGCAACGGTGACCATGATAATCGGTTCATGATACGGAACCGAATCAAGCGTTAATTTTCCGAACATCGTTTATTCCTCGGCTCCGGCTGCGTGAGACTGTCCACCCATATCCATGCCTTTCATGTCGCTGCCTGCAGGCATTGGCATGGTATGACCTTCCGGCGCGGCCTTCATGTCATGCATGGAGTATTTGCCAATGATTTCTTTAAACAAACCCGGTTTAGCCACAGAGAAGTATTCGACCGGGTTGTCGATGCTCTGTGCAGCCAGTTTATTGAAGTCATCAGTGGTTGCCAGCTGGTTCGGTGCGCTTTTCACTTTCGCTACCCAGGTGTCGAAATCGGCACGGGTTGGGGTCGCGATGGCGTTGAACTTCATACCTGAGAAACCGCGGCCGCTGAAGCTTGCTGAGATGCCTTTATAGGTACCGGCTTCATTTGCAATCAGGTGCAACTGAGTCTGCATACCGGCCATCGCATAAATCTGTCCGCCGAGCTGAGGAATGAAGAACGAGTTCATCACAGAGTCTGAAGTGACTTTGAACTGAACAGGCACATCTTTAGGAATAACCAGTTCGTTAACGGTCGCGATGCCCTGTTCCGGGTAAATGAATAACCATTTCCAGTCCAGAGAAACGACTTCAACCGTCATCGGTTTTTGGTCAGTCACGATAGGCTTGAACGGGTCAAGCGCATGGGTGGTTTTCCAGGTAATCGTTGCCAGAATGGCAATGATAATAATTGGAACTGTCCAGACGACGGCTTCAATTTTGTTGGAGTGGGACCAATCAGGACTGTACTTAGCATTTGTGTTGGAAGCACGATACTTCCACGCAAATGCAAACGCCATGATAATAACCGGGATAACGACGATCAGCATTAAACCAATCGCGGTTAAAATCAGCGTTCTCTGCTCAAGTCCAATTGCTCCCTTGGGATCCATCAATGCCGTATTGCAGCCGCTCAACATTAACGCGGAGGCAAATAAGGACAACATCCCAATACTTTTATTGTATTTCTTAAGTCTCATCTAACGACCTCAATAACTAGGGCTCTATTGTCGCTTCAGGTGTGCGGGCATTTTACGGGAAGGTTGCAGGACTGTAAACACGCTTAAACAAGTGTCAAAGGGCTGTTGACACTTTATGTTAACGGAGTCACACATGTCACGGATCGTGACAATTTACAGTGGGCAACAATATGTTGCGTATAGATTTTTTTCTATAGTGATGAAAAACAAGGGGTGATACATTTTTAAATATTTATGGCCGTCCGTGATCCCGGCGATAGGTTTAATTAATGTTAAATTAATGTAGAAACCAAGTGAAATAAAACGCGCAAAAAGAACCGGAGAAAAATTATCCCAACAAATATAATTTTCCCTGAATTTAATTTATTGGGTGATATTTATAGAACAATTGTTAAATGAAACGCGCCATTCATTTTTATCATGAATGGCGGTAAATCAGGAACGTGCGGTGCGCCGGAGTGAGAGAAAATCGAGCAAACTGCCTAAAATAATCCCCATAAGACAAACGAAAACGCCCGCTTCCAGCAAAATCCCGGTGAAGCCGTGCCACGAGGCCCAGCCTAAACTGTTCACGATCAGCGTCACCAGCCACACGACCAGCAGCAAACTTCCGCCCAGCATACAGCGCAGTGCCCAGCGGTAAGGTTTGGCGAAGTGAATGCGCGGCAGGAAAGTTTCTGTTTTCTGGGTGTATTCAAGCGTCTGGCGGCAAACGGCCAGCAGCAGCAGCCCCGGAACGCCGGCAACAATCGAGAAAAGATAGAACCACGGCCAGCCATAAGCTTCCACGAACCAGCCGGCAATCGGGCCAACATACACGCGGCCCACCGCAGAAAGTGCCGAGAGCAGGGCGAACTGCGTGGCGGAAAACGAGCGATTGCACAAGGTCATCAACAGAGCGACGAACGCCGCCGTCCCCATACCGCCGCACAGATTTTCGAAGAAAATCGCCGTGCCCATGGTATACAAATCTTTATCGGTAATGGCGAGGATCCAGTAACCCGCGTTCGAAACCGCCTGCAAAATACCAAACAGCATCAGCGCACGGAATAAACTCAGACGCTGCATCAGCATGCCACCAAAGAGTGCGCCAATAATTGTGGCCATCAGGCCGAGCGTTTTGTTTACCAGCCCGACTTCCCCGGCGTCAAACCCGACACCGCGGATCAAAAATGTCGTGCTCAGGCTGCCTGCAAACGCATCGCCCATTTTGTACATCACGATGAGAAGCAAAATCAGCCAGGCATTGTTGCGCCCAAAGAAGTCTTTCAGCGGTGCCACGACGGCCATTTCAATTGATCGTGGAGCAGGCTGCGTATTTTGCGGTTCCGGCGATATCAGTGTGGCGAACACGCCCACCAGCATCAGCACGGCCATCAGCCAGTACATGTGCTGCCAGCCGAGATAACGGTCTGCCAGCCAAAGTGCCAGCCCGCCGGAAACCAGCATCGCCAGACGATAGCCCAGCACGGAAACCGCAGCACCGTTCCCACGTTCTTCAGACGGCAGTAAATCCGTTTTATACGCGTCGAAGACAATGTCCTGCGAAGCCGATGCAAAGGCAATCAGCACCGCCAGCGCCGCCAGCCAGAACAAATCTTTACCGGGATCCATAAAGCCCATGGCGAAAATCGCCGCCACGAGCAACAACTGAGTCAGGATCAGCCAGCCGAGACGACGCCCGAGAAATGACGGGGTGTAGCGGTCCATCATCGGCGACCATAGAAATTTGAACACGTAGGCCTGGCCGACCAGCGAGAAAATCCCAATAGTTTTCAGATCGACATTTTCGACGGTCATCCACGCCTGCAATGTGCCGGACGTCAGCGCCAGCGGTAAGCCGGAAGCAAAGCCCAGAAGCAGCAAAATGACGGTATTGCGTTGCGTGAAAATCTTAAAGTACTGACTGATCATGAAAATGTGTTCCTGCGAACCGGTGAGAGAGTGACGCAGGGGCATAATAAAGGAAGCGGGGAGAATAAAGGAAGGATTGCTTGTTCTGAAAAGCATTCTGCCCGGACAGGCCGGGCAGAATGGGTCACGCGGATTTCAGCCGGGGCTTATCGTGCGTTAGCCTTGATGAAGTCGCTGATGCTGGTGTCGGCGGCCATGTCGCTGATGACATCACCCAGCGTGGTGTTAACCGCATTGGTGATCTTAGCGTTGGTCGCGGAAAGTGCGCCCTGAACATTATACGTTGAGCGGTAGTTCTTCACCTGTTTGCTGCCGTTTTTCGCTGTAGCGATGATAGAGATATCGGCTTTGGTGGTGATGTTGTAACGCAGGTTTCCTTCCTGCACATCTGCATACAGCTTATTGACGACTATCTGCAGATCCACGGCACCGTCAGCACCGACCATGTAACCCCGTGCGGTCATTTGTTTTTCCAGTGACTCCTGCAACAGGAAACGCAGATCGCGCGAAGGTGTCAGGGAAATCAGCTGGCCGTCACGGTTAACTTTGGCAAGCGCCTGATCCTGGCGCTGGTCAGCCCCGTTGATGCTGATAGTAATGCCCTGAAGCGTTGGATCTTGTGAAGGCAGAACAATTTTCGGGGAAACATCCAGCGTGTTAGTGCTGGTGGCGCATCCGGCCAGCATGAACAGTGCCAGCACAGGGAAAATGATTTTTTTTAACATGTGTGTTTTCTCAACATTAATAAAGGAGTCGTGCTCAAAATTTTGCCGACATCATAACATCGCCATTTGCGGGTGGAAGTCCCAACACTCTGTAAAAATGGATATTTAGCGTTTTTTTTCAGCAAGTATGCTGTATCACCAACTCCTGCGTAGCGAAGCCGCGTTTTCTTTGACAGACTGAGCGCCTTTTTTATCAATCAACAGCATAAATTTTTTAATGTGATTAACGTAGACGCTCTAAAGCAGCCTATTATTTAAAGGTAGAGAGTGTTAAGCAGACAGGTCTACAGACAGGCCAGGCGCAGTTCTCGGCAGATGTGGTGTGAGGAGATTGCTATGATTCGTGAGCAAATAGAAGCAAAATTAGCTGAGGCATTCGACCCTGCGTTTCTGGAAGTGACTGACGAAAGCTATCGTCATAATGTACCGGCAGGCTCAGAAAGCCATTTCAAAGTCGTGATGGTGTCCGACAAATTCGTCGGCGAACGCTTCCTGGCACGTCATCGTGCTATCTACGGGAAATTAACAGAAGAGATGGCAGGCAGTGTGCATGCTTTGGCATTACACACCTACACCCTTAAAGAATGGGAAGGTTTGCAGGATACTGTTCCTGCCTCACCTCCTTGCCGCGGCGCAGGCACAATGGCCTGATACGGGCGATCTGATTCACAAATGGCACAAATATCGGCATTTGATACGGTAAAACTGGAACTTTCCTTAGCAGATGCGGTATTAGTAGTGGCGAATTTCAAGAAACGGCCTGCGGGCCGTTTTTGTTTTTCCAATGACTGACAGGCAGACGACAAGGGGTTTACGCCTTTGCATCGACCGCATTTTTCGAAGGATCGAGTCCCGTGTGAGTTTCCCTCCCGCGCGTAGAGATACCGTCCTCGACTCAGTGCGCATGCGTCGCTATAATGTCGCGTCTAATTTTTCCGGAATGGTTTCGGACGCTCTCGAATACAGGGCTACGTTCTGATAACAGAACTGTCCCGGTTCTTAGAAGTCGTTTTCAAGGTAAGTTTGCGCAATTGTGCTTCTCATCTTGAGAACGACTTCTGGAGTTGACCGAGCACTGTGATTTTTTTTTGAGGTAACAAGATGCAAGTTTCTGTTGAAACCACTCAAGGCCTTGGGCGCCGCGTAACGATTACTGTTCCTGCTGAAAGCATTGAAAAAGCAGTGAGCAGTGAACTGATCAACGTCTCTAAAAAAGTACGTATTGACGGCTTCCGTAAAGGCAAAGTACCAAGCCACATCATCGAGCAGCGTTATGGCGCATCAGTACGTCAGGACGTACTGGGTGATGTGATGCAACGCAATTTCGTTGATGCGATCATCAAAGAAAAAATCAATCCAGCTGGCGCACCTAACTACATCCCAGGTGAGTACAAGCAGGGTGAAGCCTTCACTTTCTCCGTAGAATTTGAAGTCTACCCGGAAGTTGAGCTGAAAGATCTGGAAAACATCGAAGTTGAAAAACCTGTTGTTGAAGTTAACGACGCTGATGTTGATACCATGCTGGAAACTCTGCGTAAGCAACAAGCTGACTGGAAAGAAACTGACGCTGCAGCCACTGCTGAAGACCGCGTTACCGTTGATTTCTCCGGTTCTATCGACGGTGAAGAATTCGAAGGCGGCAAAGCCTCTGATTTCGTACTGGCTATGGGCCAGGGCCGCATGATCCCAGGCTTCGAAGACGGTCTGGTCGGTCACAAAGCCGGTGAAGAATTCACCATCGACGTAAACTTCCCGGAAGATTACCACGCTGAAAATCTGAAAGGTAAAGCGGCTAAGTTCGCCATTACCCTGAAGAAAGTTGAAGAGCGTGAGCTGCCAGAACTGACGCCAGAATTCATCAAACGTTTCGGCGTGGCTGATGGTTCTGTTGAAGGTCTGCGTGCTGAAGTGCGTAAAAACATGGAACGCGAACTGAAAGGTGCTGTACGTAACCGCATCAAAACTCAGGCAATCGACGGTCTGGTCAGCGCTAACGAAATCGACGTGCCATCTGCACTGATCGACGGCGAAGTTGACGTTCTGCGTCGCCAGGCTGCACAGCGTTTTGGTGGCAACGAAAAACAAGCGCTGGAACTGCCACGCGAGTTGTTCGAAGAGCAAGCTAAGCGCCGCGTTGTTGTCGGTCTGCTGTTGGGTGAAGTCATCAGCCAGCACGAACTGAAAGCTGACGAAGACCGCGTTAAAGCGCTGATCGAAGAAATGGCTTCTGCGTACGAAGATCCACAGGAAGTTGTTGAGTTCTACAGCAAAAATAAAGAGCTGATGAACAACATGCGTAATGTCGCGCTGGAAGAACAAGCGGTCGAAACTCTGTTGTCTAAAGCGAAAGTGACTGAAAAAGCCACTACCTTTACTGAACTGATGAACCAGACTCAACCTGCATAATCTGATTGCACGTTGCTGAACCTGTTTACAGGTTCGACACTGAAGCCCGCAGTTTTTACTGCGGGCTTTTTATTTCCTGAAAATCAGATATTTTTGTTTTTGACTGTTGTTTTTGCACTATATTTATCAATATAGGGCACAGCTCACGTAGACCTGTTCATTCCATTTCACCAATATGGCCTTTCATCCACCCCGTCGGGGTGAAAGAGAAAAGAAATTTTCCGTCAGGCTTGAAAAAAGGGCGTAAATCCCCCAATTGATAATGACGAACCCAGGTAAATTTGCAGTTAAAATCTGACTGATAACGACCGTCAGACGTGTAAATGGCGACTTGGCCGCTTGAGCATAGTCATGTGTGCCTATCTCAAGTAGAATCGGTTTTAAATAGCGCCAAACAGAATCTATTAGGAGACGGTTATGTCATACAGTGGTGAAAGAGAGCAATTTGCACCAAACATGGCGTTGGTACCCATGGTGGTTGAGCAAACTTCACGGGGCGAGCGTTCATACGATATCTTCTCCCGTCTGCTCAAGGAACGTATCATCTTCCTGACCGGCCAGGTTGAAGACCATATGGCTAACCTGATTGTTGCCCAGATGCTGTTCCTGGAAGCAGAAAGTCCGGAAAAAGACATTTATCTTTATATCAACTCACCGGGCGGCGTAATTACGGCGGGTATGTCGATTTACGACACCATGCAGTTTATCAAACCAGACGTCAGCACCATTTGTATGGGCCAGGCCTGTTCAATGGGCGCGTTCCTGTTGACTGCCGGTGCTGAAGGCAAGCGTTTCTGCCTGCCAAACTCCCGTGTGATGATTCACCAGCCGTTGGGTGGTTTCCAGGGCCAGGCGACAGATATCGAGATCCACGCGAAAGAAATTCTGAAAGTGAAATCCCGCATGAATGAGCTGATGGCGAAACATACGGGCAAATCTCTCGAAGAAATAGAGCGTGACACTGAACGAGATCGTTTCCTGTCTGCTAATGAGGCTGTAGAGTACGGGTTAGTCGATTCTGTATTTACCCATCGCGCCTGATGGCTTAGTTCTGCCGGGCTGATGGTCTATAGTTATACTCATACGGATGTCTCAGGGGCAGCGTTGAAGATCTAAACGAACGTTGCCCACTTTGAGTGATAACGGGAACGAACAGACATCAGCCAATCATGCGGCTGTTGTGTAATAGGGTCGTGCCGTGGTGTTTACTACGCTGCGGGACTGATATTAAAGAAGAGGTTTACTGATGACAGATAAGCGCAAAGACGGTTCAGGAAAGCTGCTGTACTGCTCTTTTTGCGGCAAAAGCCAGCATGAAGTTCGTAAGCTGATTGCCGGGCCGTCAGTGTATATCTGCGATGAGTGTGTCGACTTATGTAACGACATTATTCGCGAAGAGATCAAAGAAGTCGCGCCACACCGTGAACGCAGTGCATTACCGACACCGCATGAAATTCGTCAGCATCTTGACGATTATGTTATCGGTCAGGAACCTGCGAAGAAAGTGCTGGCAGTGGCAGTTTATAACCACTACAAGCGCCTGCGTAATGGCGATACCAGCAATGGTATCGAATTAGGCAAGAGCAACATTCTGCTGATCGGGCCGACGGGTAGCGGTAAAACGCTGCTGGCTGAAACTCTGGCGCGTTTCCTGGATGTGCCATTTACCATGGCCGATGCCACCACGCTGACCGAAGCCGGTTATGTGGGTGAAGACGTCGAAAACATCATCCAGAAACTGCTGCAGAAATGTGATTACGACGTACAGAAAGCGCAACGCGGTATTGTTTATATTGATGAAATCGATAAGATTTCCCGCAAGTCTGACAACCCATCGATCACACGTGACGTGTCCGGTGAAGGTGTTCAGCAGGCGCTGCTGAAACTGATTGAAGGGACTGTGGCTGCCGTACCTCCGCAAGGCGGGCGCAAACACCCTCAGCAGGAATTCCTGCAAGTTGATACTTCGAAAATTCTGTTTATCTGTGGCGGCGCGTTTGCCGGTCTCGATAAAGTGATTGGTCAGCGTATCAATACCAATACCGGTATCGGTTTTGGTGCAGAAGTGAAAGGCAAAGAGCAGAAAGCAACAGAAGGTCAGTTGCTGGCGCAGGCGGAACCGGAAGATTTGATCAAATTTGGTCTGATCCCTGAGTTCATTGGTCGTCTGCCTGTCGTTGCAACACTGAGCGAACTGAATGAAGAAGCTCTGATTCAAATTCTGAAAGAGCCGAAAAATGCACTGACTAAGCAATATCAGGCATTGTTCAATCTGGAAGGCGTTGAACTGGAATTCCGTGATGAAGCGCTGGTGGCGATTGCGAAGAAAGCCATGAACCGTAAAACCGGTGCCCGTGGTCTGCGTTCAATCGTCGAAGCCGCATTGCTGGATACGATGTATGATCTGCCATCGCTCGACGATGTGGAGAAAGTGGTGATTGATGAGTCCGTGATTGCGGGCCAGTCAGAACCTCTGATGATTTATGGCAAACCAGAAGCACAGCAGGCATCTGGCGAATAATTAGCCAATCTATCCAGAGAGTTAGCCACGAAATGGGGGATTTAGTCCCCCATTTTTTTTTCGCACATTCTTATCGTTGAATGTCGGACATTCATCCCCATATACTCAGTTAACGACTTGCTGAAACCCGTCTGACTCGTGTTTCACGAGATTTCCTTAACCTGGCGGAAGCTAAACTAAGAGAGAGCTCTATGAACCCTGAGCGTTCTGAACGCATAGAAATCCCCGTATTGCCTCTGCGCGATGTGGTGGTTTATCCGCACATGGTGATCCCGTTGTTTGTTGGCAGGGAAAAATCGATTCGGTGCCTCGAAGCCGCGATGGATCACGACAAAAAAATCATGCTGGTGGCGCAGAAAGAAGCGTCAACCGATGAGCCGGGCGTTAACGATCTCTTCTCCGTGGGTACGGTTGCCTCAATATTACAAATGCTGAAGCTCCCGGACGGCACTGTAAAAGTGCTGGTGGAAGGGTTACAACGCGCGCGCATTACCACGCTTTCTGACAGTGGCGAGCATTTTGCTGCCCAGGCGGAATACCTTGAATCGCCGGCCGTGGATGAACGCGAGCAGGAAGTTCTGGTCCGCACAGCGATTAATCAGTTTGAAGGTTATATCAAACTGAATAAAAAGATCCCGCCGGAAGTGCTGACATCGCTTAACAGCATCGAAGATGCCGCACGTCTGGCTGACACCATCGCTGCCCATATGCCGCTGAAACTCGCTGACAAACAATCCGTGCTGGAAATGTTTGATATCACCGAGCGTCTGGAATATCTGATGGCGATGATGGAATCGGAAATCGACCTGTTGCAGGTTGAGAAACGCATTCGTAATCGTGTCAAAAAACAGATGGAAAAAAGTCAGCGCGAGTACTATCTGAATGAGCAAATGAAAGCGATTCAGAAAGAACTTGGCGAAATGGACGACACGCCTGATGAACATGAGGCGTTGAAACGCAAAATCGAAGCGGCGAAAATGCCGAAAGAAGCGCGTGAAAAAACCGAAGCTGAGCTGCAAAAGCTGAAAATGATGTCACCGATGTCCGCCGAAGCCACTGTAGTGCGTGGTTATATCGACTGGATGCTTCAGGTGCCATGGAACGCCCGCAGCAAAGTGAAAAAAGATTTGCTTAAAGCCCAGGAAGTTCTGGATACCGATCACTTTGGCCTCGAACGTGTCAAAGACCGTATTCTTGAATACCTTGCGGTGCAGACGCGCGTCAGCAAAATCAAAGGGCCAATCCTGTGTCTGGTTGGGCCTCCGGGTGTGGGTAAAACCTCACTGGGCCAGTCCATCGCGCGTGCGACGGGCCGTCAGTATGTGCGTATGGCGCTGGGTGGTGTACGTGATGAAGCGGAAATCCGCGGTCACCGTCGTACCTACATCGGTTCTATGCCGGGCAAACTGATTCAAAAAATGGCGAAAGTGGGGGTAAAAAACCCGCTGTTCCTGCTGGATGAAATCGACAAGATGTCATCTGACATGCGCGGCGACCCGGCTTCAGCGTTGCTGGAGGTGCTGGATCCTGAACAGAACGTGGCGTTCAACGATCACTATCTGGAAGTCGATTATGACCTGTCAGACGTGATGTTTGTGGCGACCTCGAACTCGATGAATATTCCTGCACCGTTGCTGGATCGTATGGAAGTGATCCGTCTTTCGGGTTATACCGAAGACGAAAAACTGAACATCGCCAAACAACATCTGTTGCCGAAACAGCTTGAACGTAATGCGCTCAAGAAGAATGAACTGACCGTTGATGACAGCGCGATTATCGGCATCATCCGTTTCTATACCCGTGAAGCGGGTGTACGTAGTTTAGAACGTGAGTTGTCTAAACTTTGCCGAAAAGCGGTCAAACAATTGCTGATGGATAAAAACCTCAAGCACATTGAAATCAACGGCGACAACCTGAAAGATTTCCTCGGCGTGCAGAAGGTCGATTACGGCCGTGCTGATACCGAAAACCGTGTGGGCCAGGTCACCGGCCTGGCGTGGACCGAAGTGGGCGGCGAGCTGCTGACCATCGAAACGGCCTGCGTACCCGGTAAAGGAAAGCTGACTTACACCGGCTCTCTGGGTGAAGTCATGCAGGAATCTATTCAGGCTGCGCTGACCGTTGTGCGTGCACGTGCGGACAAACTGGGCATCAACCCTGACTTCTACGAAAAACGTGATATTCACGTTCACGTACCTGAAGGGGCCACGCCAAAAGATGGTCCAAGTGCCGGTATCGCGATGTGTACCGCGCTGGTGTCTTGTCTGACCGGCAACCCGGTACGTGCGGATGTCGCAATGACCGGTGAGATCACTTTACGTGGTCTGGTTCTGCCGATCGGCGGTTTAAAAGAAAAACTGCTGGCAGCGCATCGTGGCGGCATCAAAGTGGTTCTGATCCCAGATGACAACAAACGTGATCTGGAAGAAATTCCGGCGAACGTGCTGGCAGATCTTGAGATCCACCCGGTTAAACGCATTGACGATGTTCTGAACATCGCACTGCAAAATCCAGCTTATGGCGCATTACCGGTTGCAGCAAAATAGTGACCTCGACTTACACAGTTGAATAAAACACAGGCTGGCAGGTGAAATCTCACTTGCCAGCTTTTTTTTGTGCCGTTAAGTTAGTCAGCTGTCAGAAGGTTTCAGGCTGCTTTCAGTCGCTTGCATAGCCCTGACAAGATTGATATAACAGCAGCGCGGTCACGTCCGTAGGGAAAATGCGCCGTGATGATCGAATTTTAAGAGGGGATGAAAAGAGTGAATAAGTCACAATTGATCGACAAAATTGCTGCCGGTGCTGATATTTCTAAAGCCGCAGCGGGACGTGTTTTGGATGCTGTTCTTGCATCTGTCACTGACACCCTGAAAGCTGGGGATGAAGTCGCTCTGGTTGGTTTCGGTACTTTCTCAGTGCGTGAACGTTCAGCACGTACCGGCCGTAACCCGCAGACCGGTAAAGAAATCAGTATTGCAGCAGCTAAAGTGCCTGGCTTCCGTGCAGGTAAAGCGCTGAAAGATGCCGTTAACGGTTAATTACCCGCTGACTGACGTCGAAACTGTGTGAGGTGCATCACTGATGCTTTTTCATTCAGGTCTGGTTGTTAAACAATAACCTGACGTCATCGGGCTGGTAAGGTAAGATACAAGGCGCATCGAAAACGGTGCGCTTTTTTTATTACAGCGGAGTGTTGCCTCACTATGATGGACAATTTACGCGCGGCTTCCAATAACGTCGTGCTCAAAATCATTCTGGCCCTGATTATTCTGTCCTTTATTTTGACAGGGGTGGGCAACTACCTGGTCGGCGGTTCAGGCGACTATGCAGCGAAAGTGAATGGTCAGGAAATCGGGCGTGCTCAGTTAGAGCAGGCGGTGCAAAATCAGCGCAACCGGTTACAACAACAGCTCGGCGATCAGTTCTCTGCGCTGGCTGGCAGCGAAGGTTATATGCAGCAGTTGCGTCAGGAATCCCTGAGCAACCTGATTGACGTCACCTTGCTGGAACAGTATTCCAAAAAATTAGGTTTTACCGTCAGCGATCAGCAGATCAAAGACGCGATTTTTGTGACCCCGCAATTCCAGACTGATGGCCGTTTCGATAACGCTAAATATCTGCAAAGCATCCAGAGCATGGGGTACACCGCGGATAATTTTGCACTGCTGATGAAACGTCAGCTGATCAGCCAGCAACTCGAACAAGCCTTCGGTGAATCTGATTTTATTCTGCCAGCAGAAAGCAAATCGCTGGGTGAGCTGATCCTGCAAAGCCGCGATGTACAAACGGCAACGCTGGACACGGACGCACTGGCGGCGAAGCAGCAGGTGACTGACGCTGAATTACAGGCTTTCTACGATCAGAACAAAAACAGCTTTATTTCCCCTGAGCAGGTGAAGATCAGCTACATCGAAATGGATGCAGCGGCGATGCAGGGTAAAATGGATGTGACTGACGCGGATATCAGCGCCTATTACGACCAGCATAAAAGCGAATTCGGCCAACCGGAGCGCCGTCGTTACAGCGTTATCGTCCTGAAAACTCAGGCTGATGCGGACGCAGTTGCAGCAGAACTGGCTAAAGGTACCGATTTCGCTCAACTGGCAAAAACCAAATCCACCGATGCACTGAGTGCAAAACAAGGTGGTGATTTGGGCTGGATGGAGCCTGAAACTACTCTGCCAGAATTTAAGAGCGCGAATCTGACCAGCAAAGGTCAGGTGTCTGGCGTAATCAAAGCTGACAGCGGTTTCTTCATCCTGCGCCTTGACGACGTCACACCTGAGCAGGTGAAGCCACTGGCTGACGTGCGTAAGACAATTACCGATAAGCTGAAGCAGGAAAAATCACTGGATGCTTACTACGCGCTGCAACAAAAAGTCAGCGAAGCAGCGACCAATGATAACGAATCTTTAGCTTCTGCTGAGCAGGTTGCAGGAACGAAAGCCGTCCACACTGACTGGTTCACTCAGAATCAAATCCCGGCAGGTATTAATTTCAAACCTGTCGTGCAGGCGATTTTTGAAGGCGGTCTGATTGGTCAGGACGGTTCTCCGGGCAGCAACTCTGACATTATCACCGTAGACGGCGATCGTGCCTTTGTGGTGCGTGTCGATGCGCATAAAGCCGAAGGAGTTAAATCGTTCGCTGATGTGAAAGATCAGGTGACTGCGCTGCTTAAACGCCAGAAAGCACAAGATCAGGCGCGTGTTGACGGTGAAAAACTGCTGACCGCTCTGAAAGAAGGTAAAGGCGATGACGCGATGAAAGCCGCCGGTCTGAGCTTTGGCGCAGTACAGAAAGTACAGCGCAGCCAGCAACCCTCTGCGTTCGAAGAAAACGTCTACGCATTACCACATCCACAGAAAGACCAGCCGGTTTATGGTCTGTCTCAGGATGCCAAAGGTAACAGCGTTCTGGTCAAACTGACCGGCGTGACACCGGGTGTTGTTCCTGAAGCCGATGTCGCACGTTTCACGCAGGAGATGCAACAGACTTCCGCAAATGTGACCTTTGATGCGCTGCTGACAAATCTGCGTCAGGAAGCAAAAATCAAATACGGTTCAGCCGCACAAAACCAGTAAACGCCGCAAAGATTTGCAACGCGTTGCAACAAACAAAGGCCGCTTTCGCGGCCTTTTCCATATTTGAAAGTTGCCCATTGTTCGCCGTTTCGCCCTGGTGCACTCTCTCCGTGCTGTCAAACACATGGAGGATACAGCATGAAAAAATTAGGCATTACTTCACTTTCGTTTGCACTGGCTCTGGGGCTTTCTACTTTACCGGTGATGTTGCAGGCGGCACCGAATGCCACCAGCAGCGTAGCGACGACCACCACTGCGCCTGTAACGGCAGCGGGAAAAGTCTCAGGCCCGCAGGTGAAAAAGGAACAGGTGGCGGTCACAGATGAAAGTACCGTCAACATCAATACAGGCACAGCGGAAGAGTTTGCCAAAGTGATGAATGGTGTAGGGATGAAAAAGGCGCAGGCTATTATCAGCTACCGCGAAGAACTCGGGCAATTCACCGACGTCGAGCAACTGCGCGAAGTGCCGGGGATCGGTGCTGCACTGTTCGAACGTAACAAGGACCGTCTGAAACTGTGACGGATGTCGCGGCGGCAATTCCCCAACGGTTGCCGCCGTTTTCTTCTGCTAATCTCTAAAGACATCAGACCAGTTTGGTTGTATGCCTCAGGCGATTATCAGGAGTTTTTTAACCACTATGCATACGTTTATTAAAGTTCGCGGTTTTCACATCGACGTTTACCAGCACGTTAACAACGCGCGTTATCTTGAATTTCTTGAGACGGCACGCTGGGAGTGGCTGGATACCCAGTCCGGTTTCCAGTGGATGAGCGAAAACAAAATCGCTTTCATCGTGGTGAATATCAACATCAATTACCGCAAACCGGCAGTGCTCGGCGACGTTCTGCGTATCGACAGCAGCCTGCAGCAACTCAACGGGCGAAGCGGAGTTCTCGAACAAGTGGTGACCTGTGAAGGTGAAGTGGTGGCAGATGCCACACTGACGTTTGTGTGCATCGATCTGCGTACACAAAAAGCGTTGCCGCTGGAAGGTGAGTTACTGGAAAGATTACGCGAGCTGGAACTGGAGAACGACTGATTTAAAGCTGCAAAGTTAAAACAAAAACGGGCAGCGTTGATGCCGCCCGTCATGCAACTCTGCCGTCAGATCGTTAACGCAGACCGGTTTTCTTTTTCAGGCTGGCGGTAACACCGTCTTTATCCAACTTGAACTGTTGCAGGCCGTTGGCACGTAAATGGCAGGCGGCACATTCGCCACAACCGTCACCCGCAATACCGTTGTAGCAGGTCAGCGTCTGATGACGCACCAAATCCAGTTGCTGATAATAATCTGCCAGCGCCCAGGTTTCAGCCTTGTTGAGCCACATCAGCGGCGTTTCGAAACGCACGTCGCGCGCCAGACCCAGCGACACCGCCGTATTCAGCGCTTTCACAAACTCGTCACGACAATCCGGATAACCGGAGAAGTCAGTTTCACACACGCCGGTAATCACGGCTTCTGCCTGGATCTGATAGGCATATATTGCTGCCAGTGTCAGGAACAAAATATTACGGCCGGGAACGAAAGTGCTCGGCAGGCCGCCGTCATTTTCATCGCCAAAGTTCGGAACGGGGATGTTATCGCGCGTCAGGCTGCTGACCGCCAGTTCATTGAGTAAGCCAACATCCAGCACTTTGTGCGCACGGGCACCCAATTCAACGGACAGCTTTTGTGCAATCTCAATTTCGGCACGATGGCGCTGGCCGTAATCAAACGTGACGCAGTGAACTTCGTCATACTGCTTCAATGCCTGAATCAGACAGGTTGTTGAGTCTTGTCCGCCGCTGAAAACCACCACTGCTCTTTTCATTCTGTTTACCTGTGTTACGAAACCGACTGCGACTAGCGCAGAAAAATTGGGTTAATGGTACTTTTCTTTAACGTCAGAGTGTAGCGAAACAGCTCCATCACGCGTTTTCCGATAACAACGGTGGCGGAACCCAGGCCTGACAAAAATCAAACCAGCCCCATGCTGTGAGCTGGACTCCGCTGATCCGTGGCGGCGCGCTGACCTGATACTGATAATTGAACAAAGGCGTCACGATCCCGTTTTGCATCCACTGATAAAAATGATCGCTCAGTTCATCGGCGCGGCGGTTTTCGTGCGGGATTTGCTGAATGTGGATAAGACGCTGTTGCTGCCTGCGCAAATCATCTTTCCGTAAAATTTCCGGCCAGAGGGGATCTTGCTGTAACCAGTTTTCCAGAGTGGCTTCAGGGGATTCACCGATCAGACGATCACCGAGCAGTAAATCGGCAGCTTTAAGCTTTTCGACGTCTTCCCACAAACGCCCCTCGTGATAAACAATCTCCAGCGTACAGCCCTCATCGGCCAGTTTTTGCTGCAAAGCCTGAGCGACCAGTTCAAATTCCACCGGCGGATGAAACAGGAGTCTGAGTTTTTCCGGCAGGCGAACGTCGGTATCGTCATGCAAAGGAATAGGCCAGCCGGGTAGCATTTCTTTGCTGGCTTTCACCAGATCATGATCAATTGGCAGATTATCCAGCATGCCGCTGCGCTGGATCAGCCGGACAATTTTCCGAGCCTGCGCTTCATTGAGAACGCCCCTTCGAAGATTGGTGGCGATATAACAAAACCCCAGACTGGTGCTGCGCCTGACCGGTTTGACTCGCGACAGTTCTTCCTCTTCGCCCAGAATGATCCTCACCGGATGCTGGCAGCTCACATTATTTTTTTGCGCGAATAGCTGCGGCGTGATCCAAAATTCAATCGCGGCGAGATAAGGGTGTTGCAGGGTGTAAAGCGTATGTTGTTCCAGCCTGACCAGTTCGGGGGAAAAATGCGTCAGCCGGAACGGACCCGCGCCGATATGCGGATTTTCAGGATGCGAAAGCAGGCAACTGAGATCGGCAAACCGGTGCGCGAGCCAGTAATCGGGGGTATCGAGATCAAATTGCAGACATTGTGCGTGTGGCTGAGATATTTGGATCACCGAAGCCAGATTATGTTTCCCTCGCGCTGAATGGCGTAATTGCTCGAAACGCGTCAGCAGTTGCGCTGTTTTTAGCGGCTCTCCGTTGTGCCAGAAAAGCTGACTGCGCAGAAAAAACTGCCAGGTTTTGCCGTCATGACTGATTTGCCAGTGATGGGCAAGATCAGGCTGCGGCGTCGGATTTCCGGGAACAAAATGCGTCAGACCTGCATGAATAGTATGCGCCAGATGTTGCTCTGCGCGGCCGGTCAGCGTTAACGGGTCAAGTAACTGGAGAGGGCGGTAATACGGTATTCGCAGTGTCGGCGCATCTTCCTGCCATTGACCGCCAAGATGCGGTGCGAGCAGGGTATTCAGGTGCGTGGGATCCAACTGACTGAGCTGCAAAGCCGCCGAATGTTCACCGTTTTTGAGTAACTCCTGCAGATAAGCCCCGCGTAGGTCCTCGGGAGATTTCAGACAGCGCAACGACGCGCGTTTCCCCCGGCCAGACTGAGACTGCCAGTTTATCCAGCCAGCATCCTTAAAATGGCTCAGCAAAGTGCGCGTGTGGCGTTCACTGCAACAGAAGATTTCTGCCAGTTCTGCCACAGTGAGAAAAACAGGTTCCTGCCCGGTTTTCACGTACAGGCGCTGGTATTGATTAAGCCGGTTTTGCAATCGCATCGGAAATACGGAACCTTATTTTTCTGGATTGAGTTTCACTTCAGCATATCGCAGACTTTTGCCGCTGGCGCGGGGCTGAAAACCAAAGTGTGAACTAAACCCGGAAGAGTATTCATAAACTGTTCACTATTACTTCCGTAAATCGCAGTCCATACTTTGAACGTGAAAATCATTCCCGCTCAGAGAGGAAATATGTACCGTTTAGCTGCATTCGATATGGATGGCACACTTCTTTTACCCGACCATACCCTGGGCGAGAAAACGCTGGCAACGCTACGCCAGCTGGCAGAAAAACCCCTGCGGCTCACCTTTGCCACCGGACGCCATTATCTTGAAATGAAAGATATTCTGGCCAATATCGGGATGGAAGGTTTTCTGATCACCGGTAACGGCACCCGCATTCACGACTTGTCAGGGCATTTGCTTCACGCCAGCGATTTACCGGCAGATTGCGCGCATGAACTGCTGCATACCGCCTGGGATACACCGGCGAGTCAGCATGTTTTTCGTGATGATGGCTGGTTTACCGCTCTGGACGATCCCGATTTACTGATCCCGCATCAGTTCAGCGGTTTCCGTTATCATTTACAGGATCTACGTACATTGCCCGATTCCGGCAACAGCAAAGTGTGTTTCTGCGCACCGCATGAAACCTTGCTGAATCTGGTTCCGCAGCTCAAAGCGCATTTCGGCGCACGTTTAGACCTGTGTTTTTCCGCGCATGATTGTCTGGATGTGCAGCCTGCGGGCTGTAACAAAGGCAGCGCGCTGGCTCTTCTGACGGCAGGGCTGGGGATCACAATGTCTGAATGCATGGCCTTTGGTGATGCGATGAATGACAGGGAAATGCTGGAAGGCGTCGGAATGGGGTTGATCATGGGCAACGCGTTACCTGTGCTGAAAGAACAATCTCCGCATCTGCAAGTTATCGGGCATTGCCGGAATCAGGCGGTGTCCCACTTTTTGCAACACTGGCTGCACACACCAAACCTCACCTATTCCCCCGAATATTAAGGTTTTGCAGCGGCCGGGATTATCTGTCCCGGCTTTTTTCCTTCATACTTCAAGCTGCTGGTGCGTTGTCTGCGCTTGCTCACCCGAATCACTTACTTATGTAAGCTCATCGGGTCTCACTCACTTGCCGCCTTCCCGCAACTCGAATTATTTAGGAAAAACCTAAGGTAAACTCCAGCTCCTCAGCTAAGACATTCTAGCTGCTGTGCGTACACCGAAATATCCCCGATATTCTTCGCGACCCAGTTCTCGTCAAAATAGGTATTCAGATAACGTTCGCCGCTGTCGCAAAGTAGCGTGACGATGGAACCTGTTTCGCCTTTTCCGCGCATTTGTTTAGCCAGTTGCAGCGCCCCCCAGACATTGGTTCCGGTTGAACCGCCCACTTTGCGGCCAAGCACTTTTTCCAGCCAGTGAAGCGTCGCGACGCTGGCAGCATCAGGCACCTGCATCATGCTGTCGATCACGCTGGGAATAAAAGAAGGCTCAGCGCGGGGGCGGCCAATTCCTTCGATACGGCTGCTGCATTGCGCGGTTACGCTGGCATCACGTTGCTGATAGTAATCGTAAAATACGGAGTTTTCAGGATCGACGACCACCAGTTCGGTATCGTGCCCCTGGTAGCGGATGTAACGCCCCAGCGTGGCCGAGGTGCCGCCGGTTCCGGCACTCATCACCAGATAACGCGGCACCGGATGCGGTTCGCGGGACATCTGCCGGAAAATGCTGTCAGCAATATTGTTATTTCCCCGCCAGTCGGTCGCGCGTTCAGCATAGGTAAACTGATCCATATAATGGCCGTTCAGTTCACGTGCGAGTTGTTCGGAAGCGGCATAAATCTGACCGGAGTTTTCAACAAAGTGGCAGCGGCCGCCATAAAATTCAATCTGCTGAATTTTGCGTGGCGCGGTACAGGCAGGCATCACAGCAATAAAAGGCAGGCCAAGCAGGCGCGCGAAATAGGCTTCTGAAATCGCCGTGCTGCCGGAAGATGCCTCGATAATCGGCGTGTTTTCACGTATCCAGCCGTTGCACAGGCCATACAAAAACAGGGAACGCGCCAGACGATGTTTCAGACTGCCGGACGGATGCGTACTCTCATCTTTCAGATACAGCGAAATTCCGGGGAAATCGTTCAGGGCGAGACGAATTAAATGTGTGTCGGCTGAACGCTGAAAATCCGCGTCGATTTCTTTAATAGCGTGATTAACCCAGGCGTTTTGCATTGTGAGAGCTCGCAGAAGAAGTTTTGTGGGTTTAAGAATAACGCAAGCAGCAGAGAAATAAGTTACCCTTTAACCCATGAATTGCGTATTTTATAGAAAATAATTCTCCGGGAGTGGGTTATGGTAGATAAAATTGACCTCAGACTATTGTCGTTGTTGCAAAAAGATTGCACGCTTTCTCTGAATGAACTGGCCGAAGCGGTGAATCTCACCACCACGCCTTGCTGGAAAAGAATTAAACGTCTTGAAGACGACGGGATTATTTGTGGAAAAGTGGCTCTGCTGGATGGCGAAAAACTTGGATTGAGCCTGACGGCGTTCGTCCTGATTAAAACGCAACATCACAACAGCGAGTGGTATCAGCGATTTGTTCAGCAGGTGGAAGCGTTTCCCGAAGTGCTCGGATTTTACCGGATGGCAGGGGAATACGATTATTTACTCCAGGTTCAGGTTTCCGATATGAAAAGCTACGACAACTTTTACAAGCGGCTTGTGAACGGCATTCCAGGACTGAACGATGTGACCTCAAGTTTTGCGATGGAACGCATAAAATCGACCACCGCATTGCCAATTTAATGCAAAAGTTGCAGTAAAAAGTTTCATCAGAAACGCAGGTTAACTCTGTTATCCTTGTCGACCTGAAGAGAAAACGGGTCTTTCTGAAACCTGTTTAACTCAATAAAATCATTATTATTTCTATGGAAAACGCTGCGTGAGATTGTTTGCACAACTAGGCTGGTACTTCCGACGCGAATGGCGCCGGTATCTGGGTGCCGTCGGCTTACTGATCATTATTGCTATTCTGCAATTACTGCCACCGAAACTGGTTGGCATAATTATTGATGGCGTAACGTCAAAACAAATGTCTGCAAGTGTGCTTTTCGCGTGGCTGGGTCTGATGCTGGGCACGGCGGTGGTGGTGTATTTGCTGCGATACGTCTGGCGCGTGCTGCTGTTCGGTGCGTCCTATCAGCTTGCGGTCGAACTGCGACAGGGATTTTTCCGTCAGCTCAGCCGCCAACACCCGGCTTTTTATCTGCGCCATCGCACCGGGGATTTAATTGCCCGAGCAACAAATGATGTGGATCGCGTGGTCTTTGCGGCCGGTGAGGGCGTTCTGACGCTGGTGGATTCGCTGGTCATGGGGCTGGCGGTGCTGATAGTGATGGCGACCCAGATCAGCTGGGAGCTGACACTGCTTTCTCTGGTGCCAATGCCGATCATGGCGATCATTATCAAACGCTACGGCGACCAGTTACATTCCCGTTTTAAAACGGCGCAGGCGGCGTTTTCCTCGCTAAACGATCAGGCGCAGGAAAGCCTGACCAGTATCCGGATGATCAAAGCTTTTGGGCTGGAGAATCATCAGTCCTCGCAGTTTGCCGATGTTGCGGCCGATACCGGTGCTAAAAACATGCGTGTCGCCCGCGTTGATGCGCGTTTTGATCCAACCATTTACGTCTCTATCGGCATGGCAAACCTGCTGGCGATTGGCGGCGGGAGCTGGATGGTGGTCAACGGGCACCTGACGCTCGGTGAATTAACCAGTTTTGTCATGTATCTCGGGCTGATGATCTGGCCGATGCTGGCGCTGGCGTGGATGTTCAATATCGTGGAACGCGGAAGTGCGGCTTACAGCCGTATCCGCAGCCTGCTTGAAGAAGCGCCTGCGGTGGCTGACGGCGCGAAACCATTACCTGCGGGCCGTGCCGTGCTCGAAGCGCAGATAACCCGGTTCCAGTATCCTGAAAATACTCAGGTCGCATTGCGTTCAGTCGAATTCTCCCTGCCACCGGGCAAAATGCTCGGGCTGTGCGGCCCGACCGGTTCGGGTAAAAGTACGCTTCTGGCTCTTCTGCAACGTCAGTTTGACGTCACAGAAGGTGACGTGCGTTATCACGGTTTGTCCCTCAAAGAGATCCAGCTCGACGACTGGCGCGCGCGTCTGGCGATTGTCAGCCAGACACCTTTCCTGTTCTCTGACACGGTGGCGCAAAACATTGCACTGGGGCGTCCGGAAGCGACTCAGGAAGAAATTGAAGAAGCGGCGCGGCTTGCCAGCGTACATGACGATATTCTGCGCTTGCCTCAGGGATATGAAACCGAAGTCGGTGAGCGCGGCGTCATGCTTTCCGGCGGGCAGAAACAGCGTATTTCCATCGCCCGTGCCTTGCTGATGAAAGCGGAGATCCTGATCCTCGACGACGCGCTGTCGGCGGTGGATGGCCGTACGGAACACCGGATTCTGCATAACTTACGGCAGTGGGGGAATGATCGCACGGTGATTATCAGCGCGCACCGCCTTTCAGCGTTAACCGAAGCGAGTGAAATTCTGGTCTTCAACCATGGAAGCATTTCGCAGCGTGGTGATCACGAACAGCTCGTTGCACAGCCCGGCTGGTACCGGGATATGTTCCGCTATCAGCAGCTTGAAGCTGCTCTGGACGACGCGCCTCAGGACATGGAGACGGAACAACGTGGCTGAACAAAAAGCGAATAAAATTCAGAAGTTGTGGCCAACGCTTAAGCGACTTCTCAAATACGGAAAACCTTACACCAAGCCACTTTCCTATGCTGTCGTAATGTTGTGGATTGCCGCCGCGGCAGAAGTGACCGGGCCCATTCTGATCAGTTTCTTTATTGATCACTATGTCGCGAAAGGGGAGTTGCCGTGGGGGAAAGTCAGCGTGCTGGCGGTTTGCTTTATTTTCCTGCAATTTCTTGCGGCAAGCCTGCACTATTTTCAGGCGCTGCTGTTTAACCGCGCCGCCGTTGGCGTGGTCCAGCGTTTGCGAACGGATGTGATGGACGCCGCACTCCGGCAGCCGCTCAGCGCGTTCGATACCCAGCCGGTCGGGCAGCTTATTTCCCGCGTAACCAATGATACCGAAGTGATCCGTGATTTATACGTGACGGTAGTCTCGACAGTATTACGCAGCATCGCCCTGATTGGCGCAATGCTGATCGCGATGTTCAGTCTCGACTGGCGGCTGGCTTCCGTTGCTATCTGTATTTTCCCGGCAGTATTTGTCGTGATGGGGCTGTATCAGATTTACAGCACGCCGGTTGTTCGCAAGGTGCGCGCTTATCTGGCTGACATTAATGACGGGTTTAACGAAGTCATTAACGGGATGAACGTCATCCAGCAATTTCGTCAGCAGAAAAGATTCGGCGAACGCCTTACGCGCGCCAGCCAGTCGCACTATCTGGCGCGTATGCAAACGCTGAGGCTGGAAGGTTTCCTGCTGCGCCCATTACTTAGCTTGTTTTCATCTCTGATTCTGTGTGGTTTATTGCTACTTTTCGGATTCAGCGCCGAAGGTTCTATTGGTGTGGGCGTGCTGTATGCCTTCATCAACTATCTGGGACGCCTCAATGAACCACTGATCGAACTGACTTCGCAGCAGTCAATTTTGCAGCAGGCGGTTGTTGCCGGTGAGCGTATTTTTGATTTGATGGACAGAACCCAGCAGCAATACGGCCCGGACGACAAATTGCTCGCCAGCGGGGAGATTGAGGTGAGGGACGTCAGCTTCGCTTATCAGGCAGACAAATGGGTGCTGGAAAATATCTCCCTGCACGTTCCGTCGCGCGGTTTCGTTGCGCTGGTCGGACATACCGGCAGCGGGAAAAGCACGCTGGCGAATTTACTCATGGGATATTACCCGCTCAATAAAGGTGAAATCCGCGTGGACGGGCGAAATCTTGCGGACTTATCACACACCAGCCTGCGCAAAGGTATCGCCATGGTTCAGCAAGATCCGGTGGTGCTGGCGGAATCCGTGTTCGCCAATGTGACTTTAGGACGTGATATTGATGAGGCGCAGGTCTGGCATGCGCTGGACATCGTGCAGCTTTCTCCGCTGGTGCGTGAAATGCCGGAAGGGCTGAATACGCGTCTGGGTGAACAGGGGAATAATCTTTCCGTTGGCCAGAAACAGTTGCTGGCGATGGCGCGCGTTTTGGTGCAGGCACCTGAGATTCTGATCCTTGACGAGGCAACGGCCAATATTGATTCCGGAACCGAGCAGGCAATTCAGCGCGCGTTACGGGCTATCCGTCAGCAAACCACGCTGGTGGTGATTGCCCACCGTCTTTCAACGATTGTCGATGCCGATAATATTTTGGTATTGCATCGTGGTCAGGCGGTTGAACAAGGTAGCCATTTCCAGCTGCTGGCGGAAAAAGGCCGGTATTATCAGATGTATCAGTTGCAGCTTGCCGGGCAGGAACTGGCTTCCACCGGTACGGATATTTCAGCTACAGAAAACGCATAATCGTTGAACTGGCGCAGCCTGTTTGTTGCGCCAGTGCATTTATTCCTGCCCTTTTAATCCTCCTTTTTATCCTCTCACGCACCTGATCCATGCAGGCAAAACGTTCCGCTGACTTTCTTTGCACTAAAAAGCAGCGTCAGGCACTTAAATGGTGCGCGCGGAGCCTGGCTGAATATGCCCTCACAACTGTGCTGCGTGTCACGAATAATCCGAAAATGCCGTATTACGCGGGAATCGCATGAATATTTTCGCAATTACAACTCTGGCACACCCTTTGCTTTAACCATTCCGTATCGGGCGCGAGGTTTCTCGCGGCAAGCCCTTAATTCGAGGAGTGGCAAAATGAAGCTGGTTACTGTGGTGATCAAACCTTTTAAGCTGGAAGACGTGCGTGAAGCACTGTCTGCTGTTGGAATTCAGGGGCTGACCGTAACGGAAGTTAAAGGTTTCGGACGTCAGAAAGGTCATGCTGAGCTGTACCGCGGTGCGGAATACAGCGTGAACTTCCTGCCAAAAGTAAAAATCGACATTGCTATCGCTGACGATCAGCTTGATGAAGTGATCGACGTTATCAGCAAAGCGGCCTACACCGGCAAGATCGGTGATGGCAAAATTTTCGTTGCAGAATTGCAACGCGTCATCCGTATCCGTACGGGTGAAACTGACGAAGCAGCACTGTAATTTCAGGCCTTAATCTCTGATATAAATCGCTTTGATATAAATCAGGTTAGAAAAAACAGTTTTGAGAAACAGGGGTGGGTTAATAATGAAAAAACTTTTATCCATGATGGGGCTTGGCGCGGTTGCATTGCTGCCTTCGCTTGCCATGGCCGCAGCACCGGCAGTTGCAAACGGCGCTGACAACGCATTTATGATGATCTGTACGGCCTTGGTACTCTTTATGACCGTACCTGGCGTGGCATTGTTCTACGGCGGCTTACTGCGCTCTAAGAACGTTTTGTCGATGCTGACTCAGGTCATCGTGACTTTCGCGCTGGTGTGCGTGCTGTGGATCCTTTATGGCTACAGCCTCGCATTCAGTGAAGGTAACGCCTTCTTTGGCGGCTTCAGCAATGTGATGATGAAAGGCATTGGCCTGGATTCAGTTACCGGCACCTTCTCCCAGATGATTCACGTTGCGTTCCAATGCTCATTCGCCTGCATCACTGTAGCGCTGATTGTGGGTGGTATCGCTGAACGTGTTCGTTTCTCTGCGGTGCTGATTTTCACCGTGATTTGGCTGACCTTCTCTTACATCCCAATGGCACACATGGTTTGGGCGGGCGGTTTCCTGGCGGCCGATGGCGCGCTGGACTTCGCAGGTGGTACTGTTGTTCACATCAACGCCGCTATCGCAGGTCTGGTCGGTGCATATCTGCTGGGCAAACGTGCGGGCTTTGGTAAAGAAGCGTTCAAACCACACAACTTGCCGATGGTCTTCACGGGTGCTTCAATCCTGTACGTGGGCTGGTTTGGGTTCAACGCCGGTTCTGCAAGTGCGGCGAGCTCCATTGCAGCTCTGGCTTTCCTGAACACTGTGATTGCGACCGCAGGTGCAATCCTGTCCTGGACGCTGGTTGAGTGGATGGTTCGCGGTAAACCTTCTCTGCTGGGCGCAAGCTCTGGCGCTATCGCAGGTCTGGTTGCTATCACCCCGGCGTGCGGTACTGTCGGTGTGGGCGGTGCTCTGATTATCGGCCTGGTAGGCGGCGTTACCGGCCTGTGGGGCGTAGTTACCCTGAAAAAATGGCTGCGTGTGGACGATACCTGTGACGTATTCGGTGTTCACGGCGTCTGCGGTATCGTAGGTTGTCTGCTGACTGGCGTATTCACTTCCAGCTCTCTGGGCGGTGTGGGTTATGCAGAAGGCGTGACCATGGGTCATCAGGTCTGGGTTCAGTTCTTCAGCGTTTGCGTTACGCTGGTCTGGTCTGGCGTTGTGGCGTTCATCGGTTACAAAGTGGCTGACATGATTGTAGGTCTGCGTGTTCCTGAAGAGCAGGAACGTGAAGGTCTGGATGTGAACAGCCACGGTGAGAATGCTTACAACCAGTAAGTTGATTTCAGAGAAAGCAGTGCGCTAAATTCTCTTATCAGGCAGTACAAAAATAACAATGAAGAATTGAAAGGGGCGATATCACTATCGCCCCTTTTTTACGTCTGCTTTTTACATTTGCTTCTTACATCAGGTATGCATCACTCGACCGGTCTTTGACGGATAACGCCTTCCTGCACCGTAGAAGCCACTAAAACCCCGTCACGCGTATAGAACTGACCCCGGACAAAACCACGTGCGCCAGAAGCCGAAGTGCTTTCAACGGCATACAGCAGCCAGTCGTCCATACGGAAAGGGCGGTGGAACCACATTGAATGGTCGATGGTCGCCACCTGCATTCCCGGCTCCAGGAAACCGATGCCATGAGGTTGCAGCGCGGTGGGCAGGAAATTGAAATCAGACGCGTAGCCCAGCAAATACTGGTGGATACGCAAGTCATCAGGCATTTCGCCGTTCGCGCGGAACCACACGGCGCGGTGCGGTTCTTCAACACTGCCTTTTAGCGGGTTATGGAATTTAACCGGACGCATCTCGATAGGTTTATGGCCGATGAATTTGTCGCGGAATTTTTCCGGAATAAGGTGCGCCAGATTTTTAGCAATATCGGATTCAGACACCAGTGATTCCGGCGGTGGTACGTCCGGCATCGTATTCTGGTGTTCGAAGCCTTCTTCCTGACTCTGGAAAGACGCTGTCATATAAAAAATCGGCTTGCCGTGTTGCACGGCTTTCACCCGACGGGCGCTGAAACTGTTGCCGTCGCGCAGGATTTCAACGTCATAAATAATCGGCTTACTGCTGTCGCCCGGGCGCAAAAAGTAACTATGAAACGAGTGAATACCACGATCGACCGGCACGGTTTGTTTGGCGGCGTAAAGTGCCTGACCGACAACCTGACCACCAAAGACCTGACGTAAACCCAGATCTTCACTTTGACCACGAAACAGCCCTTCTTCAATTTTTTCCAGATCTAAAAGATCCAGCAGATTTTTTAATGCCTGACTCATAGTGGCCTCATGAAAGTTACCGGTTGATGCATGCCGGACGCTGAAAAAAGGCGCCTTCCGGCACAGGTCTAACCTGTTAATCATAGTGGATCTTTGTGACGCTCAGAAGCCCTCTTTTATCGTCGGGAGGCAAACTTCAGATTTTTGTGCCATGATTAATGGGTAAGCTGGTTAAAGTCACTAAATTCATCGTCGGCGTTTATTACAGCTTGTCGACAAGCGACTAATAAAAAGGGAGTACGAACAATGAAACTTTGGCAGATAGTAGGTGGAACCGCGCTGTCTCTGACACTTGCCGGGTGCGCACCGCACCACCAGGATCCAGCGCAGCAACCTCCTGTGAATACCGCGGCCAGTACAGCGACCGGACCTGCGATCACCGGCCCAAATGTGTCTGGTAGCGTTTTCATCAATCAGCGAGTGGCTTTGCCGCCTGATGCAGTTCTGACAGTGACCTTGTCTGATGCGTCAATTGCGGATGCGCCTTCACGCGTGATTTCGCAGAAAGTGGCAAGAACACAGGGTAAACAGGCACCGTTTACGTTCATCCTGCCGTATAACCCGCAGGAAATTGCACCTAATGCCCGCGTTCTGCTGAGCGCAGCGGTGACTGTTAATGGTCAGATGACCTTCGTTACCGACAGCATTAAGGAAGTGATTAACCACGGTCAGGGTACCCGTGCCGATCTGCAACTTGTGCCGGTTGTCGCCGTGCCTGTTGCTACCAAACCGGACGCTTCAGGTCTGCTGGGCAACTCGTCTACTCCGGGGCTGGGGACTTCACCTGCACCGATTAGCGCAGTACCAACACAGTCAACTTACTGATGTAAAAGCTGTCCTGTGCACTCAGGCACCGCTCCGGCGGTGCTTTTTTTATATGTTCAGTATTACCATTTCCAGCCATATTTCTCTAAATCGACTTTGCCTTTCTTAAAGACAATCCCTTCGGCCAGCAACGCCTGACGCTGACGTTTAAAATCTTCGCCTTGCTGGGAGATTTCGCCGTGACGATTAATCACGCGATGCCAGGGAAGCGTGCTGCCTTCCGGCAGTTTTTTCAGTACGCCGCCGACCTGACGAGCCGCGCGCGGAGATCCTGCGAGCTGTGCCACGTTACCGTACGTGGTGACGTGTCCGGCGGGAATGGCGGCGATAATCTGGAATACGCGCTGGCGAAAGTTATCGGGTTCCGACATGACATCCTCCTCAGTGTTTTCCGGACAGTATGACGTAAAAATCGGGGTTCTGTCGGGTCTGATTCGGGCGTATTGTTTAAGAAAACAACGGTTGTCGGCGGTTAACTTGCTTTTGCTCTGGTCATCACAGATAATGCCCACCGCTTCGATTCTCTTGCGCAGAGACGCGGAGCCAACAACGACAATGGGGGCCCTGTTGGTTCTCCCGCAACACTAACTTGTTAACTCGGTCAGGTCCGGAAGGAAGCAGCCATAGCAGGTGTCGTGTGTGCCGGGATGTAGCTGGCAGGGCCTCCACCAATTTCAGGCCCTCCCGTTTTACCTCTTCTGCAATCCCGTTCACTTCTCAAGATAAATTTTGCGTCAGCCTGAAAAAAAACGGGCAAGGTATTTCCGCGCCCATTATTGGGTGAAATGAAATCAGTGATGCACCAGCGTGGCGAAGTAGTAAACCAGTGGAACGGCCAGAATATACAATCCCAGCGGGACTTCGCGTCCTTTACCCGCCACGATTTTAATGATGATGTAAAACAGTAAACCGCCGGCGATACCGGTACCGAAACTGTTCGAAATCAGCGTGATCATGACCATCATCAGCACCGGCAACGCATCGGTGAAATTACCCAGATCAACTTTTCGCAGATTGCTGAACATATTCAGGCCGATCAAAATCAGCGCCGGCGCTGTCGCTTCTTTGGGGATCATCAGCGCAACCGGCGTGAACAGCAGCATCAGCAGGAACATCACCGCGGCGGCCAGCGCCGTCAGACCGGTTTTGCCACCCGCTTCAGCAGCGGCGGAGGATTCAATCAGCGCCGTCGCCGCAGGAATGCCGACAATCGGCCCCAGTGCAGCGGCAATCGAATCCACCATAAAAGGCCGGTTGATATGCTTCATGTTGCCATGTTCATCCAGCAATCCGGCCTCGCCGCCGACGGCCAGCGTAGTGCCCATCGTTGAAAAGAATTCAGATGCAAAAAAGATAAACAGGAACGGCAGGAAAGCGATATTGATTGCGCCAGCCAGGTCAACTTTACCGAAAAGCGGTGCGACAGAGTGTGGCAGGGAAAGCCAGTGTTCAGGCAGATGCGTGACGCCGAACGGAATACCCGCAACCGTCGCCAGTAAAATGGCCCACAAAATCGCACCCGGCACTTTTCTTGCCTGTAATCCGACGGCAACCAGCAATCCAAGCAGGGCAATCAGCGCACCCGGTGCAGTAAAATCACCCAGCCCAAGAGCCGACGTTTTTGCGTTCGCCATCACCAGCCCGGCATTACGAAAACCGAGAAGGGCGACAAAAATCCCGATTGACGCTGTCAGCCCTAATTTGATCGACTGCGGAACCGAACGGGTAACGATTTCACGCAAGCCAAACACCGTCATGACGAAAAACAGGATACCCGACCAGCAGGCGATGCCCAGTGCAACCGGCCAGGTGACTCCATCGCCAGCGAGCGTAATACCGACCAACACCGAACCCCCGATCCCCGGTCCGACCATAAACGGCAGGTTGGCATAAAAGGCCATCAGTAAAGATCCGAGAACAAACACCACAATGACGCCCGTGGTGGCCGCACCTTTGTCCATTCCGCCCGCCGCCAGCAACCCCGGTATTACGACCAGCAAATACGCTGCGGCCAAAAATCCGGTTATTCCGGCCAGACACTCTGTTTTGACTTTGGTCTGGCGCTGGCGTAACTGAAAGCGGCGCTCCAGCCAGCTGCCGTCAGTCGCAGGTGCAATATCTTTCACCGAACTTTCACTCATACAAACTCCCCTGAAAATGCTTTTTATAATGTTGTGTTTGCTGTCATTTTTGTGTTTTTAGCGCTGAGAACGACTCGGGCGTTATCGGGCCAGATTTCGAGAACCGGATCGACGATTTCACGTAAGCCGCCGTCGGTCAGGCCTAAATCAGTTAAATGCGGCCCTGCGTTACACGCCAGACAGGTGCCTTCGATGGCTTTAAAGACGCGATAAGGCGGTTCCCAGTCTGCGACCTGTGCGCTGAGTTCGCGCAGATTCTTAAATTCTTTTGCTAGCTGTTTTGCGGGTAGATCGGAGAGCATTCCGGCAATCGGCATCTCAATTTTGGCCAGAAGTTTGCCGTGCTGGCTCAGAGCCATGCCGCCACCGCTGGCGATCAGTTGATTTGCCGCCAGCACCATGTCGGCCGGTTCACGCCCGATAACCACCAGATTGTGCGAGTCGTGTGAGTAAGAAGTGGCAATCGCGCCGCGTAGTTCTCCCCAGCCTTCCAGCAGCGCCATTTTTGGTGTCGCATCGTGCCGACCGTGACGGTGCTGTACCCAAATCAGGCTAAAGCCCTCCGGAAGCTGAACCGCGCCGTCCTGCACGCTGACCGTAACTTCGCTCCATTGGGTGAACCGCGCACCTTTGATATTACGCAGACGCGCCTTCCCGTTGTTCAGACCGGGGATTTTCAGACGGAAATCGTCCTGGCTTAATGGTTTGAGTCGCATCGTGTCGCGGGGAGGAACAACGCCGCTGGCAGCCGCAGGCGTAAAGAGAAGTTTGCCGTTTCTGGCGACACGTTCACCGCCGACGTACACGGCTTCCGGATGCAGGTTATCGAGTGAATCAAAAACGATAATGTCAGCGGTCCGGCCTGCGGCGATCAGCCCTAAATCTGAGCGTCTCATCCGGATAGCCGCGTTGAACGTGGCCATCCGCAAGACATCTTCCACGCGCAAGCCGTAAGAAATCAGCAGTTTAATCAGCGCAATCAGACCGCCTTTTTCCAGCAGATGGTCTGGTGGGACGTCATCGGTACACAATGTAATTTGCGAAGACAGATGCGGGAGCGCAAGCAGCGCGGCGGTGATGTCCGGCAACAGATAAGGATGCGAGCCACGAATTTGCAGCGTCAGACCGGCGCGCAATTTCTCCAGAGCATCTTCTGCGGAAGTCAGTTCGTGATCGGAGGTTACGCCTGCTGCCAGATACGCCTGCAGCTGCTCGTCTTTCAGGCCGCGTGCGTGGCCTTCGATAAGCTTGCCGCTTTTGAGGCCTGCGTCGAGGATCTCCAGCATTCTTTCGCTGCCGTTGAGCACGCCGTACATGTCCATGACTTCGGCTACGCCCGCCACTTCCGGCCAGCTCAGCATGGTTTGCATTTCCTTGCCTCTGAAATCAGCGCCGGACATTTCCAACCCTGGCGTTGAAGGCACGCTGGAAGGTGCCGCACAAATCACCCGCAAGGGTAAATTCCGGCTGGCCTGAATGGCGTACTGAACGCCTGGGACGCCCAGCACATTCGCCAGTTCATGTGGGTCCCAGAACACCGTAGTGGTGCCTTGTGCGACGACAATCTCCGCGTACTTTTCCGGCGGCAGGTGCGAGCTTTCAATGTGGACGTGTGTATCGATAAAACCGGGTGAAAGATAACGACCTGCCAAATCATCCACATTGCTGGCCTGTGTGAATTTTCCGCGCGGATGGACGCTGGCAATCATATTGCCGGTGATCCCGACGTCAGCTTTGCGAATTTCCCCCGTCACCATATCAATGACTTTTGCGTTAATCAGAAGGCGATCGAAAGGGATTTTCCCCAGTGCGGCGTTTACAGCCCGCAGGCGCTGCGAAGCAGAATCGATGTTATCGGTCATGTCAGTATCCGGATTTGCAGTGTTATCGGGCTAATGTAGGCAGAGGAAACGGCTTTGCACAGATGAATTATTTTATCCGCCTATAAGATGCGGTTATGCTGAGCAAACGTTTTCTTTTTTTCGCGGAATGGCTGTAGATATGTCTGAACCCTGGCGCCGGTTGCCTGCACTTTCGATCAAACAAATCCAGTATTTTGTCACGCTCGCACAGTTGCGCAGTTTTACAGAAACGGCGAATCGTCTTGCAATCAGTCAGCCCGCCCTGAGCAGCGCGCTTCGGCAAATTGAGTCGGTTTTGGGCGGAAAGTTATTGCACCGAACCGCACAGGGCGTAAGCCTGACTGAACAGGGTCAGGCCGTGCTGCCTTATGCAGAGCGCTTATTGAATACGGCGCATGGCGTTTTCGATGATATGCAGCAAGTTATGCGGCAGGGCGGGGACGGGACTTTACGTATCGGGCTTGTTCCTTCGGTCAGTACGTTGTTATTTCCGGCGGTTCCGCAATTATTATCTGAATATTTCCCTGATATGCGTGTGGAATTCCACGACCTGACCAATGACGCTTTATTACTGGAACTTGAAAACGGTTCTGTGGATTTTGGTATCGGCGCAACCGACAGCACGGTACCGGGTTCTGTTGCAATTTATCCTCTGCTTGAGGACCCTTTTGTGGCGGTTGTCCGGCGTGATGATGCACTGGCTGAAGGGCATAATATTCCGTGGCGGCAACTGGCGAAAAGGGATATTGCCATGTTTTCTAAGGGAAACGTGAGCCGGCTGGTGACTTCGATGATTGAAAGTCATCGGCTTAATTTACATGTAGGTTATCGCGTGGATTTTCAGGAAACGTTGTATGGTTTAGTGCGTTCGCGACTGGCGGTGGCGATATTACCGGAGTTATATACAGCAACGCTAAACGACAGCGAATTAACGGTGATTCATTTACAGCAGCCGACATTAAGCCGCACGGTGGCGATGATGCGTATACCCGCGCCATTAAGATCGCCGAAAACGGAACAATGTTTTCAGTTTCTATTGCAGACATTTCACAGGCAGATCAAACAGAAAACAGAGCGTTTTATCTGAAAGGGATTGTTAAATAACGTTAACGTTATTTTGTATAAATAATAAGCGTTGGGACGAAAATTATTTCGACCCAACTTTATCGATCAACGTACAAATTTCCAAACGGCTACCGGGATTTTATCGTACAGCTTGTTCATTGTTAGCTCCGCTAAACGATGATCTGCCGCCGAGTAAAACAATTCGAGTTCGTCATCGGACAGTTCATACTTATTTTTTTCAATAACACGTTCAAGTGTATCAATTGTGGTGCATTTTCTTAAACGCATCAAATAGTCGATTTTGTTCATCTTCGCCTTTTCATTTTTATCTGATGACTGCATATAAATTATTACTCAAGTCTTCATCAGGGTACAGATGTAGTCCCCTGAGAACATTCTGAATAGTCGCTTCTTGGTTTTCTGCCATTGGCGCAAGTCAGAGTCGTTAATTCCATAATTACTGAACAGGGTGTAGGTATCGTCCAGATACTCTTCAACCAGATCACTTAAATGGGTATCATCCGGATACTTAATTTTAAAACTCATCACGAAAGACGCAATGTGTTCAATCAGTTCATTGAGCTGCAGGTTTACAGCCGAAGTTGGGTCGTTGACCCAGCCATGGTGACTGTCACCCAGTGTCGCAATCCCTTCATCGTACAGCATTTCATTCAGGTAGCGTAACTGAGCGATATCATGCCGCTTAGGCGAGTACTCATCCATATCATCCCCTCCGTAATGGTTTATTCGGTGTTGATAACACTCTGTGAGTAAACAACAAAACTTGGTGGCTTACAGGAAACGGCTCTCACTACAAACGCTATGAACTTACTAAAATCTCAAAGACCATCACATTGGACAATGTCTTTGCGCGGAGGTTTACACGATTTATATACAGTCAGTAATTTAAATATAATTCATTTTCAGAAAGCTGTGCAAACGTATTACTCAAACTTACAATTCGTCCTCCGTCGTTCCTTTGTTCAACTCAATAATATCAAACTCCAAACCCGCAGGTTTAACATGGAATGTGACACTTTGCGTCATGGACTCTTCGGCATTAATGTCCAGGCAGCCATTGAAAACTGACCAGCGAAAACGGTAAGTCATTGAATAATAGTTTTTGTCAATTTGTGTTATTGACACGATTTGCAAAGAATTCGGTTCATACTGCGCATTTTCTGAGAAATAACATAAATCCCCAATTAACGGTGCTTCAATTTCAGATAAAGTGCGTTGAATTATCTGTTGCAGTTCCTGAGGAGATAGAATTTTCTCATTAATATCGTAAGGGATGATTTTCTTCAACAGTAATTACCTCTAACTCACTTACCTTTTCATTATTGCACATTTTTAACAGAATGTGTTTTGAGCAGCGAAAAAAAATCCTCCACCAAAATTCCATAACTTTCTGATTGTATTGATAATTACTATCTGCACATCAATTTTTACCCTTTTCTAACAGTTTTGACTGATGCGCCGTGCCGATTTCCCTCTGTCTGGTTCCCAACCGGTAAAAAACTGAAACAGTTCGCGTATTGCTCTGCAGGATGGTTTGTGATGTTATATTATAACGAATGGAGGGGCCATGACTAAAACACTCTTTACGCTTTCTTCGCCGGTGCGCTGCGTGGCTGTACTGGCTGTGCTCGTTGTTTTATGGGCCGCGATTTATTGGGCGATTTCACTACCATGATTGTTGTTAATAACGTCGAAGTCGGTTACGACCGACATGCCGTGGCCATGCCGCTGAACGGCCAGTTTCGGAGTGGTTCGCTGACGGCGATTATCGGCGCTAACGGCGCCGGGAAATCGACTTTTCTAAAAACGCTCGCAGGGCTTCAACAGTCCGTGGCGGGCGACATCACATTCACTGGCGGCAAACGTCCGCGGTTGGCCTATCTGCCACAGCAGGCTGAGCTGGATCGCGGGTTTCCCATCAGCGTATTTGATCTGGTTGCTATGGGCTGCTGGCCGCAAAGCGGTTTGTTTGGCGGGATTAATAGGCAGTCAGCGGCAGCGGTGGCAAAGGCGTTAGAGACGGTCGGGATGATAGAAATGTCGCCGCTCCCCGTCGGTTCGCTTTCTGGCGGTCAGCTACAGCGTACGCTGTTTGCGCGTTTGCTGGTGCAGCAGGCACCGTTAATTATGCTCGATGAGCCTTTTACCGGCATTGACAGCCAGACAACTGAGCTACTGCTGAAAGTCATCGCGCAGTGGCATCAGGAAGGTAAAACCGTGATCGCGGTTTTACACGACATCTCAATGGTTGCCCGACATTTTCCCCGCGTTCTTTATCTCAGCGCCAGTCAAAATCTGTGGGGAAGTGCGCACGATGTTCTCGGACATTTCCCTCATCAGGCGCATGCCTGCGTTTCGGCAGAACCTTTCTCTCTGGCGGCGGGAGTCGCAAATTCATGATGCTTTTTCATTTGCTGGCCGATCCTTTTATTGAATTCGGCTTTATGCGCCGTGCCTTAATCGCCTGTATTGCGTTATCCATCAGCGCCACGCCGCTGGGCGTTTTCCTGTTATTACGCCGTATGAGCCTGGTCGGTGATGCGCTTTCGCACGCGGTCTTGCCCGGCGCTGCCATCGGTTATCTGATTTCAGGCATGTCGCTGGTGGCGATGGGAATTGGTGGATTTATCGCCGGGCTGGCTGTGGCGATGCTCTCCGGGCTGGTAAGTCGCAGAACGCAGTTAAAAGAAGATGCCAGTTTCGCCGGTTTTTACCTCGGTTCGCTGGCGCTTGGCGTCACGCTGGTTTCACTACGCGGTTCGAGCGTAGACCTTCTGCATGTGCTGTTTGGCTCCATTCTGGCCATCGATTCTTCCGCCATGATTATGGTCGGCATTATCACCAGCCTGTCATTGCTGGTGCTGGCCTGCATTTACCGCGCACTGGTGATTGAATCTTTCGACTCTTTATTTCTTCGCGTCAGCGCCGGGAAATGGCTGGCGGCGATCCACGGAATTTTTCTGGCGCTGGTGGTCATCAATCTTGTGGCCGGTTTCCAGATCCTCGGCACGCTGATGTCCGTCGGCTTAATGATGTTACCTGCTGCCAGTGCCCGTTTCTGGGCGCGTGATTTACCGCATACCTTGCTGAGTGCCATGATTATTGGCGTTATTTCCAGCGTGGTCGGGCTTGTCTGGTCTTATTACGCCTCACTGCCTGCCGGGCCAGCGATTGTGCTGAGCGCGACTGTCATTTTCTTTATTTCTGTTTTATTTGGAAAGCGTGGCGGGATGTTAACGGCCTCGCGTTGTTAAGAAGTACCACTATTAAGGGGACATGATGAAAGTATTACCTGTATCACTCGCAGTAGCTGCCCTGCTGTCGAGCCCGCTGGCGATGGCAAAAACCGTCGAGGTGGTAGCCAGTTTTTCTATTCTGGGTGACATCGTTCAGGAAGTCGGGGGCGAGCACGTCAAGGTGACCGCCTTGGTGGGGCCGGACGGCGATCCGCACAGTTTTGAACCTTCACCGAAAGACAGTAAAGCGATCAATGCGTCTGACGTTGTCTTTGTCAGCGGTTTGGGGCTGGAAGGGTGGATTGATCGTCTGGTGAAAGCTTCCGGCTATAAAGGCCATCTGGTGACGGCATCTGAAGGCGTTAATTCCCGCAAGATGGAAGAAGACGGCAAGCAAATCACCGATCCTCATGCCTGGAACAGTATGGCGAACGGCGTGATTTACGCGACGAATGTGATGAATGCGTTAATTAAAGCCGATCCCGAAGATGCGGATTATTTTCGCCAGCGCGGCACGGCTTACATTCAGCAGCTGCAAAAGCTGGATGCCTGGGCGAAAACGGAATTCAACGGGATCCCTCAGTCAAAACGTAAAGTGCTGACCAGCCATGACGCATTTGGTTATTTCGGTCAGGAATACCACGTCAGCTTTATGGCGCCGGTCGGTTTTTCTACCGAAGCTGAGGCCAGCGCCAGCGGTGTGGCTTCTTTGATCAAGCAGATTAAAGAGGAGAAAGTGAAAACGTACTTCATCGAAAATCAGACTGATCCGCGTCTGGTGAAACAGATTGCTGCGGCCAGCGGTGCGCAACCGGGCGGAGAGTTGTATCCGGAAGCATTGTCAGGTCCGCAGGGCCCGGCAACGACTTACGTGAAAGCTTTCAAGCATAACGTTGAGACGATTGTCGCCAGCATGAAATAAGATTTCCCTCCTCACGGTTATGCTGTGGGGAGGTTTACATCATGTCTGAGTCATAGAAAAAGCCCCGTCGGGCAAGCGGCGGGGCTTTTGTTTTTTGGGTAAACGGGCACACAGAAGATATTAACGTTTCTTCTTTTTACCCTGCACAGCTTTGAAGCGTGGATTACTTTTGCAAATCACATAAATCCGGCCTTTACGGCGGACGATGCGGCAATCCGGGTGTCGTTTTTTGGCCGAACGTAATGAACTCAGTACCTGCATTTGATATTCCCTGACGTTGTTTATTTCTTACCGAGGAAGCTGCCAAAGCGTTGATTGAAGCGCGCGGTGCTGCCTTCTTTTGAATATTCTTTCTGTTTTCCGGTGTAATACGGATGCGACGCTGAGGAGACTTCAATGGTCACGTACGGATAGGTTGCGCCTTCCAGCTCAATGGTCCGGTCAGTAGAAATGGTTGAACCGACTTTGAAGTATTCGTCTGCGCTGGTGTCGTGAAAAACCACGGTGCGGTACGCAGGATGTATAGCGGGTTTCATAATGCCTCTAAATGTTATGTTATACTATAACAATTAGTATGCACCCATCTGTTTTCCGGTTCAAGACTCAGGCGAAAAAAAAGGCCGCATAAGCGGCCTTCATTGGGAGCAGATCCTGTTACAGCGTCGGATGCTCTACTTTGTGGGTATGTTCGATGTCTTCGTTCTTCTTACCAAAGCGGCGGCGAACCACCACGAAGAAGACCGGAACAAAGAATATAGCCAGCAGCGTTGCGGTGATCATCCCGCCCATTACGCCCGTACCAACGGCGTTCTGAGAACCGGAACCTGCACCGGAGCTGATAACCAGCGGCATTACACCGAGGATAAAGGCCAGTGAAGTCATCAGAATTGGACGCAGACGCATACGAACCGCTTCCAGCGTTGATTCGATGAGACCTTTACCTTCTTTATCCATCAGGTCTTTGGCGAATTCCACAATCAATATGGCGTTCTTCGCGGACAACCCGATGGTGGTCAACAGACCGACCTGGAAGTAAACGTCGTTGCTCAGACCACGCATTGTTGCGGCCAGAAGCGCGCCGACCACACCAAGTGGCACCACCAGCATAACCGAGAACGGTATAGACCAGCTTTCATACAGCGCCGCCAGACACAGGAAGACGACAATCAGTGAGATTGCGTACAACGCCGGAGCCTGGTTACCGGACAGACGTTCCTGATAAGACAAGCCCGTCCAGTCGTAGCCGATACCGGTTGGCAGTTTAGAAGCCAGAGACTCCATCATTGCCATCGCGTCACCACTACTTTTACCCGGTGCTGGCTGCCCCAGGATTTCCATCGAAGGCAGGCCGTTATAACGTTCCAGACGCGGTGAACCGTATTCCCATTTCGCGCTCGAGAACGCGGAGAACGGTACCATCTGGCCTGCGCTGCCGCGGACATACAGATTGTTGATATCGGATGGCAGCATGCGGTACTTGTTTTCAGCCTGTACGTACACTTTCTTCACACGACCACGGTCGATGAAGTCATTGACGTAGCTACCACCAATCGACGCACCTAACGTGGTGTTGATGTCGGAAATTGAAACGCCCAGTGCCGTTGCTTTTTCCTGATCAATTTCGATTTTGAACTGAGGTGTATCTTCCAGACCGTTTGGACGAACCTGCGTCAGCAAGTCAGGATGTTGAGCAATCATGCCCAGCAACTGGTTACGTGCCTGTGTCAGTTTGTCATGTCCAAGGTTAGCCTGGTCAATCAGCTGGAAGTCGAAGCCTGTCGCCGTACCTAACTCTACAATTGCCGGTAAGTTGAACGGGAACACCAGTGCATCTTTAATGGTGCTGAAGGCACCCATCGCACGGCCTGCAATTGCAGGAACTTTGTTTTCAGCGCCGCTACGCTCGGACCAGTCTTTCAGACTGATAAATGCGATACCGGTGTTCTGACCACGCCCCGCAAAACCAAAGCCGTTAACGGTAAACACGGAGTTCACGTTGGCTTTTTCTTTGGTCAGGTAGTAGTTGCTGACTTCATCGAGCACTTTCTGCGTACGTTCCTGAGTCGCACCTGCTGGCAACTGCGCCATGGTCAGGAATACACCCTGGTCTTCTTCCGGCAGGAAGGAGGTTGGCAGGCGGATAAACAGGAACGCCATGCCCACAACGATCAGCAGATAAATCACCAGATAACGACCGGTGCTGCGCAGAATATTGCCTACGCTGTCGGTGTAGTGGTGCGTGCTTTGTTCGAACTTCTTGTTAAACCAGCCGAAGAAACCTTTCTTCTCGTGATGTTCGCCTTTGGCAACCGGCTTCAGCATGGTCGCACACAGCGCTGGCGTCAGGATCATCGCCACCAGTACCGACAACACCATCGCCGAAACAATTGTGATGGAGAACTGACGGTAGATAACACCGGTAGAACCGCCGAAGAAGGCCATCGGGATAAATACTGCGGACAGCACCATCGCGATACCGACCAGAGCACCCTGGATTTGTTCCATGGATTTCTTGGTGGCTTCTTTTGGCGGCAGGCCTTCTTCGACCATGACACGCTCGACGTTTTCTACCACCACGATGGCGTCATCGACGAGCAAGCCTATCGCGAGCACCATCCCGAACATCGTCAGGGTGTTTATCGAATAGCCAAACGCAGAAAGTATGGCAAACGTACCGAGCAATACCACCGGAACGGCAATCGTTGGGATCAGCGTCGCGCGGAAGTTTTGCAGGAACAAGAACATCACCAGGAATACCAGGACGATGGCCTCGAACAGTGTTTTACCCACTTCCTTAATCGAGATTTTAACGAACGGCGTGGTGTCATACGGATAAACAACTTCTAAGCCCGCCGGGAAGAATGGCTGAAGCTTAGCCAGCGTGGCCTTGACCGATGCTGCTGTATCAAGGGCATTCGCGCCGGTTGCCAGTTTGATACCCAAACCCGATGCCGGTTGACCGTTGAAGCGAGCGATAACGTCGTAGCTTTCACCACCGAGTTCAATTTTCGCTACGTCTTTCAGGCGAACCTGAGATCCATCCTGATTCACTTTCAGAATGATTTGACCGAACTCATCTGCGGACTTCAGACGAGTCTGTGCCACGATAGAGGAGTTCAGTTGCTGACCCGGAACCGGTGGTGTACCACCGAGCTGGCCTGCGGCAATCTGGTTGTTCTGAACTTTGATTGCACTGATAACATCAACCGGCGTCAGCTGGTAGTTGTTCAGTTTGTTCGGATCCATCCAGATACGCATCGCGTACTGGGCACCAAACAGCTGAACGTCACCGACACCGGCTGTACGGCTGACTGGGTCTTTGATGTTCGAACCAACGTAGTCAGCGATGTCATCCTGGGTCATCGTACCGTTGTTGGAAATAAAGCCCGCTACCATCAGGAAGCTGCTGCTCGATTTCTCAACGGAGATACCCTGTTGCTGAACTTCCTGCGGCAGCAATGGTGTTGCCAGCTGCAGTTTGTTCTGTACCTGAACCTGCGCGATATCCGCGTCGGTGCCAGAAGCAAAGGTCAGGGTGATCTGCACCGTACCAGAAGAGTCACTGGTCGACGACATGTACATCATGTTGTCGATACCGTTCATGTTCTGTTCGATAACCTGTGTGACCGTATCCTGTACCGTTTGCGCATCCGCACCCGGGTAAGTTGCGGTCAGCTGGATAGCCGGTGGCGCAACGGTTGGATACTGCGCAATAGGCAATTTAAGAATTGCCAGTGCCCCTGCCAACATGATGATGATGGCGATCACCCATGCAAAGATGGGACGATCTATAAAAAACTTAGCCATGAATTACCGGCTCCTATTAAGACTTCGTCGCTGTAGCGGGTGCTGCTGCGTTTTGATCAACTTCCTGTGCAGTTACCGGTACGCCTGGCTTAATTTTTTGCAGACCTGTCACGATAATTTTATCGCCACTTTTCAGTCCATCCGTCACGACCCATTTGTCGCCGATTGCCTGCGTTGTGGTGACAGTGCGAAGTTCAACTTTATTGTCAGCACCGACAATCATCGCTGTTGCATCACCGCGTGGGTTACGGGTAATACCTTGCTGAGGAACCAGCAGAGCGTTGTTGTTTACCCCTTCATCAAGACGTGCACGCACAAACATACCTGGCAGCAACGAACCTTGTGGGTTAGGGAAAATGGCACGCAACGTAATGGAACCTGTCGTTTCATCAACCGTCACATCAGAGAATTCCAATGTTCCCGCTTGCGAATATTCTTTACCGTTATCCAACAGCAGTTTGACCTGTGCTTTACCGTTTACCTGTTTCAGTGAACCATCAGCCAGTTCTTCTTTCAGACGCAGGAAGTCGTTGCTCGACTGGGTCACGTCAACATAGATAGGATCGAGCTGTTGCACGGTCGCCATTGCGGTTGTCTGGCCAGTGGAGACCAGTGCGCCTTCGGTCACAGAGGAAATACCAATACGTCCGCTGATAGGGGAGGTCACTTTGGTGTAAGCAAGATTGATACGCGCTGTTTCAACCGCTGCTTTTGCGGATACTACAGCCGCATCGGCCTGTGCTGCAGTCGCTACGGCAGTGTCATAATCTTGCTTACTGATGTAGTTGGTGCCGAGCAGAGGCTTGTAACGGGTTACGGTAAGACGAGAAATTTGCGCATTGGCCTGCGCTTTTACCAGATCGCCTTTAGCGCTGTCATACGCGGCTTGATAAGTGGCTGGATCAATTTGATATAAAGAGGTCCCGGCTTTAATTTCGCTGCCTTCAACGAAGTTTCGTTTCAGGATAATGCCGCCAACCTGCGGACGTACTTCAGCAATACGGAAAGAAGCAGTACGGCCAGGAAGTTCGGTAGTCACATTAAGCGGTTCTGTTTTCAGTGTAACGACGCCAACCTGAGGGGCTTGCGGCGCGCCTTGCTGGGCGTCTTTATCGTTACATCCTGTAAGTGCTAAACTTCCGGATAGCATCAGAACTACCGCCAGAGGCGTTAACCCTCTGTTTTTGTTCATAAATAAACCTCAAGTGTCCGATTTCAAATTGTCCAATGGATCACAAGACTTAAAATCCATTGCTGCGCTCTTAGTATGTGCATGCTATGTTACATACATTCAAGAATGTATGTAAATCAAACTCCCCAGAAAGATAATCCTATGGCACGAAAAACCAAATCACAGGCGCTTGAGACCAGACAACACATACTGGATGCGGCTGTGCGTGAGTTTTCTGCCCGGGGAGTATCGTCGACATCACTGACTGATATTGCGAATGCAGCCGGTGTGACACGGGGCGCAATTTATTGGCATTTCAGGAACAAAGTGGAACTGTTTAACGCGATTTGGGAAGCCTACGAGTCCCAGATTAAAGTACTCGAACTAGAGTATCAGACAAAGTTTCCGAATAATCCACTGCGTATTTTGCGTGAAATACTGATTTACATTCTGGTCGCCACAGTCACCGATCCTCAACGTAAATCATTGATGGAAATTATATTCCATAAATGTGAATTTGTTGGGGAGATGACGTCCGTTCATGAAGCCCGTAAATCACTCTATATAGAAGGATACGGTAAAATAGAACGTATCCTTGAGAGATGTATTAAAGAAAAACAATTGCCTGCCGTACTGGACACCCGTCAGGCCGCCGTTATTTTGCGTGCTTACCTGACCGGCCTGATGGAAAACTGGCTCTTTATCCCGGAAAGCTTTGATTTACAAAAAAATGCTGAGCGATTTGTGGACACCTATCTCGACATGCTGCGCCATTCCTCTTTCCTGATGCTCCCGCCCGAAACCGTGTAATCGCTTTCTCTCAATGAATAAGTCTGCAATCTTTATTGACAGTTCAGCGCCAAAAGCAAACCTTCCGATGTTGTATTCTGATACGCTTTTCTCCTTCCTTTAAAGTCGAACGCTGCTATTGTCATCTTTATATTATTCATTCGGCAAATGAGTTGAAGCTGACGTATGTTTATCCGGTGTATGACCGCGCCTTCTGGGAGAGTTTCTTTCATGAAGAAAAGTGGGATTTTGCGTGTTTTTACTTACGTGATTTTCCTCTCATTATTGATATTTTCCTTTCCCGGTCATGCTGCCAGCAACGATATTCCGACCAGAAATGAAGTGCAAAACCAGCTTGATGCGTTAAACCGGCAAAAGAATCTGACGCCGGTAGATAAACTGTCTCAGCAGGATTTGATTCACACGCTGGAATATCTGGATGCGCTGGACCGCGTAAAACAGGATGTTACCCAGCTCCATCAGCAGGTCACCGAAGCACCGCAGAAACTGCGGGCGGCGATGGATGGCCTCGATCAGCTTAAAAACAGTACCAAAGATGACGTGGATAAAGCGCAGCTTTCCGCGTTGTCGCTGCGTCAGCTGGAAAACCGCCTCAACGACACGCTCGACGATCTCCAGTCTTCTCAGGAAGATTTGTCGACGTTTAACACTCAGCTGATTTCGTTGCAAACCCAGCCAGAACGCGTGCAGAGCACGATGTACAACTATTCGATGGCGATTCAGAAAATCCGTAATCAGCTCAACGGAATGTCGCCGGGTCAGCAGGATCTTCGCGCAACTCAACAAACGATGCTGGTGACGCAGCAGGCATTGCTCAGCGCACAGATTGATTTACAGCGTAAAAGCCTTGAAGCCAACACCACTTTGCAGGATTTACTGCAAAAGCAACGTGACTACACCAACGCGCATATTAATCAGCTGGAGCATACCGCGCAGTTATTGCAGGAAGTGGTGAATGGCAAGCGGCTGATTTTGTCCGAGCGGACAGCGAAAGAAGCCCAGACGCCGGACGATACCTCGAATATCCAGAATGACCCGCTGGTGGCGCAGGAGTTAGGGATTAACCGCAAGCTCAGCGAACGCCTGATTGCCGCCACGGAAGAGGGCAACCAGCTGGTTCAGAAAAATATCACGGTAAAAAACTGGCTCGACCGTTCTGCGCAGGCTGAGCACGATCTTAAAGAGCAAATTTCCGTGCTAAAAGGCAGCATACTGTTGTCGCGCATTCTTTATCAGCAGCAGCAAAATACCATTCCGCCGTCCGGTCTGATCACGGACATGAGCGCGCATATTGCCGATTTGCGTCTCGAACAGTTCTCCGTTAACCAGCAGCGTGACGCCTTATTCCAGGGCGACAGCTACATTCAGGGCGTCGTTTCGGCCAGCAAAGAAACCATCAACGGAGACATCAGCGACGCGCTCGATCAAATTGTGGATATGCGCCGCGAGCTGCTCGACCAGCTTAATAAGCAGCTCGGGAATCAGCTGTCTCTGGCAATCAATTTGCAGATTAACCAGCAGCAGTTGCTGAGCATCAACCAGTCGCTGACCGAAACGCTGACCCAGCAGATTTTCTGGGTGAGCAGCAACAAGCCGATGAACTGGGAATTCATCAAGTCGCTGCCTGACGATGTGAAAAACCAGCTGAGCAGCCTCAGCTTTAACTTCCCGCGCGGCGAACTGATGATGGGTGCGTTGCATTCATTGCCCGCCACGATCCCGATTTTACTGGTTATTCTGTTTTTGCTCTGGCGCAGGAAATACATTAATCAGCGCATCGACTCCCTGAGCAACGATGTCGGGCAACTCAAGCGCGACAGTCAACTTCATACGCCGCAGGCGCTGCTGCTTCTGGCGCTCAACGTGCTGCCAGGGGTCTTTCTGACGCTGGGAGCCGGCTACTGGCTTTCGCGATGCGATATCGATTCGAGTGATTTTTTATGGACGCTGGCTCAGCGGCTGGCCGTTTTCCAGTTTGTGATGGGCTTCTGTTACCGCATGCTCAAACCGGGCGGCATCAATGAACGTCACTTTTCTACGCCCGTTGCCACCTGCGCACATTACCGGCGTTCGGTGATCCGCCTGAGTCTGGTGATGTTGCCGCTGATCTTCTGGTCGGTGCGGGGTGAAAAAGCACCGCTGGAGCTGGTAGACGACATTATCGGGCAGATGGTCATATTCCTGACCTTACTGGCACTGACCGTGCTGGTCTTTCCAATGGCCCGTGACGGCTGGCGTGAAAAAGATTCACACAGCATTCGCCTGGTGATGGTCACCGCCATTGCGCTGGCACCGGCTTTCCTCGCAGGCCTGGTGGTTACCGGCTACTTCTATACCACGCTGCGGCTTGCCGGACGCTGGATTGACAGCCTTTATCTGCTGATTTTCTGGAACATCACGTATCTCACGGCGCTGCGCGGGTTGAGCGTGGCAGCGCGACGTCTGGCTTATCGTCGCGCTCTGGCAAGGCGGCAGACCGCTGTAGCGAAAGAGGGCGCGGAAGGGAATGAGCCTGTAGAAGAAGAGCCGTCACTCGGGCTGGATCAGATTAACCAGCAGTCTTTGCGCCTGACCACCATGGTGCTGTTCTTCATCTTTGCTACCGTGTTTTACTGGATTTGGTCCGATTTGCTGACGGTGATTTCCTATCTGGACAGCATTTCGCTGTGGCATTACTCCGGCACAGTCGCCGGGACCGTGACGCAACAAACGGTCACGCTGGGGAATCTATTACTCGGGTTCCTGGCGGTGATTGTGGCGTATGTTTTAACGCGCAACTTGCCGGGCTTGCTGGAAGTGGTGGTACTTTCGCGCCTGCAACTGCGGCAGGGGACGTCATACGCCATCACTACGATCCTGACTTATTCGATTACGGTGATTGGCGCGGTGACTGCGCTCGGATCGCTTGGCGTGTCGTGGGATAAATTACAGTGGCTGGTGGCGGCGCTGTCGGTCGGGCTGGGCTTTGGTTTGCAGGAGATTTTCGCCAACTTCGTCTCGGGCCTGATCATCTTGTTCGAACGCCCGGTGCGTATCGGAGATACCGTCACCATCGGCTCTTTCTCCGGCACCGTCAGCCGGATCCGCATCCGCGCGACAACCATTATCGACTTTGACCGCAAAGAAGTGATCATCCCGAACAAAGCGTTCGTGACAGAGCGACTGATCAACTGGTCGCTGAGCGATACCGTCACCCGCGTGCTGATCAAAATCGGCGTGGCTTACGGATCCGATCTCGACAAAGTTAAAGAGATCTTATTGCAGGCGGCGCATGAGAATCCGCGCGTGATGAGCGATCCTTCGCCACTGGTTTTCTTCCTGAATTTCGGTGCCAGCACGCTGGATCATGAATTACGGGTTTATGTCCGTGAACTGGGTGACCGCAGCTATACCGTCGATGAACTTAACCGCAGCATTGACAGACTTTGCCGCGAAAACGACATCAATATTGCGTTCAATCAGCTCGAAGTGTATTTGCATAATCAGGACGGGAATGAAGTGCAGGAAGTGAAGCGGACGTTGGGGCAAAAAGGCGACGAGCCTGACTCGCTGCCGCAAAACTGATATCCGCCGGTCAATTCAGGGGAAAGCGAAAGGTTCCCCTGAAACCGTCAGCCGGGCGGTTCAGAGATAACTGATAGAAAGCGTATTTTTGCTGTTTTTCAGCTTTTCCTGATAATCGCGCTGAACGATTTCCAGCGCCGCAAGTGCTGTCTCGGGCGCAATCTCATTGCACTCAAGCAGATAAATCAGATCGACAGCAAGCTGAAGCTCGGGGGCCGCATTTTCTACAGACATATTAGCCAACATTATTAGGAGCAGGTTTTGGACTTATCATTATAGATAAGAAAGGGCAGGCTCTGAATGCCAGATTCAAAAAATGTGATAAAGATTCAAAAACCTTTTTCCTGACGCTCGATTTGTCTCTCAATTTTAGCCAGCGCCTGACGACAACGCATCAGACGACCTTCCAGCGCAGCCAGCTCTTTCTGTACCCGCTGCTGATCGGCGAAGGTTGCCAGTTGTCCGAGCGTCGTTTCCCGGTCTTCAATCATTGCCACCAGACGGCGCTCAAACTGCTGAGTTTCTGCCAGACGGGTATAATTATCATGGCTTTTGCGCTCCGGCGTCTGGTGCGTTTTTCGCAATGTCTGTGTTGCCAGTTCGCGCTGCATGGCAGTAATTTGCGCCACGAGTCGCTCGGCAATAAAGGCCACCTGCGCAGAACGCTTTTCGACGACTTCCTGATTGAGTTGCTGCAAATTGGTTTTGATTTCAGCCAGATAATCCCGCAGACGCGTGCCTTTGGTTGAAAACAGGGCGATATCAAACCGTGCCTGAGAAGCCGAAACGTGGCCGATAGGCTCAATTTCCCGCGCCAGAGTTTCTATTTGCTGATCAAGGACATGTAAAATTCGTTCTGTACTCACGGCGACTCTCCTTTGGTGACGCGCCTAGCTTACCTGTAACCCCCGGCGATACAAGCCTCACCGGAATATGACAGCAATCTCACACTTGTTTACACTGGGGCGCATCTTTCCTCATCCTAAAACCTGAACCTCTCCATGAAACGTGTCCTGTTGATTATCGCTGGCTGGGTATGTGTCGTGCTGGCAACACTGGGTGTTGTGCTGCCGTTGTTGCCGACGACGCCTTTTCTGCTGCTTGCTGCCTGGTGTTTCGCCCGGTCATCGCCGCGTTTTCACCAGTGGTTACTTTATCGTTCGTGGTTTGGTGGTTACCTTCGCCACTGGCAGCAACATCGTGCGTTGCCAAAAGGGGCAAAACCTAAAGCAGTGATCCTGATCGCAGTGACTTTCGCCATTTCGATTTATTTTGTCCCGCTATTGTGGGTGCGTATTTTATTGCTCTGCATGATGTTTATGTTGCTGATCATGATGTGGCGATTACCAGTGGTTGACCTTGAGCAATAAAAAAGGTGATCATGTCCGGCTGCGGGTTGCTTTTTAAAGCAGCTTTGCATAGATTTGGGCATCTCGTACGTCGGTGCGCTCCCAATTTCCTTCCTTAAACGGCATGCTTTATATGAGCGTGACGGGGGACATTTGACCGCCCGCGTTTAAGTATGAACAGCAGCTTTATCAGGCAATTAACATTATGACCGCTACCGCACAGCAGCTACAGTTTATTAAAGACAGTATTAAGACCATCCCTGACTACCCTAAGCCAGGCATACTGTTCCGTGACGTCACCAGCTTGCTGGAAGACCCAAAAGCTTATGCTGCAAGCATTCAGTTACTGGCCGATCGTTACCGCGATGCCGGTGTGACCAAAGTGGTCGGCACCGAAGCACGTGGCTTCCTGTTCGGCGCACCGGTTGCATTGGTTTTGGGCGTGGGTTTTGTCCCCGTTCGTAAACCGGGCAAATTACCGCGCGAAACCATCAGCGAAACGTATGATCTTGAATACGGCACTGACAGCCTTGAAATCCACGTTGATGCTATTCAACCTGGCGAAAAAATTCTGGTGATCGACGATTTGCTGGCAACGGGTGGCACGATTGAAGCCACTGCGAAACTGATCCGCCGTCTGGGTGGAGAAGTGACCGATGCCGCATTCATCATTAACCTGCCGGAACTGGGCGGTGAAAAACGCCTCAACGATTTAAGTATCAACTGCTACAGCCTGGTTTCTTTCGACGGGCATTGATCCAGACAAGCCTCGCCTGCTCAGGCGAGGCTGTGATAGCATTGCCTTCATGATCCCCTGACTTTTCCGGTATTAATGAGCTATCAGGTTCTTGCCCGTAAGTGGCGCCCCCAAACTTTTGCCGACGTCGTCGGACAGGAACATGTGCTGACCGCACTGGCTAATGGCCTGTCGCTCGGGCGCATCCATCATGCTTACCTGTTTTCCGGTACCCGCGGCGTGGGGAAAACCACCATTGCCCGTTTGCTGGCGAAAGGGCTGAACTGCGAAACCGGCATCACGTCCACACCTTGTGGAGTTTGCGATAACTGCCGCGAAATCGAGCAGGGCCGTTTTGTCGACCTGATCGAAATCGACGCCGCTTCCCGCACCAAAGTTGAAGATACCCGTGAATTGCTTGATAACGTGCAATACGCACCGGCCCGTGGCCGCTTCAAAGTTTACCTGATTGACGAAGTCCACATGCTCTCGCGCCACAGCTTTAATGCGCTGTTGAAGACGCTCGAAGAGCCGCCGGAGCACGTCAAATTCCTGCTGGCGACCACCGATCCGCAAAAATTACCGGTCACGATTTTATCGCGTTGTTTGCAATTCCATCTCAAAGCGCTGGACGCTGAACAGATCCGCAAACAGCTCGAACATGTTTTAACCGAAGAAACCATCACCACTGAACCGCGTGCGCTTCAGCTGCTTTCCCGCGCGGCGGATGGCAGTATGCGTGATGCGCTGAGCCTGACCGACCAGGCAATTGCCATGGGGCAGGGCGCGGTGACGACAGAAACCGTGGCGCAGATGCTCGGTACGCTAGACGACGAACAGCCGCTGGCCATACTTGAAGCGCTGGTCAGCGCCGACGGCGGCCAGATGATGGCGCAGGTAGAACAGGCCGCATCGCGCGGTGTGGACTGGGAAAATCTGCTGGTGGAAACGCTGGCATTGCTGCACCGCATCGCGATGGTTCAGCTGTTACCTTCCGTCCTCGACAACCATTACGCCGCTATCGAACAACGTTTGCGTGAGCTGGCGCGGGTCATTCCGCCCGCCGACGTTCAGCTTTACTACCAGACATTACTGATTGGCCGCAAAGAGCTGGCGTACGCGCCGGACAAGCGCATGGGCGTGGAAATGACGCTGCTGCGCGCGCTGGCCTTCCACCCGAAAGTGGTTATTGCTGAGCCGGCTCCGCAGCCGGTGGCACCTCCGGCGTATGTTCCACCACAAGCACCTGCGCAGTCCGCTGCGCCACGTAGTGCGCCTCAGGCCACGCAAGCTCCACAGAATTATTCCGCTCCGCCGCCGCAGGGCAATGCGGAACCGGCCCCGATGCCGGACACCACCGCCCAGCTTTTGCAGGCGCGAACCCAGTTGCTCAGGCAGGGGAGTACCACCCCAAAAAAAGCTGAGCCGGCAGCGCCAGGAAAAGCGCGGCCGGCAAATTCAGCACTGGAGCGCCTCGCTTCGGTGACTGAACGTGCGCAGACAATGGCCAGCGTGAAGAAAGAACCCGCTGCGCCGGTAAAAGAAGAAGCGTACCGCTGGGTTGCGCAGAACGAGCCGGAAGAGGCGCCGGAACCGGTCGCCACGCCAAAAGCATTACGTGCAGCGCTGGAACATGAAAAATCGCCGGAACTGGCTTCGCGTCTCGCCGAAGAAGCCATTGAGCGTGACGTATGGGCTGCTCAGATCAGCCAGATGCCAGTGCCGAAACTGGTACAACAGCTGGCACTGAATGCATTTTGTGAGCAACCGGAGCCGGGCAAGATTTGCCTGCATCTGCGTTCATCACAAAAGCACCTGAATTCGCCGTCGGCGCAGAAAGTACTGACGGACGCCTTATGTGCACTGCATCAGACTTCGGTTGAACTGACCGTGGTGGAAGATGATAATCTGGCGGTGAAAACGCCGCTGGAATGGCGTCAGGCCATTTATGAAGAAAAGCTGGCGCAGGCGCGTCAGTCTATTATTGCGGATAACAACATTCAGACGTTGCGTCGTTTCTTCGATGCAGAGCTGGATGAAGAAAGTATTCGCCCTATTTAAATGCCGCGATTATCACGCGGCCACTGCTGAGAGAGAAGACTATGTTTGGAAAAGGCGGCATTGGTAACCTGATGAAACAGGCCCAGCAAATGCAGGAAAAAATGCAACAGGCTCAGGCAGAAATCGCTCAGCTTGAAGTGACCGGTGAATCTGGCGCTGGCCTGGTGAAAATCACCATCAACGGTGCGCACAACGTGCGTCGCGTTGAAATTGATCCAAGCCTGCTGGAAGACGATAAAGACATGCTGGAAGACCTGGTCGCTGCGGCGTTCAACGATGCAGCGCGCCGTATCGACGAAACTCAGAAAGAAAAAATGGCAGCCGTGTCTGGCGGCATGCAATTGCCACCAGGCTTTAAGATGCCGTTCTGATGCAAACCAGCCCTCTCCTTGAATCTTTAATGGAGGCGTTGCGTTGCCTGCCGGGCGTAGGCCCTAAGTCAGCACAGCGTATGGCATTTCAGCTGCTGCAACGCGATCGCAGCGGCGGAATGCGGCTGGCGCAGTCTTTAACGCGCGCTATGTCAGAAATCGGTCACTGTGCCGATTGCCGGACTTTTACCGAGCAGGAAATCTGTACGATTTGCGCCAATCCACGGCGTAAAGAGAACGGTCAGATTTGCGTGGTCGAAAGCCCGGCGGACATTCACGCGATAGAACAAACCGGTCAGTTTTCCGGTCGCTATTTTGTGCTGATGGGTCACCTGTCACCGCTCGATGGCATCGGGCCGGACGATATTGGTTTAGGCCGTCTGGAAGAACGTCTGGAAAGTGAAAGCCTCCGGGAAGTGATTCTGGCGACTAACCCGACGGTTGAAGGTGAAGCGACTGCCAACTACATCGCTGAAATGTGCGGCCAGTTTGGCGTGCTGGCGAGCCGTATCGCGCACGGTGTGCCGGTCGGTGGCGAGCTGGATATGGTTGACGGCACCACGCTGTCGCATTCCCTCGCCGGGCGTAATCCTTTCAAGTTCTGACTGTTATTGCCGGGCGCACTTTCCTGTGCCCGGCTTTATTTCTGCTATCCCTCTGCATTTCTTCTTAAAAATTTTCCTTTATGCTTGAAAACCTCTGCCCATAACCCCACTTACTCCTCAACGTCTGATTTGGTCACTAACAGTATCTGGATTGAGGTAATTTGATGAGTATGAAAGGACAAGAGACACGCGGGTTCCAGTCTGAAGTAAAACAACTGCTTCATCTGATGATCCATTCTCTGTATTCAAACAAAGAAATTTTCCTGCGCGAGTTAATCTCTAACGCTTCCGATGCCGCTGACAAACTGCGCTTCCGCGCGCTGTCCAAGCCTGAGCTGTATGAAGGCGACGGCGAGCTGCATGTCCGTCTGGCGTTCGACAAAGAAAAACGCACCCTGACGCTGAGCGACAACGGTATCGGTATGACCCGCGATGAAGTCATCGACAACCTCGGGACTATCGCAAAATCCGGCACCAAAGCGTTCCTTCAATCTGTCGGTTCTGAACAGGCGAAAGACAGCCAGTTGATCGGCCAGTTTGGTGTGGGCTTCTACTCTGCATTTATCGTGGCAGACAAAGTGACCGTGCGCACCCGTGCGGCGGGCGCAAGTGCCGAAGAAGGCGTGTTCTGGGAGTCCGCCGGTGAAGGCGAATATACCCTGGCGGATATCGAAAAAGCCGATCGCGGCACCGAAATAACCCTGCACCTGCGTGAAGATCAGGACGAGTTCCTGGATGACTGGCGCGTGCGCTCCATCATCAGCAAATATTCCGACCACATTGCGCTGCCGGTTGAAGTTGAAACCCGCAACGAAGAAGACGGCACCGTGACATGGGAACAAATCAACAAAGCGCAGGCTTTGTGGACCCGTGGTAAATCCGAAGTGACCGACGAAGAATACGTCGAATTCTACAAACACATTTCCCATGATTTCAGCGATCCGCTGAGCTGGAGCCATAACCGCGTTGAAGGTAAACAGGAATACACCAGCCTGTTGTACATTCCTTCACAGGCACCGTGGGATATGTGGAACCGTGATCACAAACATGGCCTGAAACTGTATGTTCAGCGCGTGTTCATCATGGACGAAGCCGAGCAGTTCATGCCGAACTACCTGCGTTTCGTGCGGGGTCTGATAGATTCCAACGATCTGCCGCTGAACGTTTCGCGTGAAATCCTTCAGGACAGCCGTATTACCCAGAACCTGCGCAGCGCGCTGACCAAGCGTGTTCTGCAAATGCTGGAAAAACTGGCGAAAGACGACAACGAAAAATACCTGCAATTCTGGAAACAGTTTGGTCTGGTATTGAAAGAAGGCCCGGCAGAAGACGGCGCGAACAAAGAAACCATCGCCAAACTGCTGCGTTTCGCCAGCACCCGCAACGACAACAGCGCGCAAACTCTGTCGCTGGAAGAGTATGTGGCGAACATGGTGGAAGGTCAGGACAAGATTTATTACATCACCGCTGACAGCTATGCCGCCGCGAAGAGCAGCCCGCACCTTGAACTGTTCCGCAAAAAAGGCATTGAAGTTCTGCTGCTGTCTGACCGCATCGACGAATGGATGATGAGCTATCTGACTGAGTTCGATGGCAAAACCTTCCAGTCCGTCAGCAAAGCCGACGACACGCTGGATAAACTGGCCGACGAAAGCGAAGAGCAGAAAGAAGCAGAGAAAGCGCTGGAGCCGTTCGTTGAACGTGTTAAAACGCTGCTGGGCGATCGTGTGAAAGAAGTGCGTCTGACGCACCGTCTGACCGACACGCCAGCCATTGTCACCACCGGCGCGGACGAAATGACCACGCAGATGGCGAAACTGTTTGCCGCTGCGGGCCAGGACGCGCCTGAAGTGAAATACATCTTCGAGCTGAACCCGGAACACGCGCTGGTGAAACGGGCTTCTGACGTCACCGACGAAGCGCAGTTCAGCGAGTGGATCGAACTGCTGCTCGATCAGGCGCTGTTTGCTGAACGCGGCACGCTGGAAGATCCAAACCTGTTTATCCGCCGCATGAATACACTGTTACAGGCGTGATTTTCCGGTCAGTGTGAACAAAAATAAGAAGGGCGTCGCGCAAGCGATGCCCTTTTTTTACAGGGTATGATTTGCACAGTCTGACGGGTGGGTTTCGCCGGTCAATACAGGGCTTAACCCTCTGCCCGAAGGGCGTGTTCCTTGAGCATCTTCGCCCGGAATGGTATGGTTGACCGTTTTTCGAGATTCATAAAAATTACATGCAAGGGGATTTACGCAATGCGTATCATTCTGCTGGGCGCTCCGGGCGCAGGTAAGGGTACTCAGGCTCAATTCATCATGGAGAAATTTGGTATTCCGCAAATTTCTACCGGTGATATGTTGCGCGCCGCTGTGAAGGCCGGAAGTGAGCTCGGCAAGAAAGCAAAAGAGATTATGGATGCCGGTAAACTGGTCACCGATGAACTGGTTATCGCGCTGGTGAAAGAACGCATTCAGCAGGAAGATTGCCGTAAAGGTTTCCTGCTAGACGGTTTCCCGCGCACTATTCCGCAGGCCGATGCCATGAAAGACGCGGGCATCAGCGTGGATTATGTGCTGGAATTTGACGTGCCGGACGAACTGATTGTTGACCGTATTGTGGGTCGTCGTGTACATCCTGGCTCTGGCCGCGTGTACCACATTCAGTACAACCCGCCGAAAGTTGAAGGCAAAGACGACGTCACTGGCGAAGAACTGATCACCCGTAAAGACGATCAGGAAGAAACCGTGCGTAAACGTCTGGTGGAATATCATGAGCTCACTGAGCCGCTGATTTCCTACTACAGCAAAGAAGCCGCTGCGGGCAACACTAAGTACGTCAAAATCGACGGTACACAGCAGGTTTCCGCAGTGCGTGATGAACTGGCTAAAATTTTAGGCTAATCCTCACCGGTTCTGCACGTTCACGGGGTGACTTCGGTCGCCCCGTTTGTTTTTCTGGCATTCCATTTTCCCTGATACCCTAAATAATTCGAGTGGCAGGAAGGCGGCAAGCGAACGAGTCCCGATGAGCTTACTGAAGTAAGTGATTCGGGTGAGTGAACGTAGCCAACGCATCGGCCAATCGAAGTATGACGGGTATTAATAACAATTCGCATTGATAGCTATTGCCGTTGTTCAGATCGTCTTTGTTTTCGTTACAATGATGTGCGCCACTTTACCCTGTCCCAACTAAACGGCGGCGCCCATCTTTTCACACTGGCTTCAGAGCCTTCAATTTAGGAAATTCCGCATGACGCAGACAAAATTTGGTGTTCTTCTGGTCAATCTCGGGACACCGGAAGCCCCCACTCCACAAGCCGTTAAAAAATATCTGGCTGAGTTTTTGAGTGATATACGCGTTGTGGATACCCCACGTCTGCTGTGGTGGCCTATTCTGAATCTTGTGATTTTGCCCCTGCGTTCTACCCGTGTTTCCAAACTGTATAAATCGGTCTGGATGGAAGACGGCTCCCCCCTGATGGTGTTCAGCCGTCGCCAGCAACAGGCGCTGGCAGAACGTCTGCCAGGAACACCGGTTGAGCTGGCAATGAGTTATGGCAAGCCGGGCATGAAGGAGCCGATTGAAAAATTGCTGGCGCAGGGCGTGACAAAAATGGTCGTTCTGCCGCTTTATCCGCAATATTCCTGTTCCACCAGCGCAGCCGTGTTTGACGGAGTGGCGCGCGTGCTCAAATCTAAGCGCCGTCTGCCATCGCTGAACTTTATCCGCGATTACGCCACACATCCGGCGTACATTTCTGCGCTGAAAGCCAGCATAGAGCGTTCCTTTGCTCAGCATGGCGAACCTGACCGCCTGGTGCTGTCCTTCCACGGGATCCCGAAACGTTTTGTGGCACAAGGCGACGATTATGAAAAACGCTGTCACGACACGGCGCAGGCGCTGACCGAGGCGCTGCAACTGCCCGCAGGCAAAATTATGCTGACGTTCCAGTCGCGCTTTGGCCGTGAACCCTGGCTGACGCCTTATACCGATGAAACGCTAAAAGGCCTTCCGGCTCAGGGTGTTAAGTATATTCAGATAATCTGTCCGGGTTTTGCCTCTGACTGTCTGGAGACGCTGGAAGAAATCAAAGAAGAGAATCGTGAGATTTTTATGCATGCAGGCGGCGAGCGCTTCGAATATATTGGCGCCTTAAACGACCAGCCCGAGCATATCGATTTGCTGCAACAGCTGGTGACTCAGCACTTCTGAATGAAGCCTGAGCTTTTTTGAATTTCCCGAGAACAACGCATGAAATTTCCTGGTAAACGTAAGTCTAAACACTATTTTCCGGTCAGCGCGCGTGACCCTTTGCTGCGTGATTCCATGTTGCAGGAGATGCTACCTGAAACCGAAGGCGGCGCGTCCTATATCGTTGGCATCGATCAGACGCTGGTCGATATCGAAGCGCGTGTCGATGAGAATTTTGTGGCCCGCTACGGGCTGACGCCCGGCGAATCCAACATTCTGAATGATGAAATGTCGGAAGCGCTTTACCAGGAACTGAGAAGTCATGATCTGATCTCTCATCAGTTTGCGGGCGGCACCGTCGGCAATACGCTGCACAACTATTCCGTGCTGGCCGATGACCGTTCCGTCTTACTCGGCGTGATGTGCAGCAACGTGAAGATTGGCGATTACGCTTACCGTTACCTGTGCAATACCTCCAGCCGTGTCGATCTCAACTACCTGCAAGGTGTGGACGGCGCTATTGGCCGCTGCTTTACGCTGATCAGCGACAACGGCGAGCGTACATTTGCCATCAGTCCGGGAAAAATGAACCAGCTTCGCGCCTCAAGCGTGCCGGAAGAGGTGATTGCCGGAGCGTCTGCGCTGCTGCTGACGTCGTATTTACTGCGCAGTAAACCCGGCGAACCGATGCCGGAAGCTACGATGAAGGCGATTGAATACGCGAAAAAACATCAGGTGCCGGTGGTCTTAACGCTCGGTACGCAATACGTGATTGCCGACGATCCGCAGGCCTGGCGTGATTTCCTGCGTGATCACGTTTCGATTCTGGCGATGAACGAAGATGAAGGTTTTGCGCTGACGGGGCTGAAAGATCCGCTGATGGCCGCCGACAAGGCGCTGGAGTGGGTGGATCTGGTGCTGTGTACTGCCGGGCCGAACGGCCTGTTTATGGCGAGTTACACCGAAGAAGAATTCAAGCGCACCACGCAGCATCCGTTGCTGCCGGGCGCGATTGCCGAATTCAATCAATATGAATTCAGCCGTGCAATGCGTCGTGACTGCTGCCAGCAGCCGATGAAGATATATTCGCATATCGCGCCGTATATGGGCGGCCCGGAAAAAATCATGAACACTAACGGAGCGGGTGATGGGGCGCTATCGGCGTTGTTGCATGACATCGCGGCCAACGGCTTCCACCGTAGCTCAGTGCCCAACTCCAGCAAACATACGCGCGAGTACCTGACGTATTCGTCGCTGGCGCAGGTGTGTAAATACGCCAACCGCGTGAGCTATCAGGTACTGAACCAGCATTCACCTCGCCTGACGCGCGGCCTGCCTGAACGTGAAGACAGCCTCGAAGAGAGTTACTGGGAACGTTAAGTCAGTGTGACGGGGGGATTTCCCCCGTCACAGAACCTTTCATCGACGCCGCCTGAACCCTGTTTCTGCCAGACGTTTTGGCCTGATAAAGTGCGTCGTCCACACGTTTAAACAGGCTGGTAAAATCCTCTCCGGTTTCATATTGCGCCACACCAACGCTGACTGTGAGTGACGGGATCCCCGGAATCACCTGTTCCCCGACTATTTTTCGCAACGACTCGGCGACGTGCATCGCGCCTTCCATACCGGTCAGCGGAAGTAAAATCAAAAACTCTTCGCCTCCCCAGCGGAAAACCGTATCGGTTTCGCGGATCCCCGTTTCCAGCGTTCTGGCCAGCATCACCAGCGTATCGTCGCCTTTGTTATGTCCGTAACGGTCGTTAATGGCTTTGAAATGGTCGGCATCCACCAGCATCAGGCTGAAATTGTGCGTTCTTTGCGGGTTCTGCGTGCGGGCATTTTCCACCAGTTGCATAAACTGACGGCGGTTTCCGATGCCGGTCAGCGGATCCAGCAACGCCGCGCGTTCCAGTTCCTGCTCAAGACGTTTCTGTTCAGTGATGTCGTGAATGATGCACAGCATTAACCGCGTGCCGTCCACCACCACCGGTCCGGCGTAAGTTTGCACATGACGCAGATTTCCGTCCGCCAGTTTATGCACAAACGTCAGGGGTTTATGTCCACCGGGAAGCCGGGCAATTTCATGCATCACCGGCAACACATCCTGGCCCATCGCATTGATTTCCCAGGTGTGTTTCAAACACATCTCATCGCGAGAATAGCCATAAAACCGCGTAGCCGCCTGATTGGCATCGACAATCTGACCGTTATCTTCAGGGGCGATAAGCAACATCGGGGCGCTGTTAGTCTGGAAAAAGCGTTCAAAGAAACCACTTTCGTCACGACGATAAGGCTTTGTTTCATCAGGAAAAGGATTAATAACCGGCACGCTGGCAGACGAGGCGTGGGAGCCTTCGAACACGATAGCGGGTTCCTGAATCCCAAATTTAGCAAGAGAAAGGCGGCAGCTCAGGGGAAATGCGCGGCCTTCTTTATGGATGGTCCAGATTTCAACAATCTGATCGCCTTTCTTTAAATTGGGCAAATAGGCTTCGAGAGGTTCCTGGGAATGAACAGAGAACTGGCCGTTGCGCAGAGGCCCCAACAGGCTGTTGCCTGCCAGTTTCCTTGCCGCCGTATTGGCAAAAAGAATGTGCTGGCTGTGCGCCGAAACGATCCAGACCGGTGTACTTAAAATGTTTAACGTTTCCAGATGGGATAACAACATTGCGCCTACCGATCATTATTTGGCATAACCACAGAATACAGAGAATTGATTTGAATTCGAATAATTTTATAGCGCGGGAGATAAAGGAAAACGTGCGGAAGGATAGCAAAAAGTAAAGGGGCTCAGCCAGCGTGCTGAGCCCGTATTTTACGGTCGGATCAAATCGGGCAAAATGGCCGTTTTTCTTCTTCGGTCATACTATCGATTTGCAGCATATCAACCATGCTGTTGGCGATTTCACGTTCGCCCATCACCACACGGTCAGCGCCGCGTTCCAGGATGTAAGTGACTTCATCGTCGTAATGCGCGCGGGCGATAATTTCGATGTTAGGGCGCTTTGCCCGCGCCGACGCGACGATTTCACCGGCTTCATAACCGTTCGGAATGGTCACCAGCAACCAGCGGGCGCAGTCGAGGCGCGCCAGATCCATAATTTCCTGGTTAGCGGCATTCCCCAGCACCGTGCTGATACCCTGTTCGCGCAAGGCTTCAACGCGTGGCCGGGAGTTTTCGATGACCACCAGCGGGATCCCTGCGGTCTGAAGTTTCTCGCCGAGCAGGCTTCCCACGCGGCCGTAACCGACCAAAAGGGCGTGATTGCACAGATCAAACGGGATCTGTTTTTCATCTTCCACCGCTTCTTCAACGCTCTGATCTTCGATGGTCTCGGTTTTCTCCAGATACTTTTCCAGCAGACTGAACAGCAACGGGTTAAACATAATCGACAGGATTGCGCCCCCCAGAACCAGATTCCGGCCATGTTCTGACAGCAGCCCCAGCGAGATCCCCAGACCCGCGAGGATAAAGGCAAATTCACCAATTTGTGCCAGACTGACCGAAATCGTCAGCGCCGTGCGCCGCGAGTGCCCGAACATTTTCACCAGGAAGAAAGCGGCAACCGACTTACCAAGCACGATAATTGCCAGCGTGGCGAGAACCGTCAGTGGCTCGCGCACCAGAATCATCGGATCGAACAACATGCCAACTGACACGAAGAACAGCACTGCGAAGGCATCACGCAGCGGCAAAGTGTCGTGCGCGGCGCGCTGGCTGAGTTCGGATTCGTTCAGCACCATCCCGGCGAAGAAAGCGCCCAGTGCAAACGAGACGTCGAAGAATTCGACCGCGCCGTAGGCGATGCCCAGCGCCAGTGCCAGAACCGACAGCGTAAACAGTTCGCGAGAACCGGTACTGGCGGTTTTCGCCAGGATCCACGGCACCACGCGGCGACCAACCACCATCATCAGCACCATGAAAGCAATCACTTTACCGATCGTTACGGCCAGTCCGGTCAGCAGTTCCACCGGGCTTGAATGATGATTTTCCAGCATACCGCTGAAGGCCGGTAAGAGAACCAGCGTCAGCACCATCACCAGATCTTCAACAATCAGCCAGCCGATAGCAATCTGCCCGCGCTGGCTCTCAATGAGTTGTCGTTCCTCCAGAGCCCGCAGCAGAACCACGGTACTGGCGGTGGACAGACACAACCCGAACACCAGCCCGGTTGCCAAATCCCAGCCCATCAGACGTGATAACCCCATCCCAAGCAGCGTCGCTACCGCGATTTGCGCTACAGCGCCGGGAATGGCTATCGACTTTACGGCGAGTAAATCTTTCAAAGAGAAATGCAGACCCACACCAAACATCAGCAAAATTACGCCGATTTCGGCCAGCTCCGGTGCAAGAGAAGTATCAGCAACGAAGCCCGGTGTAAAAGGCCCGGCCAGCACGCCTGCGGCGAGATAGCCAACCAGAGGGGAAATTCGCAGGCGGTTGGCGAGCATTCCTAACAGGAAAGCGAGTACCAGACCGCCGACGATGGTAGTGATGAGAGGCGTAGAATGATGCATTCAGACTCCTTCTGGTTATGCATGGCACAAATGTGTTGCAGATTGTTTCTGATTTTAGGGTAAAAAGCGTTTCCGCGTTGGTGTTTTTTGGCCTTTTTTGCACTAAATGCCCGACAGGCCATAAAAAAATTCGAACGGACGATTTAAATGGGTTTTCGCGGGTGAATCTCAAGAGGCAACGGCTTTTTTTGCTGCCGATAAATGATTATCGGCAGCGGAAGGGAATGCTTCAGGCTTGTTTACGTTCAATATTGGGCAGGAATGCGGTCAGGATCCCCAGTAAGGGCAGGAAGGCACAAATTTGATAGACCAGCTCGATGCTGGTTTTGTCCGCCACATAGCCCAGCACCGCCGCGCCGAGGCCGCCCATGCCGAAGGCCAGACCAAAGAACAGCCCCGAAACCATACCGACTTTTCCCGGCATCAGTTCCTGTGCAAACACCAGAATTGCCGAAAATGCCGAGGCCAGAATCACGCCGATAATGACGCTGAGGACGCTGGTCCACATCAGATTGGCGTGTGGCAAAAGCAGGGTAAATGGCGCGACGCCGAGAATTGACGCCCATATGACGTATTTGCGCCCAATCTTATCCCCCACCGGACCGCCGATAATGGTCCCGGCCGCCACGGCGAACAGGAAAACGAACAGATGGATTTGCGCGTTCTGCACCGAAACACCAAATTTATGAATCAGATAGAAGGTGTAGTAACTGCTCAGACTGGTCAGGTAAAAATACTTCGAAAACACCAGCACCAGCAAAATCCCCAGCGACATCGCCACGGTTTTACGCGGCAGCACGGTCACGGTGTTTTTCACCGGCCCGCGCTTTTTCGCGATCAGATTTTGCTGGCGATACCACTTGCTGATTTGCAGCAGAACGACAATACCGAGCAGCGCCGCCAGTGAGAACCACGCAACGTTACCTTTGCCGTAGGGCGCAATAATTAACGCCGCCAGCAACGGCCCGAGCGATGCCCCGAAATTCCCGCCCACCTGGAACAGCGATTGCGCCAGCCCGTGACGTCCGCCGGAAGCCATACGCGCCACGCGTGACGATTCCGGATGAAACACGGACGAGCCCGTTCCGACCAGCGCGGCGGCCAGCAGCACAACCGGGAAACTTTGCGCCACGGCCAGCAATAGCAGGCCAGACAGCGTAAAGCCCATGCCGACAGGCAACGAATACGGCTGCGGATGTTTATCGGTGTACCAGCCAATCAGCGGTTGCAGCAGCGACGCGGTAATCTGATACGTCAGCGTGATCAGGCCAATCTGGGTAAAGCTGAGTGAGAATTCGTTTTGCAGCAAAGGATAGATCGCCAGAATCAGCGACTGAATCATGTCATTGAGCAGATGAGAAACGCTGATCGCCGCCAGAATAGAAAACGCAGTCTTTTTGACGGCGTCTTTCTGCGGACTATCTGGCGTGGCCGTATTGTCGGTCATAGCAGATGAACCTGTCTTATTTGTGCATATTAGGGAATGTGTATAGGGAATGCGTGAACCTGGTCAGTCTGCTTTCGCGATCTCAGCAAACTGGCCTTTCAGTAAGCGGCAAAGATCCCCTGCCGCCAGTTCAAGATCAAGCCCGCGTTTACCCCCTGAAACATAAATGGTGGAGAAAGTCTGCGCCGGGCTGTCAATCACCGTCGGCAGCAGCTTTTTTTGCCCCAGCGGACTGATACCGCCCACCAGATAACCGGTGACGCGCTGTGCGATGGCGGGATCGGCCATATCGGCTTTTTTAGCCCCAAGTGCTTTGGCGACTTTCTTCAGATCCAGCATTGACGCCACCGGCGTGACGGCAACGGCGAGATTTTTGGGATCGCCATTCAGTGAGACCAGCAATGTTTTATAGACCTGACGTGCATCCAGCCCGAGCTTTTTCACCGCTTCGTCGCCAAAATTGGTCTCGTCGCTGCTGTGTTCATACGGATGAAGGGTAAAACTGACTTTATTTTTTTCCAGGAGCAATACGGCAGGGGTCATACCTGTCTCCTTAATTTGCTTTTTTGTTCGAAAAATCATCATCAGCTCAATCTGATGAAATTTAACAACAAAGTATCTTTATTACGCGGAGGGGAAATAGTAGAGCAATGAATGGTTATTGCCAAGACCTGCCACAGGTTGCTACCCTGTGCGCGCCGGTGCTGTGCCTGAAAAGGCCGGCACTGAAGCTATAACAAAAAAATGAAATTCCTCTTTGACTGGCCGGCCTTAAAAACCGGCCATTTTTTTATCCTTTCAGCAATTCCGGCAAATTCCCCTCACCATACAAATGCAGCGCGCCCACGGCGACCACGTAATTTCCCGGCGGAAGCTCGGAAAGCTGCTTTTTCCAGCGCACGTTACGCTGATTCATCAGGACATCGTAGAGATCGTTGCTGAACGTATTCGGCAACTGTTCAGTCGCCAGCCCCGGTTTGGCATCAAGCCACCAGCTGATCATGGTTTGCAGCAAGCGGGCGTTGGTGTGCCAGTGCGTCAGCGTGTCTTCGAGCAGTGCTCTGCCGCCGTCGGGCAGTTGCTGCAACAGCTCAAACTGTTCCTGCGGACCTTCGAGCTCAATCACCCGTGTGTTCTGCTGCTTTGCCGATTGCAGCAGCTGATAATCGATGCCGTAATCCCCACGCAACCCCAGCCGTTGTGCCTGTGTCGCCTGCAACATCAGCGCGACCTGCCAGGCCGGAAGCGGGTTAAGCGTCCACATGGAAACGCCGAGCTCTTCACATAGGCGCTCAACGTGCAGATATTCGGATTCGGTCAGGCGTTCGGCCAGAGGCGGGAATTCGCCGGACATGCTGAAAGGGGATTCGGTCCCGCTGATATCGGCTTCGACAATCAGGGCATCGGCTTTTTGCAGGCGGCGTAAGAGAGCCGCAGGCAGCGGTTGCATATCCTGCGTGCCCATATGAATGCTGCCGACCAGATGCAGTGAACGGTTGCCGGGAAGCCGGATATCCAGGGCAGGATATGAATACTCGACAGGAAACAGCCTGCGTAGCCAGCTGAAAGCCTGGTTGAAAAACTGCGCCATATCGCATGGTCTCCCGAAAAATGAGAGACCATGCTAACGCGTCAGCGTTTTAGCGAACAGAGGAAACGTCTTGTTTTTTCGGGGTAAAGCGTAAGAGGCGGTTTGCGTTAGTGACAACGGTAATGGAAGACAACGCCATAGCGGCACCCGCGACGACCGGGCTGAGTAATGTGCCGGTCAGCGGGTACAGCACGCCCGCGGCAACCGGAATACCAATCACGTTATACACAAACGCGCCTAACAGGTTCTGCTTCATATTGCGCAGCGTGGCCTGTGAGATCGCCAGTGCATCGGCAACGCCGTTCAGGCTTGGCCGCATCAGCGTGATGGCCGCCGTTTCAATCGCCACATCGCTGCCGCCGCCCATTGCAATCCCGACATCCGCCTGCGCCAGTGCAGGCGCATCGTTAATGCCATCGCCAATCATCGCAACCTGCTGGCCTTTGGCCTGCAACGCTTTAATCGCCTCGGCTTTACCTTCCGGACGCACACCGGCAATCACCGTATCGATGCCTGCCTGCGCGGCAATGGCCTGCGCCGTGCGCGGATTATCGCCAGTCAGCATCACCAGCTGATAACCCAACTGATGCAGACGTTGCAGCGCGGCGACGCTGTCACTGCGCAGCGGATCCCGCAGGGCGAACAGCGCGGCAATTTCACCGTCTGCCGCCAGAAGCACCGGCGTTGCGCCTTGCTCAGACATCGCTTCCAGCAGCGCATCAGCCTGCTGCGTATCGACGCCGTTTTCCTGCATCAGCGCCTGATTGCCCAGCAACAGCGTTTTGCCTTCTGCTTCACCACGCAGACCCAGCCCGCCCAGCGTACGGAAATTCTGCACGTCAGGTATCGCCAGTCCCTCCGCTTTATCGACAATCGCCTGTGCGAGCGGATGGTGCGAACCCTTTTCCAGCGAGGCGGCAAAGCGCAGAGCCTGCTGTTCATTCACACTGCCGAAGGTTTGAATATCCGTCACTTTCGGCTGGCCTTCCGTCAGCGTCCCGGTTTTATCGAAAACCAGCGTGGAAAGCGTGCTGGCTTTTTGCAGGGCATCGGCATCACGAACCAGCACACCAAACTCAGCGGCGCGTCCGACACCGGCGGTGATCGACATTGGCGTCGCGAGCCCCAGTGCGCAAGGGCAGGCGATGATCAGCACAGTGGTGACGATCACCAGCGTGTACATCAGTTGTGGCTGCGGGCCGAAGAAATACCAGATTGCACCACTGAACAGCGCAATCAGCACCACGGCGGGCACGAAGACGGACGAAATTTTATCCGCCAGTTTGCCGATTTCCGGTTTGCTGCTTTGCGCTTCCCGCACCAGTTTGATGATGCGCGAAAGCGTGGTCTGGCTGCCAATCGCATCCGCGCGGAACAGCACGCTGCCGTCTTTGACCCGCGTACCGGCATGCACTTTTTCGCCCTGAGATTTTTGTTGCGGGACCGGTTCGCCGGTCAGCATCGCTTCATCCATCCACGCTTCGCCGCTCTGGATTTCGCCGTCAACCGGTACACGGTCGCCGGTGGTCAGACGCAGCGTCATCCCCTGCTGCACATCGGCCAGCGGCAACGTTTTTTCGCCTTCCGGGGTTACCACACGCGCGGTCGGCGGCGTGAGATCCAGCAGGCGTTCGAGTGCCTGTGATGAGCGCTGACGCCCGCGTTGTTCCAGTGCGTGGCCGAGGTTAATCAGGCCGATGATCATCACGCTGGCCTCGTAATAAAGATGCCGCGCCTGCATCGGAAAAGCATCCGGCCACAGGCTGACGGAAATGGAGAAAATCCACGCCGCACCCGTGCCGAGTGACACCAGCGTGTCCATGTTAGCGCTGCCGTGCATCAGGCTTTTCCATGCGCTGCGGTAGAAATGGCCCCCTGCGACAATCATGATCAGCAGCGTCAGCAGGCCGATAATCAGCCAGCCGGTCTGATTGCTGGCGGTGACCATCATTTCGCCGCCCAGTAATCCCCACAGCATCAGCGGGATACCCGCCGCCAGCCCGACCGCCGCCTGCCAGCTGAAACGGATCATGCTGCTGCGCGCCGTTTGCTGCTGGCGCTCGCGGCGTCTGGTTTCATCAATAATGATTTCAGCGCCATAACCCGCGCGTTCTACCGCCGCAATCAGGGCTTTCTGGTCAGCATCACCGCTGACCAGCGCACTGCGTTCCGCCAGATTGACCCGCGCGCGTTCGACGCCGTTCACGCCTTCCAGCGCCCGCTGGACTTTACTGACACAGCTGGCGCAGCTCATGCCGCTGAGCAACAGCTGCACGCTGTCGTCAGAGGCTGAGGTTTGAAGCACGTGGTTTTCAGCCGGAACAGGTGACGCGGCCGCTGACAGGGGTTCCGGCAAAACACTCGCCTTATCGGTCAGCGGCTCAGATTTTGGGGACGCGTCTTCCAGCAGTTGTGCTTCATATCCGGCATTTACGACGGCGTCGATCAGGCTCTGGCTGCTGGCGTCACCTTTCACAATGGCTTTATCCAGAGAAACTTCAACGGCGGTGGTGCCGTCAACTGCTTCGAGCGCTTTACGCGTTGAAGCCACACAATGCCCGCAGGACAGGCCTTGCAGAGATAATACGGTGGTAGTCATAGTGGTTTTCCTTGGGTTAACTTTCACTAAGAACAGAGGATAAACCTTCCAGCAAGGGGAAGGTCAAGCAACGGTTTTCGCCTCACCGGTATTTTTCATTTTTCTCTCATTTACGCTTTATTTAGAAATTCCCTTGCGGATTGGCTTATCGTTATCTCCCAAATTATATAACGATGAAGGCTAAGGGGATTTTCAATGGCAAAAATGCAGACAACACTTCTGCTGATGGCGGGGTTAATGGCGGCGCAGGCTTCCCTGGCTGCGGATGATTTTCGCGTCACCTACGCCGGTTCGATGGGCGTGGTGATGGATAAGTATCTGGGGCCGGTTTTTGCGAAGCAGAACAAGGTGAATTATCAGGGCCAGGGGCAGGGTGCGTATGGCATGGCAAACCTGCTGGCATCGAAAAAAGTGGTCGCGGATGTTTTTGTTTCCATCACGCCTGGGCCGGTTGAAATCCTGCAAAAAGCGGGCATGGCCGGGCAGGCGATCCCGGTGGCCAGCACCAGCATGGTGATTGCTTATAATCCGAAAGGAAAGTATGCCGAAAAATTTGCCGCTATAAAGGAAGGCAAAGCGGGCGCTGAGCCGTGGTGGAAAGTGCTCCAAACTCCCGGATTACAGTTCGGCCGTACCGACCCGGTCAGCGATCCTCAGGGCCAGAACATTATTTTCACCATGATGCTGGCTGAAAATTACTACAAACAGCCGAGTCTGGAAAAAGCCGTGCTGGGCGATGTGCAGAATCCTAAGCAGATTTCGGGCGAGGGCGGTCTTCTGACCCGCCTGGAAGCCGGTCAGGTTGATGCCGCATCGGGCTACGAAAGCGCCACGATTTCCGCGCACCTGCCGTACATCAAACTGCCGGATGAAATTAACCTGAGCAATCCGCGGATGTCGAAAGAGTGGTACAGCAAGGTGACTTTCAACGTGAAAGATTCCACCGGCAAAGAGAAAACGCTGAGCACGCAGCCGCTGGTCTTCTACGCGGTGGTGCTGAACAATGCGCCGCATCCGAAACTGGCGAAAGAATTTATCACTTACCTGCAAAGCGCCAAAGGTCAGAAGCTGTTTGAACAAAACGGCTACGACAAACCTAAAGGCGGAAACCTTTAAGTTGCGCGCGTCAGGAATGGCGGTTCCCGCGCTGGCACTGCTGATGGTGCCTTTTGTCACGCTGCTTTTCCTGACGCCGTGGTCAGATTTTCATCTGGCTTACGGCGACAGCCATGCGGTGGGGGTTTCGCTCGGCCTGAGTCTGATATCGGCCGGCCTGATTATTCTGCTCGGGCTGCCGGTCGCGTTCTGGCTGGCAAAAACGACCTCGCGCTGGCGCACTTTGGTTGAAGTGCTGGTGCTGATCCCGCTGCTGACGCCTCCGCTGGCGATGGGGATTTTGCTGGTGTCGGTTTACGGGCCCTACGGTTCGGTCGGTGAAACCCTTTCTGCCATCGGTATGACGCTCAATAACAATGCGCCCGCGTTTGTGCTGGCGCAGATTTATGGTGCGTTACCTTATTTCATTCTCTCGGCGCGTGGCGCACTGGAAGCGGTGCCGCGCGATGTTGAAGAGGCTGCGCAGACGCTGGGCGCACGGCCTTTTCAGGTGCTTATCCGGCTCACGTTGCCGCTGGCCTCACGCGGAATTGCCGCCGGGATCGCCATTGCCTGGGTACGGGCGATTGGTGAGTTCGGCATTGTCATGGTGTTCTGTTATTTCCCGCAGGGTATTCCGGTCAAAATGTTTATCAACCTGCAAAACGACGGCGTGACGTCGGTGTATTCGCTGCTATGGATCCTGCTTATCGTGACGTTACCGCTGCCCATGTGGCTGCTGATGCGCACCAAAAAACAGACCGTGCATTACAGCTGAGCATTTTCGTAAAACCGTAAACGCGTATACTGTTCAGATAAAGTGCAAAAACAGGGCGACACGGAGGCGAAATGAATATCAGTGATGTGGCGAAAAAAACCGGGCTGACCAGCAAGGCGATTCGTTTTTACGAAGAGAAAGGGCTGGTGACGGCCCCGGCGCGCAGCGAGAACGGATACCGCCGTTATGCGCAAAAACATATCGAAGAACTGACGTTGCTTCGTCAGGCGAGGCAGGTGGGTTTTACGCTGGAAGAATGTCAGGAGTTAGTGGCGTTATTCCATAATCCGGATCGCCACAGTGCAGATGTGAAAGCACGCACTTTAGAAAAGGCCGCCGAAATTGAGCGGCACATTGAAGAACTTCATCTGATGCGCCAGCGCCTGCTGACGCTGGCGGAATCCTGCCCCGGCGATGACGGCGCAGACTGCCCGATAATCGATAATCTTTCTGGCTGCTGCCACAAACACTAACGTCAGGCGTTACTGCGCGGGGCGTTCCACGCGCAACGTCGCGCCTTCGACACCGGTAATCACCACTTTATCACCGACTTCCAGCGGCGAAGCGCATGACGCGCGCCAGCTGCTGTCGCCGATTTGCACCCGCGTGTACTGGTTTTTCAGCGGTTCCAGCACAGTGGCGTAAGTGCCCACTAACTGTTGTCCGCGCTGGTTCAGTGCCGGATTACCGGTGGTTTTATCCGTGCGCTGATTCAGCCATTTCCACCACAGCCAGGCCGCGATAATGGTCAGAAGGGCAAACGCCACGCCCTGCCATTCCCACGGCAGCGGCAAAATCCACGTGACCAGCCCGACCAGTGCCGCCGCGACGCCACTCCACAGTAAGTAACCACTTGCTCCCACCAGCTCTGCCGCCAGCAACAGGCCGCCCAAAGACAGCCAGAACACATGCGGACTTGCCATGAAGTTATGCAGCATTATTTGCCGCCTTTGGTTTCTTTCAGCAGCTCTGCAATCCCGCCAATCGAGCCCATTAGGCTGGTAGCGTCCAGCGGCATCATGATGATTTTGCTGTTGTTCGCCGAGCCGATTTTGGTCAGTGCGTCGGTATATTTCTGTGCCACGAAGTAGTTAATAGCCCGGACATCACCGGCGGCAATCGCTTCAGACACCATTTTGGTGGCCTGAGCTTCCGCTTCTGCCGCACGTTCGCGGGCTTCAGCTTGCAGGAACGCCGACTGACGCTCACCTTCGGCTTTGAGGATTTGTGACTGTTTTTCACCTTCCGCACGCAGGATGGCGGACTGACGAACCCCTTCGGCTTCCAGAATATCGGCTCGTTTTGTACGTTCCGCTTTCATCTGCGCGTTCATCGCAGAAATCAGTTCAGCCGGTGGACGCACATCACGGATTTCGATACGCGTGATTTTTACGCCCCACGGATTGGTGGCTTCATCGACGATATGCAGCAAACGTGCGTTGATGTTGTCGCGTTGTGACAGCATTTCGTCGAGTTCCATCGAACCCAGCACGGTACGGAAGTTAGTCATGGTCAGGTTCACGATCGCCTGTTCCAGATTGCTGACTTCATAGGCGGCACGCGCCGGGTCAATAACCTGAATAAAACAAACGGCGTCGATGGCGACATTGGCGTTATCGCGGGAAATCACTTCCTGAGAAGGAATATCCAGAACCTGTTCCATCATATTGATTTTGCGACCAACGCGGTCAACAAAAGGCACAACCAGATTCAGCCCCGGCATCAGGGTTTTGGTATAACGGCCAAAGCGCTCGACGGTCCACTGGTAGCCCTGTGGCACGATTTTGATCCCGGCGTAAACCACCAGCAGCGCCAGTACGATCAGAATAAGGATAGGAATGGGAATGAGGTCAAACATAGTATGAAACTCCTGTAAAACTGTGTCCTGAATACTCCGGCGGAATATTCGAGTAAAAACATGTCCCTGGCGCACTCACCGAAAGTCAGGCGCGTGCGCAATTGTCGCACAGATAACGAATGCGTCGTATTAATAAGGATAGTTCAGGGGATAAAAGGCAGGGCAAAAGACGAAAAAAAACGCACGTCAGGAGGGGGGGAGTGCCCGACGTGCGTAAGAAATTTTTAGCGTGAATCAGTACAGCAGGGAATATAACTGGCGACGATATTTTGCTGCCAGCGCGTCGCCGGTACCGAGTGCCGCCATGATATCCATCAGCGTTTTGCGCGCTGCGCCGTTTGCCGCACCTAAATCTTTTTTCAGCGGTGCCATCAGCAGTTCCAGCGCTTCTTCGTTACGCCCGACCTGATGCAGTTGCAGGCTGAGTTTGACCACCAGATCGGCGTTCTCAGGATCTTGCTGTAATTCCTGTTGCAGCAGCTGAATTTCAGGGGTGTCAGCCGCCTGTTTCAGCAGTTCAATCTGGGCAATCAGCCCCTGATAACGGGAATCTTTATCCTGCAACGGAATGGTTGCCAGCACGGCTTCCGCGTCGTCGGAACGGTTGAGCTGGATCTGGGTTTCTGCCAGCAACAAACCGATATCACTGCGGTAATTGCTCAACTGCCACGCGTCTTTCAGCAGCGGCAAAGCTTCAGCCGCGTTACCTGCCAGCAACAGTTCCTGCGCCTGAGCGAGTTTAAGCTCTTCTTCTTTCGGCAGAACTTTTTGCAGCAATTCGCGGATCACTTCTTCCGGCTGCGGCCCCTGGAAACCATCAACAGGCTGACCGTCTTTGAACAGGTAAACCGCCGGGATAGAACGCAGGCCAAACTGCTGGGCAATCATCTGCTCGGCATCGCAGTCCACTTTCGCCAGAACCAGCTGACCGGCATATTCCGCCGCCAGTTGGTCTAGAATAGGGCCCAGTTGCAGGCAATGCTGGCTGCGTTCAGACCAGAAGTAGAACATCACCGGCACCGACATGGATTGTTCCAGCGTCTGATGCAGGTTGGTTTCGTTGACATCGATAACAGTAGGTTGTGCAAGCATGAATTCTGTCTCTCCGCTACCCGTCATACTTCGAACTGCTGATGCGTTGGCTGCGCTCATTCATCCCGGTCACTTAGTTATCTAAGCTCCCGGGATTCACGAGCTTGCCGCCTTCCTGCAACTCGAATTATTTAGGGTATAGAAAATTAAAGTATTTAAGAGCAAATGGGGGCAGCTTTTACGGCTTCAACCCCCCAGGCAGCTTTTACTTAGCTGTTTCCGCGCAATATTGTGTCCAGCAAACGCGACGGCAAAAGGCGTTTGAGTACGGCGAGCGCATGGGCGACCAGCGTCACCGGATACCGCAGGCGCGCTTTCGGGTTTTCTAAAGCATGGTGTAATTTCGGCAAAACGGCTTCCGGCGGCAGCGTAAAACGTCGCGCGATCCCCGGATTTTCGACCGGCTGGTCGGCCTGTGACTGTCTGACGTTAGCCGTAAAGTTGCTGCTCAGCGGGCCGGGTTCAATCAGGCTCACCTGAATGCCGGTACCGTGTAACTCCATGCGTAAGGTATCTGACCAGGCTTCGAGCGCGAATTTACTCGCGGCGTAGGTTCCGCGCCCCGGCGTGGTCACCAGCCCCATCACCGAGCTGGTCTGGATAATGCGGCCTTCGCCGTGCGGCAACATCGCGGGCAGCAAAAGCTGTGTCAGCTGATGTGTGCCGAACAGGTTGGTGGAAAATTGTTGCTCAAACTGTTCGCGGCTGATGGTGTTCAGCGGGCCGTAAACGCCATATCCGGCATTGTTAAACAGGCCATAAAGACGGTTGCCGGTCAGCACGATAACCTGCGCGGCGGCGAGTTCCACGCTGTGTTTGTCATCCAGATCGAGCGCAATAGTTTCAAAACCGAGCTGGCTGAGCGTGTCGATATCCGCACTTTTGCGACAGGCTGCCAGCACGCGGTAACCACGGGCACGCAAATCTTGTGCGGCAACCAGCCCGATCCCGCTGGAGCAACCGGTAATTAATACTGCTTTTTGCATAACTTTACCTGTGAGATGTCCCTATTTTTTATGGCTGTGATTTACTAGGGAGTCGGGTGAAAAAGGTAACGTCTTGGTTTTAATCACGTCACGGTATTATTCAGTGTAAACCTACTGCGTGACCAGCGGCGCGAGTTTTTCGGCCATCCAGTCGGCGATAAACGGCTGTGCCGCCAGCGCCGGATGCAAACCGTCGTCCTGCATCCACTCAGGTTTTGCGGCGACCTGCTCCATAAAGAACGGTACCAGCGGGATGTTTTCCTGCTTTGCCAGCGCCGGATAAATGGCGTAGAACGCATCACCGTAACGGCGGCCATAGTTTGGCGGTAAACGGATTTGCATTAGCAGCGGTTCGGCGTTGGCCTGTTTTACCTGAGTGATAATTTGGGTCAGCGTTTGTGAAATATTTTGCGGCGGAAAGCCGCGCAGTCCGTCGTTCGCGCCCAGTTCAATCAGCACCCAGCGCGGATGATGTTGTTGCAGCAAAGTCTGTAAACGGGCCAGCCCTTGTTCGGCGGTATCTCCGCTGATGCTGGCGTTAATAATCGCGGGTTTATCCCCTTCTTTTTGCCATTTATTATTCAGCAACGACGGCCAGGATTCGGCTACCGGAAGGCGATAGACGGCGCTTAAACTGTCGCCGATAATCAGTAAGTTATCAGCAGCTACGGCGCGAAAACTCAGCAATCCCAACAACATAAGGAAGGGGAGATGCCAGCGGAAAACGTTCTTGAAGTTCATCATCTTAGTAAACACGTCGGTCAGGGTGAAGGACAGCTCACCATCCTGTCCGGTGTCGAGCTGGTTGTCAAACCTGCCCAGACAATTGCCCTGATTGGCGAATCCGGTTCCGGTAAATCGACGCTGCTGGGAATACTGGCCGGGCTTGATGACGGCACGGCGGGCGACGTGAAGTTGCTCGGCAAATCCCTTAAGTCTCTCAATGAGGAAGGGCGCGCCGCGCTGCGTGCCAAAAACGTCGGCTTTGTGTTTCAGTCTTTTATGCTGGTGCCGACGCTGAATGCGCTGGAGAACGTGCAACTTCCGGCGTTGCTGCGCGGTGAAAGCGACAGCAACAGCCGTCAGCAGGCGGTACAACTGCTGGAAAGTCTCGGGCTGGGCGGGCGTTTACATCATCTTCCGGCGCAGCTTTCCGGTGGCGAACAGCAACGTGTGGCGTTGGCGCGCGCGTTTATCGGCAAACCCAAGCTGCTGTTCGCCGATGAGCCGACCGGCAATCTGGATCGCGCCACGGGTGAACGTATCGTTGACCTGCTTTTCTCACTGAACCGCGATGCGGCCACCACGCTGATTCTGGTCACCCATGACGAGCAACTGGCGGCGCGTTGTCAGCGGCGTCTGCGTCTGCGTGACGGGAAATTGTGGGAGGAAGCATGATCTGGCGCTGGTTCTGGCGGGAATGGCGATCGCCTTCGCTGCTGATTGTCTGGCTGGCGCTCACGCTGGCGGTGGCCTGCGTACTGGCGCTGGGCAGTATCAGCGACCGCATGGACAAAGGGCTGAGCCAGCAAAGTCGCGAGTTTATTGCGGGCGATCGCGTACTGCGTTCCTCACATCCTATTACCGAAGCCTGGTTGCAGGACGCCGAAACGCAGGGGCTGAAAGTCAGCCGTCAGCTCACGTTCATGACCATGACGTTTGCAGGAAACACGCCACAGCTGGCGTCGGTAAAAGCCACTGATCTGGCGTATCCGTTATACGGTGCGTTGCAGACGGAACCGGCGGGGCTGAAACCTCAGCCGGGCACCGTTCTGGTGGCACCCCGTTTGCTGGCGCTGCTGAACGTGAAAGTGGGCGATGATCTGGATGTCGGCGACAGTACGCTGAAAATCGCCGGTGTGATTGTGCAGGAGCCGGATGCAGGATTTAACCCCTTCCAGACTGCACCACGCGTGATCATGAATATGGATGATGTGCCGAAAACCGGTGCGGTGCAGCCGGGCAGCCGCCTGACGTACCGCTATATGTTTGCCGGAACGCCGCAGGCCATTCAAAGCTACGGCGACGCCATCAAAGGGTTACTCAAGCCGGATCAGCGCTGGACTGGTATGGAAGATTCCGAAGGCGCGCTGGGCAAATCATTGCAGCGTTCACAGCAATTCCTGACGTTGTCGGCCCTGCTGACGCTGATGCTGTCGATTGCCGCCATTGCCGTGTCGATGGGGCATTACTGCCGCAGCCGGTACGATCTGGTGGCCGTGCTGAAAACTTTAGGTGCCGGGAAAAAAGCGCTGCGAAAACTGATTATTGGTCAGTGGCTGGCGGTTCTGGTGCTGGCGGGGATTTGCGGCAGTATCGTCGGGCTGGCTTTTGAGGCCATTCTGATGAAGGTGCTTGCGCCGGTGCTTCCCGCTCAATTACCTGCTGCCGGTGGCTGGCCGTGGGTCTGGTCGATGGGCGCGATGGTGGTGATTTCACTGCTGATTGGCATCCGTCCGTACCGTCAGCTGCTGGCGACTCAGCCGCTGCGCGTGCTACGCAATGACGTTGTGGCGAACGTCTGGCCGCTGCGCTATTTCCTGCCAGTGATGGTGCTGGTGGTCGTCGGGCTTCTGGCTGCGCTGATGGGCGGCAGTGCTTTACTGTGGTCGCTGCTCGGCGGTGTTCTGGTGTTGTCGCTGCTGCTGGGCGTGATTGGCTGGGGCGCTTTGCTTCTGCTGCGCCGCCTGACTTTCCGACAGCTTCCGCTGCGTCTGGCGGTCAACCGTCTGCTGCGTCAGCCGTGGGTAACGCTCAGTCAGCTGGCGGCGTTTTCCATGTCGTTCATGCTGCTGGCGCTGTTGCTGGTGATGCGCGGAGATCTGCTGAACCGCTGGGAGCAACAGCTTCCGCCGGACAGTCCGAACTTCTTCCTGCTCAACATCACCAAAGAGCAGGTTCCGCAGGTGACGGATTTCCTGCATCAGCACAACGCACAGCCGGAAATGTTTTATCCGATTGTGCGGGCGCGCCTGACGAAGATTAACAGCGAGGCTGCGACGGACAAAATCAAGCCGGACGATGCGGGCGGCGAAGCGGTAAACCGGGAACTGAATCTGACCTGGATGGACGGATTGCCGGATCATAACCCGCTGACCGCGGGCAATAGCGCGCCGAAAGCGGGGGAAGTGTCCATCGACGACGGGCTGGCCGGACGTCTCGGACTGAAAATCGGCGATTCTGTGACGTTCACCGGCGATACGCAGGATTTCACCGCTAAAATCACCAGCCTGCGAAAAGTGGACTGGGACAGCCTGAAGCCGAATTTCTACTTTATCTTCCCGACGGGCGCGCTGGATGCACAGCCGCAAAGCTGGCTGACCAGTTTCCGTTATCACGGCGATGACAGCACCATTACGCAGCTGAACCGTCAGTTCCCGACGCTCAGTTTGCTGGATGTCGGTTCGATTTTGCGGCAGGTCGGGCAGGTTTTACAGCAGGTCAGCCGGGCGCTGGAAGTGATGGTGATTCTGGTGATGGTGTGCGGCGGCTTGCTGCTGCTGGCACAGATTCAGGTCGGGATGCGTCAGCGCCGTCAGGAACTGATCGTTTACCGCACGCTGGGTGCGAGTAAAAAGATGCTGCACCGCACGCTCTGGTGCGAATTTGCGGTTCTCGGACTCGTGGCGGGCATTGCGGCGGCAATCGGTGCCGAAGCGGCGTTATGGCTGTTGCAGCGCAAAGTGTTCGATTTTCCGTGGCAACCTAATTACCTGATGTGGATTGCTGTACCGGTGGTCAGCGCGTTGCTGCTGTCAGTCTGCGGTGGCTGGTTGGGCGTGAGATTACTGCGGGGAAGGGCGTTGTTCAGGCAATACGACTCGTAAACTTATCGGCGTTATGTAGAATCGCTAAATCCCCGGAAGATCCTCCGGGGATTTTTTATTCCATCTGGCATATGCAAAAGGATTTCATCCGATGCAACCCCATTTCTCTCTTCGTAATGCGCTTTCAACGCCAAATTTCGCTACAGGGTCGTTGTTAAGTCTGCTGTTTTGCGCACCTTTCACTTTTGCCGCGTCGTTTAATTGCGACAAAGCGGGAACCGTGGTTGAGCATGCTATTTGTAATTCAACTGCACTGAGCGAACTCGACGTCCGGCTTAATGATAATTATAAACTGGCGATGTCGAATCTACCGGCCTCGCAGCTCGTACAATTGCGAAGCAGCCAACTGGCGTGGCTGAAAACTCGCAATGCCTGTGACGTTCAGGGAGATTGTCTCAAAAGCAGAATGGAACAGCGTTCAGCGAAATTAGAAAGTCTGTCTGAACAGGCAAGCATCGAACTCGATAACACCCTTCGCGCGATTCCAACCGATCCGCTTGTGGCCGCCAAAAAACTGCGTGAATACAGCAATCCGCTTGCTTCTGCCTGGCTGGTTTATCTGCATCAGTTTGAACGGGCTGGCAAGGTGACTGACGCGGAGGCAGACCAGCGTTATCAGATGGCAAAAGATGCACTCGGCGATTCATTTCCGCATTCACTGTTAATCGATATTGAGAAAGATCCTTCAGCAACGGAAAACAGAAAGGTGCTTACCCTGCTGCGTATGACCATCGAAAATGCTGGGTATCTCGAAGCCGTTGCAGGCAAGGAGCGCGAATATGTCCACTGCTTTATTTTCAAAAATCAGGACGAAGATGCTTATGCTACTTTCGGTTCGCTGTACGGTTCTACGATGGACTCGCGTGCACCCATTTGCGCACCTGTTGGAAAGCTATTTCAGCAGCCGGCATGGGTGCAGTTGATTCAGTCGATTGCCCCTGAACTTGAACATTTCGGCGAAAATGCAGGAACCGTGCGTTTCTCAAGTTATGCCGACTGGAGAATGCTTGATTTACGGATAACCGTTTCAGCGGAAGACTTTTTGAAGTCCGCAGCAAAGAACGGTCCATTCCGCGATCCCGAAAAAGAAATTACAGACTGGGATGAAAAGGATTGGTCAAAGCAGGAGCGTGACAACGTTTTGAAAGCTGCCATTATGGCGCGCCAGACGACGGTAAAATGGTTGCATGAAGAAAAGCATTTCCCGGCGGCAGATGCTGATAAAGCCGCGAGCGCGATCGTGAAACAATGGTTAACTGCCCGGCTTGATTTTATGAGCGAATGATTTAAGAAACCGCCCCTGTACCGGTATGTCCGGGCAGGGGCGTTAACGTTAAAGCTTCTCAACCGCCCAGGCGATTCCGCTGGCGTATTCTTCCGGCAGCATCGGCACCAGTGCGTTCAGGTTTTCTTTCAGCAGGCTGGCGCTGGCGTCGTTGAGATTCAGGTGTCCGACTTTACGACCCGGACGCACTTCTTTCTCGTACCAGTGCAGATTCACCAGCGGCAGGTTCAGCCAGTGTTCTGACACATCCGTGCCAATCAGATTGACCATCACCGACGGCGTACTGACTACCGGTTTTGGCAGCGGCAGCCCGAGGATTGCGCGCAGGTGCATTTCAAACTGGCTGTAGGATGCGCCGTTTTGCGTCCAGTGCCCGCTGTTGTGAACGCGCGGTGCCAGTTCGTTAATCAGCAACCCTTCGGCCACCACGAAACATTCCATCGCCATCACGCCGACGTAATTCAGTTCGTTCAGAATTGCCGACAGCATGTTTTCTGCCTGCTGTTGCAGCGCAGCGTCCGGCTCCGGCAGTGCAACGCTGGTGCGCAAAATACCGTCCTGATGCAGATTGTGCGTCAGCGGATAAAAGACGGTTTTGCCATCGTGACCGCGTGCGCCCACCAGCGAAACTTCACCGGAAAAATTGATGCCTTGCTCAACGATGCATTCACCGTAGCAATCCTGCGGCAGCGTGGTTTCTTCACCGGAGCGCAGGCGCCATTGCCCGCGGCCGTCGTAACCGCCGACGCGGCGTTTCACAATCGCCAGTTCACCGAGCGTCGCGAAAACCTGCGGCCATTCACCGGCACCGGCCAGCAATTGCCACGGCGCAGTCGCCAGACCGAGCTGGTCGAGTAACTGTTTTTGCGTCAGGCGATCGGCCAGACGCGGGAAAATATCGCGGTTAACGAATGCATTGTGCGTTGCCAGTTCACGGGTTAATGCCGTTTCCGGCCAGCGTTCAATTTCAGCCGTAATCACGCTCTGCTGAAAAGGCACGGCTTCCGGTTCGGCATCAAGACCCACCGGATAAACGGCGATCCCCAGCGGTTCACCTGCCTGACGCAGCATTCTGCCTAACTGACCGTTTCCGAGTACGCAAACCGGTTTCATGCTTCTTCCCTCGGATCGGGATTATTCAGCACTTCATCGGTTTGTGCGGCACGCCACGCGGCCAGGTTTTTAGCAATTTCGGTATCATGGAGTGCGAGAATTTGTGCGGCAAGCAGGGCGGCGTTGGCGGCTCCGGCTTTACCAATCGCCAGCGTACCGACCGGAATACCGCGTGGCATCTGGACGATAGAATACAGGCTGTCGATGCCGCTCAGGGCCGCGCTTTGCACCGGCACGCCGAGCACCGGCACCAGCGTTTTCGCGGCCAGCATACCCGGTAAATGCGCCGCACCGCCTGCACCTGCGATGATCACATCAAAACCGTTGGCGGAAGCCTGTTCAGCAAATGTGAACAATTTGTCCGGCGTGCGGTGGGCGGAGACGATATCGACATGGAAAGGAATATTCAGCGTTGTGAGGACTTCGGCGGCGAACTGCATGGTCGCCCAGTCACTTTTAGACCCCATAACGATGGCGATTTTTGCCGGGGTAACGTTGGATGACATGTCTGTATAGCTCCTGTGATTCGGATGTAAAGCGTGCGAGGGCGCAAATGATATCACGCTCATGAAGCAAGGAAAACGGTTGCGTAGCCGGAAGACGGTGCATTTTTGATGAGAAGTGCGCGGCAGATTTGTATAATCCCTGCCACGATAATATTGGCCATCCCCACGGAAAACTGAACTATGACGCAGGCTTTACTGGCACCGATTTACGATTTTCTTCACTGTGAAACACCGGCTCTCTGGGTGGATGTTGCGCTGGAAAATCAGACGGTGTTGCTGATTGATCACGCCAACTGTGAAAAAAAAGCGGCGGCCACGGCCATGAGCCTGATGACAAAATATCTCGATCGCACCGAGCTGTTGTTCTGTGCGGCGCGTCTGGCCCGTGAGGAACTTCACCACTTTGAGCAGGTGGTGGAAATCATGCAAAAGCGCAATATCGCTTACACTCAGCTTTCGCCATCGCGCTACGCCAGCGGGATGATCAAACATACGCGCCATCATGATGATCTGAATATTCTGGTCGACCGGCTGATTATCGGGGCGTATATCGAAGCCCGTTCCTGCGAGCGTTTCGCCAAAATAGCGCCGTATCTGGATGAAACGCTGTCGCGGTTTTATACGTCGCTGCTGCGCTCAGAATCACGGCATTTTGCCGATTATCTGGCACTGGCGGAGCAGTATGCGGGAACCGATATCAGTGAACGCGTGGAGGAGTTTGGCCGGATTGAAGCGGAACTGATACTGTCGCCGGATGAGCAATTCCGCTTCCACTCCGGTGTACCCGTCATACTTTGAGCTGCTGATGCGTTGACTGCGCTCATTCACCCCGGTCACTTAGTCAGCTAAGCTCCCGTGGATTCACGAGCTTGTCGCCTTCCAGCAACTCAAATTATTTAGGGTAATGATCGGATAACTTAAAACGGGAAGCTGATCAGTTCCACGTTATCGGCGGTGACTTTCACCATTGAGCCTTCTTCGTGCCATGCGCCTAATACCACGCGGTGGCCGGTTTTGTTTTCCAAAAGCACATCATGAATGGCCGGGCGGTGCGTGTGGCCGTGAATCATCCACTCGACGCCTGCCGCCTGCATTTCACTGATCACCGCCTGCTGATTCACGTCCATTATCTCCAGTGATTTGCCCTGATTAGACGCTTTGCTGTTGGCGCGCATTTTCGCGGCAATCGCCAGCCGCCATTTCAGCGGAAGCATCAGGAATAATTTCTGGATAAACGGGTTATGAACTTTTTTGCGGAAATTCTGGTAGGCAACGTCATCGGTACACAGCGTGTCGCCGTGCAGGATCAGCACGCGGCGGCCATAAAGCTCGAGAACTTTTTTCTCCGGCAGCAGCGTCATCAGGCTTTCACGCGCAAAACGTCTGCCGAGCAGAAAATCGCGGTTACCGTGGATGAAAAAGCAGGGGACGCCTTGCTGGCGGAGCTGGTTTAACGCCGCAGCGATTTCTGCGTGTAGCGGTTCCGGGTCATCGTCGCCAATCCAGGCTTCGAATAAATCCCCGAGAATGTACAGCGCATCGGCCTGCGGCGCATCTTCGCGAAGAAAACGCAGAAAACCGGCAGTGATTGCCGGTTCCTGTGCGCAAAGATGGATATCTGCGATAAAAAACGTGGTCATCCCGACGCTAATTATTCGCTGATGGTGACGCTTTTGATCACAACATCTTCTTTTGGAACGTCCTGGTGCATACCGCTGCGGCCTGTTTTCACGGCTTTGATCGCGTCAACCACGTCCTGACCTTCAACCACTTCTGCAAATACGCAGTAACCCCAACCCTGTGCGTTTTTGCCGCTGTGGTTCAGGAAATCGTTGTCAGTCACGTTGATGAAGAACTGCGCGGTGGCAGAATGCGGGTCATTGGTACGCGCCATTGCCAGCGTGCCTTTGGTGTTTTTCAGGCCGTTATCCGCTTCGTTTTGAATCTGCGCGTCGGTGTTTTTCTGGTTCATGCCTGGCTCAAAACCGCCGCCCTGGATCATGAAACCGTTAATCACACGGTGGAAAATTGTGTTGTCGTAAAAGCCTTTACGGCAATAGTTCAGGAAGTTTTCAACCGTGGCTGGCGCTTTGTCAGCGAAGGTTTTAATGACGATGTCGCCGTGGTTGGTGTGGAAAGTGACCATATTTATCATCCTGCTAATGTTAATGTGTGCTCTCTGTCAGAGCGGCTACTATAGCCTTTTCTTATACCATAACTCAAAAGTTGCCGTCAGCACTGGCTTTGTGATGACTAAAGCCCGTCCGGCGGCCTTATGCCGTTTCGGAGAAGACATTTTCGTTATATTATGAGCCTTAGTGACGCCGAAAAGGCGCCAACGTCATTTTCTACGCCCAACACACGGAATAGCCTGATGCTGAAGATTTTTAATACCCTGAGTCGCCAAAAAGAGGAATTCAAGCCAATTCATGCCGGTAAAGTCGGGATGTACGTGTGTGGGATCACTGTTTACGACCTGTGTCATATTGGCCACGGTCGCACCTTTGTGTCTTTCGACGTGGTATCGCGTTACCTGCGTTATCTCGGTTATGACCTGAAATATGTGCGTAACATCACCGACATCGACGACAAAATCATTAAACGTGCTGCTGAAAATGGCGAATCTTTTATGGCGCTCACCGACCGTATGATTGCTGAAATGCATGCGGATTTTGCGTCACTCAATATTTTACCGCCAGATTCTGAACCACGTGCCACGCAGCACATTGTTGAAATCATCGACATTGTGCAGAAGCTGATCGACCGCGATCACGCGTATGTGGCTTCAAACGGCGACGTGATGTTCTGGGTCGAAAGCGATCCGGATTACGGCTTGCTGTCCCGTCAGGATCTGGATCAGCTTCAGGCCGGTGCGCGCGTGGAAGTTGAAGCCAACGTGAAACGCAATCCGATGGATTTCGTGCTGTGGAAAATGTCCAAGCCGGGCGAACCGAGCTGGACTTCTCCGTGGGGCGAAGGCCGTCCGGGCTGGCATATCGAATGTTCTGCGATGAACTGCAAACAGCTGGGCGCGCATTTTGATATTCACGGCGGCGGTTCTGATCTGATGTTCCCGCACCACGAAAACGAAATTGCACAGTCAAGCTGCGCGCATGACGGCCCGTATGTGAATACCTGGATGCACTCCGGTATGGTCATGATTGACCGTGAGAAAATGTCCAAATCACTGGATAACTTCTTTACCGTGCGCGACGTGCTGAAATATTACGACGCCGAAAGCGTGCGTTACTTCCTGATGTCCGGCCACTATCGCAGCCAGCTGAACTACAGCGAAGAAAACCTGAAACTCGCGCGTACCTCGATGGAACGTCTTTACACCGCACTGCGCGGCACAGACGCTAACGCGATTCCTGCTGGCGGCGAGGCTTTCGTGGCCCGTTTCCGCGCGGCGATGGACGACGATTTCAACACGCCGGAAGCCTATTCCGTGTTGTTTGATATGGCGCGTGACATCAATCGTCTGAAAACCGAAGACCTGTCTGCGGCAAACGGTCTGGCCGCTGAGCTACGCCAGCTGGCAGGCGTTCTGGGGCTTCTGGAGCAAGATCCTGAGCAGTTCCTGAAATCCGGTGCGCAGGCGGATAACGATGAAGAAGTGGCTGAAATCGAAGCCCTGATCAAACAGCGTAACGACGCCCGTGCCAGTAAAGACTGGGGCATGGCCGATAAAGCGCGCGACCGTCTGAATGAAATGGGTATTGTCTTAGAAGATGGCGCCAGCGGAACCACCTGGCGCAGAAAATAATCTCCTTCATACTTTTGATTTCAAAGCCTCCTTTCCGGAGGCTTTTTTATAAGGATCGCCCTGTGACAAAAACGCTTCTGGCTTATCAGCCGCCGTACGACTGGCAGTGGATGACGGCTTTTCTTGGCGCGCGTGCTTTGCAGGGCGTCGAGCAGCAGGACGGAGAATTTTACCAGCGCACGCTTTCCGTCATGCACAACGGAAAGCGGCTGTCCGGCTGGTTGCGGTTGCGTCCGCTGCCAGAGCAAAACGTTGTCGAGCTGGAAGTTTCACCTTCGCTGAAACCCGTTTCAGGAAACGTAGCGCAACAGGTGCGACGGTTGCTGGATCTCGACGCGCAGCCGGACGTGATTGCGCGGGGTTTAGGGCGGCTCGCCGAAAACTCGCCTGGCCTGAGATTGCCGGGCTGCGTTAACCGGTTTGAGCTGACGGTCAGGGCAATTCTCGGGCAACTGGTCAGCGTGAAAATGGCGGCGACTTTAGCCACCCGTTTGACCGAAAAATGGGGCGAGCGGGTCACGACGCCTTTCCCGGCGCTCACGCATCTTTTTCCCTCTCCCGCGAGCGTGGCTCAGCTGACCGTGGACGATTTACGCGGAATTGGCGTGCAGGCGAAACGCGCCGCGTGTCTGATTGGCATTGCGCAGGCGGTGGAAGCGGGGCGTTTGCCGCTCGATGAGATGACGGACGTGCAGGAAGGCGTGAAACAATTGCTGGCGATGCCGGGTATTGGCAGCTGGACGGCGAGTTATGTCGCGATGCGCGCCTGGTCTGCGCCTGATGTTTTTCTGGGCGGTGATTACCTGATTAAGCAGCGGTTTCCCGGCATGACACCGGGGAAAATTGCCCGTTACGCCGAAGTTTGGACACCTTGGCGGACGTACGCCACGTTACATTTATGGTTTAACAATGACTGGCGACCTGATTTGTCCTGATTATTCCCTACCGGTCTGAGGCGGCTGTGAAGAATGCGGGGCATGAGCGGTTGCAGTTTTCTGATCGGCTTCATATTTGAAAACCTGCCCGCGGCCGTTACGTTTGGCGGTATAACAGGCCATGTCGGCCTGCGCCATGAATTCGCTGGCGCTCACATACGGATTGCAAATTTGCGTCAGTCCGGCGCTGGCACCGATACGGTACATTTTTCCTTCCCACATAAACGGATATGCGTTGATCTTATCCACCAGTTGCTGAACCGTGATGAGCCCTTGTTCCATCGGACAATCAAACAGAATCAGCGCAAATTCATCGCCACCCAGACGCGCGAGACGATCACTGTTGCGGATGTGTTCCTGCATCAGTGCGCTGAGCTGGCGCAACAGCTCATCTCCCGCCGCGTGACCGGCGCTGTCGTTAATGGCTTTAAACCGGTCAAGGTCGATAAACGCCAGAGTGTGAATCTGCTGACGCGTCGCCGTCAGGTTCAGCGCTTTTTTCAGGCTTGATTCAAAACTGCCCCGGTTTGCCAGCCCGGTCAGTAAATCGTGGGACGCGCTGTGGCTGAGTTTACGCATCAGTTCGCGGGATTTACTGACGTCCTGCAACACCAGCACGATGCCGATAGGTTCATCTTTCAGCGTGCGCAGCGGGGAAACGGCCAGCTGAACATCAAACAAACCGGTTTCATGACCGTGCAGCACCAGAGACCGTTCGACGGAAGAGTGCAGGTTCTCGTTGATATCAAACTGCATCAGGTTGTCGATCATCGGCCCGTCAGGTCCTTTGCTGATCAGGACGATACGGTTTACCGGCTGCCCCTGCGCCTGTTGTTCCGTCCAGCCAGTCATTTTTTCCGCCACCGGATTCATAAACGTAATATTCATATTCCGGTCGGTGGAAATCACAGCTTCGTTGATTGAATTCAAAGTGATATGCAGCAGTTCTTTCTCTTCATGCAGCGCTTCTGACAACCGTTTGTTGGTCATTTCCGTGTGCTTGAGTTCGTTAATATCCTCAACCTGAGAAATGAAATACAGCGGGTTGTGATCCTCATCGCGAACCAGGGAAACGGCCAGCAACGCCCAGACGATTTCACCGTTGCGGCGTAAATAGCGTTTTTCCATGGTGTAGCTTTGGATTTCATCGTCCAGCAACTGCCTGAACAGCGTGAGATCTTTGCCCAAATCTTCCTGATAGGTGATTTCCTGGAACGTCAGCGTGGTCAGATAATCCGCTTCATAGCCCAGCAGATGACACAGCGCTTTGTTGACCTGCAGCAGTTTTCCTTGCGGGGAGACCAGCGTCATCCCGATGGCCGAATATTCCATGGCATTACGAAAGCGGTTTTCGCTCTGAGTAATGTGCGATTTCTCTGTGCGCAGGGAATGCATCGCCATCGCCATCGCGTTAGCAGGCATCAGGATCAGCAGCAGCGGCAGGAAAATTAACCCCTGAGGGATCTGCACTGTCGTATGGGGCTGAACGGTGATTATTCCGCTGGTGTGCAACAGGGCAATCATCAGCGTCATCGACAGGAAAATAATAAAAGCTTCAATGCGTGGCAAACGAATGGCGCACCACAACAGCGGAATGGTGATAAAGGCGAAGGTGTACGGCAGCCATTTCAGCGCCAGAAAACCGGCAATCAGCGTCAGAATAAGGGTCAGGAAGAGTTCAAAGAACCGTTTTGATGTGAGGTTTTTGGTGAAGTAACCCCGCTGATAAATCAGCCCCAAAGGTGTGAGTGCCAGAATCGCCACCGCCTCGGACATAAACCAGGTGGCAAACCGGCTTTGCAGTTCAGCTGGTGAATGAATGTGCAGAATAAACAACATCATGATCACCGAACTGACCAGCGGACAGAAAACGACGGCAATCAGCAGAAACTTCACCCAGGAACTCAGGCCGGAAAGCGGATCCTGCGCAGGCAACATCCGGCGTAAAAGTGTCGCGCTCAGAGAGGCCTCGATAAGGTTATTGATTAAATAAGGCAGATAGTGCGTAAGCGGGGTGCCCATGACCGCGTGGGCAGCGGCGATGCCCAGTGCAGCGGCGCAAAGCAAAGGCAGCCACTGGCGGAAATGGTGATGAAACAGGACCGGGATCAGCAACGCCGTCGGCAGCCATAAGCCCGCAAGGCTCGACTGTCTCTGAATAATGTTCATGCAGGCAAGCGCCAGCAGGCAGATAGCGACGCCTAAAAGCAGAGCGGCTTTCCAGTCTGTCTTGTGAACAATGAGAGAAGGCGGTGTACTTCTTTCCACGATGAAAACCCTTTTCTGACCGGCGGCGAATGACAAACAAATACGATGATCTCTGTTTTTTTATTCTTTTAACGCTTCGCCGCGCGCACGGCGGCATGTTACCAGTATCGGAAAATCAGAATGAATTATTAATATAAATTCTACATTACGTGGTAATAGATGACGAATATTCCGGCCCGAAAGCCGGAAAGTGTGCGTCAGAGCAGGAAAATAGTGGCAAGGCCCAGGAAGATAAAGAAACCACCCGTGTCAGTCAGCGCAGTGATCATCACGCTGGAACCGACGGCAGGATCGCGACCAAGGCGGACCATCGTCAGGGGAATAACCACGCCCATCAGTGCGGCCAGAAGCAGATTGAGAACCATCGCCAGCGTCATGACCGCGCCCATTTCCCAGTCGCTGTACAGCAACCAGGTGACGACGCCCATCAGCCCGCCCCAAACCAGGCCGTTGATCAGCGCAACGCCAAGCTCCCTGAACATCAGGAATCTCAGGTTACCGACCTGAACGTGGTGCAATGCCAGCCCGCGGACAATCATGGTGATCGTCTGGTTGCCGGTGTTACCGCCGATTCCGGCGACAATCGGCATCAAAGCGGCCAGCGCCACCAGTTGCGAAATCGTATGTTCAAATAAGCCGATAACGCGCGAGGCGACAAACGCCGTACACAGATTGATGGCCAGCCACGCCCAGCGGTTTCTTACGGCTTTACTGACCGGAGCAAACACGTCTTCTTCCGGGCTCAGACCGCCCATGCGGCGCAGATTGCTATCGGTGTCGTTATTCACGAAATCAACAATCTCTTCCACTGCCAGACGTCCCATTAGTTTGCCTTTGTTATCCACCACCGGGGCGGTAATCAGGTCATAACGTTCAAATGCGCTGGCGGCATCTTCGGCCTTATCTTCCGGCTCAAAGCTGGTGAAGTCGGTGATCATGACGTCAGAAACCGGCGTATGCGGCGGGTTCAGCAAAATCGTGGTCAGCGGGAGTTCGCCAAGCAGCGTGTTTTTCCGGTCGGTAATGAATAACTTATCGGTCGCCTGCGGAATGGTTTTGCGCAGACGAAGAAAGCGCTGCACGGTGCCCAGCGTAACGTCAGGGCGAACACTGAGCAGCTCGAAATCCATGATACGGCCCACGCATTCTTTGCTGAACTTCATGACCTCACGGACTCTGTCGCGCTGGCGCGGGTCGAGTGACGTCAGAACCCGGCCAATCAGGTCGCGCGGCAGGTATTCTGCAAGATAAACCTGATCGTCCACGTCGAGCAGCGACATGGCTTTCAGCAGGTCTTTATCGCTCATTTCTTCGATCAGGCTGTCCCAGACGGTTTCTGAAACTTCGACCAGCGCTTTACCGCGCGCCGACGGCTCAACCAGGCTCCACAACGCCAGACGTTCACGGATGGGCAACGCTTCCAGCACGTCGGCCACGTCCGCCGCATGCAACTTTTGGACACGTGCGCTGAGTTCAGCGGTGTTATCCATCAGCATGGCGCGCGTTTGGTCATCGACTTCCGGGTTTTCGCCCAGAATGCTCTCAGCCAGGCTGTCGGTATTCAGAAGGAGATCGAGGATCCTGCTGCGGCTTTCCGCCAGCTTTTGGCCGTAATTCTTAGGTTTTTCGGCAGACATTCGAGATCCTTATTCCTTGAAGTAGCGGCAACTTTTCAGCGTGCCGGTACATGTTTTATCGGGTGTCTGATCTTGTCTGACTTCGGCGGGCGTTTCGGTCGGTTTTGGGTTCTGATGATGCGAATACGCGCCGATTGCGGAGTAGACGAGACGCCCTAACAAAATAATGAAGCTTATCGATAAAACGATTTTCGTCATCTTGATGTTGGTTTTTCGAGACATAATTATGATCGCTTAAGTGGATCCAGGCTCCGGTGGCGGGAAAGAAAGAAGGCAGATGATAATATTTACAATATATAACAGAACTAAACAGGCAACCAGATAATCGAAAAAACCTATATGTCTAAGATTTTTCCTTACCGCAAACGGGGCTTTGCGTAAAAATATCTTTTTTTTCATAATCCTAATTAAAATAAGATTTTTCGTTTCATTCATCACTTGATTAATTAATTTTTGATGCTTTTTAGCGAAATTCGTAAAGATTCTGTTTAATGATCTGCATCAAAGGATTTAAGATAAGTCGCATTAGAATCCAGCAATATTTTAAATACCTGCGACCTGCTTTCGTCAGCTGTATTCTTTATCTTCCGCACTTTTCTGTGAAATGACATTTTTACAACGATACTTGAGAGCGGAGCTGCCGGCACTGATGCCGGACAGCCTGACGCCCGTTACACCTTAACTCATTCACCGCTGCATGAAGTTCATGCGCAAAACGTAGATGGACTTGATGCATAAAATTTTCTCCTGGAATGACCTGCGCCACAAATGGTGGGGGCTTCCTGTTATTTGCGCGCTGGTATTAATTCCAGTGACGTCATGGCTTTCGCCAATCATTATGCTGCCGGAAGGCCGTACCTATCTGATTTATATGCCGCTGGCAACATGCGTTGCGCTGTTAATGGTTTTCGACTGGGCGGCTTTTCCCGGCATTGTTCTGGCACTTTTCCTGCGTTATTACCTGCGGGTTGGCTTTGACATGAGTGTGCTGATGACGGTGATTTATTTCACGTCGCTGGTTCTGGCCTGGTTAGGATATCGCTGGCAGGCCGGAAGTCGCTGGTCCGCGCCGCTCGGGCTGATGACGCTGGCACGCGTTCGCGTCAGCTGGCTGCTGATTTTCCTGACCGTATTTTTTATTCTCGTATTGCAAATTGTTGTGGAAAGCGGGCTCTTGCCGGGTTATCTGGGCATGGCGACCTCCGAATTTGTAACGCTCAGGACGCTGGTAAATCTTCAGGCAATGATTCTGGGGATCCTGCTTAACTCTCACGTCATCTATCTGGTTATCCGGCTAATACGCCAGCCGCGTTATTTCCGTGTATTACGAATGATGCTGAGAAAACAGCGCGCGCCGGGCGTGAAACCTCTCGAAATGGCGCTGTGGTTTGTAGTACTGGCGGTCATGGTGACATTACTGTGCCTGACGGGGCTCAGCGAACCGTTTGCCAAGATTCTGCTCAGTGACTATACGCTGACGTTGCTGTTCCCGGTGTTGCTGTTCGGCGCGCTGCGCTACGGCTACTACTTCATCAGTATTGTGTGGACGATTACACTCACCATTTTATTTAATAATTATCAGGGGTTTATTTCAGAACACGGATTTATCCATAATCTGGTGTTTGTTTCGGCGCTAATGCTGGTTTATACCGTGACGCTGCTGCTGATGTCGGTGATTTCTTCGCGCCAGCGCCTGTTGATGAAAAAGTTCAGTGCTGCGGCATTGCAAGATCCGGTGTTTGGTCTGCCGAACCTGCGTGCTTTTAACCGTGATTTAGCACTGTACCCGCGATCAATGCTGTGTTTCATCCGCGTTTCAGATATGGATGTGCTGAGCCGCAACTACGGTATGCAGCTACGCATCCAGTTTAAACAGCAGCTGGCAATGGGGTTGAAGCCTTATTTGCAGGAAGGCGAGCGGGTTTACCATCTGCCGGGATATGACCTGGTTCTTCGGGTAAATTGCGAAGAGGCGGATACAAAACTTCAGAACCTGCATGATTATCTGGAAGATTTCCGGCTGATCTGGAACGGGCTGCCACTGCATCCGAATATCGGTTTATCGTATTGCACCGTGTATTCGCCGGTGGAGCATTTGCCGATATTACTCGGCGAACTGAGTGGCATCGCGGAAGTTTCCCTGACCACCGGACAGCCGGAATCCAACAAAAGCGACCACAGTCAGGTACAGCTTGAAATTAAAGATAAAGTCGACATGCTGCATAAAATTCAGCGCGCGCTTGATGACGACCGTTTTGTACTGATGGCGCAGCCCATACTTGGCGTTCGCGGTGACAGCTATCATGAAATTCTGCTGCGCCTGTTTGATGGTGAACAGGAATCGCTGATAACACCGGATAAATTCCTGCCAGTGGTACATGAGTTTGGACTTTCTTATCAGATGGATATGTGGGTTCTGCGACATACGCTGATGTTTATCCATCAGAATCGCACGCGTCTTCCAAGCCTGCGTTTTGCCGTAAACTTTACGCCTTCCACATTATGTCGCCCCACGTTTACCCGTGATTTTAAAACGCTGATGCTGGAATACGAGGTTGAACCGTACCAGATTGTGTTAGAGGTGACGGAGTCGCATTTATTGCAGAACATGAAATACGCGGATTATGCCATGCGCGAACTGCGTTCCTACGGCTGCCGGATTGCGATTGACGACTTTGGGACCGGTTATGCCAGTTATGGTCGCCTCAAGGCGATTCAGGCCGATATTCTGAAAATTGACGGCAGTTTCGTGCGTAATATGCTGACGGATCCGCTGGACGGCTACATCGTACAGTCCATCTGTCAGGTGGCGCGCATGAAACGTCTGTCGATAGTGGCGGAATACGTCGAAACCGAAGAACAAAAAGCGGCGCTGCATGCGCTGGGCGTGGACTATATGCAAGGGTATCTGGTGGGTAAACCCCAGCTGCTGGCGACGTTGCTGGAATATCAAAAGCCCTGATTTATCAGGAAACTGAAAAGTAAAAAGCCCTCTGAGCACAGAATGCCAGAGGGCTTTTTTATATCACCGGTTTTACTTATCAGAAGGTTTGTCGTCTTCTTCTTCGAGCATCAGTTTCCAGCCCGTAACATCATTCCAGTAGCTTTGTTCGCGTTCGAAATCGAGCTGAACGAGGTTGTTCTGCGCCAGATATCCGGCCGGGAAACGCAGCGTCCAGTGATTATCATCGGTCGATAAGCGCAGGGATTCCGGCGTGGTCGTCGACTGACGCTGGTTGTTGAGCAACGCACCCAGACGCAACAGCTGAATCAACGGAATATAATGCTTCTTCTTAAACAGATTCAGGCGCGGCAGTTCTTCCAGCTTGATGGCTTTACGGTGGTAACGCACCAGCGTAGCCAGCAGCGTTTGCTGTTCCTGATTAAAGCCCGGCAAATTGGTATTTTGCAGGATATAAGAAGAATGTTTGTGCATACCGGTATGGTTAATGCTCAGGCCAACTTCATGCAACATGGCACTGAATTTGAGCAGGGATTCCAGTTGTGGCTGCACCAGTTTGGTATTTTGCGCCAGCCATTGGGCATACAACTGCTCGGTCGTTTCCAGCACGCGGCGCGCCTGTTCCCGGTCGATATTGTAATGCTCAGCCAGACTTTTCGCCGTGCGGGTGCGGATATCCTGGTGACGGAAACGGCCTTCCATTTCATACAGCACGCCTTCACGCAGCGCACCGTCGGAAAGGCGTAACTCTTTCACCGCCAGCGCATCGAATACGCCACGCAGAATCGCCAGACCGGGGATGAAGACAGACTTGCGATCTTCTGATAAGCCCGGCAAATCCAGCGCGCTGAAATTCTTGAAGTTCAGCACCGCTTCGGTCAGCATTTCCAGCCGTTCAGGGGTGATCAGACCGTCTTTCTCACCCATTTCGACCAGCACTTCGTGGGCCGCTTTGATACTGCCTGATGCACCCAGCGCATACTGCCAGCCCTGCAGACGATACTGCCACGCCAGCGTTTCCAGCTTTTGTGCGGCAGCGAGCTGCGCACGTTTGAAATTGCTGCGGCTGATTTCACCCTCCGGGAAAAACATCTGCGCAAAACTGACACAGCCCATACGGCGGCTTTCGGCCAGTAACGGCTCGAAATCTTCACCGATGACCAGTTCAGTTGAACCGCCGCCAATGTCGACCACCAGCTTGCGGCCTTTTTCCGGCTGCGTGTGCTCAACGCCCATAAAAATCAGACGTGCTTCTTCCTGACCGGAAATGATTTCTATCGGGTAAGGGATCACTTCGGCGGCGCGCTTGAGGAATTCCTCAGCGTTCACCGCCTGACGCAGCGTGTGGGTTCCCACGATAGTGACGTTATTTTCCGGAAAACCCTGCAGGCGTTCAGCAAATAAAGCCAGGCAATCCAGCCCGCGTTGAATGGCTTCTTCACTGAGCACATTTTTATTGTCGAGGCCATCGGCCAGGTGAACGCGTTGTTTCAGGCGTCCCAGCACCTGTAATGCGCCGTTAACGACGCGGGCGATCACCATATGGAAACTGTTCGACCCGAGGTCGATCGCAGCAATTTCCTGTGGCTTGGCATTCAATGGGCTGCTTTTAAGGGGCATAGTTATGTAACGCTCCAGGGGTTCAGGCTTGCTGACTTTGTTGTTCCAGATCTTTGAGATATTCGTAAATCGCCAGCTGTGCACGTACTTTGCGGCGATTTCCGCGTGGAACATACCGGTTGCTCAGTTCTTTATCAATCACTCTGGCTTTTACCGTGTCGCTGAACAGTAATTCGAGAATGTCCAGAACGCGCTGTTTAAGGCGCGGATCGAGCAGGGCGACTGCCACTTCAATGCGGTAATCGATATTTCGGGTCATCCAGTCGGCGGAAGACAGGTAGACTTTGGTATCGCCACCATTTTCAAAGACATAAACGCGGTCGTGTTCGAGGTAGCGGTCAATGATACTGGTGACCTGAATATTTTCGCTGAAGCCGGGTAAATTGGGCACCAGTGAGCACATGCCGCGGATCAGCAGGCGGATTTTAACGCCCACATTTGACGCGACGTACAGGCGATCGATCAGCCCTTTGTCCACCAGATTGTTGATCTTCAACGTAATGCCACCGGTTCCGCCGGCCTGCACGTTGGCGATCTCTTTGTCGATCAACCGGTAAAGCATGTCGCGTGAGTTTTGCGGTGACACCATCAGATGTTCGAAAGACACCGGCCGGTAAGGGTTTTCAATAAAGTTGAAGACGCGGCGAACTTCGTTGGTGATACGCGCATCGGCGGTCAGCAGCGAATAGTCGGTATAAAGCCGCGCGGTTTTCTCGTTAAAGTTACCGGTCCCAATATGAGCATAGCGGACAATTTCATCGCCTTCGCGGCGTGAGATAAGAAAGAGTTTTGCGTGAATTTTCAAACCCGGCGCAGAGAAAATAACGTGAACACCGGCTTCCGTCAGACGTTTCGCCCAGTGAATGTTGGCTTCTTCATCAAAGCGCGCCTGCAACTCAACCACGACGGTCACTTTCTTGCCGTTATGCGCGGCGTGGATCATCGATTCAATAATGCGTGAATCTTTTGCCACGCGGTAGATATTGATTTTTATCGATAAAACGTTCGGATCAAACGATGCCTGACGCAGCAGTTCCAGAACGTGCTCAAACGTGTGGTACGGGTAATACAGCAACACGTCCTGTTCACGGATGGCAGCAAAGCCATTGCGGAAATTGTCGAACCACAAATGACGCAGGCGTGGCAGCGGGCGGTTGACCAGATTGGCTTTGCCAACGTTCGGGAAGCCAATGAAATCTTTGAAATTATGATAACGGCCACCGGCGATCACCGAATCGTAGTTGGAAATACCGAGCTTGCCGCGCAGTAACTCCACCATTTCATCCGGCATGTCGCGCTGATACACAAACCGCACCGGTTCGGCGGTCAGACGCTGTTTCAGGCTCGATGACATCAGTTCCAGCAGGCTGGATTCCATTTCCGTGACCAGATCGTATTCGGCGTCGCGGGTCATTTTCATCGAATAGGCATTCAGCGTATCGTAATCGAAGAAGCCTTTGAAAATATCGTCCAGGCAATAACGCAGAATGTTATCCAGCAGGATCATCGGTTTGCGGCGTCGTGGCGCTTCCGGCGGCAGGTTAACGAAGCGCGGGACCTTATCGGACGGGATTTCCAGCAGGGCGTAGTGAATCTCTTCGCCGCGGATAATTTCCACCGCCAGATAGGTGTAATCGTCTTTGAGGAACTGAACCAGATTGGTGTCGTGATTGATCAGAATCGGCGTAATGTGCTGGCGTAACTGATGTTTGAAATACTGGCGTAACCAGGCTTGCTGGTTTTCCGACACCTGACGCTCGTTAATCAGGAAAATTTGATTACGTGCCATTTCCAGCAGTAAGTCGTTGTAGAGACTGTCAAACTCCTGATCAATGCGCAGTACTTTTGCCTGAATTTTTTTCAGCAAATGACGGGAAGCGCCCAGAAAACCTTGTTCCTCGCTAATGAGGATCCGCCGTTTTAAATCGGCAAACCGGACTTTATAAAACTCATCCAGGTTATTGGAATAAATCCCTAAAAAACGCATCCTTTCGATCAGGGGATTACTTTTGTCTGCCGCTTCCTGCAAGACGCGTTCATTGAAGGACAGCCAGCTTAGTTCTTTCTCGATATAAAGCTTTTCCTGACCCATTTTCACTCCGTTCATTTGGCTTACAACCTGGCCCATACAGGCAAATTTGCCTGAAAACACCGCAATTTAGCTCAACGTGATCTTCATGTTACCCGCTGGTTTTAAGGGCGGGCGCAACAGGAAGCCTTTTGTGAGAGGGCCTAGTGTCTACTACCAATATTGCGAAAGATTGACAGGAAAGTCCAACACTACAGGGGATGAATTCAGGAGAGTTCTTTTGGGGGGGGAAATTGCAGGTAAAAAGCGGGAAAAGTCTTACCGGTGAAGGCATTGTCGCCCTCACCGGTAAGGGTTTTATGCGAAATTAAACGGCACTGGCACCAATCAACGTTTCAGGTTTAACCTGAACTGGCTTGGTTTTGTATTTCGCCAGGAACTGCGGCTGGAAAATACACATGCGGATGGCGCTGCGATATTCGCCGTTCACAAAGAATTCCTGCTTCAGTTCGCCTTCAAGTTCGAACCCGAGCTTGCTGTAAATATGAATCGCCTTTTTATTTTCTTTGTCGACGATTAAATACAGCTTATAGAGGTTCAAAACGGAGAAGGCATAATCCATCGCCAGGCGGACGGCATCACCGGCAAAGCCTTTGCCCTGATGCTGCGGGTCGATGATTATCTGAAATTCTGCGCGGCGGTGAATATGATTAATTTCGACCAGCTCGACTAATCCGACCGGTCCGCCCTGGAATTCAATAATAAAGCGACGCTCGCTTTGGTCATGAATATGTTTGTTATAGAGATCTGTCAGTTCGACGAACGCCTCGTAAGGCTCTTCAAACCAGTAACGCATGATGCTGGCGTTATTATCAAGACGGTGAACAAACGACAGGTCATCCTTTTCCAGTGGACGTAATCTGACGCTGTTATTGCTAAACATGGGGTGTTCCTCAAAAAATCAAAAAGCCGTTTTACCTGAGGTAACCTTCGTGAATATGAGATCTGAAACAACCGTGTATCAGATGAAGGTCGGCGCACAAACGACGTTTAAACGTGCGCCGGGAGAGGCATTATATCGGCTGAAATGTAAACAAGTGTCAAATAACAGGAAATAAAAAACCGGCACGGGGCCGGTTTATAGTGAAATCATCGTGATTAAGCAGATTAATCCGCCGCGTAACCCTGTGCAGGCAGTGGATTGTTATCCAGTAACGCCTGGCCGTTTTGCAGTGACAGACGCCCTTCAACAAACCAGCTGACCACCAGCGGATAAATGCTGTGTTCCTGCGTTTGCACGCGCGCCACCAGATCTTCTTCTGTGTCTTCGGTAAACACCGGGACTTTCGCCTGCAATATGACCGGGCCTCCATCGAGCTGCTCAGTGACAAAATGCACAGACGTGCCGTGCTCGGTATCCTGATTTTCAATCGCCTGACGGTGAGTATGAAGACCCGGATATTTCGGCAACAGGGAAGGGTGAATGTTGATCATTTGTCCGGCAAAGCGCTGAACAAATTCGGCGGTGAGGATACGCATGTAACCCGCAAGCACCACCAGATCAGGCCGGAACGTGTCGATGGCATCGGCCAGTGCGACGTCAAATGCCGCGCGATCTTCGTAGGCTTTCACATCCAGCGCATGCGCCGGAATGTTAGCGGAACGGGCTCTTTCAAGCCCGTAAGCGGCGGATTTGTTACTGAAAACAGCGCAGATTTCAGCGTTGATTCTTCCGTGCTGGCAGGCATCGATCAGGGCCTGTAAATTGCTTCCCTCGCCCGATACCAGAACCACAATCCTTTTCATTTCTATACCTGTCTTCAGTGAGTTGAATTACTGGATGACAACACGTTCAGCGGAGTCAGAGGCTTTAATGTAGCCAATTTTCCACGCTTTTTCGCCATTATCGTTCAGTAAAGCAATCGCCTGTTCAGCCAGCTCAGCCGGAAGTGCAACCAGCATGCCGACGCCACAGTTGAAGGTACGGTACATTTCGTGACGGCTGACGTTACCGGCGGTTTGCAGCCAGGTAAAGACATCCGGCCACTGCCAGCTTGATTCATCAATGATGACCTGAGTATTTTCCGGCAGAACGCGCGGAATATTTTCCCAGAAGCCGCCGCCGGTCAGGTGGACGATACCGTGCACCTCGACGTTTTCGATCAGATTGAGGATCGATTTCACGTAAATTTTGGTCGGTGCCAGCAAATGGTCTGCCAGAGATTTACCCGCCAGATCGGTGGTTTCCGGATTGGTTTTGCTGACTTCCAGAATTTTGCGTACCAGCGAGTAGCCGTTGGAATGCGGGCCACTGGCGGCCAGGCCGATCAGCACGTCGCCGTCTGCGACTTTGCTGCCATCGATAATTTCTGATTTTTCCACCACGCCGACGCAGAAGCCTGCGACGTCGTAATCTTCGCCGTGATACATCCCCGGCATTTCAGCGGTTTCGCCGCCGACTAACGCACAGCCAGACTGCTTACAGCCTTCTGCAATACCGGTTATCACGCTGGCGGCGGTGTCGACGTCCAGTTTGCCGGTGGCGTAGTAGTCGAGGAAGAACAGCGGTTCAGCGCCCTGAACGATCAAGTCGTTGACGCACATCGCGACCAGATCGATACCGATGGTATCGTGGCGTTTTAAATCCATGGCCAGACGCAGCTTGGTGCCAACGCCGTCGGTACCCGAAACCAGCACGGGTTCACGATATTTTTGCGGCAGCGCGCAGAGAGCACCAAAACCGCCCAATCCACCCATAACTTCCGGGCGACGGGTCTGTTTTACTACACCTTTAATGCGATCTACCAATGCGTTACCGGCATCGATATCTACGCCTGCGTCTTTATAGCTGAGAGAGGTTTTGTCGGTCACTGCGAAGTCCCCACGGCGGTTTGGGTTGGTGGTTGAAGAATAATGCGCGGCAATTCTAACAGCGCAGGCAAACGTTTGCGAGCGCCTTATTCGGATGATGTTTTTAGGCTGACTATACTCTAACCGGGTTCCTGATGATCCAGATCAGGCTAATTCGTATGGCGTTCAAAAAAAATGGCGTTATAATCTCGCGATTTTTTTTTGCAGTCCAACCACCTTAGGAGAATAAATAATGAAGATCGTTGAGGTGAAACACCCGCTGGTGAAACACAAGCTGGGCCTGATGCGTGAAAACGACATCAGCACAAAACGTTTTCGCGAACTGGCTTCTGAGGTGGGTAGTCTTCTGACGTATGAAGCCACTGCCGATTTAGAAACTGAAAAAGTGACTATCGAAGGCTGGTGTGGTCCGGTTGAAATCGATCAGATCAAGGGCAAGAAAATTACCGTTGTGCCAATCCTGCGTGCCGGTTTGGGCATGATGGAAGGTGTACTGGAACACGTCCCGAGCGCGCGTATCAGCGTAGTGGGCGTGTACCGCGATGAAGAAACCCTGAAGCCTGTGCCGTACTTCCAGAAGCTGGTTTCTAACATCGAAGAACGTCTGGCGCTGGTGGTTGACCCGATGCTGGCAACCGGCGGTTCCATGATCGCCACCATCGACCTGCTGAAAAAAGCGGGCTGCCAGAGCATTAAAGTTCTGGTGCTGGTGGCGGCACCGGAAGGGATCGCCGCTCTCGAAGCTGCGCACCCGGACGTCGAGCTGTATACCGCCTCGGTGGATCAGGGGCTCAACGAGAAAGGCTACATCATGCCGGGGCTCGGCGATGCGGGCGACAAGATATTTGGTACCAAGTAAGCAATAGCCGACTGAGAAGTCGGCTTTTTTTTGATTTTTTTTTACTCGTCATCATTCACAGAGGATCAATTTATGACCCGTCGTGTCATCGGGGTAAGCGAGCGTCCGCCTTTACTGCAGACAATCCCCCTGAGTTTCCAGCATCTGTTTGCCATGTTTGGTGCCACCGTTCTGGTTCCCATTCTGTTCAAAATTAATCCGGCAACGGTGCTGCTGTTCAATGGCATAGGGACTTTGCTGTATTTATTTGTCTGTAAAGGGAAAATACCGGCGTATCTGGGTTCAAGCTTCGCGTTCATTTCACCGGTGCTGTTGCTGCTGCCGATGGGGTATGAAGTAGCGCTGGGCGGATTTATTGCCTGTGGCGTGTTGTTCTGTCTGGTGGCGCTGATTGTTAAGAAAGCCGGGATTGGCTGGATTAACGTGATGTTCCCGCCTGCGGCGATGGGCGCAATCGTTGCCGTCATCGGGCTGGAGCTGGCCGGTGTAGCCGCCAATATGGCCGGTTTGCTGCCGGCTGACGGCGTGCCGGTGGATTCCAAGACCATCATCATCTCTCTGGTCACGCTGTCGGTGACCATTCTGGGCTCCGTGCTGTTCCGTGGATTCCTGGCGATTATCCCGATTCTGATTGGCGTGCTGGTGGGTTATGCGCTGTCCTTCTTTATGGGCGTTGTGGATGTTTCTGCGATTGCGAGCGCGCACTGGTTTGCTCTGCCAACCTTCTACACGCCGCGTTTCGAATGGATCGCTATTCTGACCATTCTGCCTGCGGCACTGGTGGTTATTGCTGAACACGTCGGGCATCTGGTCGTGACGGCGAACATTGTGAAGAAAGATTTGCTGCGTGATCCGGGTCTGCACCGTTCCATGCTGGCAAACGGCCTTTCTACCGTGCTGTCGGGTTTCTTCGGCTCGACGCCAAACACCACCTACGGCGAAAACATTGGCGTGATGGCGATTACCAAGGTTTACAGCACCTGGGTTATTGGCGGCGCGGCGATTCTGGCGATCCTGCTTTCCTGTATCGGGAAACTGGCAGCGGCAATTCAGGCCGTTCCGGTTCCGGTGATGGGCGGCGTTTCCCTGCTGTTGTACGGCGTAATTGGCGCATCCGGTATCCGCGTGCTGATTGAATCGAAAGTGGATTACAACAAAGCGCAGAACCTGATTTTGACGGCGGTGATCCTGATCATCGGCGTCAGCGGCGCGAAGATCCACATCGGTGCGGCGGAGCTGAAAGGCATGGCGCTGGCCACGATCGTCGGTATCTTCCTGAGCCTGTTGTTCAAAGTGATCGAAATTTTCCGCGGCGAAGAACAGATCATTGATGTCGAAGACGAGCGGGAAAATCCGCCAGTCTGACGGTGATCTTTCCTGGCCGGTTTGCCTGCGGGTAACCGGCCAGGTGCTCGGATCGCAAGCGGTTGCACCGGGCACAGTTCATTTCAACACGGATCCTTGCTAGAATTCGGCAGTTCCTTTTATTGACGTGACAACATCTGCGGTCTTCATGCCGCTTTGTTTGAGGTGCTTCTGAATACGCCGGCACAGCTTTCCCTGCCACTTTATCTGCCCGATGATGAAACGTTTGCCAGTTTTCATCCGGGAGAAAACTCTTCTCTGCTTTCTGCGATTCAGACCGCATTGCATCAGGAACACGGCACGTATATCTATTTCTGGTCCCGCGAAGGCGGTGGCCGCAGCCATCTTTTACACGCAGCCTGCGCCGAATTATCACAACGCGGTGAAGCCGTGGGTTATGTGCCTTTAGACAAGCGCGCGTATTTCGTCCCTGAAGTGCTGGACGGCATGGAGCATCTGGCGCTGGTTTGCATTGATAATATCGAAGGGATTGCCGGGGATGATGAATGGGAAGCCGCCGTTTTTCATCTGTATAACCGAATTCTTGAAACCGGCCGCACGCGATTGTTTATTACCGGCGATCGTCCTCCGCGTCAGCTGAATCTCAGCCTGCCGGATCTCGCTTCCCGTCTCGACTGGGGGCAAATCTATAAACTCCAGCCGCTTTCTGACGAAGAAAAACTTCAGGCATTACAGCTGCGCGCCAAACTGCGCGGGTTTGAATTGCCGGAAGACGTGGGTCGTTTCCTGTTAAAACGTTTGGATCGCGAAATGCGGACGTTGTTTATGACATTGGATCAGCTCGATCGCGCATCCATTACAGCGCAGCGGAAACTCACGATACCGTTTGTGAAAGAAATTCTGGGGCTGTAAATCAGGGCTGAAAATCGGAGAAGATCCGGGTTCGTATGACGAACCCGAATTTGATGCGGGGAATTACAAAATCTCTTTCACCTGTTCCGGCGGCCGGCCTAAACGCGCTTTGCCGTTGGCAATCACAATCGGACGTTCAATCAGTTTCGGGTTTTCCACCATCGCCTGCAAAAGCTGATCTTCCCTCAGACTTTTATCGGCCAGATTCAGCGTCTTATAAATCTCTTCGCCTTTGCGGATCAGCTCGCGAGCAGAACTGAATCCCAGCTTTTTCAGCAAACCTTGCAACGTTTCGGCAGATGGAGGCGTGTCCAGATACAAGATCACTTCCGGCGTAATACCTTCATCTTCCAGCAGTTTCAACGTTTCGCGACTCTTCGAGCAGCGCGGATTGTGGTAAATCGTAACTTCACCTGACATTATTTTCTCCCTGACAGATTCTGACATCAGCCTTTCTGATACTGGCGGAAACGCCCCTGCAACTGGCGGAGCTGATCAATACGTGCATCGTAACGGGCCTGCTCGAGGCTGCCTAATTTCTGCAGCGCGCTGGCATTACTCAGCATTTCAATCGCCTGATCCAGACGCCCGACCAGCGCCATACTTTCAGCGCGGGCGGCCAGTTCCTGCGCACGTAAGCCTTGCGCGGCGGCGGCCTGAGACAATAAATCCCAGCCGTTCGGATCGCCCGGATAATTGAACGTATAACGGTTCAGGATTTTCATGGCATTCGCCGGTTTTGCGCCTTCCAGATAGGCATTCGCCAGGTTCAGCTGCAAAACAGGGTTTGAACTGGTCGCGGCACCAGCCTGCTCCAGACGGGCGATCGCCTGCGGAGCGCGTTTACTGTCGATGTCATTATCGGTGGATAAATCGAGCAACCATTCGTTGCCCGGATAGGTTGCCAGCAGCGGCTCAAGAATGGCGCGCGCCTGATCGAATTTTTTCGCTTTATAGAACTGCAATGCGTGACCGTATTTCGACGCCAGCTGTTCGCGGATGTTGCCGTTGCTCAGTTTGTTCAGATAGTCATCGGAGAGCGGATAGCTTTCTGAGCCGTACATCCCGAGGATACGCACTTTCGCCATCACGTAGTCCTGCGACGACTGGACAAACAGGTGCGGCATCTGGTTGGCGCGGTTGCGGATGTCGGCCAGACGGCTATCCGGCAACGGGTGCGTCAGCAGCATTTCCGGCGGTCGGGTCGAATAACTGGCCTGATCGGCGAGTTTTTGCAGGAAAGCGGGCATTGCCTGCGGGTCAAAACCAGAACGCTGTAATACCTGAATTCCGATACGGTCAGCTTCCTGTTCGTTGGCCTGCGTGAAGCTGATCATCCCCTGCGCGGTTCCGGCCAGTGTGCCGGTCAGCGCCGCCATACCCATTTGCGGGCTGGCCATTGCCAGAAGAATCGATCCGAGCGCGCCAACCCACGTCAGCGGCGCGTTACGCTGCTGATCTTCCATCGCACGCGCCAGATGGCGTTGCGTCACGTGAGAAATTTCGTGCGCCATAACCGATGCCAGCTGGCTTTCGTTATCGGTATAACGGAACAGCGAGGAGTGAAGCACCACGTTGCCGCCGAAGAAGGCAAAGGCGTTCAGCTCATCGTTATTGACGATAAAGAAATGGAAAGGCGTGCGGACGGAATACGCGTGGGCCACCAGACGTTGCCCCAGCGCATTAATATATTGATTCAGCAACGGATCATTAATCAGCGGGGTGCTGGCGCGCATCTGACGGACGTAAAAATCGCCCATCTGCAATTCCTGATTAATACTGAGCGTCCCGCCCGCAGTGGTGCCGATGTCGGGAAGCTGGTCGCTCGTCGCCGGGGCTGAAGGCGAACGGGTATTTTGGGATGAAGAACCAACGGGCGTCGACCAGAATGAACTGTCGTCGGCTCCTGCGGGGAGGACTGTGCCAGTGAACAGGCTGCCCAGGCACAAAGCGATCACCGTTTTTTTCAACCGCATAACCATAAACATTTGCTTCCCAATAAGTTAACCGCGATGCCGATAAGCATTAAGAGCCTTTCGTCCATGAACTGTTGGTCACATTGCTATTTTGTGACGCTTTTCTTTGCGCTGCTCTCTATAGTAGCTATCCTCGTGAGAGTTTAAAACACTCCGCAGCGACAGTTGTGTGACAACGAGATTTAAAGATAGTTACTTGTGTCTGAGCGCGCAGGGAACGAACAGCGCAAACCCGCCAGACCCGGAATTCACAGGAGTGTTCCCACGATGTTGGACATGTTATTGCAATGGTATCGCCGCCGCTTTACTGACCCGCAGGCTATCGCGCTGCTGGCTATTCTGGTGGCGGGTTTCTGTATTCTTTATTTCCTCAACGGCATTCTGGCTCCGCTTTTAGTGGCGATTGTGCTGGCATATCTCCTGGAATGGCCGACGGTGCGGCTGCAACACGTCGGGCTTTCGCGCACGCTGGCCGTCAGCGTGGTGCTGATAATTTTCGCCGGTATTTTACTGCTCGGCATGTTTGTGGTTGCGCCAGTGACCTGGCAGCAGGGCGTTAATCTGCTGGCCGATTTACCGAGTATGCTTAACCGTTTCTATGATTTTGCCGCCACGTTGCCCAAACGTTATCCGGCTTTGGTGGATGCGGGCATCATCGATATGATGGCCGAAAATCTGCGCAGCAAGCTCTCAGGACTGGGTGAATCCGTCGTGAAATATTCACTGGCGTCGCTGGTCGGGTTACTGACGCTGGCGATTTACCTGATTCTGGTGCCAATGATGGTGTTCTTCTTGCTCAAGGACAAAGAGCAGATGCTCAACGCCGTTCGCCGCATTTTGCCGCGTGATCGTGGTCTGGCGGGGCAGGTCTGGGCTGAGATGAACCAGCAAATCACCAATTATATTCGCGGAAAAGTGCTGGAAATGATCATCGTCGGTGTCGCGACCTATCTGGTGTTCTGGATAATGGATCTGCGTTATTCGCTGCTGCTGGCGGTGCTGGTCGGGATATCGGTGCTGATCCCCTACATCGGCGCGATGCTGGTGACGATTCCGGTGGTGATTGTGGCGATGTTCCAGTGGGGGCTTGGCGCGGATTTCTGGACGCTGATTGTGGCGTATCTGGTGGTTCAGGGATTAGACGGCAACGTTATCGTGCCACTGCTGTTCTCGGAAGCCGTGAACCTGCATCCGCTGGTGATTATTCTGTCGGTCGTGGTATTTGGCGGGCTTTGGGGATTCTGGGGCGTCTTCTTCGCCATACCGCTGGCAACGCTGGTCAAAGCCGTGGTTCACGTCTGGCCCGATGAATCCTTAAACGAAACCGTCTAAAGGGCGGTGCATTTCGGTCATCAGCAACAATAAAAAAAGCGCGTCTGCGCTTTTTTACTGTCTACCGCCGGAGCCAACACATTTTTATGGCGCGAAGGTGATCTTATGGCTCATTTGCCGTTCAGGTAAGCCATTACTATGTCATGGTGGTTAGTGGTTTTGAAATCGTTGAACACTTTCTCAACCTTGCCATTGCCGTCGAGCAGGAAGCTGATGCGATGGATGCCGTCGTAGGTTTTCCCCATAAAGGATTTTTCACCCCAGACGCCAAACTGTTCGCAAACCTGGTGATCTTCATCGGACAGCAAAGTGAAGTTCAGCAGCTCTTTTTCCGCGAAGCGTGACAGTTTTTCTGGCTTATCGGTGCTGATCCCCAGCACTTCAACGCCTGCGCTTTTCAACTGATCCATGTTGTCGCGAAGACCACAGGCTTGCACGGTGCAACCTGGTGTCATGGCTTTCGGGTAGAAATAGACCAGGACTTTCTGTCCCTGGAAGTCGGCCAGATTAATTTGTTCACCATCTTGATCGGGTAAACTAAATTGCGGCGCAGGATCACCGGCTTTCAGTGGGCTCATTGTCTTTCTCCGTATCTCTTAGCGATTACTGCTGTTTATTTTCATTCTCAGAATAACTAACGACGTTAATACTGCCTTGCGCATTCAGTTCTGTACATAGCTGATGAAACGCTTGCTCAATAATTACCGGATCGGTATTGGCGGGACTGTGCGCGGTCATCTGGATTGACAACTGCGCAGGTGTGGTCGCACCCGCCGGACGTGTTTTTGAGGCAAGTTCGGCGATATTCATCTGATGGGTATCGAATAAATCCGTAAAACGCTCAATCAGATGAGGAGAGTCTTTGACCTCAACTTTCACCCAAACCGTAGCAGGCATCGGCGGGCGTTCATGTGCGCTGGTACGCTTCATCACGATCAATAATTCCAGCTCCGCGCCTTTTTGCGGCAAGGTGGATTCAATCAGCGTGATGGCATTCCAGCTGCCGGAAAGCAGCATGATAAACGTGAATTCGTCGCCGAGCATTGCCAGACGGCTGTCTTCGATATTACAGCCGCAACTGCTGACCTGACGGGTGATGGTGTTCACGATACCGGGGCGATCGGCACCTAATGCGGTGATAACCAGATAATGTTGTTGTGGCTGCGGCAAATTGGGTCTTCCTGTCGTGCCTGGGAGTATTCCCAAGGTAAACATAAAAAAAACCGCCGGACAAGCGCTTACCGCTCGTTGTTTGCTTGCTTTTGCAGTGGTGTCAAAAGTACCATGAGTGACCTGTTTGTGGAGGGGAAGGTCAATGTTTACGGGAAGTATTGTTGCACTGGTTACGCCGATGGACACCAAAGGTGCTGTCGATCGCGCGAGTCTGAAAAAACTGATTGATTATCATGTGTCCAGTGGTACTGCGGCGATCGTTTCCGTTGGCACGACCGGCGAGTCGGCAACGTTAAGCCATGAAGAGCACGGTGACGTGGTGCTTCAGACGCTGGAACTGGCCGATGGGCGCATTCCTGTTATCGCAGGCACGGGGGCAAATGCCACCGCTGAAGCGATTTCTCTTACACAACGCTTTGAAAAAAGTGGCGTTGTTGGCTGCCTGACAGTCACGCCGTATTACAACCGCCCGACGCAGGAAGGCTTGTATCAGCATTTCAAAGCCATTGCTGAAAACACCTCTCTGCCGCAAATTCTCTACAACGTGCCTTCACGTACCGGCTGCGATATGTTGCCGCCGACCATCGCGCGTTTAGCAAAATTGAAGAATATTGTTGCTGTTAAAGAGGCAACAGGGAACTTAAGTCGTGTTAGTCAGATCCAAGTGCTGGTTGATGATGAAGATTTCATTCTGCTAAGCGGCGATGACGCCAGCGGTCTGGACTTTATGCAACTCGGCGGCAAGGGCGTCATTTCTGTCACTGCCAACGTAGCTGCCCGTGAAATGGCTCAACTGTGTGAGCTGGCGGCCTCCGGTAACTTTGCCGAAGCGCGTCGCCTGAATCAGCGCCTGATGCCTTTGCATCAGCATTTGTTTGTAGAAGCAAACCCAATCCCGGTGAAATGGGCCTGTAAGGCACTGGGTTTGATGGCAACCGATACTCTGCGTCTGCCTATGACGCCGTTAACAGATGCTGCCCGTCCGGTCGTGGAAGAAGCATTAAAAAGCGCCGGTTTGCTGTAACTCTTAGGAAGATTTGATGGCCTCTTTATTTGACAAGAATAGTTTCCAGATGACCCATTTGCAGAAGTCTGCTGTAGCAAAAGTGGTCGGGGTTTCCCTGATTATGTTGCTGGCCGCATGTTCCAGCGATCAACGTTATAAGCGCCAGGTAAGCGGCGATGAGTCCTATCTGGACGCCGCTGCGCTGCACGAGCTGAAAGCACCGGCAGGAATGATTTTACCGGTTCAGAACGGTACGTATGACATCCAGGCTGGCGCGATGCAAGGCGCAGTCGGTAAGCAACTCGACATTCGTCCACCGTCCCAGCCACTGGCTCTACTGAACGGTTCTCAGACCCAGTTTGCAGGCGATTCCAGCACCGTGCTGCTGGAAAATACGCCGCAAAACCGTGATCTGTGGAACAGCGTCGTAAAAGCCGTTGAGCAAAATAATTACAAAATTGCTAACCGCGATGATGCTAACCAGACTCTGACCACTGATTTCGTTAACTGGAATCGTGCAGATGAAGACTTCCAGTATCAGGGCCGTTATCAGATCAGCGTGAAAAAACAGAGCTACCAGTTAGCGCTGACCGTGAAAACGCTTGAGCTGAAACAGCAGGATAAAGCGGTCACAACGACAGCTGAAATCCAGCGTTACAACAGCCAGATGATGAACGCCATCACGGCAAATCTGGATAAAGTGCAGCAGGATACTCAGGCACGCCTCGACAACCGTCGTGTGGGTGAGATTGATGTCCAGAGCGGCGCGGATGATACCGGCTTACCGGTGCTGATTGTTCGTTCATCGTACGGCGTAGTGTGGGATCGCCTGCCGAATGCCCTGGCGAAAGCCGGCATGAAAGTCACCGACAGCAGCCGTCCGCAGGGCACCTTGTCCGTGACCTACAAACCACTGAACGACGACGCGTGGCAGACGCTGGGTGCGAAAGATCCGGGCCTTACTTCCGGTGATTACAAGCTTCAGGTCGGCGACCTCGATAACCGCAGTAGCTTGCAGTTCCTTGATCCGAAAGGACATGCTCTCAGCCAGTCGCAGAATGACGCGATGGTGGCGGTCATGCAGGCCGCGTTTAGCCAGAGCAGCGCAAAATAATACCAAGGGGCTCCGGCCCCTTTTTACATCTGTTTTTTCCACTGGAGTAAGTAAAGATGCAAAAGTTAGCTGAGTTGTATCGCGGCAAGGCGAAAACCGTCTACACCACCGAAAACCCGGACCTTCTGGTACTGGAGTTCCGTAACGATACGTCAGCACTGGATGGTCAGCGTATTGAGCAGTTCGACCGTAAAGGCATGGTTAACAACAAATTTAACCATTTCATCATGGCTAAGCTGGAAGAAGCCGGTATTCCTACTCAAATGGAACGCCTGTTGTCTGACACCGAAGTGCTGGTGAAAAAACTGGATATGGTCCCGGTTGAATGCGTTATCCGTAACCGTGCTGCCGGGTCGCTGGTAAAACGTCTGGGCATTGAAGAGGGTCTGGAACTGAACCCGCCGTTGTTCGATCTGTTCCTGAAAAACGACGCGATGCACGACCCGATGATCAATGAGTCTTACTGCAAGACCTTTGGCTGGGTGAACGAGGAAAACCTCGCGCGCATGAAAGAGCTGAGCTACAAAGCGAACGACGTTCTGAGCAAACTGTTTGACGATGCCGGTCTGATCCTGGTCGATTTCAAACTGGAGTTCGGTCTGTTCAACGGTGAAGTTGTGCTGGGCGATGAATTCTCCCCGGACGGCAGCCGCCTGTGGGATAAAGAAACCCTGAACAAGATGGATAAAGACCGTTACCGCCAGAGCCTCGGTGGCCTGATCGAAGCGTACGAAGAAGTTGCGCATCGCATCGGTGTAAAACTGGACTAAGCGAACGCTATTTTTTTAGCCGGGCTGCGCAATCGTTTACGCGGTGCGGCCCGGTGTCTAACGGGTGATGAAAATCATCACCCGCTCTTTTCTTTACGTTTTATTTTCCCTTTTCCTCACTGTTTTATTTCATTTAAATATTCCTCGCCTAAAATTACGTCCCTTCGCAGATGGTATTAATCGTGTGCGCTGGCTAGTCTTTAAAAAAACAGTCTGGAGGTGGGGTATGCGTTGGCAAGGGCGTCGCGAAAGCGACAATGTAGAAGACAGACGCGGAGAAGGATCTAACGGCGGGCCGGGAATGGGCGGTGGCGGAATGCGCCTGCCTATCCGTGGCAAAAGTGGCATTGTGATTATTATTGTGGTGCTGGTGGCGGGTTATTACGGTATCGACCTGACGCCGCTGATTGACGGCGGCCAGTCCGGTGACGTGCAAAGACAGACACAATCGCAATCCATCAGCCCGAAAGATGACGAGCAGGCGAAATTCACGTCCGTGATCCTCGCGTCAACAGAAGACACCTGGAAAGCTATTTTTCAGAAAGAGGGGATGACCTACCGCGAGCCGAAACTGGTGATGTACCGTGGCTCAACCCGAACCGGTTGTGGCACAGGTCAGTCGGTCATGGGGCCGTTTTATTGCCCGGCGGACAGCACGGTGTACATCGATCTGTCCTTCTATCAGGATTTGCAAAATAAGCTCGGCGCGGGCGGCGATTTTGCGCAAGGCTATGTGGTCGCGCATGAAGTCGGTCACCATGTGCAGAACCTGCTGGGCACTGAGCGCAAAGTTCGTCAGATGCAGCAGGGCGCTTCGCAAAGCGTGGTGAATCAGCTTTCCGTAAAAATGGAACTTCAGGCCGACTGTTATGCCGGTGTCTGGGGCCACGCAATGCAGCAGCAAAACGTGCTTGAAGAGGGGGATTTGAAAGAAGCGCTGGATGCCGCGCAGGCGATCGGCGATGACCGTTTGCAACAGCAAAGTCAGGGGCGCGTTGTCCCCGACAGCTTTACGCACGGCACGTCCCAGCAGCGCTACACCTGGTTTAAACGCGGGTTCGACACCGGCAATCCTGACCAGTGCAATACCTTCGCCAGCCGCTGATCAAGTGAGAATAAGCTCTGGTCTGCCAGTAAAAACTGTTCAATAATCAATGACCGACTCTGAGAGGCTCACTGAGCCTCTCTTTCATCTGCATGTTGAACCGCTGGGAACGCCATGGCTTTTCTCGATCCAACCCTTTTAATTCTGCTCGTTTTTGCCGGTCTCGGAATTATCAGTCACAACAGTGCCGTCACTATCGCAATGTTTTTCCTGCTGACGGTGCGCATTACACCGCTCAATAATTTCTTTCCGTGGATTGAAAAATACGGCCTCACCATCGGCATTATTATATTAACTATTGGCGTGATGGCTCCGATTGCCAGCGGTAAAATCAGCGCCAGTACCGTGGTTCACTCTTTCTTCCACTGGAAATCCATTCTGGCGATCCTGGTGGGTGTACTGGTGTCATGGCTGGGCGGACGCGGTTTAACCCTGATGGGCAGTCAGCCGCATCTGGTGGCGGGTCTGCTGGTTGGGACGGTGCTGGGCGTGGCGATGTTTAAAGGCGTTCCGGTCGGACCTCTGATTGCGGCAGGTCTGCTGTCGATGCTGGTGGGAAAAACCTGAGCGGTAACCGATGGATATTGCCCTAAAAAATACCCTGCAACAGCAGATGCTTGAACAAGGCGTTCGCCGCTTGCTGGTTTTCAGCGGCGATGCCGTGTGGTGTTCGGCGCAGGCAGAGGCGTTCGCACAAGGGCAAACGGGCGACTGGGTCTGGGTGAGCGAAAATTCTCCGTCAGGTGCGGAGTCTGTGACTTTCTCTGCGGTTCACACGTTGCTGGGGCAGGAAAAACTGCACGGCGTATTCGATGTACGAACCGGGCTGAATGCCGACGCGCTGGCGGTGTTTGCCGGCATTCTGAAAGCGGGAAGCTGGCTGGTTTTATTAGTGCCGGAATGGGATGAGTGGCCACAATGCCCTGATGCCGACAGTCTGCGCTGGAGCGAACAGCCGCAGGCGATCCCGTCTTCGCGTTTTATCCAACGTTTTCAGACTTTACTGCGCAGCCATCCTGAAATTTCCGTCTGTCGCCAGAACGCGCCTTTGGCCATTCCACCCTTATCGCCCGCCGATGCGTGGGTGCCGCCCGATGGCCAGCCAACGCCTCAGCAACATCTGATTTTACAACAGCTGATGAACGCGGACTCCGGCGTCTGGGTGCTGACGGCACCGCGCGGGCGTGGGAAATCGACGCTGGCCGGGATGCTTGCCAGCCAGTGGCCGGGCATTTGCCAGATAACCGCGCCGGGTAAAGCGTCCGCAAATCAAATTCTCAGCCATCTCCCGGAGTCCGCCCGTTTTATCGCGCCGGATGCCTTGCTTGCGTTATGCAACGCTGAGCCGGTGACGGACGTTGACTGGCTGATTATCGATGAAGCAGCGGCGATCCCGGCACCGATGCTGTCGGCGCTGATTACGTCGTTTCCCCGCGTTTTGCTCTCTACCACGGTTCAGGGTTACGAAGGGACTGGCCGCGGGTTCCTGCTGAAATTCTGCGCCTCACTGCCGCACTGGCATGATTTGCGTCTGACCGAACCGGTCCGCTGGTCAGCGCGGGATCTGCTGGAGCCGTTTATCAGCGAATTATTGCTGTTTTCGGAAGAAATTCCCGTCGGAGATACCACGGCGGGAATGTCCGAAATATTCCCTATCGAAGCCAATGACTGGCTGCGTGAACCGGCGCTGTTACAACAATTCTACGGTCTACTGACCAGCGCGCACTACCGCACCTCGCCGCTGGATTTACGCCGCCTGCTCGATGCGCCGGGCATGACTTTCAGTGCCTCCCGGCAGGGAAACACGCTGACCGGCGCGTTGTGGCTGGTGGAAGAGGGCGGGCTGAGTGCGGAGCTGGCGCAGGAAGTCTGGGCGGGAAGGCGGCGTCCGCGCGGGAATCTGGTCGCACAATCTCTTGCCGCGCACGCCGGTTTCCCGCAGGCCGCAGTTTTGCGTTCGCGCCGCATCAGCCGTATTGCCGTTCATCCGTCGTTCCGGCGTCAGGGAATTGCCCTTGAGTTGCTGATGCAGCAAAAACACGACGCGCAGCAACAGGGGCTGGATTTTATGTCGGTCAGTTTCGGGTATACCGATGAACTGGCCGCGCTCTGGCAGCAGGCCGGTTTTCGTCTGGTGCGTGTGAGTACCCAGAAAGAAGCCAGCAGCGGATGTTACGCCGCCATGGCGCTGTTACCGTTAAGCCATGCCGGGAAGGCGCTGACGGATGCCGCAGAATCCCAGCTCAACCGCGACTGGCGCTGGCTGGCACCGCAGATAGACCGCACGCTGCCGCTGCCGTTAACAGGCGATTTATCGTTTGATGAAACCGACTGGCGCGAACTGGCCGGATTTGCGTTTGCACACCGGCCGCTGGAAAGCAGCTTACCGGCGCTGAACCGCCTCTTACTGCAACTTTCCCTGCCGCTGGCCGCGCTGCGCGCTTATCTGCAACAGGGGAAAAGTGTCGCCGACATTGTGCAGGCGCTGCGGCTGAATGGCCGGAAAGATCTGCTGGTACGCTGGCGTCAGGAAACGGTGCAGGCGCTGAAAGCCACGGATGCGGCGGCGTGTGAGATTTGGCGTCAGAGGACGATTTCCCTGCGTGCTGGCGAGTAAACCAACGGTCTCATTGCAAAAAATGGAAAGACTCGTTCAACAAAACCCGATTTCACTGACCGGCGGGCGGCGTATAGTAAGGCCATTAACCTACAACGGGAGAAATTCATGAGCTCAGAACAGATTATTGTCCAGCAACCGGAAGAAAGAGCTAACCAGCTGATTTTACTGTTTCACGGGGTGGGCGATAACCCGATTTCCATGGGCGAAATCGGCAAGTTTTTTGCGATTTCATTTCCACAGGCGCAGGTTATCAGCGTCGGCAGCCCGGACATCTGTGATTTTGGTCGTGGCTTCCAGTGGTTTTCCGTGCAGGGCGTGACTGAGCAAAACCGTCAGCCGCGTGTCGATGCGGCGATGCCCGCATTCGTCGAAATTGTCCGTGACTGGCAGCAGAAAACCGGTGTTCCGCCGGAACATACCACGCTGATTGGCTTCTCTCAGGGGACTATCATGGCGCTGGAATCCACCAAAGTGGAAGAACATCTGGCTTCGCGCATTGTGGCTTTCAGCGGGCGTTTCTCCGTCCTGCCGGAAAAACCGATTTCCGCCGGTACGGTGGTGCATTTCATTCACGGTGAACAGGATCCTGTGATTAACCCGTTCCAGTCGAAAAGCGCCGCTGAACGCCTGAAGTCATTGGGCTGCGATTGCACCCTGAACATTCAGCCGGGCATGGGCCACGGGCTGGATTCACATATGATCAATACCGCGATTGCCCATTTGAAGAACTACGAACCCCGCTGATCTAAAAGGCAGCCAATGCGGCTGCCTCTGTCTTATCGGCCTTATTTCTTCTTCGGCCAGTCATCGTCATTATCCCACTCGGCATTGTTGTCGCGATGCGGTGGAAGTTCAGGTTTATCTTTCAGGTATTTCTTGACGTCCACGCGACGTAATTCTTTCATCCCGCTGATAAACATGCCGATCAGAATGATCAGAACGATCCACCAGTAATCTTTAATCCACTCCATGGCGTGCTCCTTAATTTATGTAGGGTTTAGGGCGATAAAACGCGGAAATAGTGTCGCTATCTCACTGATGACCCAGTCAGAACCAGCGATATCCTGGCCCTGCCATGCGCTGATAAGCACCGCCGGCGTCAGTTGCGATTCACACAGTTTAGCCAGAGGACGATAACTCAGATGCCAGGGTTCAACGGCGACGCCGCCAACGTCCTGCGCAAAAGGCCGGTAAAAACCAAACGCTTCCATGTGCGCCGACATCCAGAGGTTCAGCGGATGAAAATAGCCGTTTTCCTCGTATTCCCACGGCTCCAGTTGCAGCGTTTGGCCTTCCGGCAACAACGACGGATCGTAAACATCCAGATCACTGCCCCAGTGATGACGGCTGGCACCCGGCAGTGCCGACCAGCGCAGGATCAGTTCACAACGTTCAGCGGCTGACAGGGTGCTGATGTCCACCGGCTGACTGTTCTTATCTAATACTGGTCGCTCGCCGCGGAATTTGCCATTCCAGATAGCCTGCTGGCGACTGAAATCACGAAAAGTGCTGGCGGGTTGCAAATTAAATCCGGCCTGCGCCGCTGCTTTTTGCATTTCTGCAAAGGCGTCTGCGGCGGCTTTTTGTAAGCGGTGCGGGCCTTCGCCCAATGTGACCAGATGCGCATCCGAGCGGCCGGTCAGCATTTCATTGCTGATCATGCGACTAACTGTTCCATGATGCGCTGATACATACGGCTGAGAACCTGCAAATCAGCGGCATGTACGCATTCGTTGATTTTGTGGATGGTGGCATTCACCGGCCCGAGTTCGACCACCTGCGCGCCCATCAGTGCGATGAAACGCCCGTCGGAGGTTCCGCCGGTGGTTTGCAGTTCTGGCGTGATTTCGCTGTAGTGGCGCACAGCTTTCACGACGGCATCAACCAGTTCACCGCGCGAGGTCAGGAACGGCTGGCCGGATACCACCCAGTTCAGGGTGTACTGAAGATTGTGGCGGTCCAGCAGTTCAGCGACGCGCTGCTTGATGATTGCATCGGTCAGTTCCGTGCTGAAGCGGAAGTTAAACTGCACATACAGCTCGCCGGGGATCACGTTGTTGCTGCCAGTACCTGCGTTGATATTGGCGATTTGCATGCTGGTTGGCGGGAAGAATTCGTTGCCGTTATCCCACACAGTGGCGACCAGTTCGTTGAGCGCAGGCATCGCGCGGTGCACCGGGTTGTCGGCCAGATGCGGATACGCGACGTGGCCCTGAACGCCATGAACGTGCAGGTTAGCGGTCATCGAACCACGACGGCCATTTTTCACAATATCACCCACGCGTGTGGTGCTGGAGGGCTCGCCGACCAGACAGAAATCCAGGCGCTCTTTGCGCTCCATCAGGGCGTTAACCACTTTGACGGTGCCGTTCACGGCGCTGGCTTCTTCATCGGAGGTAATCAGAAACGCCAGACGGCCTTTATGATTCGGGTTTGCCGCCACAAAGCGTTCAGCCGCGACGACCATCGCCGCCAGCGAACCTTTCATATCGGCAGCGCCACGGCCATACAGCATGCCATCGCGCAGGGTCGGCTCAAACGGGCCGGTCACCCACAGATTGTGATCGCCGGTCGGCACGACGTCGGTATGCCCGGCAAATGCCAGGGTTTTGCCTTCACCGCGTGTCGCCCAAAAGTTAAGGGTATCGCCAAAATTCATTGGCTCCACGTGAAAACCAATGGCCTGCAGGCGGGCAATCATAATTTCCTGGCAGCCTGCATCGTCCGGGCTGAGGGAAGGGCGGCGGATTAACTGCTGGGCTAAATCGAGAACCGGACAACTCATGTTACTTCACCTGTGCGAGAAATTGCTGATAGCTTTCTGGTTTGAATCCCAGCAGAGACTGGCCATCTGGCGCCAGTAAGAAAGGACGTTTGATCACCGCCGGATGTTCAAGCATCACGGCTTTGGCGCTGGCTTCATTATCACAGGCCGTGCGCGTGGTTTCATCCAGCTTGCGCCAGGTGGTGCCGCGTGTGTTGAGCATCGCTTCCCAACCCTGTTTGCTGATGAGGTTTTGCAGCAACGCGTCGTCCAGGCCTTCAACCCGATAATCGTGGAACTGGCATTCAACGCCATTTTCTTCCAGCCAGCGGCGGGCTTTTTTGACGGTATCGCAATTTTTAATGCCGTAAAGAATAAAAGTGGTTTGAGCAGACGTCGTTGCCATAAAAAAACATAACCTGTGAGTAATAAAGGAACTTTTGACCCGCGCAAAAAGCGGGACACGAATAATTCACATAATGAGGCAAAACTCGGGCAGGATCCAGACGGGGCGGGATTGTGATCGCGATTAAACAATCGTCATTGAATTTTTGTGTGTACAAAAAATAGACGTATAATGACGCCGTCCAATCAAGGGGAGAAAAATGTTAGAGCAAGAATTAGGTAACTGGAAAGACTTTATCGACCGTATGTTGAAAGCGTAACTGCCCACAGTACCCGCGACAAAGCAAAGAGAAGATTTATTCACCGTGTCAGCGCGTCATAATAAAAACGTTTGTTCAGGAAGACCATTACGTCCATTTAGCGACGATTTACACCAGCCAATAAATCATTAATAAAAAAGGCGTTAATCCACATTAACGCCTTTTTTGTGCCTGCTATTTGTGTTCGTTCGGTGCGGTTGCGACGATATCCGGGATGACCGGTTCTCCGGTTTTCCCAGGGAAGCGGCGACGGACCAGTACAAAGAACAGCGGAACGAAGAAGACTGCCAGCACGGTGGCGGAGATCATCCCGCCGATAACGCCTGTCCCGACCGCGTGCTGGCTCGCAGAGCCCGCGCCGGTGCTGGTCGCCATCGGTAACACCCCGAAGATAAACGCCAGCGACGTCATCAGAATAGGGCGCAGACGCATTCTTGAGGCTTCGAGCGTGGCTTCCACCAGCGCTTTGCCTTTGCGGTTAAGATCATTGGCAAATTCGACGATCAGAATGGCGTTTTTGGCCGACAAACCGATGATGGTTAACATCCCGACCTGGAAGTAAACGTCGTTTTCCAGCCCGCGCAACCACGTCGCAATCACCGCACCGATCACGCCTAACGGCACCACCAGCATGACCGAGAACGGGATCGACCAGCTCTCATAAAGTGCCGCCAGACACAGGAACACGACCAGCAGGGAAATGGCGTAAAGCGCCGGAGCCTGAGAACCTGACAAGCGTTCCTGATAAGACAGACCGGTCCATTCAAGACCGAATCCGGCAGGCAGTTTCGCCACCAGCTTCTCCATTTCGTCCATCGCGGTACCGCTGCTGACGCCCGTTGCTGCCTCACCGACAATTTCTACCGCAGAATAACCGTTGTAACGTTCCAGACGCGGTGAACCGGTTTCCCAGTGCGACGTGGTGAACGCGGAGAACGGCACCATCGTTCCGCTCGCATTGCGGACGTACCATTTATTCACGTCGTCCGGCAGCATACGGAACGGCGCGGCGGCCTGAACATAAACCTTCTTCACACGTCCGCGGTCAACGAAGTCATTCACGTACGTGGAGCCCCACGCGGTACTCAGCGTGCTGTTAATCTCCGCAACGGAAACTCCCAGCGCCTGGGCTTTCACCTGATCGATGTCGATCTGCAACTGCGGGCTGTCGTCCAGACCGTTGTGACGAACGCGGCTCAGCGTTTTGTCTTTGCTGGTCATTTCCAGAAGCTGATCGCGCGCGGCCATCAGCGCGTCATGGCCATTCCCGGCATGATCTTGCAATTCCATATCGAAACCGGCAGACGTCCCGAGCCCGTTGATGGCAGGTGGTCCGCTGGCGATAACCCGTGCCTCGCGGATGTGCCGAAATTCTTTGGTCGCGCGGTCAATAATGTCGAAGACAGAGTTATGACCGGAGGTGCGTTTTTCCCAGTCCGTCAGGCTGATAAACAGACGGGCGACGTTCTGACCGTTACCACCCGGACCTGCGCCCAGCGTGGAGAACACGGAAACCACATCATTCTTCTCTTCCGTCAGGAAGTAGTGCTCGATTTTCTCGACCACTTTTTGCGTCTGTTGCAGCGTTGAACCCGGTGGCAGCTGAACCTGAACGGTCAGCACGCCCTGATCTTCCTGCGGCAGGAATGACGTCGGCAGTTTCACAAACAGGAACGCCAGAATGCCGAGGATCAGCAGATAGCCCAGCATATAGCGCACGCTGTGACGGAGAATGCTGCCCACGCCGCGTTCATAACGGTGCGCATTCTTATCAAACGTGCGGTTAAACCAGCCGAAGAAACCGGTTTTGCCGTGATGATGGCCCTTGGCAATTGGCTTGAGAATGGTCGAACACAGCGCCGGTGTGAGGGTCAGCGCGACAAAGACGGAAAGCACCATCGCGGCAACAATCGTGATGGAGAACTGACGGTAAATCGCACCGGTTGTGCCGCCGAAGAACGCCATCGGGATAAATACGGCAGACAGCACCATGGTGATACCGACCAGCGCACTCTGAATTTGCCCCATCGATTTTCGCGTTGCGTCTCTGGGGCTGAGTCCTTCCTCGCTCATCACGCGCTCGACGTTTTCCACCACCACGATGGCATCATCGACCAGCAGCCCGATGGCAAGCACCATTGCGAACATCGTCAGGGTGTTGATGGTGTAACCGAACTGATGCAGCACCACGAACGTACCCAGCAAAACCACCGGGACGGCAATGGTCGGGATCAGCGTGGCGCGGATATTTTGCAGGAACAGATACATCACCAGGAAGACCAGCACGATCGCTTCAAACAGCGTTTTCACCACATCGGTGATTGCGGCTTTGACGAAGGGCGTAGTTTCATAGGCGATACGGGTTTCGAGCCCGTGCGGGAAGTATTTTTCCAGTTCAGCCAGACGTGCGCGAACCAGTTTGTCGGTTTGCAGCTCGTTGGCACCGGATGCCAGCTGCACGCCCATACCGGACGCGGCCTGGCCGTTATAGCGGCTGAGAATGCTGTAATCTTCGGCACCCAGACCGACGGTTGAGACATCGCCAAGTTTGACCTGCGAACCGTCCTGATTCACTTTCAGAGTGATATCGCGAAACTGTTGCGGTGTTTGCAGCTGCGACTGGGCGTTAACCGTTGCGTTGAGCGCCTGCAGGTCAACCGACGGCGCACCGCCGAGCTGCCCGACCGCTACCTGACTGTTCTGGTTTTCAATCGCCGTGACCACATCGCTGGTGGTCATCTGATAGTTAGTCAGCTTGTTCGGATCGAGCCAGATACGCATCGCATATTGCGTGCCGTAAGCGGTAATGCTGCCGACGCCGTCGATACGGCTTAACGGATCCTGAATATTCGAGGCCACATAGTCGGCGATATCCTGCTTATCCATGCTGCCATCGGTGGACACGAACGCGACGGTCATCAGGTTGGTATCACCAGTTTTTGAGACAGTCACCCCCTGCGTTTGCACCGCCTGCGGTAACCTTTTCATCGCCTGTTGCAGCTGGTTTTGCACCTGCTGTAAGGCTTCATTCGGGTTGGTTCCGGCTACAAAACTCAGGGTAATCTGTGATTTGCCGTTGCTGCTGCTCTGAGAAGACATGTACATCAGGTTGTCTAACCCGGTCATGTTCTGCTCAATGATTTGTGTCACCGTGTTCTCTAACGTCTGCGCGGATGCACCCGGATAAGTGGCGGAGATACGCACATTTGGCGGTGCCAGATCGGGGTACTGCTCAACGGGCAAAGAATAAATGGCCAGTGCGCCAGACAAGGAAATGATGATCGCTAAAACCCAGGCAAAAATCGGGCGATCAATAAAAAAGTTAGCCATGCGTCAGGAACCTCGTTGTCACTCTGGCGTGAGTGACTAACATCAGCGAACAAACAGAGCGTCAGTAATCTGACAAAAAAATCCTCTGAAAAGGACTTCTCAGAGGCAGTACCGTCCTGAAAGGACTGAGCGAGTGTTAGAGTGTCGTTCTACGTCAGTGCACTTTACCTGCTCATCCCTGATAAAACGTGGAGAAATAAAGGAGATAATGTAAAAAAGCCCCCCGCACACAGGGTTATGTCTCACACGCATTCGCTGAAACAGTCTACGCTTTGGCTATCCTCTTTTTATGACAATACGCAGGAGTCGTCCAGATGAGTTTGAATTTGAATTCGGTGTTTGCGCGCCGTCTCTATCTTTGCTGGTTGCTCGATAACGAGCAAAAACCGAACGTACCCAAGCTGATGGAAATGACCGGCTGGCCGCGCCGGACTTTGCAGGATGTGCTGAAAGCGCTGCCGGGCATGGGCGTCGAACTGGAGTTTGTGCAGCAGGGCATACGCAATAACGACGGCTATTATCAGATTTCCGGCTGGGGGCCGCTCGATCCTCAATGGATTGGGCGACATCGCGAGCAACTTCTCGACGCAATTGAGCACGGTTGAAGGTAGCAGGAAGGCACTATTACGGCTATGATATCGGGCTTCTCTCACCATTTCTGAGCGGAGGCACGCTAAATGTCATCTCATGGCAGGTCATCTCAAATCGAAAACGTCCAGACCGAATTACTCTCTGATAACTGGTATGTTCTTCGAAAATTCACCTACGACTTAATCAAACGCAACGGTGAACGTCAGCCGCAATCCCGTGAAGTGTATGACCGGGGAAACGGCGCGACCATTCTGCTTTATAACCGGCCAAAGAAAACCGTTCTGCTGATCAATCAGTTTCGTATGCCGACGTATGTCAACGGTAACCCGACCGGCATGTTGCTGGAAACCTGCGCAGGTTTGCTGGACGACGATTCGCCGGAAGATTGCATCCGTAAAGAAGCGATTGAAGAAACCGGTTTTGCCGTCGGGCACGTCGAGAAACTCTTCGAGTGCTACATGTCACCGGGTAGCGTGACGGAAATCGTTCACTTTTTTGCCGCAGAATATGATGAGTCTCAGCGGGCGAATGCTGGCGGTGGCGTGGAAGATGAAGATATTGACGTGCTGGAAGTGCCGTTCACCGAAGCGCTGGCGATGATCAAAGATGGCCGTATCAAAGACGGTAAAACGATTATGTTGCTGCAATACGCGCAGTTGCAGGGCTGGCTGGCGTAAAATATTTTAACTTCAAAAATTCACATTTATCATAAAAATCAAAGGCACCCGCAGGTGCCTTTGTTGTTTTAGCGTTCCAGACTGATGGCGCTGCTGCCCGCGTGGCCTTTCAGCGCGGACCACGGCAAGACCGACCATTCCGGGCTTTCGCACGAACGCTGTACGCGGGCGAACGTCGGGTCAAAATACAGGCCTTTCGGTGTGAAATACCACGCCGGGAACTGCCAGACAGACGGATCCGAATAATCGCAGTCATCATCGCTTTCTTCGGTCGGTTTCTTCATCTGTTCCGGATGTGCAGCGGTAAGCTGCTTCACCAGCCACGGCGCCCATTTTTTATCGCGGTACGCGGCGAAGGTATCAAAATCCACATCATTCTTGCCCGATGAGGCGCGATCTTCTGCATTCAGATAATGGAATGGCGCGCCGTCACCGACCCATACGATATCTTCCAGCGTCAGCGTATCCGCCGTTTTGGCATTCATATTGACCGGCGCTTCACCGAAATCAGGATGCGCGCCGCCGCAATCATAGGACGTGAACAGACTGACGCTGACGACATCCGGGCTCATGAATTCCGGCGTAACCGTCTGCTGATATTCGCCCTGACCAAACCGGCTCGCGCCGAGCATACAGGCATGCCAGCCGCTGACTTCCTGCCATAAGCGGGTGCGCAGTTTCTGGTTCATTGCCTGCAAACTGGCGTCGGGATAACCGGAAACAATTTCAAACAGCGTGATTTTCGACTGAGGTTCAACCCACCATTGCAGCTGATAACCCATGAAATTTTCGCTTTTGCCTGCTTTCAGCTGCAATTCAGATAACCGCAGATATTCGTAAGGGTCGGTATGAATGAGCGAACCGAGGTAGCTGTCGTCGGTGGCCGCCGCCGGAAGCTGCGCAGGTTTTAGCGTGACCGCCAGCGTTTTGCCCTGCGGATTGGTCCAGTTACCTTGCCAGCCACCCTTTTCATCTTTGGTCAGTGTAAATTCAGGGCGTGGTGTATCGTCAAAGTCATCCAGCCCTTCCTGAAGTGTGAGTTCCTGCCCATCCAGCGCGCCGTTGAGCGGCAAATCCAGATGGTATTTCTGATAAAAGTAACGGCCCGTCACTTCGTCAGGTTTATTCATGTCCAGCTCAACCACAATGCTGGTCTTCCCCAGCGTACCGGCGTACACCACCGGTGGCTCTTCCGCCCACGCTGGCAGAGAGAACAACGCTATCAGCCAAATCCATAACTTCATCTGAATCTCCCAGAGAAATGAACGTCATCCTTTCGCCATTATTTTTTTTATTGGCGCAGCCAGTGTACTGAAAGTTTCGTTACGTCACCATTACGTGATTTCGTAACGGGCGAAAAATAATTGCCTGCAAAAAAATAAATCGGACAAAGTATCTCTTTCTTATTTCGAATAAAAAATGCTGCATTGTTGGCAGAGTCTTTGCGGTGGTTACGCTATTATCAAAAAAGATAATTTCGAACAGAGCAGAAACTCATAATGAGCAGATGGATTACCGCCCCTTTATGCCTGCTGGCCGGAATGCTGGCTTTTAGTGTGCAGGCTGAGCCTACGCAGGCGATTTACAACGACTGGCAGGTCAGTTGCGACAATCTCAATCACTGTGTCGCCCGAAATTCTCAGGACGGGCAGGAACTGGTGATGAAGCTTACCCGCGAAGCCGGGCCGGAAGGCAAATCGACCGTCAGTATTGATTACCAGCGCAATAGCGATGAGCAGTCTGCTGAAGCACCGATTGCCAGCCGTCTGCAGATAAATGGCAAAACGCTGAGTTTTAATCATCGCGAATGGGATGTGAGTAAAAAACACCTTTTTACCGGTAACCGCTTGGTGGTGAATGAATTTATTGCCGCTATCCGTGAAGGCAGTAGCATTCAACTGGCCGGTAAAACCGACAATTCCCAGCCAGTAAGACCGGTGATTTCACTCAAAGGCATGAAGGCCGCTTTGCTGGCCATCGATGCACAACAGGGTCGTGTGGGCACAAAAACAGCCTGGGCGAACCGTGGCGCTAAACCGGTGAATACGGTTCCGCCGATCCCGGCAACGCCGGTTCTGCCGCGTTTCAGCGAACCTCATGCGCTGTCTGAAACCGAGATTTCGGCGATTACACAGAATGCCGCCACTACCATTGAGAACAATGATTGCAGCCTCGACCCGTCGGAGCGTGAAGTGCATATTTTTGCGCTCAGCAGCGACAAAGCCCTGATGACGGTGAACTGCGATATGGGCGCGTATAATCTGTATGCCCTTGGGTTCCTGGTTTCACGTCAGTCGCCGTATAAAATGGACGATCTGGCGCTGACCATGCCGTTTAAACTGGGCGAAGACGATCAGTCTCCGGAACTGATCAATGCTGATTTTGATCCGAAAACCGGATTGCTGACGACTTATGATAAAGGCCGTGGCGTCGGCGATTGCGGTGTGTCTTCCCGCTGGATCTTCGATGGGAAAGCGTTCCGCCTGGCGGCTTTTGCGTCTGAGCCAAGCTGTGATGGTTACAGCAGCAGCGGCGACTGGCCGGTGTTGTGGGTTACACAGGCTCCGTAGCCCGAGATTTATCGTAAAGCAGTCATAAAAAATGCCCTGTCAGCGTGATGCTTGCAGGGCATTTTTTGCAGCCGGATTGGGTCAGAAGATTATACTGACGCCTTTACTACGACTTTATTGCTGGCGAACTCAACGTTCTGATCAGCAACGATTTTGCAGCGTTTACGGGTTTCAACTTTACCGTTGACCTTAACCTGGCCTTCAGCAATCACCGCTTTAGCGGTACCGCCGCTGTCACACCAGCCCATAAATTTGAGCAGGTCGCACAGTTCAACGTGCAGATGTTTTTCGAGAAAAAAAGTTTCCATGTATTCCTGACTTTTTGTGTAGTGCTACTTGTTTAAGACTTATTGGCGCTGATGTCGTGATATTCCTCGCAAGCCTGCAAGGTATTCTGGATCAGCGTCGCGACCGTCATCGGGCCAACACCGCCCGGCACCGGTGTGATAAAGGAAGCACGCTCGGCGGCGGCATCATATTCCACATCGCCGACAACTTTACCACTTTCCAGGCGGTTAATACCGACATCAATGACAATCGCGCCCGGTTTAATCCATTCTCCCGGAATAAAACCCGGTTTGCCGACGGCAACCACCACCAGATCGGCGTTTTCGACGTGATGGCGCAGATTCTTAGTGAAACGGTGCGTTACCGTTGTGGTACAGCCCGCCAGCAGTAATTCCATGCTCATCGGACGGCCTACAATATTGGATGCGCCGATCACTACGGCGTTCAGCCCGAAAGTATCAACACCATAACGTTCGAGCAGAGTCACGATACCGCGCGGCGTACAAGGACGCAGCGTTGGCGCGCGCTGGCACAGACGACCGACGTTGTACGGATGAAAACCGTCTACGTCTTTGTCCGGATGAATGCGCTCGAGCACCTTGATGTTATCAATGCCCGCTGGCAGCGGAAGCTGAACCAGAATACCGTCGATTTCATTGTCGTTATTCAGCTGTTCGATAAGGTCGAGCAGTTCGCCTTCTGTGGTCGTCGCCGGTAAATCGTAAGAGCGGGAGATAAACCCGACTTCTTCACAAGAACGGCGCTTGCTGGCGACATAAATTTGCGATGCCGGGTTTTCACCCACCAGCACGACAGCCAGTCCGGGAGCACGTTTCCCTTCCGCCAGTCGTTGTTGAACACGCGCCGCAACTTCGTTTCTGACTTGCTGCGCAATCGTTTTACCGTCAATAATCTTTGCTGCCATCAGGGAGTAAATCCATCAATTAAAAAATGCAGGGGGATATCTCTATTTTGTCAGAAGCCGCGGGCGCTGTCAGGCGCTGAATGCGAATAACTTGTTATCAGCGGGTGAGAATTTAACCTGAGACAGTGGCGAAAAAAGTGTCTATTTTAGATGTGACTCTATTTAAATCATGAGGAAAGGAATAAATGACACGTAAAGTGGGAATCATCGGTGCCGGGCACGTGGGGGCTGACGTCGCGTTTTCATTGGTCACACAGGGCTTGTGCGACATCATTATTCTGCTGGATGAAAATGAAAAGAAGGCCGCCAGCCAGTCGCTCGAACTGCGCGATATGGCTTCACTGACTGCTTCGCGCGTGCAGGTTATCGCTAATGATTACAGTGAGCTGCATGACGCCGACGTTCTGGTTATTGCCGTCGGCCCTAAAACGCTGTTACGCGAAGACCGTCTCGAAGAGCTGGCCGAAACCCGTGCGGCAGTCCGTGAAGTCATTCCCCGTGTCATCGCCAGTGGTTTTGGTGGCGTTATTATCAACATCACTAACCCGTGTGACGTGATCACCCAGATTATCCAGCAAACCAGCGGCCTGCCGGATTCGCAGGTCTTCGGCACCGGCACGTCTCTGGACACCGCGCGAATGAAACGCGTCGTCGGCGAGTTTTTCGGCTTTGATCCGAAAAGCGTCACCGGCTACGTGATGGGCGAGCACGGCGAATCGCAGTTTGTCGCCTGGAGCACCGTCACGCTCGGCGGACGTCCGGTTGCTGAACTGGCTGGCGATCGTGACGTTGACTGGGCAAAAATGAACGATGCCGTTCGCGGTGGCGGCTGGGAAATCCTGCAAGGGAAGGGCTGGACCAGTTTTGGTATCGCGACAGCGACTGCACGTCTGGTGGATGCCGTGTTGTCGAATGCGCAGAGTGTTTACCCGGTTTCCGCGTGGGATGAAGAACTTAGCGTGTATATCGGGCAACCTGCGGTGATTGGCAAAAGCGGCATCGTACAAACATTGCAGCCTGAACTGACCGCCTACGAAGGCGTGGCGTACCATTCCTCAGCGCGTGTTATCACCGCCGCGCTGAAATCAGAGCACAAAAAATAGCCGCCACTGACCACATAGTCTTACCAGGCATACCGGGAATATCTGCAAATTGTTCAGGCATTAAGCAGAGAGTTCGAAAGCCATTGACTCAACCCGGTCTGCCCGTATAATCCGAACCCGCAACGCTCCCAATTTGGGACAAGCAATGCGCCCTTAGCTCAGTTGGATAGAGCAACGGCCTTCTAAGCCGTAGGTCACAGGTTCGAGCCCTGTAGGGCGTACCATCCTTTCTTGTTTTACATCTTCAAAAAACCACTAAACATCTTCCCCTACGGCACCAACACAATCTTTCCGCTGAAGCTTCGGGTTTCCAGCAGGCGGTGTGCTTGTGCGCCGGATGATAAAGCAAATTGAGTGACTGGCGGAAGGACGACGCTGCCTTCTTTAATCAGAGCAAAAAGCCGGTCTGCGCGGCGCTGGCGTTCATGCGCAGAAGTCAGGTATGTCCACAGATCGGCACCCAGTATGCCGTGAGAACTGAGTTGCAAACGGGTTGGGTCTAATTCGGAAAGTGCGCCACCTGACATGCCGAAAAGCACTACACGCCCGCCATCTTTCAGAGAATCCAGACTTTGGGTAAGCGTTGTTCCCACGGAATCAAAGACCACATCACACCCCGCGCTCTGCCACAAACGTACCTGCTCAGGCCAGGTTTCATAATCTGCCGCAGCGCTTGCGCCAAGTTCCAGGCAGGCATTCTGTTTTTCCTGACTTGAAGCCACAGCAAAGGCATGTATTCCCTGATGTTTTAGCATTTGCAGCAGTAAACGTCCGACGCCACCCGCTGCAGCCAATACGGCGACGTGCATCCCCGCTCGCAAAGGCAACACGTCGTGAAGCAAATAATCGGCGGTCAGGCCTTGCAACAAAACGGCGGCGGCATCGGTTTCTGACAACCATTCAGGTAAGCGGATGGCGTGGGCAACCGGTACCCGGATATGACTGGCGTGTGCCAGCGGAACATCAGCAAAACCGACGCGATCGCCAATTTTCCAGTCTGTCACGTTTTCCCCGACGGCCATAACACGACCGGCACCTTCATAACCTGCGATATACGGCGAAGTCCCTGCCAGCGGATAACGACCCTGACGGCGATAAATATCGGCAAAATTAAGCCCCGCTGCGGTAACCGCAACCAGCAATTCGCCGGAAGCCGGAACAGGATCGGCGGCCTCATGCATATGTAATACATCGGCAGAACCTGCATTTTCAAAAACCAGTGCCTTCATTGCCTTTCCTTAACTCAATTTTTTGTGAATATTGCGGCGATTATGGTCAAGTGTACGCAGGAGATAAACAGAGGTCTGCTTTATTTATTAGATAATAAAAATTTATAATGCTTCACTTTATCTTCACGGAGCAGGGCAATGGATTACTTAAAGTGCGTCCAATCCTTCATCACCGCGACAGAATCCGGCAGTTTTACGGCAGCCGCCGATAAACTGGGTATCACGCCTGCGATGGTGGGTAAACATATCCAGATGCTGGAGAACCGCACGGGCTGCGTGCTGATCAACCGGACGACACGTCGTCAGGGGCTAACTGAGGCAGGGCATCGCTTTTATCTTTACGGTGTACAAATCCTCGCAACGATTGAAGATGCAGACTCTCTGGCGCGCCACCTGAATGAACAGGTGACAGGCATGTTGCGTATCAGTGCACCGGTTGCTTTCGGTCAGCGTATCCTCACGCCAATATTGTCGAAATTTCTGCAACGCTACCCCGCCGTAAACGCCGATCTGGTATTGAGCGACCGTCGTGTGGACATGATTGAAGAACGTTTTCAGATAGCGATACGCATCGGTAATCTTCAGGATGAAGGTTATGTCGCCGTTCCTTTACCGCCGTATGAGATGGTGCTTGCTGCCTCACCGGCTTATCTGGCCGCTCACGGAACACCTTTAACGCCTGCCGATTTATCGCGCCACAATTGTGTCAGTTTCAGCCAGTGGCGTTCAGCCCACCGCTGGCAACTTCAGGGGCCGAAGGGACAGATAGATGTGGATATTGTCCCGAGGCTTACCGTTGATTCCGGCGAGGCAATACGCCAGGCCGGATTATCCGGGTTGGGCGTTGTTATGCATTCCCGGGTGACTCTGCAAGATGACATTGATACCGGGCGTCTGCACCGCGTATTGCCGGATTACGCCCCGGTTTCCAGACCTATGCATTTGCTTCGTCTGCCCATCCGGCCTGCTGCTACTGTGGTTTCCTCTTTCTTCGAGTATCTTTTGCAGGAATTAGTCCCGCAGCCGGCATCGCCTGGCGGCGCGGCTCACATCATCGGGTAAATTGTTATTTTCTTCACTTTTCCCAATGTGTCGCTGGCTTTTTCCGACAACTCAAACAACACCGGCAATATATGCGCGGAGGCTTTCAGGTATGAACTGACCTGTAAAATGCCTTCCGGCGGTAACATCTCACCGTTCTCCAGCCCTTCGCTCAGACATAGCAAACCCTGACATAAACCCTCTGCAGATTCGGACGCCAGTGCGCTCAGATCGTAAAGCTGAGCCTCATCAAGGTTACCCAGATCCAGCCCGGCAATCAGCGACCGAAAAACAGTGACTGAGTTTTGCTGAAACGCTGTGTCGTTTTCGAAATTCATCATGATTTTTATCCCGCGTCAGTAAAAATGAAGCAGCTTGCAGAGCCGCCTTTATTCGGGATGACTCTATTCCTGACTGGAAAACAAAGAAATAGACTGTATGTATTTACAGTGTTTTTAATTCAAATCTGGAAGGCATCTCGCAAAGCGTGATGTATCGGATAGTCATAACGGTTTAGATGTTCCGATTAATGATGATGAGCTTAGTGGGTATGGTAATTCCCTGTCGGGTCATTCGTCAGAGGGATTAATTACGTTAAAGAAATTACTAAGTTAAATTTTGGGATTGAAAACATAAAAAAGCCCGCTCCAGGCGGGCCGCAAATGCGAAAAATACAATATTTCTTAAAGTCCGCAAAGAATGAATGAAATTTCAATAAAAATCAATTAATTATCCGTTTTAATAATAATGTTCGCATCATGTTCTAAGATTGACTCATGAATCCTGCTCATAGCTCCTTTCATATTTTATCCTCTAGTCGGTTAAACGGAATGGCTGTACCTTTTATCTCACAAGAAGCGGTCACGGGGCTGCGAGGAATAATCGATTTGGCTGATTACGCTGAAATCCTTGCCCTGTGAGTGCCGTACCTATGCGAAGTGGAGAATGCAATGTCAGATAAAATGAGAATTACCAAAAGCGGTTCTGTTCCATCACAGAACGGCCCGGAAAGTTATTTTAGCGGCAAGGTGCGTATTGATTCGCCGTTCAGCGGCACTGAATCTGCACGTGTCGGCGGTGCAACCGTGACGTTTGAACCGGGTGCGCGCACTGCGTGGCACACGCATCCGCTGGGTCAGACACTGATCATCATCCACGGCCGCGGCTGGTTGCAGGAAGAGGGCGGTGAAATCCGCGAAATGAATGTTGGCGATATCGTGTGGATCCCGGAAGGCGTTAAACATTGGCACGGCGCTACGCCTGAAAATGCCATGACCCATATTGCGATTGCCGAGTCTCAGAACGGCAGCCCGGTTGAGTGGATGGAAAAAGTCACGGACGCCCAATACCAGAAGTGATTTTAGCCGTTTGAAAAAAATGAAATCCTGTCCGGTTTTGCCGGACAGGATTTTTTACGTCTTTTTATCCTAAATTGCCCGCCTATTCGCTGACCCGTTTTATTTAAGCCCAAAAAACCTCGTTGTTCGGTCCATTAAACCCTGTGCTTTCTATAGCTCTGAGATATCTAACTCGACTACTATAAATAAAAATCAATCAAAGAGTCTTTTCCGGTATGGCATATTTTTCTGCAGATGAAAGTCTCGTTCGTGAGCGTTCAGATCGTTTCTTACGCCGAATGTACTTAATGCGCATGCTGGGCACTTTTCTCTGTTTTTTCCCCATTGCTTCGGTGCTTTTAGAACGTGATGCTTCCTGGATACCGCTCGGCTTTCTGGTGCTGAATGCTTTTGTCTGGCCGCACGTGGCGATGCTGATTTCCCGCCGTTCTAAACATCCTAATCAGGCTGAGTTCAGAAACCTGGCATTCGATGCCATTGCTGGCGGTGCATGGGTGGCGCTGATGGGGCTGTGTCCGTTACCTTCTGCGGTGTTGACGTCCATTTTGATTGCCGACCGTTTTTCCGCAGGAGGCTGGCAATTACTGCGTCGTGCTGCATTGTTTTATTGTGCCGGTTTTATTGTGTGCTGGCCGCTGTCGGGCATGGAAATTTACCCGGACGTGAGTGACCGGACGTTATGGCTGACGCTGCCGTTATCCACGATTTACATTATTGCCTTCAGCGCCGCCAATTATTCTATTTCCCGAAAACTGCGTGATAAACAGCACGAGCTGGAAAAAGCGGCACTGATGGATCCTTTTCTCGGGCTGCCAAACCGGCGTTTACTCGACCGGCGGCTGATGCTGGAATTTGAACGCTCAAAGCAGGATCTGGCCTGTCTGATGGTTCTGGGCGTTGATGATTTGAAAATGGTGAATGATCTGTTTGGACGTGAAGCGGGGGATTATGTTTTACGATCTGTATCGGCTATTTTGCGACAGGAGACAGCTCCGCATGATTTTCCAGCCATTCTGGGCGGCGATGAATTTGTGGTGATCTTGCCGGGAATTTCCGAAGAGCAAGCCTATGCAGTCGGTTACCGGCTGCTGCTGAAAACCTCGGAAATACGGCTTTCGCAGGATTCCGGTTTCCAGTGTTCGCTGAGCATTGGCGTGGCAACCTCCAGAAATCATGAGAATTATAATCAGTGGTTAGCCGCCGCCGAACAGGCATTGGTGACCGTGAAAAGAAATGGTAAAAACAGTATTGGCAGCGCGGGCAGGGCTTAGGTCGCTGTTCATCTACACTGAATAGAATGAAAGATGTCTCGGGAAATATAATGAAAAATATCAGAATAATGATGGTAGCAACGGTAGCCGCAGTGAGTTTGTTAGCAGGATGCTCATCTATTGATGAACCCGTGGGTGCCGAAACTTACCGGCCCGCTAACTTCGATGCTTCCTATGCGCAGGGACAGGCGAGCTATACGACTTCCGTATTTTCCGTCCTGGAACGCCAGCGTCGTGCGGATACGTACAAAAAAATCTGGGATTTCTGTACCGGAAAATTTCAGACGCTGGGTGAAAGCAACGACGGCGATAAAATACACATAAGATTTGCGTGCCTGCCGAAACCGGCCGCCGTTAACACGTATTCAAACCAAAGCACCTACTCAACTCAACAGAAATCCCCGTCGTTGTACTGAGGCTGGCTGAGTAAAACGGATTCAGTTACCGGCGGGAAACGGAGAACACAATGAGCAAGGAAAGACCTGACTTTATCGCCAACTGGCGCGAACTCGAAGGCCCGGATGACAGCCGTTATCCGGGAGATGATGAACTGATGTCGATGGGTGCGCCGCTGGGTAAAGCGCTGGGGCTGACGCGTATTGGCATTCATCATGAACGGTTGCTGCCGGGGCGGCGTACCTGTTACGCGCATGCAGAAAGTTCAGAAGATGAGTTTGCGTATGTACTGGAAGGTTATCCGGATGCGTGGATCAATGGCAATCTGCACCGGCTCAAACCCGGTGATGCCGTGGCGTTTCCGCAGGGCACCGGGATTTGTCATACCTTCATCAATAACAGTGATGATGAAGTGCGTCTGCTGGTGGTAGGCGAAGCGAATAAGCCCGAAAACCGTATTCATTATCCGCTGAATCAGGAATATGAAGCGACGCGTAAAGACCGCTGGCTGGATGTGCCGGAGCAGGAATTCGGTGATCACGACGGGATTTCAGATTCCAGAAGAGAAGCCAACAAAAAGCCGGTGTAATAACCGGCTTTTTTGCATTCATTCATGAAATTCAAGAAGCGCTCACTGAATACCCAATGACTGCCAGCGTTGCTGACAATACGGCATCATGCGATGAATTTTCAGGCTCTGCGCCTGATGGCGGTTCAGGGAATAACCCTCCGGCGTAATTTCTAAGGTGTCGCCGGTTTGCAGTGTAAAGTCGTTGTCCACAGACAGGATCAGTTTCAGGTTTTTAAACGCCTGAATGCAGATATATTTCAGTCCGGTCTGTGGGATACTCAGGATATCTATGATTTTCCATTCCATATTCTCGCTCCTTTCCTGTTGCTGCCAGATTTTTCGTTACCCCTTTCTACCTCAGATCCACGTCATTTTTTGTCATCACAAGGTAATGATTTCTTTATAGACGTTCAGATAATTCGAATGCTTGAACTGACTCACAAAAGGAGGCGACAGAACCCTCTGTGATCGCAGTTTCGGAATTTTCAGCAATTTTGCAGAACATACAGAGTTGAAAAACGCTTGAAATGACGTGAGCAAAAAAGGTATCTCTGACTTTTCATTTATTTCTCAGGACGGGAAGGACGCGACGATATGACCACAGATTCACGCGAAGCAGTGCCAGAGAATGTGCAGGACGAATTTATCTGGCTGGAAGGATTGCGCAACGAAAAAGCGCTGGCCTGGGCACATGAGCAAAATGCGATCACGCTCTCTGCTTTTACGCAGGGTGAAGATTTTGAGCTGATCCGTGAAAAGGTCCTTCAGGGGCTGAATTCCCCGGATCAAATTCCGGGCGTCTGGAAATGCGGCCACGACTGGTACAACTTCTGGCAGGATGCGAAAAATCCAAAAGGGCTGCTGCGCAAAACCACGCTTGATGAATTCCGCAAAGCCGAACCGCGCTGGGAAACGGTGCTTGACGTTGACGCACTGGGCAAAGCCGAAAATATTGAGTGGGTTTTCTCCGGCTTCTGGAACCTGAAACCGGGGTTTGAACGTGCTTTTGTAGTGCTTTCACCGGACGGTGGCGATGCCTGCGAAGTCCGCGAATTTGATTTGAAAACTAAAGAATTTGTCGCCGGCGGTTTTTATCTGCCGGTAGCCAAAAGCCGTATCAGCTGGATTGATTTTGACCATATGTTTGTCGCCACCGATTTTGGCGAAGGCTCGATGACCGACTCCGGCTATCCGCGTATTGTGAAAATCTGGCAACGCGGAACGCCGCTCAGCGAAGCGGTGACGGTTTACAGCGCCGGGCAAAAAGACATGATGGCTGCGGGCTATCAGGAAGTGGGCGAACACGACAAACGCAATTATGTGGTGCGGGTCATCGACTTCTATCATCGCGAAGTTTTTCTGGTGGATGACGTCCACGCGCTGATCAAAATCGATATTCCGGCTGATGCAAAATTCACGACATGGCGGGAATGGATCCTCATCGAGCCTTCCAGCGAATGGCAGGTAAACGGGCAGGTCTGGCCATCCGGGTCGTTGCTGACGATGAATTTCGATGCCTTTATTGCCGGTGAACGCACGCTGAAATCGCTGTTTGTTCCGGATACCGGTTCAGCGCTCAGCGGTGTGACGCAAACCCGTGATCAGCTCAACGGCTTCTCTCATACCCGTGATCACATCATTCTCAGTCTGACCCGTGATGTGGTGAATCGTCTTGAAGTGCTGACCCCAAAAAATGGCGAATGGCTGCGTGAGCCGTTCGGGCATGTGCCGGCGTTGAGTAAAATCAGCGCCTGGGGCTTGGATGACAAAACCAACGAATACTTCATGAGTGTCAGTGGTTTTCTGCAACCCGCCAGCCTTTCTCTGGGTAATCTGGATAACGGCGCGGACGCTGAAGCCGAATTGCTGAAACAGGATCCGTCGCATTTCGACGCTTCCCGCTATCAGGTCAGCCAGCATTTTGCGCAATCCGATGACGGCACCCGCGTGCCGTATTTCGTGGTCAGCCGCAAAGACGTGGTTTACGACGGTAAAAACCCGACGCTATTGTACGGATATGGCGGTTTTGAAGTGTCGCTGGAGCCGTATTATCTGGGCGTCAGCGGCGTGTCGTGGATGGATCGCGGCGGCGTCTTCGTGGTGGCGAATATCCGTGGCGGCGGTGAGTACGGGCCTGAGTGGCATAAAGCGGCGCTGAAAGAAAAACGCCTGCGCGCCTATGAGGATTTTGCTTCAGTGGCGAAGGCGCTGATTGCCAGCAAAATCACCTCACCGGCGCACCTGGCGGCGCAGGGCGGCAGCAACGGCGGGCTGCTGGTGGGCAATATGCTGACGCGATATCCGGAACTGTTCGGCGCGATAGTCTGTGAAGTGCCGCTGCTCGATATGTACCGTTACACGCAGATTTCCGCTGGCGCTTCGTGGATTGCAGAATACGGCGATCCGCAAAAGCCGGAAGAGTGGGCTTATATCCGCGAATTCTCGCCGTATCACAATATTGATCCGCAGAAGAAATATCCGCCGGTATTGTTCTCGACCGCCACCAGCGATGACCGCGTCGGGCCAGACCATGCGCGTAAAATGGCGGCAAAAATGCAGGCGCTGGGCATTCCTGATGTGTATTTCTATGAGAACACCGAAGGCGGCCACAGTGCGGCGGCGGACAAAACGCAGTCGGCGTTTAAACGTGCGCTGGTGAGTGAATTCCTGCTGCATTTCATCGGGCGTAAACCGTAAATTTTGCGCGTGACGCATAACGACTGAGCGGGGGAATCTTCCGCTCAGTCATATTTCGACATGTTTTATCAGGCTTTTTCCCTTTTAAAACCATTGCCTCGCTATTCATTCCTTGTTTATTATTTCCTCTTCATTTGATAACAATTATCAAAATCATTTCTTATTCATTCTCATTTTCGGGGATTTGCATGTTAAAAAACACTGCCCGCGTGCTGTCTGTCGCAGGTCTGATGGCCGCCTCTTTTTCCACTTTTGCTACCACTTATCCGCTGACTGTTACCGATCTCAGCGGGCAGAAAGTGACGCTCGATAAAGCGCCACAGCGCATCATTTTGCAGGACGGCCGCGATATTCTGGCGCTGGCCGTGCTGGATAAATCCGATCCGTTTAAGCGCGTCGTCGCCTGGAATAATCTGCTGAAAACCACGGACAGCGGCACCTGGGACATGCTGAAAAGCAAATGGCCTGAGTCGTCAAAGATTTTGGATATGGGTTTCACCGACAAAGGACAGGTAGATCTGGAGACCGTAATTTCCAAAAAACCTGATCTGATGATTGCGCAGGTGCGTGCTAAAAATTCTCTGGCACAGGCGGGCGTGTTGGATAAGCTCGCGGCGTTGCATATTCCTGTTGTGTTCGTGGACTACGAAGCGGATCCGGCAAAAGACACGGCACCGAGCATTGAGCTGCTGGGTAAAATTGTGAATCAGGAAGACAATGCCCGCACGTATACCGCGTTTTATAACGAGCACTTCCAGAACATTCAGAAAGTCGTTGCGGCCATTAAAAACAAACCTAATGTATTCATCGAGCCGATTGCCGGTCGTGATGATTCCTGCTGCTTTACCCACGGCGACGCGGGCTGGGGCAAACTGATTCAGGCGGTAGGCGCGGATAATATCGGCACCAAATTGCTGCCGGGTGCATCAGGCACCGTTTCTCTGGAGCAGGTTATCAGCATGAAGCCGGACGTTTACATCATGACCGGTTCAGCGCGCCCGAGTAAAAATGGCTCGGTGACTCACATTCTGCCGTTCGGTTATGGCGCGAATGAAGCCAGCATCGACAAAGAAGCGAAAGTTCTGCTTTCCCGTACCGGTGTGGCGCAGATCCCGGCGGTCAGCAGCCAGCACGTTTACGGCGTTTACCACCAGTTCTACAACCACCCGTACAACATCGTCGGGATGGAATATCTGGCGAAATTCATTTATCCGGAACAGTTTAAAAATCTGGACCCGGCAAAAACCTACCACGAGCTGGTGCGTAACTATACCAACCTGCCGGACCAGGATTTCATTCTGGGCTGGTCCCCGAAGAAATAAGTCTCTGAGTCTTCCCGCCTGTGGCCTTGCAGGCGGTTTTTCAACCCTGTCACGGTTCTTCTGCACAAATTTTACCTCCGTCACATTTGTTGACACTCCGTTAATTCATACAAAAATATAACTGTATTACTGTATCTGCATAACGCCGACTGGCGTAGTGCGACACATCAACAAGGTGAATTTATGCAATCTGAAGAACAGCGTTTAATTGACGGGCTTTTTAGTCGCTTACAACAGGCTGAGTCCAATACGGCACCGCGTGATGCGGAAGCTGAACGTGTGATTCAGGGCCATATCCGCCAGCAACCGTCCGCTCCGTATTACATGGCGCAGGCGATGATTATTCAGGAAGCGGCGCTGACCAAACTGAATGCTCAGGTGAAGGAACTGCAACAGCAAAACGAACAGCTGCAACAGCAGGCGCAGAATGCGAAACCGCAAAGCACCGGCTTCCTCGCCGGGCTGTTCGGTGGCGGTTCGTCACAACCTGAGCCCGTGCGTCAGTCTTCACAAGGCAGCCAGCCGATTCCGGGAACGCAAGCCTGGGGCGCACAACCTCAGCAGCAACAATATACGCCACAACAGCAGGCTCCGGCTCAGGCCGCGCCACAGGCACCGGGTTTTCTGGGCAGCGCATTGCGCACAGCGGCCGGTGTGGCGGGCGGGGTTGTGCTGGCAGATATGTTGACCGGCATGTTCCATCACAGTCAGCCGCAGGAAATCGTCAATATCATTGAAGAGCCGCCGGTGCAGGATCTGAATCCTGCCGACAGCAGTTTCCTCGACAACTCGCAGGGTTTCGACAGCAACGTGCCGTCCTGGGAAGATGCCTCGCTGCGTAACGATAATTCGAATTTAGGGTTCGGTTCTGATGACTTTAATTCGGATGAATACAGCAACGACGACGACGACTCGTTTTTCTAACTGGTTGATGTCATACGGCTATTAAAGGCCGTTCTGGCAGCAGAAAACGGCGACAGAAAGTGAAGAGTGAGAGCTTTATCTCTTATTGCCATCAGAATTCTGGACAAAAGTTAAATCTGTTGCTGTACTGTATTTGACACACGTTTTGTGTCCAACATTCACGTAAAGGTAAGTTTGATGTCTAAGATTAAAGGTAGCGTTAAGTGGTTCAATGAATCTAAAGGTTTTGGTTTCATTACCCCTGAAGATGGCAGCAAAGATGTTTTCGTTCATTTCTCTGCTATTTCCAGCAACGGTTTCAAAACCCTTGCTGAAGGCCAACGCGTAGAGTTCGAAATCACCAATGGTGCCAAAGGCCCGTCGGCTGCTAACGTTATCGCTATCTGACTTTAGCCGATTTCTTAAAAAACCCGCCGAAGCGGGTTTTTTTTTGCCTGTACATTGGTGGGTATAAAGGCAAACCTTAGGCGTTTTTGCGTACCAGCGTTACGAACATCAAAATCGCAATCGCGTAACAACCTAAAATTGTCAGACCCATCGACAGCGCAGGCATACTGCCAAAACCGGTGACCGGCACGGCAATCGCCCCGAGCGCAAACATACACACGCCCAGCAGCGCCGACGCGCTCCCCGCATTTTTCCCCTGACTTTGCATCGCCAGCGACCCCGCATTCGGCCCGATAATCCCGATCACCATCACCGAGAAGAACAGCGGCACCAGCAGCGTCACCAGCGGCGCATTCAGGCTGGCAGCAATCACCAGCGCAACAGAAGCCACGGCCGCAATCACTAACCCGGCTTTAACCAGCGCCATTTCACCGAAACGACGGCTGAGGCGCGTGGAAACCTGAGCAGAAATCACCAGCCCGATACCGTTAATCGCGAAGCACAGGCTGAACATCTGCGGGCTGAGGTGGTAAATCTGTTGCAGTACAAAAGGCGATGCGCCGATGTAAGCAAACATCCCGGCCATCACAAAACCTTGCGTCAGACACAGCCCCATAAACGGGCGATGTTTCAGCAGACTAAACACCGAGCCTAACATGCTGAAAATACCGCCCTGCGACCGGCGTTCCGGCAGCAGGGTTTCATGCAGTTTCAGCGAAGAGAAGCTGAAAAGCAGAATGGCGACAAAGGCCAGTACGGCGAAAATCCCCCGCCAGTTTATCCAGTTGAGCATCGCACCGCCCAGTACCGGGGCGACAATCGGCGCGAGCCCGTTCACCAGCATCAGTAACGCGAAGAACCGCGTGAGTTCATGGCCGTTATAGAGATCTCTGGCGATGGCGCGTGAAAGCACCGCGCCGCCTGCGCCCGCAATACCCTGTAACAGACGGGCGACAATCAGCTGATTGATGTCCTGCGCCACCGCGCACCAGACCGAGGTGGCGAGCAGTAATGCCAGCGACCACAGCAATGGGCGCATCCTGCCATAGCGGTCACTGAGCGGGCCAAATAATAACTGACCGAAACCGAGGCCGAGTAAACCGGCGGTCAGGCTCAGCTGCGCGCTGGCGGTGGAAGTATTGAGATCGCCGGCCATTTCAGGCAATGCAGGAAGATATAGATCCGTACATAACGGGCCGAGGGCGGCAAGCGAGCCGAGAACCAGGGCGTAACCGAGGCGTTTTTCTTGCAGATGAGCGCTCATGGTGAAAGTTTATTCCAGTTTGCGGGTGGTTAAATCCGTTTCAAAGAGATCCTGGAAGTAGCGATTGTATAAAGCTTCCAGATGCTCTGCGTCGGCGTGAACGGTAGTCATACGTCGGAATGCGGTGCCCTCACAGATCACCGCCAGAGATTCGACTTTCGCCGTCATTTCAGCCTCTGAAAATTGCGGGAATGTGGCGGTGAGAAGGGATTTTGCTTCGTTGAACAGTGCTTTTTCTGAATCGCGCCAGATTTTTTCCACGACAGGATTGCGGGTTGCTTCTGCGGCGACTTCCAGCATCAATGCGTGGTCAATTTCTGCCTGTTCTTTTTGCTCAGTACACTGATCTTCTTTGTAAGGCGCGCTTAAATTGCCAATCCGGCGGTGCGCCAGATTGTGAGCAACCTGCTGCAAATTATGCGCGTTGCCGGTCATCAGGCGGATTTTCTTCATCACGATGCGACGAACAATTTCTTCGATGATGGCGTCTTTATTGGCGAAATACCGGTAAATTTGCCCCACACTGAGCTGCGACGTTTTAGCTATTTCAGCCATGCCTGCGCCATGAAAACCGTGTTTACGAAAACACAGCCGGGCGGCGGCGATGATCTGGTCGCGTCGCGCACTGATGCGCGCGTCTTTACTGCAAAGTTGTGGGTGAAGCATGGATACCTGGCACCTCTGTGGAAAATGAGTGTGAACGATCATTCTCAATTATAGGCAATAAGGAGGAACAGGTAAATATTTGTATTATTAAGGGAACGAAAAGTGACGTTTCGTTTCAGCGCGGTTTGCACCGTTTGAGAAAGGCAAACGGCGCATTGATTATCAATACGCCGTCGGCAGAAAAGAGGGGGAACTATTTACGCGCGGGGCGCATCTGTCTATCCAAAGTACGCCTGTAAAAAAGCCAATACGGTAAGAACGCAGAGGGCAACAACCAGAAATTCAGACGACGTTTTTGGAACAGAAAACATGGCAAACCTCAATGTATAAACCTGATCAGGTTTTGCCATTATCTGCAGATAACATGAAGGAAACATTAAGAAACGCCGGGGAGATGTGAAGCTGTGTCACAAATTTGTTACGGCGATGCCTGTTGTCATAAAAAAGGCATCGCCGGAAGGTAGGATCAGTGCGCCGTGTACCAGCTGACCAGCATGAAACCGAGCAGCGTCAGGGCAATCGAACCGAAAAGATTAAGCGCAATGTTAAGCAGGGCATCGCCAAAACGGCCCATTTGCAACAGCGTGACCACTTCGAGTGAAAATGTTGAAAATGTCGTCAGGCCGCCACAAAAACCGGTGGTGATAAGCGCTTTAACCACCGGATCGACGCTGTTCATACGGCCAAAAATCGCGATAGCCAGACCAATAATAAATGCGCCAATAAGATTAACCGCCAGCGTACCCAGCGGCACCACGGGCGTGATCACATTCATTTTGAGCCCGAGATACCACCGGGCAACACTGCCAACCGCACCACCAATCAACACGGCAAGAAAGGTACTGAACATAGAAAAACCTTAAAAAAAGTGAAATTCTGAAAGGCCCGGCACGACGCTACGAACCTCTCGCGAGATTGCGCAGACATCATCAGCCGGTAAAGGCGGTTTGGGAGGAATGTCATCTCCATATTGCAGGCGGTAAGTTTACAGTGTGCGATAGCGATTGTGTAGCCGCGAATTCGAAACAGATTTTAACAAGGACAAGCCATGTTAATCAGAGAAGGTGATGTGAACGACGCGCAGATTCTGGCGGGATTACTCGGTGATCTGGATTATCCCAATACACCAGAAGCGATCGCGGAACGGGTTGTCTCAATGGCCGCTAATCCTGACAGCCGGCTACTGGTTGCTGAAAGTGAAGGCCGCGCGGTGGGTTTTATCTCACTGCATTTTATCCCGCAAATTGCCCTTGCCGGCGAATTTTGTCGTATCAGTTATTTGTGCGTAAGCAGCGAGTCTCGCGGCTCAGGGATCGGGCAGAAATTACTGGATGAAGCCGAACGTCTGGCCGCTGACCGGGGCTGTGACCGGATGGAAGTGCACAGCCATACGCGTCGTGTCCGCGCGCACGTTTTTTACGCCCGCGCGGAGTATGAGGAATCACCTAAATATCTGATGAAAAAGCTGACTCCCCGCTGATGTTCATGCGCCGAGCGCCAGAACGATGGCGTCGGCGATTAAATCGACCTGTTCCGGTTTAATCTGACTGGTGCTGATACGGATAAACTGACCTGGTCCGATGCGGCTGCGTTCGCCGGGTAACACAGCTATACCGCGTGCGGCCAGCGTGACCAGCGCAAACTGTTCCGACGGAACGGGGATCCACATCGCCAGCCCGTCGCGCTCAGGGATATTCACCCCGCGAATACGCAGGGCGTCAGACATGGCTTTGCGGCGCCGGGCGTAAACTGCTTTTGCGTGAGCAATGCTTTCCTGCGTTTTTGGATCTTTGATCAGCCACGCCAGCGCCTCCTGCAAAATACGGCTCGACCATCCCGCCCCGAAATTTCGGAATGATTTGATTTGTTTGATTAAATCTTTCGAACCCGAAATCACCGCCAGCCGTAAATCCGGCCCGTAGGCTTTGGAATAAGAACGTACATGGACCGTGCGATCCGGCAATAAACTGCCCATGCTGACGGGCGGATGGCAGGACAATTGCCCGATGCCATCATCCTCAATAATCAGCGTATTGCTGTGGCTGAGAATTTCGGCGAGTTCGGCATAGCGTTCGGCATTTATGGCGTGGCCGCAGTGGGAATGGGTGCGTGGCTGAAAAATAAACGCGGACGGATTTTTGGACAACGCCAGACTCAGTGATTCCGGGGTCGGCCCGAACTCATCGCATTTTACCGGGATCACCTGAGCGCCGAGATTATCCAGCATATCCAGTAAACGCGTGGCGGTCGGGTCTTCGATCGCTACAACGGAACCTTGCATCAGCAGGGTTTGCAGAGTGAGGTTCATGCCGTCAAATCCGCCGTCGGCAGACATAAACGCCGGTGCGTCGTAAGGCCAGTCGTGGCGTGCCGCTTCCAGCAGCGAAGGGGCGATGGCTTCGCGCTGATAGCTGTTCAGGTTATCTGCGCCAACCCCGTGTTGCATGGCTTCGCGCAAATCAGGCAAAAGCGCCGGGTCGGGCGATGACAGCGCCAGATCTGCAATAATGTGCTCGCCAAAGTTACCGATTTTTTCAAAGCGTGCCGGGCGGGGTGACAGCATGTCACCGCACACCCAGACGCCGTTGCGGCCCCGTCCTGCAATCACTTTCTGGCGACGAAGCTGGCCCCAGGCGGCAGATACCGTGGCCGGGCTGACGCCCAGCGCTTGCGCCAGTTCACGGACAGCGGGCAGATGGGTGCCGATCTCGATGACGCCAGACCGGATCATCGCCGCTGTTTCAATCGCGATGCCCCGCATCGAACGATCCTGTAATTGTGCCGCTAACCATTCTGCTTCCAGCGTTTTTTCGAGGGATTTATCTGCCATGTTTTCGCCTTTTGTTCAGTAACAAAGATTCTATTGTACATATTAATTTATGCCATTAGTATCAAACTTAGCCAACGGAGGCGATAAAATAATCACATTACGCTGAGCATGATCTCCTTCGTAAAAGAATTTGGTGCGTTTGGGATAAGGTTTGTGAACGCACAGTTGTCTTTCTGCATATCAACCATGCTGACACTTAAGGGGATAGATGTGACGATTACCATCAGGCTGGCTGTTCGTGACTGGGATTATTTTACGCCGCTGGCGTTGGGTGACCTTAAACCTGAAGGGTTTACTCTCGAGATAGATCGCGTGGGAACGCTGGTGGATAACCTGGCGACCAGCGACAAATATGATGCGGGTGAAGTCTCTTTCAGCCGTTATGCGCAGGGGCGGGCTCGCGGGGAATCCGATCTGCTGGCGATCCCACATTTCCTGATGCGCGGCTTCCGTCAGCGCTGCATCATCACCCGTGAGGACAGCCCGCTGACCGAACTTTCTCAGCTGGCGGGCAAGCGTATCGGCCTGACCGGCTGGCAGGATTCCGGCAACACCTGGACCCGCACGCTGCTGGCTCTCGAAGGCGTCGGTATCGAAGACGCAAACTGGTACGTTGGCCGCCTGACTGCATCGCATCCGATTGTGGATCGACTGGCCGGTTTTGGCCGCGAAGGGCGCATTGAAGCGGTGCCGGAAGAACGTCCGATGATGGAACTCTTGCAGGAAGGCTGGCTGGACGCCGTATTCACGCCATTCATGCCTGACGGTTTCTTCAAGCCTGATTCCGGTTTCCGGCAGTTCCAGCCTGATTTCCGTGCGGCAGAACTGGCCTATTTCAACCGCGTGGGTTACATCCCCGGCATTCATTTGCTGGCAATTAAACCTTCGCTGGCCGAAGAGCATCCATGGCTGCCGCAGGCGCTGAGTGAAATTATTGACCGTTCCTATGAAATTTGGATGGATAAACGCGCGAAATATGCCGATACCACACCGTGGCTGCTGGATGACCTGCGTCGCACGGTGGTTGATTTGCCATCGGACTGGAATGCAAACGGTTTCGCCGCCAATGAGAAAATGATCGACGATTTTGCCCGTGAATTGCATACCCAGAAGCTGACGGCGCAGCGCCTCACACCGGCTGATTTGTTCCCTCAGTTCGCCACACTAAAGTGACGGGAGAGTAAAAATGAAAGTTGCATTAGGTCAGTTTGCCGTTTCCCGCGAATGGGAAGCCAACGTTGAAACCTGCCTTTCTCTGATGGCGAAATCTCTGGAAGAGGGCGCGGATTTACTGGTGCTGCCGGAAGGTATTCTGGCGCGTGACATCACCGATCCGGATTTGGTTCTGAAAGCCGCACAACCGCTGGATGGTCCGTTTGTCAGCCAGCTTGTCGCTGCTAGCCGCGGGAATCAGATGACGACAATGATGAGCGTTCACACGCCTGCACCGGATGGTCGTGCATTTAACGTGCTGATTTCTATCAGAAATGGTGAAATCATTTCAGAATACCGTAAGCTGCATCTTTATGACGCATTCTCTTCGCAGGAATCCAAAAACGTCACGCCGGGCAGCGATGTGCCGCCCCTGGTTGAGGTTGCCGGTTTTAATGTCGGCCTGATGACCTGTTATGACGTGCGATTCCCTGAGCTGGCGCGTCGTCTGGTGCTTGATGGCGCAGACGTGCTGGTCTTGCCGGCTGCGTGGGTCAAAGGCCCGCTGAAAGAAATGCATTGGGAAGTGCTGGTTACCGCCCGTGCGCTGGAAAACACCACGTATATGGTCGCCGTCGGCGAATGCGGCGAACGTAATATCGGTAACAGTATGGTGGTTGATCCGCTCGGCGTGGCGATTGCCCGTGCGGCAGAAGCCCCTGCGCTGTTTTTTGCTGAGCTGGACAAAGATCGTCTGGCACATGCCCGTAAAGTATTGCCTGTGCTGGCGAACCGCCGCTTCGGTTTGCCGCAACTGCGCAATGACTGAACCTGACCGCAGCCGGTCCTCAACGGCTGCACCGTCCGGTGAATAAAGCAGTACCGAGCGCCTCACCAGGGAACTCGTTTTAAAAAGACGTAAATAAGATTCAGGCCAGGGAAGGTTTAATTATAAATACACAACATTCATAAACTCACAGACCGACTTTTTACACAGAGGAATAAGAGAATGATGGCAAAACAACTACGTCAGGCTGCTGTGCTGACCGCTGCATTACTTTCCGTAACGTCCATGAATGCCTTGGCTGCTGAAACGGTAGCGATCCCGACTCAGACGATGGATCCGGCAATTCACGCCAAATTACCGGCGGATATTCAAAAATCCGGTGTGATGACCTCTGTGAACAACGGCTCGTTTCCTCCTTATGAAATCGTGACCGGATCGAATGGTCTGGACGGCGCGAGTGCTGATCTGGCGCATGCGCTGGCAGAAGTGCTGGGCGTGAAAATTGAGCACGCTTCCGTGAGCGGCTTATCCGGCATCCTGAGCGGAATGGCGGCAGGGCGTTATCAGATGGGCATCGGCCCGATTGGCGATTACCCGGATCGTCAGGCTAAGAATGATTTTATTGATTTTGTGAAAGAGTACGTTGTGTTCGGCGTGCGTAAAGGCAATCCGGAAAACATCAATTCTCTGGACGATACCTGCGGTAAACGTATCGCCGTCATGGCGGGCGGTTCTGCTGAACAGGTGATCCGCAAGCAGTCTGACGTATGCGTGAAAGACGGCAAAACGGCGGTTACCGTGCAATCTTTCTCTGACCAGCCCACCTCCATTCTTGCCGTGCGTTCCAACCGTTCAGACGCTTTCTTCTCCTCTCAGGCACCGTTGACCTATTTCGTTGAAAAAGCGAATGGCCAGCTGGAACTGACCGGCACCGGCAAATCCAACGGTTTTGGCGATATTTTCCAGGGAACGGTGGTCGCAAAGGATTCTCCTGTGCGTGACGCGATTCTGGCGGGATATCAGAAACTGTTCGATAACGGGACTTACGCCATCATCATGAAAAAATGGGGTCTGGAAGGCAACATGATCCCGGCACCGGGGATCAATCTGGCAAAGGCACAACCTAAATGACTGATAAAACGTATAGTTCAAAGCCGGCAGTCAAGGACGACTATACGCAGGATCCACGACGTAACGTTGAGTTCTCCCACGCGCCACGCAACATTGGCCGCTGGATTTCGTGGATTGTTGTGCTGCTGATTGCCGCAGATGTGATTTGGGCCGTTTCGCATAACCCGAATTTCGAATGGCATGTGGTCGCGCAATGGTTTACGGAAGCGACGATCATCAAAGGCCTGGGCGTGACGCTCGGCCTTACCGTGGTGTCGATGTTGCTCGGGGTGTTTATTGGCCTGATGCTGGCGATCGCCCGTTTGTCTGACAGCCTGTTGCTGCGCAAACTGGCCGGATTATACATCTGGTTTTTCCGAGGCACGCCGCTGCTGGTGCAGCTTTTATTCTGGTACAACATGTCGACGTTATTCCCCCGCGTGGTTTTAGGGATCCCGTTTGGCCCGGAGTACATGAGCTGGAATACCAATGATCTGATCACGCCGCTGACCGCTGCGATTGCGGGGCTGGCGCTCAATGAAGCGGCTTATATGGCGGAAATCATTCGTGCCGGTTTGCTGTCGGTTGATAACGGTCAGGCTGAAACGGCGCAGGCCTTCGGGATGAGTCGTGGACGCGCGCTGCGACGGATCATTATTCCGCAGGCGATGCGTTCGATTATCCCGCCAACCGGTAATCAGCTGATCAGCATGATCAAAGCCACATCGCTGGTCAGCGTTATTGCCATGGGGGATTTGCTGTATTCCGTACAAACCATTTATAACCGCACCTTTGAAGTGGTGCCGATGCTGATGGTGGCGGTGGTCTGGTATCTGCTGATTACGTCAGTACTGAACCTCGGGCAGTCGGCGATTGAACGCTATTATTCCCGCGGTACACGCCGGACGGTGGCGAGTGCTAAACGCCGTCTCGGGAATGCAGAAGAGAAAGCTGTCCCTGTTATGAACCCGCCGGGCCTGGCCCGCAAGGAGGACTTATGAGTCAACTTTCTGCCGACGCACAGTCATCCGAAGTGGCATCTCTTGTTGTTGCCCGCAACGTGCATAAAAGCTATGGCGATAACGAAGTGCTGAAAGGCATTGATCTGGATGTAAAACCCAGCGAAGTCGTGGTGATCTTGGGGCCTTCCGGATCAGGGAAATCAACGTTTCTGCGCTGTATTAACCATCTGGAAGATATCGACCGTGGCTCCATCATGGTGGGCGGTGAGCAAATCGGTTATGAGCTGCGCGGTGAAAGGCTGCATAAATTGTCCGAACGGGCGATTGCGCGTCAGCGTCGCGATATCGGGATGGTTTTTCAGCAATTTAATCTGTATCCCCACATGACCGTGCTGCAAAATATTATTGAAGCGCCGGTCGGTGTGCATAAGGAAAGCAGACAAGAAGCCGAAAAATATGCCCGCGAGTTGTTACAAAAAGTCGGGCTTAGCGACAAGGCCGATGCGTATCCGCGCCATCTTTCCGGTGGTCAGCAGCAGCGTGTGGCGATTGCCCGTGCGCTGGCTGTGAAACCGAAACTGATGTTGTTTGATGAGCCGACGTCGGCGCTCGACCCTGAACTGGTGGGGGAAGTGCTGGCGACAATGCGTGATCTGGCGCAGCAAGGGCTGACCATGATTGTGGTTACGCATGAGATTGGCTTTGCGAAAGAGGCGGCGGACCGGGTGGTCTTTATGGATCGCGGTTATGTTGTCGAGCAGGGCGCGGCGGATGAAGTCTTGGTCAATCCGCAGCATCCGCGTACGCAGGCGTTCCTCAGCCGCTTTATCTGACGTTGATAGCGGGAAAGTAGCACGGGCTGAAACCGGGAACTCTGCAAAGTTAATTTGCCGTTTCCACCCGGTTTCGCCCGTTTTTTTTGGCTTCATACAATGCATGATCGGCGGCATTCAGCCAGTGTGTCGCGGTTTCCTGAACGTCATCGCATTCGGCAATGCCTGCGCTGATATGGATTTTCAGGTCAGGATGCTGCGGAAACAGGCTGTTATCCAGACGGCTTTGCAAACGTTCTATCGCACGCCGGGCCTGTAGCTCAGTGCTGTGCGGTAAAATTGCCGCGAACTCATCACCCCCATAGCGGCCAATAATATCGGCCGCGCGCAGGGTGTGTTGTAATTCCTGCGCCAGCAGAATAATGGCCTGATCGCCGATGCTGTGACCGTAATTGTCGTTAATAGCCTTAAAGTGGTCGATGTCGATCAGCACCAGCGTGGTTTTATGCCGGTAGCGGCGGAAACTTTCCAGTTCGGTATTGAGCAACGATTCCCAGTGACGTCGGTTGTACAACCCGGTCAGTCCGTCGCGCACGCTAATTTGCATGATGGCCTGTTTATGTTCGGCCAGTTTTCGCGAGGTGCGGTAGGTGACGTTACCGAGAAGTATCGGGTAAATCATGATCATCGGCAGGCAAAGATAGAGCTGGAGCGGTGTCGTCTCCGGTCTGAAAGGTATATCTGCGATTAACAGCAGCGAAATGGCAACGGTGATTTGTGCAATGACGCACCGGAAGAATAACCGCTGACCGCCCGCCGAGATATTATTCATCCCCATCATGGCAAAAATAGTGGCGGAGGGCAGGGCGTTGAAACCCATTACCGCAATCCATATTCCACCGAAAATGGCGTCGGCCTGCAGGTTATGAATCTCACTGATAAACGGTGTCGCTGAGCGCTTCGCTTTCCAGTAGGCAATATGCGGCCAGATAAAACCGTTTAAAAACAGTAAGGCCCAGAGCCAGATCGGCGTTGAATGTTCAATTATCACCGAACCGACACAAAAACTGCCCGTGCCCAGCCCGACAATGCGCGGCAAATAAGTCCTTTTGGCAAAACGCATTCCGGAATGATGAGTATCGTTAACCAGAGTCGTATGAAGCTTTTTCGGCATCGTTTCTCATTACAGGGTCAGTTAACCCGGGCTAATAAATCAGGTCCAAATCAAATTTGAAGGTGTTTTACAGATTTTAAAAACTGAAATACTTTATGAGCGTGCCATTCAGGCTCATAATAGCTTAGTCTGGTCACAATGCGCACAGTTCTGGATCCGTTCTGTTACATATTCGGGTTGTATTAACGTCGCGAATGGCCGTTAATAATGGCAAAACATCACTGCTGTATTTCAGCGCTCAGTGTAAAGAAGGTATGTATGGAAGGTCTAAGTATTACTAAACTGTTGGTGGTCGGCGTGCTGATCGTTCTGTTGTTCGGTACCAGCAAACTGCGTTCTCTGGGCGGCGACCTGGGCGCTGCGCTGCGTGGATTCAAAAAAGCCATGAGTGATGATCAAACTCCAGCCGAAAAAACCACTGCCGAAGAAAAACCAGCCGAACGTGTAGAACACAAAGACTGAGTTTTTTTCCAGAATAAATTCCGGTTCTTAACTTCATGCATTAAAAAAGGTTGTTCTTGCGAACAACCTTTTTTGCGTTTTGGTATCAATACGTAACCAGATATTACTTAACTTCCAGCCCTTTGGCTTGCAGATCGGCGTGATAAGAAGAACGCACGAACGGACCACAGGCAGCATGCGTGAAGCCCATTTCCATTGCGGCTTCTTTCATCTGATCGAACTCTTCCGGGCTGACGTAACGCTGCACCGGCAAGTGGTGACGGCTTGGCTGCAGATACTGGCCCAGCGTCAGCATAGTGACGCCGTGACGACGCAGGTCGCGCATCACTTCAATGATTTCTTCGTTTGTCTCACCCAGACCGACCATCAGGCCTGATTTGGTTGGGATTTCCGGATGCGCTTCTTTAAAGCGTTGCAGCAACGTCAGGGACCACTCGTAGTTAGCGCCCGGACGAACCTGACGGTAAACACGCGGCACGTTTTCCAGGTTATGGTTAAACACGTCCGGCGGGCTGGCGTTAAGAATTTCCAGCGCGCGATCCATACGTCCACGGAAATCAGGCACCAGCGTCTCGATTTTGATCGTCGGGTTTTTAGCGCGGATCGCCGTGATACAGTCGGCAAAGTGCTGTGCGCCGCCGTCACGTAAATCATCGCGGTCAACCGAGGTGATCACGACATAACGCAGACCCATATCGGCAATCGTCTGACCCAGTTTTTCCGGCTCGTTGGCGTCCGGCGCCGTCGGGCGGCCGTGGGCAACATCGCAGAACGGGCAGCGACGGGTACAAATTGCGCCGAGGATCATGAAGGTCGCGGTGCCGTGGTTAAAGCACTCTGAAAGGTTCGGGCATGCGGCTTCTTCACAAACGGAGTGAAGGCCATTTTTGCGCAGTGCGGATTTAATGCCCTGAATTTTCGTTGAGTCCGCAGGCAGTTTGATTTTCATCCAAGCCGGCTTACGTAACATTTCCTGCCGGTCACTGACCACGGTTTTCACCGGGATTAACGCCATCTTATCTGCATCGCGGTATTTGACGCCGCGTTCCATCTGAATCGGTTTACTCATAATCTAGCAGCTTCCAGGTTCGTCTCTCGTAACTCGAGTTTTTTCAGGACATTCAATGAACTGGCTGATTCATCAAAAAAAGTAGAAATAATGCGGAAATTATATCATTGAAGCATCACCGGATTCAGCCCTTACACATGACCTGAAGTGCTAAATGCTGCATTTTTTTAACCTGATGGTGACTTTTTTCTTTAAAAAACATCCCGATTTATCGGTTAATTTTTTGATAAACATAACCTTTTAAGCCACTTCAATGTTCTCTTCTTTTGGTGTTAATGGTGTGTAAATATTTTTTCAGCCTCTGCGTTTTAGTCAGAGGAAAGAGTTTCAGCCTGCGAAAAAGCCTGATGGATGGCATCAATGATCATGCTCAGCGTTTTATCGCTTTTTGCCGTTTTGTTGTAATACATCGTGATATCAAATGATATCGCAGGAATATCAGATTCCAGAATTTCGACCGGAAAACTGTCCTTCAGAAGTTCGACCATTCTTTTGGGCAATATACCCAGCAAGTCCGTACTGGAAACCATCGAGAGAATATTGATCCCGTTGTAGCTGGTGAACACAATAGGGCGGTCTGGCAATGAATCACTGATCTCAAATTGTATACGTTTGAGGTCACTGGCGTTTGTCATCACCGTGGTTTGCGGCATGGTCAGCGCCTGTTCAAGTGTGATGGTTTTTTTGAGCGTCGGATGATTTTTTCGGCACACAAACACGGTCGTATCAGACATCAGCCGGATGCCTTTCAGCGATTTGTTGAAAAGCGGTCCGGTATCAATCACTAAATCGGCACGATGCTGAATCAGGGTATCTTCCGGATCCGTGAGTGGCAGATGTTTCAGCGTGTAGCTGCTGTTAATTTTCATCAGCTCTTTGAGGATCAGCGGAAACGTCTGCAACGCGACAAACGGGTAGCAGCTGATGGTCAGAACGCGAGATTTGTCATTATCGTGTGTGAAGTCCAGACCGGTGAGAATTGCATTCAATCCCTGACTGATGTGCTTATGTAAATTAATGGCATACGCGGTCGGGCTGATGCCCTGTCCGTTGCGGATAAACAAAGGATCGGGAAATGTATTGCGTAACTTTTGAATGGACTGACTCACCGAAGACGGTGTCAGGTTCAGCGCTTTGGCGGCGTGAACAATGCCTTTGTGCAAATATACGGCTTCGAAAACGGTCAACAAATTGAGATCAAGGTTTCGAAGCTTATTCAGGCTGGCACTAATATCTTTATCATCCATAAATATTTCCCGGCAGTGTGAAGGACTGTCCCGGTATTGAGCCGGGAAGTGTGCTTATCCGTAAGCGATAAAATGCTAAGAAGTTCAGTGAGTGATAGTAAACCAGAATACGAAGTAAAACTGCTAAAACGTTGATAAGTCTGATGGTAAAACACTGAAATTATAGCGCAGAAGTCGCGTACCGCTCGATTTGCCAGGGCAGATAATCAACGTGCTGATAATCCAGGCAGTGATTGAATGATTTCACCAGAACCGGCATGACCTGATCGACGGTCAGACCGGGCTTCTCAAGGCTGGCCTGCGTCATTTCCAAACCAGCATACCCGCACGGGTTAATGCGGTGGAACGGCTCTAAATCCATATCAATATTCAATGCCAGACCGTGCAACGAACAGCCTTTACGAATGCGCAGGCCGAGGGAACAAATCTTTTTGCCATCGACATAAACACCTGGCGCATCGGCACGCGGATAGGCATCGATAGAAAAATGCGCCAGCGTGTCCACCACGGTTTGTTCGATTGCCGTCACTAACTGGCGAACGCCCAGTTTTTTACGCTTTAAATCGACCATCACATACATCACCTGCTGGCCGGGTCCGTGATAGGTGACCTGACCACCGCGATCGCTCTGGATGACCGGAATATCACCGGGCATTAAAACGTGCTCTGCTTTCCCTGCCTGACCCTGAGTAAATACGCGCGAATGCTGAACCAGCCAGATTTCGTCCAGCGAGTCGGCGTTCCTGTGTTCAGTGAAATGGTGCATGGCCAGAGAGACAGGTTCATACGGCTGAAGGCCAAGCTGGCGCAGTACGATACGTTCTTGCGGATTATGTGATTGCACGGCAGTTATCGTCAGTAGAGAGAGAGGTAAAACGCGCGACAGAATTTCTCGCGCGCGGGTCGGTCAGAAAGGGCTTACAGCACCATGCGGACAATTTCGATATTACCCAGCTCTGAATACAGGATTTCGACCTGATCGATGTGAGTGGCGGTGATCGTAATTGAAACGGAGTGGTAATTCCCTTTACTGCTCGGTTTTACCTGAGGATTGTAGTCGCCAGGCGCATGGCGTTGCACGACTTCCACAACCTGGTCCACCAGCTCGGGTTGTGCCAGGCCCATTACTTTATAGGTAAAGGAGCAAGGGAATTCGAGCAGTTCGTTCAGTTTGGTTTTCATGTGCACTCCAGCGTATTAAGTATTATCTCTGAAAGTATAACTCCCGCCGTAGCGGGAGTTATAATCTATACCGGTTATATGGGGATTGTTGCAAACTTTTTCAAGCAAACAACTCACCCGAACCAGTGGTGGAACATCAGCTTGATATAATCGACGATGCGGCCGAAGAAACCGCCTTCTTTCACTTCGTTCATCACAACCAGCGGACGCTCATCAATGGTTTTACCATCAAGCTGGAAATTGATTGAGCCCACAACCTGGTTTTTCTGCAATGGCGCGTGCAGCTCCGGTGTGTTCAGCACATAGCTGGCTTTCAAATCTTTCATGCGGCCACGCGGAATGGTCAGGTAAGCATCTTTCTCAACGCCCAGCGCCACGCGATCGGTATCACCAAACCAGACTGGCTCAGAGGCAAATTCTTTACCTGCTTTCAGCGGAGAAACGGTTTCGAAGAAACGGAAGCCCCAGGTCAGCAGTTTTTTGCTTTCAACTTCACGGCCTTTATAGGTATGGCCGCCCATCACAGCAGAAATCAGACGCATCTGGCCTTCTGTTGCAGATGCCACCAGGTTATAACCGGCAGAATCGGTATGGCCGGTTTTGATACCATCAACGTTCAGGCTGTTATCCCACAGCAAACCGTTACGGTTCATCTGGCGGATATTGTTGAAGGTGAACTCTTTTTCTTTATAGGTCGCGTACTCTTCCGGTACATCGCGGATCAGCGCCTGGCCAATCAACGCCATATCGCGTGCAGAGCTGTACTGACCGGCGGCATCCAGACCATGAACGGTACCGAAATGGGTATTTTTCAGGCCCAGCGCGTTCACGTAGTTGTTCATGATGGTGACGAACGCATCCTGACTTCCGGCAACGTGATCGGCCATTGCCACACAGGCATCGTTGCCTGATTGCAGAATGATGCCGCGATTGAGTTCAGAAACCGGCACGCGATCGCCAGGTTTGAGGAACATCAACGAAGAACCTTTGAACACCGGATTACCCGTTGCCCAAGCGTCCGGGCCGACGGTAACGATATCGGTTGGAGAAATTTTGCCTGCTTTGATGGACTGGCCGATGACATAGCTGGTCATCATTTTTGTCAGGCTGGCAGGGTCACGACGCGCATCGGCATTCATTTCTGCCAATACTTTGCCGGAGTTGTAGTCGATCAGGACATAGGCTTCAGCATCAATCTGCGGAACGCCAGGGATCATTGTTTTTAAATTAACATCGTCGGCATAAGCGGACGCTGCACTGAAAGTGATAACGGTGCCAAATGCGAGGCTTTTGACTAAACGTGAAGTGTTTACAAGTTTCATGATCGGGACAACAACATCCGTGGAGGTAAGTGATAAACGTGCGCCACTATAGCAGAAGAGTCATAAGTCAGACATCTTCGATTACCGGCGCTTACTGACTTTTACTTATAAGGCATGGGACTTATAAGGCAGGGGATTTATAAGTCCGGGGCCTGAGCCCCGGATAATGACTACATGCTGGCAGTGACAAAAGACTGCTGTTGAGCTTCGCTGGCGAGCCGCTGTTGCAATTGTACGGCCTGCTGGCGGGTGCTGAATGGCCCAAGCTGAACGCGGTAGGTGCTGCCGTTTGCCTGCACTTTGCCCGGAACGTTAAAACGCTGACTCAGGCTTTTTTGCCATAACTGTGCATTTTGAGGATTGCTCAGCGCACCGACCTGCACCATGAAGCCAGAGCCCGGAATAGCGGTGGTATGCGCGGGTGCGGCGGCAACCGGAGCCGCAGAGGCGACAACCGGTGCTGTGCTGGCGGTCATCACCGGCGCTGCCGGTGCGCTGCCTTCAAGGACTCCTGCACGCAATGGTGTTGGAGCACTCAGAAAACCCCCGCCGCCGCTGTTGCCGGACATCGTTGTGGCAGCGGGCACATTGCCGTTGTTGCTGTTGTCTTCATCATTGGTCAGCGGTGCTGCGTTTGGATTACTCAGCGTACTGTTGCTGATCGGACGCACGTCAGAGGTGTTCACCGGTTGAGCGGAAAGCGTAGGGGTTCCCATCTCACTGGCACCCAGACTTGGACGTGACGGCAGGGCATATGATTGTTTCGCGACGGTCGTACCGATGGTGCCGGGGCCAGACATCGTTCCGTCCGGTGCAACGTTGATGAAATCAACACGCACTTTGGTACTGTTGGTCAGGTTCAGACGGTCTGCCGCCGCCTGAGACAAATCAATAATTTTGCCCGGAACATAAGGACCGCGGTCATTCACACGCACAACCAGCATACGTCCGGTTGCCATATTGGTGACACGCACATAGCTTGGAATTGGCAGAGTAGGATGCGCCGCCGTCATGGCCGTCGGGTCGAATTCTTCGCCAATTGCGGTGGTATTGCCGCCATTTTCCTGACCGTACCAGGCAGCCTGACCCACTTGTGAGAAGTTTGACGGGTCTTTGACGATTTTATAGGTTTTACCGTTAACGGTATAATCCTGCATCGTGCCCTGATTATAAGGTTCGTAACGCGGATCAGCCCCGCCGATCTCCACCACAGGGCCATTGTAGGCTTGTTGCGGGGCCGGTTGTTGTTGCTGAGTTTCGTCAGTGGCACAGCCACTTAACAGCAAACCGATAATGACAGCTCCAAGCCACTGCTTACGCATTGCTCACCTCTATAAGTTTTTTGACAACATTTTTCGATGAGTATGTATCGACATGACGATACCAAACCCTGCCATTAGCACGATGAGTGCTGACCCGCCATAGCTGACCAGAGGCAAAGGTACCCCAACTACCGGGACAATACCACTGACCATGCCGATGTTAACAAACACATAAACGAACAGAATCAACATCAAACCACCGGACATTACGCGGCCAAACGTGGTTTGCGCATTTGCCGCGATCACCAGTCCGCGCATGATGAGGCAAAGATAAAGCCCCAGCAGAACCAGCACGCCGATAAGCCCGAGTTCCTCCGCCAGTACGGCAAAGATAAAGTCGGTATGGCGTTCGGGCAAGAATTCCAGCTGCGACTGGGTACCGTGCAACCAGCCTTTGCCGGAGAATCCGCCTGAGCCAATCGCAATCTTCGACTGAATAATATGATAGCCCGCGCCGAGCGGATCGCTTTCCGGATCGAGCAGCATCATGACGCGGTCCCGCTGATAATCGTGCATCAGGAAAAACCACAGTATCGGAATAAACGCGGCAACCAAAATCGCGGCAACCGCAATCAGTTTCCAGCTCATGCCTGAAAGGAACAACACGAATAAGCCGGATGCAGCGATGAGAATCGACGTCCCGAGGTCAGGCTGCGCGGCAACCAGCAGGGTAGGGATGAAAATCAGCGCCAGAGCAATGGCCGTATTTTTCAGTGACGGCGGACACACATCGCGGTTGATAAAGCGGGCGACCATCAGCGGAACGGCGATTTTCGCCAGCTCCGAGGGCTGGAATTTGATGATCCCTAAATCCAGCCAGCGCTGCGCGCCTTTACTGATACTGCCGAACGCATCGACCAGCACCAGCAGAAAGACGCAGAATATGTAGAGATAAGGCGCCCAGCTTTCATAAACGCGCGGGGGAATTTGCGCCATCACCAGCATAATCACCAGACCCATCAGGATCTGGCCGACTTTACGTTCCATCATACCCATGTCTTGTCCGCTGGCGCTCCACATCACGAACGCACTGTACGTCAGCAGCGCCAGGATGATCAGCAGCATGGTCAGGTCGATGTGCATTTTCGACCACAATGATCTTTTATGTTGGTTCTCAGTCATTGCTGGTTAATCACCTTCAGTTCCCGGTGGCGCGGGTGCGTCAGCCGGCAGTTGTGTCGTGTTATCGCCCAGTAAAATATGGTCGAGTATCTGCCGCGAAATTGTCCCCACCGCCGGGCCTGCCCCCCGTTTTCCAAAACTACGGCGACGGCGACGGTGGGTTTGTCATACGGCGCATATGAAGTCATCAGTTTATGGTCGCGCAGATGCTCAGCAATCTTATGCGCATTATAGATTTCATTGGCTTTCAAACCGTAAACTTGTGCTGTCCCGGATTTTGCTGCCGCTTTATATGGCGCATCGGCGAAATATTTGCGGGCGGTACCGTTCGGGCGGTTGGCCACGCCGTACATGCCGTCTTTGGCGATTTCCCAATAACCGGAATGAATATCACCAATCTGCGTGGTTTCCTGCTGTTTGTAGGGCACCTGCTTGCCATCCACTTTGGTGCTCAGTAACAGGTGGGGCGTTTTGACATTGCCGTCATTAATCAGCGTGGTCATGGCTTTCATGATCTGCACAGGCGTTGCTGTCCAGTAGCCCTGGCCGATACCGACAGGGATAGTGTCACCCTGATACCACGGTTTTTTAAAGCGTTTAAATTTCCAGTCGCGATTAGGCATGTTGCCGCTGCGCTCTTCGGATAAGTCGATACCGCTGTACTGACCGTAGCCGAATTTCCCCATCCACTCGGAAAGACGGTCAATCCCCATATCGTAAGCAACCTGATAGAAGAAGGTATCCGCTGATTCCTCGAGGGCTTTTGTGACATTCAGACGGCCATGACCCCAGTGTTTCCAGTCACGGTAGCGCTTGTCTGAACCGGGTAACTGCCACCAGCCGGGGTCAAACAAAGAGGTATTTTTGTTGATCACACCGGTCGTCAGTGCCGAGACGGAAATATACGGTTTCACCGTGGACGCCGGCGGATAAACGCCTTGCGTGGTACGGTTGATCAGCGGTTTGTTCGGGTCGTTTAACAGCGAGCTGTAGTCTTTGCTCGAAATCCCGTCGACGAACAGATTTGGGTCATAACTTGGGTTGGACACCAGCGCGCGGATTGCGCCATCACGCGGATCAGTGACCACCACGGCGGCGCGGCTGCCGGTCAGCAGGACTTCAATATATTGCTGCAACGGCAGGTCGATGGTCAGATAAATATCTTTCCCGGCCTGAGGCGGTTCTTCATGCAACTGGCGGATCACACGGCCACGGTTGTTGACTTCAACTTCTTCGTAGCCAGTTTTGCCGTGAAGCGTGTCTTCGTAAAAACGTTCGATGCCCAGTTTGCCGATATCATGCGTGGCGGCGTAGTTCGCCAGAAGACCGTCTTTATCCAGACGTTCAACGTCACGATCGTTAATTTTCGACACATAGCCAATGACGTGCGTGAGGGCCGAGCCGTAAGGATAATAGCGTCGCTGATAACCTCTGACTTCCACACCGGGGAAGTGGAACTGGTTCACGGAGAAACGCGCGACCTGGACTTCTGTCAGCGCCGTTTTTACCGCAATAGACGTAAAGCGGCGCGAACGCTGGCGCTCTTTCTTGAAGTTGTCGATATCTTCCGGCGTTAAATCAACGATAGGTTTCAGCCCTTCGAGCGTTGCCTGAAGATCATCAACCTTTTCGGGCACAAGTTCGAGCTGATAAATAGTGCGGTTTAACGCCAGCGGAGTTCCGTTGCGGTCATAGATAATGCCGCGGCTGGGCGCAATCGGCACCAGCTTGATTCGGTTATCATTGGAACGGGTTTGATAATCCTGAAAACGAACAATTTGCAGGTTATACAAATTGAAAGCCAGGATGCCACTAAGTAGCAGAATGCCGATGAACGCCACCAGTGCACGGCGCACAAAGAGGGCTGATTCAGCCGTATAGTCGCGAAAAGGGTTACGATCTATTTTCATCCCACTACTTAATTCATGTTGCTGACATTCACCACCCGTTATTCGCGGTGGTATGGATGATTAGTGGTAATACTCCAGGCGCGGTAAAGACTTTCCGCGACCAGAACCCGAACCAGCGGGTGAGGAAGTGTCAACGGAGAGAGCGACCAGCTCTGTTCCGCTGCGGCTTTACAGGCCGGAGCCAGCCCTTCCGGACCGCCAATTAACAGGCTGACGTTACGGCCGTCCTGCTTCCAGCGCTCCAGTTGTTGTGCCAGTTGCGGGGTTTCCCACGGTGTGCCCGGAATATCCAGGGTCACAATGCGATTACCCTTACCGACAGCGGCCAGCATCTGTTCGCCTTCTTTTTCAAGAATGCGTTTGATATCTGCGTTCTTACCCCGTTTCCCTGCCGGAACTTCAGTCAGTTCAAACGGCATATCTTTTGGAAAGCGGTGCAGGTAATCGTTAAAACCGGTTTGTACCCAGTCAGGCATTTTTGTGCCGACGGCGACAAGTTGCAGTTTCACGCATTAACCCCAGAGTTTCTCAAGCTCATAAAGCTGACGGCTTTCTTCCTGCATGACGTGGACGATCACTTCGCCCAGATCGACAACAACCCAGTCTGCTTCGTTAATGCCTTTGACGCCCATGGCGTCCATACCGACCGCTTTCACTTCTTCAACCAGATGCCCGGCGATAGCCACAACGTGGCGGCTTGATGTTCCGGTACAAATAATCATGCAATCAGTAATACTGGATTTACCTTTAACATCAATGGCAATGATGTCTTGTGCTTTCAGGTCATCGACTTTATCGACAACAAAATCTTGGAGCGCTTTACCTTGCAAAGGTTCCCCTGGGGATGTTTGAAACAATTGATCTCACGAGATAGCCAGCGGTGAAACACCGAAGTAAGGGCCCGTCTCATGATGGATAAACTTAGCGGTTATCAGGAAAACAGCTGAAAACGTTTAACAATCAATACATTGTATTGGTCGATTACGCAGCGTTATCAAGAGCCGAAATTAAGCGGCGCAGTATACCACGCGTTAGCTACTCGCGGTACAAGCCCTGTGATTCTATATAGCGCTCAACGGCAGATGGCAGCAAATCTGAGCAATCAAGCCCCGCATGACGCCGCTCGCGGATTTCCGTCGCTGAAATATCCAGCAGCGGCGTATTGGCCTGATAAATGAATCCGGCGGGTTTCTGTTTCAGTTTTTCAGCATCAGTTACCCGGTGGGTTTCGTACCAGTTTTGCAACACCGGTGTGTCGAGCTGTTCCTGGTATCCCGGACGCGCCATCACGACCAGATGGCAGAAATCCAGCAGCGATTCCCAGCGGTGCCATTTATGCAAAGTCAGCAATGAATCCTGGCCAATGATAAACGCCAGCGGGCAATCATCGCCATGTTCTTTACGTAACGTTGCAAGTGTCTCAAGGGTATAGGACGGCGTATCGACATCCAGTTCACGTGAGTCCACCGTAAACAACGGGTTACCTTCAACGGCCAGCTCAACCATATGCAGACGCTGGAGAGAACTGGCTTCCGGCTGCGGACGATGGGGCGGAACGTTATTGGGCAACAAAATAACCTGATCCAATCCGGCCTGTTCAGCCAGACTGGTCACTGGTTTCAGGTGCCCGTAATGAATCGGATCAAAGGTTCCGCCGAAGAAAGCCAGTAACCTGGCCTGGCGTGGGGAAGAATGTGATGTGCTGAGTGGCATACCGGTGTCCTGCTTCAATACGAACCCGCAAAATCAGTCGGCAGGGGTTTTCCACACATTAGCATGGAGAGACTTTCCAGCTCTGACCAGACGGACTGGCCGTAATCCTGTTTCAGGGTGATCTCCATCTGAGTCAGTAACCGAACGGCCTGAGTCAGATGTTCGAGCGATAAACGTTGTAGCGCCTGCGTCACCAGCGTGCGACGGTTTTGCCAGACTTTTTGCTGATCGAAGAGCGTACGCAAAGGCGTCGAGTCCATTTTACGCTTCAGGTTAAGCAGCATCAGAAGTTCGCGTTGCACGGTTCGCAGCAAAATAACCGGCTCGCTGTCTTCCTGTTGCAACTGACGCAAAATATGCCAGGCGCGTTTGCTTTTACCGGCAAGCAGCGCATCCAGCCAGTGATAAGGCGTAAAGTGTGCGGCATCATTGACGGCCGTTTCCACACGAGGCAGCGTGAGTTTCCCGTCCGGGTAAAGCAGGGAAAGCCGCTCGAGTGACTGGGCTAACGCCAGAAGATTGCCTTCGTAGCAATAACACAAAAGCTGGTTTGCCGGCTCATCCAGTTCAAGCGATAACGCCTGAGCGCGACGGCTGACCCAGCGGGGAAGCTGCGCCTGTTCCGGGGTCTGACAACTGACAAAGACGCCTTTGTCGCTCAGCGCTTTAAACCATGCGCTGTTTTCCTGCGCTTTGGTCAGCTTTGTTCCGCGCAGCAACAGTAAAATGTCGTCGTGCAAAAGGGTCGTCAGCTTGAGTAATTGTTCTGCCATCGGCGCGGTCGGGCCATTATCAGGCAGGATAAGCATCAGCGTCTGGCGGCTGGCAAACAGGCTCAGCGCCTGACAGATGCTGAAAATTGACTCCCATTCGGTATGAGCGTCGAGCACAAAAGTGTAGTGCTCCTGAAAATCAGAAAGCTGCGCTGTTTTGCGGATGCTGTCCTGACTTTCCTGCAAAAGCAGAGGATCGTTTCCACATAACAGAAAACAAGCGCGCAGCCCCTCACGGAGCTGCGCGGCAAGTTGTTCCGGATAAATTCGGATCATTTTGCGGAAGTGCTGGCCGGAGCCGGAGCCGATACCTCAGAGGTATCATATGACGTGCTGGCAGATGAACGGGTAGAAATGACTTCTACTGTCCCGTTCACTTCATCCGCTTTACGCAGCTCTGACGCATGCACCGTCAGTAACTTACGGATCAGCTGCTGAGCTGCCTGCTGGCGCATCTCTTCCACAATGATGTCCTGCTCGTTATCTTTCGCCAGCGCCGTTAACGGGTTGTCGAAGAAGGCGCGGAACACTTTCACATGAATCGGATAGAGATCTTTACCCGGCATCAGAACCGTTGCGCTGACATTCATTTCCATCTGGTATTCAGCCGTTTTTCCGTCCTGGAAGATTGACGCAGTACTTCTGCCCGTCGATTCAGCACCGATACGCAGTGAAGGGATATCCTTACGCTGCTCAGTCGTCGGGTCATCCACGATCGTTACGTTACTCAGACGCAGCTGAGTACGGATATCACGCGTCAACGGACCATACGGGTCACCACTGTCCAGAACGATGGTTCTCAGCTCGTCCGGAACATTGGTTTTTCCACGTAGGTGAAAACCACAACCGGCTGTCACCAGCACTGCTGCGGTCAGCAGCAGCGTCATTATAGGATGTCGCACAGATCCTCCTTGACTCAACCTACAACCAGGTTAAGCAGTTTGCCCGGGACGTAGATTACTTTGCGGACCGTAACCCCATCCAGATATTTTGCGACCAAATGTTCTTCTGCCGCACGCTCGCGCACTTGTTGCTCAGTAGCATCAGCGGCTACGGTGATTTTAGCACGTACTTTACCATTCACCTGCACAACGACCAGTTTGGAATCTTCCACCATAGCCTGCTCATCAGCCTGTGGCCACGGCGCGGTATCCACATCACCTGCACCGTTCAGCGACTGCCAGAGGCTGAAGCAAACGTGCGGGGTGAACGGATATAACATGCGGACAACCGCCAGCAGCGCTTCCTGCAACAGCGCGCGATCCTGTTCAGTTTCCTGTGGCGCGCGGCCCATCTTGTTCATCAGTTCCATCACCGCGGCGATGGCCGTGTTGAAGGTCTGACGACGGCCAATATCGTCGGTGACTTTGGCGATGGTTTTGTGCAGGTCGCGACGCAGATCTTTTTGCGCTTCGTTCAGCGAAGCCGCGTCAAGAGCAACGGTCGGGCCTTTTTCTGAATGTTCGTAAGCCAGTTTCCAGACACGTTTCAGGAAGCGGTTCGCCCCTTCAACGCCTGATTCCTGCCATTCCAGCGTCATTTCTGCCGGAGAAGCGAACATCATGAACAGACGGACAGTATCTGCACCGTATTTATCCACCATGACCTGCGGGTCGATGCCGTTGTTTTTGGACTTGGACATCTTGCTCATGCCGGCATACACCAGCTCGCGGCCCTGCGGGTCGGTGGCTTTGGTGATACGGCCTTTTTCGTCACGTTCAACGGTCGCATCAGCCGGAGAAACCCAAACGCGCTCGCCGCCGTTTCCGGTGTAGTAGAACGCATCAGCCAGAACCATACCCTGACACAGCAGGCGTTTAGCCGGTTCGTCAGAATCGACCAGACCTGCATCGCGCATCAGTTTATGGAAGAAGCGGAAATACATCAGGTGCATGATGGCGTGTTCGATACCACCAACATACTGATCAACCGGCAGCCAGTAGTTCGCGGCAGCCGGATCCAACATGCCTTCGTCATACTGCGGGCAGGTGTAACGCGCGTAGTACCAGGAAGATTCCATGAAGGTATCGAAAGTGTCGGTTTCACGCAGACCCGGCATCCCGTTCACCGTGGTTTTTGCCCACTCAGGATCGGCCTTAATCGGGCTGGTGATGCCGTCCATGACGACGTCCTCCGGCAGGATAACCGGCAGCTGATCTTCTGGTGTCGGGATAACGGTACCGTCTTCCAGCGTGATCATCGGGATTGGCGCGCCCCAGTAACGCTGACGGGAAACACCCCAGTCGCGCAGACGATAGTTCACTTTACGCTGGCCCACACCCTGCGCGACCAGTTTGTCGGCAATAGCGTTGAAGCCGTCTTCGTGATTCAGACCATCGAATTCACCGGAATTAAACAGCGTGCCTTTTTCGGTCATCGCTTCTGCGCTGACGTCCGGCTGGCTGCCATCCAGGTTCAGGATAACTGGCTTGATCTGCAGGTTATATTTGGTCGCAAATTCCCAGTCGCGCTGGTCGTGGCCCGGAACGGCCATTACAGCACCAGTGCCGTATTCCATCAGGACAAAGTTGGCGACCCAGACAGGCAGTTTTTCACCTGACAGCGGATGAACCGCATACAGGCCCGTTGCCATGCCTTTTTTCTCCATCGTTGCCATTTCTGCTTCGGCAACTTTGGTATTACGGCATTCGTCGATGAAATCTTTCAGGGCCGGATTATTGACTGCGCCCTGTTGTGCCAGAGGATGACCGGCGGCAACAGCCACATAGGTCGCGCCCATGAAGGTATCAGGACGGGTGGTGTAAACCGTGACTTTTTCGTCGCTGTCAGCCACATCGAAAGTGATTTCCACACCTTCGGAACGGCCAATCCAGTTACGCTGCATGGTTTTAACCTGCTCAGGCCAGCTTTCCAGCGTGTCCAGATCGTTAAGCAGCTGATCGGCGTAATCGGTGATTTTGATAAACCACTGGGGGATTTCTTTACGCTCAACCTTGGTGTCACAACGCCAGCAGCAACCGTCGATAACCTGTTCATTCGCCAGAACGGTCAGGTCATGCGGACACCAGTTAACGGCGGAAGTCTTCTTATAAACCAGGCCTTTTTCATAAAGCTTGGTGAAGAACCACTGTTCCCAACGGTAGTAATCCGGTTTGCAGGTGGCGACTTCGCGATCCCAGTCATAGCCGAAGCCCAGCAGTTTAAGCTGGTTCTTCATGTATTCGATATTTTCGTAAGTCCACGGCGCCGGTGCTGTGTTGTTTTTCACTGCGGCACCTTCGGCTGGCAGGCCGAATGCATCCCAGCCGATAGGCTGCAGGACATTTTTACCGAGCATGCGCTGGTAACGGGAAATCACGTCACCGATGGTGTAGTTGCGCACATGTCCCATGTGGAGACGGCCTGACGGATACGGCAACATGGAGAGACAGTAATATTTCTCCTTACCAGGCTGTTCGGTAACTTTGAAGGTTTGCTTCTCTTGCCAGTGAAGCTGAACGTGTGACTCAATGTCTTCTGGACGGTATTGCTCTTGCATGGCGGCCGGTGGTCCTGTGAGTGAAAACAGCTACGCCTGTAGCTCAAAAAGTTTTAATCAAAAGATCCGCATAGCATAGCTGATAAGCGGAGGGTGCAACAACACCCGCTGAAGAGCTAACGGGGATTTCTGCCTTCTTCTGGCGCATTATTCAGAATCTGCGAGGCAGCCCGAGATAATCTGCGCAACGTATCAGGGATTTACGTCTAAAATAAAGACAATACGCTCCCGCCGGGCAAACGGTTATGTCAGTTCAAGGAGAGGAAGTTATGAGCAATATTACGCAATCTTACCGCCAGTTAGTGTCTTCGCTGACCGAACGGTTAAAAAATGGCGAACGTGATATCAGCGCACTGGTGCAGGATGCCCGTGTCCGTCTGCAAGATGAAGGTAAGTTGTCAGAAATTCAAATTGAACAGTTAACGTCGGCAGTCAGACGCGATCTGCATGAGTTTGCGCGCAGTTATGGAGAGAGCCAGCGGGTGGTGGCTGAGGATGACGGCACCGACAGCGTGTTTCTGCGCGTGATTAAAGAAAGTCTGTGGAAAGAGCTGGCGGACCTGACGGACAAAACGCAGCTGGAATGGAAAGAGATGTTTAAAGACGTCAGCCATCACGGCATTTATCACAGCGGGGAAGTGGTCGGGCTGGGAAATCTGGTTTGCGAAAACTGTCATTTCCACTTAGCGGTTTACACGCCTGAGATTCTGAGTAAATGCCCAAAATGCGGGAATACTGAATTCAGCCGACGCCCGTTTGAACCGTGATTTTATCTGCCCGCTTCCGGATCAGACCGGAAGCGGGCAATTCACGTTTTAGTGCAGGATTTTCGCCAGGAAATCGCGGGCACGATCAGATTCCGGATTATTGAAGAAATCGTCTTTATTGCGATCTTCCACAATCTTCCCTTCATCCATGAAAATCACGCGGTTCGCCACTTTACGGGCAAAGCCCATTTCGTGGGTGACCACCATCATAGTCATGCCTTCGTTTGCCAGCTCAACCATCACGTCGAGCACTTCGTTGATCATTTCCGGATCAAGCGCTGAGGTCGGTTCGTCAAATAACATGGCGATGGGATCCATACACAATGCGCGGGCGATAGCCACACGCTGCTGCTGTCCGCCGGAAAGCTGGCCGGGGAATTTGTTGGCGTGAGCGGATAAACCGACGCGCTCCAGCAATTTCAGCCCTTTTTCTTTCGATGCCGCTTTATCGCGTTTCAGCACTTTCACCTGAGCCAGCGTCAGGTTATCGATGATCGACAAATGCGGGAACAGTTCGAAATGCTGGAATACCATGCCGACTTTCGCGCGCAGCTGCGCCAGATTGGTTTTCTTGTCATTGACCGGCGTACCGTTGACCAGGATTTCGCCTTTCTGAATCGGCTCCAGCCCGTTCACGGTTTTAATCAGCGTTGATTTCCCTGACCCGGAAGGCCCGCAAACGACCACAACTTCACCTTTTTTAACTTCGGTGCTGCAATCGGTCAGCACCTGGAACTGCCCGTACCATTTAGAAACATTCTTCAGTGAAATCATGAAACGGTCCTTTTCTTCAAATAACGCACCAGCAAGGAAGCGGAAAGGCTGATAACAAAGTAAATAAGTCCTGCAAACAGCACCATCTCAACCAGCGTACCGTCACGGTCGCCGATGTTGGATGCGCTGCGGAAGAAGTCAGCGAGGCCCAGAACATAAACCAGCGAAGTATCCTGGAATAAGACAATCGCCTGCGTCAGTAACAACGGCACCATCGCGCGGAAGGCTTGCGGCAAAATCACCAGCTGCATGGACTGCCATTGGGTCATGCCCAGCGCCAGTGCGGCGGAAGACTGCCCGCGGGCAATACTGATAATCCCGGCGCGAATGATTTCGGAATAGTAGGCCGCTTCAAACAAAGCGAACGCTACCATCGCTGAAATCAGGCGGATATCCGTTTTAGGCGATAAACCGAGCACTTTTTGCAGGAAGCCGGGCACAATCAGGTAGAACCACAGCAGCACCATCACCAGCGGTATGGCGCGGAACAGATTGACGTAGGCCGAGGCAAACCAGCGCACAGGTCGGAATGTCGACAGGCGCATCACCGCCAGCAGCGTACCCCAGAGGATACCGACAACAATCGCCAGCGACGTGATTTTCAGGGTGACGACCATGCCTTGCCACAAGTAGGGCAGGCCGGGGCCGATTGAACTCCAGTCAAATTCATGCATTTCTATTTACCTCCCATGTTGCCCGGCAGGCGGACTTTACGTTCTACAAAATGCATCAGTAACATGATGACGGCATTGATAAGGACGTAGGCAACGGTAATCGCAGTAAAGGATTCATACGCATGAGCGGAGTAATCAAGCAACTTGCCGGCTTGTGCAGCCATATCAACCAGACCGATGGTGGACGCGATGGCCGAGTTTTTCACCAGGTTAACCATTTCGGACGTCATCGGTGGCACGATCACACGATAAGCGTTCGGCAACAGGACATAGCGATAGGTCTGAGGCAGCGTCAGGCCCATTGCCAGCCCGGCATTGCGCTGACCGCGCGGCAATGACTGAATGGCCGCACGCACCTGCTCGCACACGCGGGCAGCGGTGAACAGACCAAGACAGATCATTGACGAGGTAAAGAATTGCACATTCGGGGCCAGTTCTGATTTAAACCACATGCCGATATTTTCCGGCAGCAGTTCAGGCACAACCAGATACCAGATGAAGAATTGCACAATGAGCGGCACGTTACGGAAAAGTTCGACGTAACAGGTACCAATACCGGAAAGAATGCGGTTGGGTACGGTACGCAGTATCCCGAAGAGTGAACCGATGAAAAACGCGATGATCCAGGCGCAAATCGACAGCGCGACGGTGACCTGAAATCCATTCCAAATCCAGCCCAGGTAGGTGGTATTCCCAAAGGGGGCTTGTTGCAGGAATATGCCCCAGTTCCAATCTATTGACATAAAAACTCCGTAAACCGGGTAATCAACTACCCATCTGAGTGATGACGTGATCCGCGTGAAAATGATTGGGAGGATAGGCGGGGTGGGGAACGACCACCCCGCATCCGGTCTGCATCATCACAGGCTGGTGGTCCAGCCTTATTCTTTAATTACACTTCTCTTGGTTATACCCGTCTGTCTGGTATTTCTTACAGTGCTTTATCGTTTGGCGCTTTGAACAGGGCTTTCATGTCATCAGACAGTTCAAAGTTCATGTTCAGGTTTTTCGGAGGAATTGGTTTTTTGAACCAGGTTTCAAACCACTTGGTCGCTTCACCGGAAGTCTGTGCTTTCACGATGGTGTCATCGACCAGTTTTTTGAACTCAGCGTCATCTTTACGCATCATGCAGCCATACGCTTCTTTCGACTGTGGCGTGCCGAGAATGACCCAGTTGTCAGGTTGTTTGGCTTTCGCACGCTCACCGGCTAACAGAGCATCATCCATCATGAACGCAACGGCACGACCGGTTTCCAGCGTACGGAAGGAGTCGCCGTGGTCTTTCGCGCTGATAATGCGTAAGTCCAGTTTCTTCTCTTCGTTAAGCTTGTTGAGCAGCACTTCTGACGTTGTACCGGAAGTGACAACAACGGTTTTGCCTTTCAGGTCAGCGAAATCTTTGATTTCAGACCCTTTCTTCACTAACAGACGGGTGCCGATAACGAAGATGGTGTCGGAAAACGCAGCTTGCTGCTGGCGCTCGAGGTTGTTGGTGGTTGAGCCACACTCAAAATCATAGGTGCCGTTTTGCAGCAACGGAATACGGTTCTGCGAGGTGATTGGCATCATTTTGACCTGCAGGTTGGGCAGGTTCAGTTTTTTCTTCACCGCGTCAACGATGGCGTCAGAGTAATCCTGTGAATAACCGACGACTTTCTGTTCGTTATTGTAGTAAGAGAATGGTACGGAGGATTCGCGGTGACCTACCACGATAACGCCATTGTCTTTGATTTTCTTCAGGGTGCCGGTCAGTTCTTCTGCGTGAGCAAAGCTGCTTACGGCAACGCTTGCCAACACTACGGATAACGCCAATTTGCGCAATTGCATGTCCAACTCCTTGCTGTCATCAGGGATCCAAACTCAGGGATCAGAAAGTACTAATGCCTCGTCATATGAAGCTAGAAAATAACTGAATGTGAATTTTATGAAACCACATTGTTTCTTTTTTGAGACGAGACACGCACCAATTAAAAGCAACTCACGGGCTATGCACCTGAAAAGTGCATGAGGACTAGCCTTTTTGTTCCAAAATGATGCACGACGTCATAAAAAGTAACTAACCAGATATCTTTCAATCAGATGTAGCAAGACTCATGCCAGAAAGCCTGATTTAACTTCATCGCCGGTCATATAATCAGCGCTTAATGCCGGGTTTCTGACAAACGGCAGCAGGTAAAAGGGGAGTGTGATGAGAATGAGGGAAGGGATGCGACAAAACAGTTCAGGCGCCCGAAAACGCCTGATTTAAAGAGGAATTGCAAAAAATTAGCTCTTGCGACGCCCCAGCCACAGCGCTGTGCCCGCCATAATGAACGTCACTATCCACACCGGCCACCAGCCGGCGCGTGCATACGGCGTCATCCCGGTTGTCGGCGTGACTTTCACATTCAGCACCTGACGGGTGAACTGCGGAATTTCAGCCGTCACATCACCCTGCGCATTCACTACGGCGGTAATGCCATTGTTGGTGCTGCGCAGTAACGGACGACCTAATTCCAGTGAACGCATACGCGCCATCTGGAAATGCTGCCACGGGCCAATCGAGTGACCGAACCAGGCATCATTGGAAATGGTCAGCAGGAAATTGGTGTCCGGCCGCAGGTTGTCACGCACCTGTTCACCAAACACCACTTCATAACAAATGGCGGTGGTCAGATTGAGGCCGCTGACAAACAAAGGCTTCTGCACGTAATCGCCGCTGGTCAGGCCCGACATCGGCAGATCGAAGAACGGAGCAAGAGGGCGCAGCAACGTTTCCAAAGGAACGAATTCACCGAAAGGCACCAGGTGATGTTTGTTGAAGCGGTTGTCGTCCGGATAGCGATAAGTCTGTTCACCGCCCAGCACGATGGCGCTGTTATACACCTTCATGCCTTCTTCGTTACGACGTGCGTCGATAATCCCGGTGATCAGCTGAGTCCCGTGCGAACGATAGATGTTATCCACCATGCTCAGGAAAGCCTGCTGATCGGATTCAATATCTGAAATTGCAGATTCCGGCCAGATGATCATGCTGGATTTGCCGAGATAAGGGCGACTGAGATCCAGATACGTTTGCAGCGCGCTTTCCAGCGCCTTCGGATCCCATTTCATCGACTGCGGAATATTGCCCTGAACCAGCGCAACATCGACAGTTTTCTCCGGCTGTTCCTGATACCAGTGAATATAGCGAAGCGGCCACGGCAGCAGCAACATCGCCAGCGCAACAACACCCGGCACTTTCCGGCGCTGATAAATAGCATAAACCAGCAGACCGCTCAGGGATGTCAGTAAAAGCGTAATGCCGTTTACACCGGTGATTGGCGCAAGGCCTTTAAGCGGGCCATTAATCTGGCTGTAACCAAATTCAAGCCACGGGAAACCGGTCAGCACCCAGCCGCGAAGGAATTCGGTAATCTGCCACAGTGCGGGCGCGGCAATCGCCAGTTTCCACCAGGTGGTTTTCGGCCACAGTTTGCTGAAAATACCGGCGAACAGCATGGTGTACAGCGACAAATAAGCCGCCAGCAAGATCACCAGGAAAAGGTTGATGGCTTCCGGCATACCGCCAAAGGTGGCGATGCTGACATAAACCCAGTTTACGCCGGTTCCAAACAGGCCAAATCCCCAGAAAAAACCTATCCACGCGGATTGCGCCGGACGGCGATCCAACGTTAATGCCAGCAGACCGCAGAGTGAGACGATGGCGGCAGGCCAGAAATCATAAGGGGAGAAAGCGAGTGTGCCACAGGCACCGAATAAGAGCGCCAGCAGGGCGCGAACCCGCTGGCGTTGATATAAAGAGGCAATTGCCATGGAGTAATTATTCTTCCAGTTTCGGTTGCGGCGCGTCGTCCGGTATTTTTACGTGAACCTGAATAATACGGCGGCTGTCGGCCATCGCAACCTTGAACAGGTAACCGTCAATTTCAATGCTTTCGCCCCGTGCCGGTAAATGGCCAAAGGATTGCATCACCAGACCACCGATAGTATCGACTTCGTCGTCACTGTAATGGGTCTGGAAGACTTCATTGAAATCTTCAATCGGAGCCAGCGCGCGGACGGTGTAGGTATGGCGGCTAAGCTGACGAATATCCAGATCTTCAGCTTCGTCATACTCATCATCGATTTCGCCAACAATCAGTTCGAGAATATCTTCGATAGTCACCAGACCGGATACGCCGCCGAATTCATCGACAACAATCGCCATATGGTAACGCTGGGAGCGAAACTCTTTCAGCATGCGGTCAACACGTTTGCTTTCAGGAACCACCACGGCGGTTCTCAGCACTTTATCAATGCTGAATGGCTCAGACGTTGTGCGCATAAACGGCAGCAGGTCTTTGGCCATCAGGATGCCTTCAATGTGATCCTTATCTTCGCTGATCACCGGGAAGCGGGAGTGTGCGGATTCGATGATGACATCGAGGCACTCTTCCAGCGGCTGATTGCGTTTGAGCGTGATCATCTGAGAACGGGGGATCATGATGTCCCGGACGCGCTGTTCGGCGATATCCATCACGCCTTCCAGCATGTCACGGGTATCGGGGTCGATCAGATCGTTTTGTTCTGAGTCACGGATCAGTTCAACCAAATCGCCACGGTTTTTAGGTTCACCGTGAAAGAGCTGGTTAAGGATAAGGGAAAAGAAGCCCTTCTTGGGACTGGGGCTGTCACTGTTTTGTGAATGGTCATCGCTCATGGCGTTTGGTTTAGTATTCTCGTGTTAGTGGTCATTATGATCAACTCTTAGCCTGAAACGCCTGCGGGAGAGCAATCTCCGTCGCAGGCGTTGTATGAATCCGGGCTAATCTCAGTTGTCTTCTTTTTCTGAAATATAAGGGTCAGGATAACCCAGACCTTGCATGATTTCAGTTTCAATTGCTTCCATCTCTTCGGCTTCTTCATCAACGATATGGTCATAACCCAGCAAATGCAGACTGCCGTGAATAACCATATGCGCCCAGTGAGCCCAAAGTTCTTTTTCCTGCTCTTTGGCTTCCTTCTCAACCACCTGACGACAAATAATCAGGTCGCCAAGCAGTGGCATTTCCATACCAGGAGGAGCTTCGAACGGGAAGGATAACACGTTGGTTGGTTTATCCATGCCACGATAAGTCATGTTTAATTCATGGCTTTCCGGGATGTCGACCAGACGGATTGTCACTTCCGACTCTTCCTGAAACTGAGGAAGGACAGCTTCCAGCCAGGTCTGGAAGTCATTTTCTGACGGTAAGCCAGCGTTTTCTTCACAAGCGATTTGTAAATCGAGGATTACCGTGTTCATTGACTGACCTGCTGGGATGCGTTGTTCTGATATTCATGTTTACGCTCTGCGGCAACCGCATCACGACGTTTCTGGTCTTCTTCTTCCCACGCTTCGTAAGCTACAACAATTCGTGCGACAACAGGATGACGGACAACGTCCTCACTGTGGAAAAAGTTAAAGCTGAGTTCTTCGACAGACGACAGCACTTCAATGGCGTGGCGCAGGCCGGATTTCTGATGGCGCGGCAAGTCGATTTGCGTCACGTCACCGGTAATCACCGCTTTGGAGTTAAAACCAATACGGGTCAGGAACATCTTCATCTGTTCAATGGAGGTATTCTGGCTTTCATCGAGAATAATAAAAGCGTCATTCAGGGTACGGCCACGCATATACGCCAGCGGAGCCACTTCTATGACGTTGCGCTCAATGAGTTTTTCAACTTTCTCAAAGCCGAGCATTTCGAACAGTGCGTCATACAGCGGGCGCAGATACGGGTCAACTTTCTGGCTGAGATCGCCCGGCAGGAAGCCCAGTTTTTCACCGGCTTCAACGGCAGGGCGCGTCAGCAGAATGCGGCGCACTTCCTGACGCTCCAGCGCATCGACGGCAGCGGCAACGGCAAGATAGGTTTTCCCCGTACCGGCAGGGCCGATACCAAACGTGACGTCGTGATCCAGAATATTGGCAACGTATTGCGCCTGATTCTTCGTACGCGGTTTGATCACGCCACGCTTGGTTTTAATGATGACCGCTTTACCAAAATCAGGCACGCTTTCGGCCGTTTGCTCAAGCACGCGGCTTTCTTTAATAGCCAGATGGATTTTTTCAGGATCGATATCCTGAATCTCACCACGCAGCGGCGCGGTGTCTACGTATAAGTCGCGCAGGATATCAGCGGCTGCCGCAACCGGCAGACTCTTTCCAACAAGTTTAAATGCGTTATCACGACGGTTGATTTCAACGCCCAACCGGCGTTCCAGTTGTTTGATATTGTCATCAAACGGCCCGCACAGGCTCAGTAAGCGCTGATTGTCTTCGGGCTCCAGTAAAATCTCTTGTGTTACAACGTTCAAACTTATCCTTTGGGTCACTCTGGACCAGTTTACCCTGCATAATTCAGGGTACGTTCTGTGAGACATACGGCTGTAACTGCTTTCAGCCGTCAACCATACCTGAGTTAATAATACATGCCCTTGGCAAAATATGCTGCGCCTTGCAGGCCGTTACATGAACCTGCATCCGGATATGCGGCCTTTCCTGGAAAATTAAACCCCTGAGGGCGGTCTGACGTCTGCATTATCAAAAGAAACAGGACGCCGGAGCGCCCTGTGAGGTTCTGTCATTCTTCGCTTCAATGATTCAGGGCTGATAAATCCCAACGCCCAATTCATTTTCTTTGCGGGTACGCGCAATAACGGATTGCGGTGATTCGTGCAGACGCAACGCCATTTGTTCTTCCGTGCGTATAACTACACCGCGCAGGGAGTTGGCGTAGACATCGACAATTTCGACATCAACGAATTTGCCGATCATGTCCGGCGTGCCTTCAAAATTGACCACACGGTTGCATTCGGTGCGTCCGGTCAGTTCCATAATGTCTTTACGGGACGTTCCTTCCACCAGAATGCGCTGAACGGTGCCCAGCGTTGCGCGGCTAAACCGCATCACCTGTTGCGTAATCCTGTCCTGTAACAGCGCCAGACGCTGTTTCTTCTCGTCCATACCCACGTCATCGACCATGTCGGCCGCAGGGGTTCCCGGACGCGGAGAATAGATGAAGCTGAAGCTGACGTCGTAATTGACCTGCGCAATCAAATCCATGGTGCGTTCGAAGTCATCGTTGGATTCGCCAGGGAAGCCGATGATAAAGTCAGAACTGAAATGAATATCCGGACGCGCAGCCCGCAATTTACGGATAGTCGATTTGTATTCCAGCACCGTATGAGGGCGCTTCATCATGGTCAGAATGCGATCAGAACCGCTCTGAATAGGCAGATGCAGGAAACTCACCACTTCAGGCGTGTCTTTGTAGACCTCGATGATGTCATCGGTGAATTCTACCGGATGGCTGGTGGTGAAGCGGATGCGGTCAATACCGTCGATGGCCGCCACCAGACGCAGTAATTCTGCAAACGAGCAGATGCCGCCATCAAAGGAATCGCCTCGGTAGGCGTTCACATTTTGCCCCAGCAGGTTAACTTCACGCACGCCTTGTGCGGCAAGCTGAGCGACTTCAAACAGAACGTCATCGCAGGGGCGGCTGACTTCTTCGCCACGCGTGTAAGGCACCACGCAGAAGCTACAGTATTTATTACAGCCTTCCATGATAGAGACAAATGCGGTCGGGCCATCTGCACGGGGTTCCGGAAGACGGTCGAATTTTTCAATTTCCGGGAAGCTGATATCCACGACAGGGCTTTTAGTGCCGCGAACGTGATTGACCATTTCCGGCAGGCGATGCAGAGTCTGCGGGCCAAAAACGATATCGACGCAAGGCGCACGTTTACGCAGAAGCTCACCTTCCTGCGAAGCCACACAACCGCCGACGCCGATGATGATGTCCGGGTTTTTCTTTTTGAGCAGTTTCCAGTGCCCGAGCAGGCTGAACACTTTCTCTTGTGCCTTTTCCCTGATTGAACAGGTATTCAGCAGCAGAATGTCTGCTTCTTCAGCGTTATCCGTCAGCTGGTAACCGTGGGTACTATCAAGAAGATCGGCCATTTTGGATGAATCATATTCATTCATCTGGCAGCCCCAGGTTTTTATGTGCAGTTTTTTAGTCATCAGCGTGTCAGTACTCAATACGGGAAACGTCAGATCGGCAGTGCCGCAGTGCATAGCGTTGTTCAGGGGCGGTATTGTAAACCCTCACCTTAGCGCTGACCAGTGCGGGAAAGCAGCTTAGGCCCTGATGCTGACACAAAAATCCGGTACACTTCGCACAATGAACGGATAAATAAAGCTGGAATAAAATGAATAATTCAGAGAAGTCATTTGATGCAGTGATTGTCGGTGGCGGTATGGTCGGTGCGGCTGCGGCTCTCGGGCTGGCCCGTCAGGGGCTCCAGGTTGCGCTGATCGAAAATGAACAGCCGGCTGAATTTGACGCGTCTGCCGCAGCCGATCTGCGGATTTCCGCAATAGGCTGCGCTTCTGTTCGTTTTTTGCAGAAGCTTGAAGCGTGGCCCGCTGTCGAAAAAATGCGTTCGGTGCCGTACCGCCGTCTGGAAACCTGGGAAGTTGACGGTTCCGACGTAAAATTCGATGCGCAATCGCTCGGATTACCGGAGCTGGGATTCATGGTTGAAAACCGCGTGCTTCAGCTGGCGCTCTGGCAGCAATTTGATGCTTTCTCCAATCTGATCCGTTTTTGCCCGGCGAAGCTGCGCCATCTCTTGCAGCATGACGATAAAACCTGGTCACTTCAGCTGACGACCGGCGAACTATTGCGTACAAAACTGGTCGTCGCGGCTGATGGGGCAAATTCTCTGGTCCGCCAGCTGGCGGGTATTGGCGTTGATGGCTGGGAATATCGTCAGCACTGCATGCTGATTAACGTTGAAACTGAAACGCCGGATCAGGATGTCACCTGGCAGCAATTCTTCCCGACAGGCCCGCGTGCATTCCTGCCGCTGTTTGGGCATCAGGCGTCGCTGGTGTGGTACGACAGCCCGCAGCGTATCCGTTATCTGAAAACGCTGAACATGAAACAGCTGACGGCGGAGATTATGCAGGCTTTCCCGCCGCGCCTTGGAAAAATCAACGCAGTGGCGGCGGGCGCGTTCCCGCTGGTTCGCCGTCATGCGCAGCGTTATGTTCTGCCGGGGCTGGCGCTGGTGGGCGATGCGGCGCATACGATTAATCCGCTGGCCGGGCAGGGCGTGAATCTGGGCTATCGTGACGTAGAAGCATTGCTTTCGGTACTGGAAAAAGCGCGTGACCATGATGAAGCGTGGAGCAGCCAGAGCGTGTTGTTACGCTATCAGCGTCAGCGGCGTTTGGATAATCTGCTGATGCAAAGCGGAATGGATTTGTTCTACACCGCGTTTAGTAATGATCTGGCACCGGTCAAAGCGTTGCGTAATCTGGCTCTGATGACCGCACAGCGTGCAGGCGCGCTGAAAACTAAAGCGCTGAAATATGCATTAGGCATTTGATGACGTGAGAGCAGGGCAGGCCGGAGGAATGTCGGTTTGCCCTTTATTTTTAAAAGACTCAAACGACAAATAGCAAAAAGCCCGCACGAGGCGGGCTTTCTTAATGTGGCTGGGGTGCCAGGATTCGAACCTGGGTATGCTGGTATCAGAAACCAGAGCCTTACCGCTTGGCGACACCCCAATTTTAAAACTCACTACCTTTTGAGCAGTGTACTGCAAGTAAAATGGTGGCTACGACGGGATTTGAACCTGTGACCCCATCATTATGAGTGATGTGCTCTAACCAGCTGAGCTACGTAGCCAAATTCTACTGACTTACTTCAAAACTTCAAGCACTAATTTATCTAACTTAATAATAAATTTCAAGTGCTTACCAATTATACAGAAAGAAGTATGGCTGGGGTACCTGGATTCGAACCAGGGTATGCTGGTATCAAAAACCAGTGCCTTACCGCTTGGCGATACCCCAACAGTACAACTTCTCAAACTGGATTTTCCTCACTTTCACAATAAAACCGTGAGAGATAAGAAAATGGCTGGGGTACCAGGATTCGAACCTGGGAATGCTGGTATCAAAAACCAGTGCCTTACCGCTTGGCGATACCCCAACTGTGCTGCCGACTCGATGAAATGGTGCGGGAGGCGAGACTTGAACTCGCACACCTTGCGGCGCTAGAACCTAAATCTAGTGCGTCTACCAATTTCGCCACTCCCGCAAAAAGATGGTGGCTACGACGGGATTCGAACCTGTGACCCCATCATTATGAGTGATGTGCTCTAACCAACTGAGCTACGTAGCCATCTTTTTTCGCGCTACCTTCATCGGCGTTGCGGGGCGCATTATGCGTATATGACCGTTTTGCGTCAACACCTTTTTTGGAGAAAAAGGCGTGAGAGCGTCCATTTGTCTGGCTTATAACCACTCTGGTGATTAATTGGGCAAAACACATTATTTTTGCTGGCTTTCTCCATAAAAAAACGGGCCAAAACAGGCCCGTTTGCAACAAGGAGATTTACTGGTAAAGCACTTATTTATACGCGGACTGATGCACGCCAACAGCACGGCCAGAAGGGTCGTCCATGTTTTTGAACGCTTCATCCCATTCGATGGCTTTTGCCGAAGAGCACGCTACTGACGGGCCGCCAGGCACACATTCTGCCGCGCTTGGCACCGAGAACAGCTCTTCGAAAATGGTGCGGTACAGGTAGCCTTCTTTTGACGTTGGCGTGTTGTACGGGAAACGGAAATGCGCCGTTTCGAGCTGTTGATCGGTAATCTGCTGAGACGCGACTTCTTTTAAAGTGTCGATCCAGCTGTAGCCCACACCATCAGAGAACTGTTCTTTCTGACGCCATGCAACGCTGTGTGGCAGGTAAGATTCAAAACATTCACGCAGGATATGTTTTTCCATCTTGCCGTTGCCGCACATTTTGTCTTTCGGGTTGAGACGCATTGCGACGTCGAGGAATTTTTTATCCAGGAACGGTACGCGGGCTTCCACACCCCAGGCCGACATCGCTTTGTTGGCACGGGCACAGTCATACATGTGCAGGGCCAACAATTTACGCACGGTTTCTTCGTGGAATTCTTTCGCGTTCGGCGCTTTATGGAAGTACAGGTAACCGCCCAGCACTTCGTCCGCACCTTCGCCGGACAACACCATCTTGATGCCCATCGCTTTGATCTTACGGGACATCAGATACATCGGCGTTGACGCACGAATGGTGGTCACGTCGTAAGTTTCGATGTGATAAATCACGTCGCGGATGGCATCCAGACCTTCCTGCACGGTGAAATGAATTTCATGGTGCACGGTGCCTAAATGGTTCGCGACTTCCTGAGCGGCGCGCAGATCCGGGGAACCTTCCAGGCCGACAGCAAAGGAGTGCAGTTGCGGCCACCAGGCCTCGCTCTGATCTTTATCTTCAATACGGCGACCGGCAAATTTCTTGGTAATCGCTGAAATAACGGAGGAATCCAGGCCACCGGACAGCAGCACGCCATAAGGCACGTCAGACATCAGATGACTTTTTACGGATTCTTCCAGCGCATCTTTCAGTGCCGCAGCGTCAGTGACGTTGTCTTTAACGTTTTCGAAATCGAACCAGTCACGGTGGTAATATTCACGAATTTCGCCGTCCTGACTCCAAAGATAGCTGCCTGCCGGGAATTCTTTGATGGTGCGGCAAACCGGCACCAGCGCTTTCATTTCTGACGCCACGTACATGTTGCCGTGTTCGTCATAACCCATGTACAGCGGGATGATGCCCAAATGGTCGCGGCCAATCAGGTACGCGTCTTTTTCTGTGTCATACAGAATGAAGGCGAACATGCCTTGCAGTTCATCGAGGAACGCCGGGCCTTTCTCCTGATACAGCGCCAGAATGACTTCGCAGTCAGACGCGGTCTGAAACTCATACTTGTCGCCCAATTCAGCGCGCAGAGCCTGATGGTTGTAGATTTCGCCGTTAACAGCCAGAACGTGGGTATGTGCTGCGTTGTACAGAGGCTGTGCGCCGTTGTTCACGTCGACAATCGACAGACGTTCATGCGACAGAATCGCTTTGTCGCTGGCGAACACGCCGGACCAGTCTGGCCCGCGGTGACGCATCAGGCGCGAAAGTTCCAGCGCTTTTTTGCGCAGCTCGATGGAGTCAGTTTTGATATCGAGCACACCGAAAATTGAACACATATTTCTATCTCCCTAACGACGTTTCTCTGGCTGTCATTTTTATGTTTACGAATGAGGATCAACGTTGCCGTTCTTTCAGTTTTAGTCAGGCTTTGTTGCGTTGCTGACTATGAAAATGCGTCATAACCCCCATGTTGTGCAAGTGGTTTAACGCTCTTCTGATAAATAGTATGTTCGTGAGGGTGGTTTGTTAGCGGATATTCAGTTAAATGTCGATTTCATTGATGAATTATCAATTTAATGCCGAAAAATTGTGGGGAATTCAAAAAAACGAAAAATTGGATAAAAATCAGTCAGAAAAGCAAAAAAAAACGAGCCTGAAGGTGGATCCAGACTCGTTTTCACAGGCTTACCCGCCACTGTCAGATGATATCGATATCGGCCACGGAAGGGTAAATCCAGGTCGGGCGGAAAGGCATTCCTTCAATATCATTCAGCGAAGAAACGCCGCTCAGCACCAGAATAGTTTCCAGACCCGCCTGAAAACCGGCCAGAATGTCAGTCCGCAGGTTATCGCCAACGATGACCGTGCCTTCTGAGTGGGCCTGCATCTTGTTCAATGCGGAACGAATTATCCACGGGCTCGGTTTACCGACATAAAACGGCTTACGCCCGGTGATTTTCTCAATCGGCGCACATAACGCGCCGCAGGCCGGAACGAAACCGTGCCCGTGATTATCCGGGTTTGTCGCAATAAAGCGCGCGCCGTTTGCCACGAAATACGCCGCTTTATGGATCATATCCCAGTTGTAAGAACGCGTTTCGCCGACGATCACAAAATCAGGGTTGATGTCTGTGATGGTGAAACCCGCTTTATATAACTCATGAATCAACGCGCCTTCACCCACGACGTAGGCTTTTTTTCCTTCCTGACGTTTCAGAAAATCAGCCGTCGCCATCGCAGACGTGAAGAACGCACTTTCCGGCACTTCAAGGCCGGCAGCGCTGAAGCGGTTTGCCAGATCCTGAGCGGTTTGGGAAGGGTAGTTGGTGAGAATGACCAGAGGCATTCCCTGTTCCTGAATTCGGGCCAGAAAGCGATCGGCACCCGGCACCGCAGTGTTGTCGTGCAACAGCACGCCATCAATGTCACAGATTACATTCTTTATTGTCATGATTTCCAAACCCACATTTTCAGCCCCATTCCTGGCAGCCCATTACTATAGCACGTCTTAATTTTCCATCAGACGCTGCAACAGAACGCCATTCAGCATAGCCCGTTTGACCAGCGCAAACGCGCCAATTGCGGACTGATGGTTAAGCAAAGAAGTCACAACCGGTAAATTGCGGCGGAAGTCTTTTAAAACCTGCGCATTAATACAATTCTGAATGGCCGGAAGCAGGACTTTATCCGCTTCGGTAATTTCGCCGGCGATCACCACTTTTTGCGGGTTAAACAGGTTGATGGCAATGGAAACGGCTTTGCCGAGTTGACGGCCTACGTGGTCAATTACTTCTGTTGCCAGCGCATCATGACGATTGGCCGCCTTACAGATAGCTGAAATTGAGCAGTCGTTCAGGCTGAGTTTGCTGGCGTAGCCTTGCGTGAGCAGGTGACGCACACGATTTTCAATTGCGCCATTTGCCGCGACGGTTTCCAGACAGCCAAAATTGCCGCAGTGGCACCGTTCGCCCAGCGGGTCGATCTGAATGTGGCCAATTTCGCCTACGTTGCCGTTACTGCCGAGGAAAATCTGTCCATTAACGATGATCCCCGCGCCGGTTCCGCGATGCAGACGAACCAAAATGGAGTCCTGACAGTCGCGGGTTGCACCAAAATAATGCTCGGCGAGGGCCAGACTGCGGATATCGTGGCCGACAAAGCTGGTGACTTTGAATCTGGCTTCCAGTGCATCCACTAATTTCCACGCGCCAACGCTGATATGCGGCATATAACGGACGATGCCTTTATTCGGATCGACCAGACCCGGCAGGATGACTGAAATGGCAATCAGCTCACGAATTTTACGTTGATTGAGCTCGATAAATTGCGCGATCGCCTCAAACAAGGCGTTCTCAAGGGTTTCCTGAGTGCGTTCGGGCAGCGAATAGTGCTGCTCGGCCAGTGATTTGGCACTGAGATCGTAGAGCGTGATGGTCGCATCATGGCGGCCAAGACGAACGGCGATGGTATGAAAAGGGCGGGTTTCGGTGATGATAGAAATGGCGCGGCGACCGCCGGTGGAGGCCTGCTGATCCACTTCTTTGATCAGACCGCGCTCGAGTAACTGTCGGGTAATCTTGGTGACACTGGCGGGCGCTAACTGGCTCATGTCGGCGATTTGAATGCGCGAAATGGGCCCTTGTTGGTCAATCAGGCGGTAAACCGCCGCGCCGTTTAACTGCTTAACCAGATCAACGTTGCCGATTTGTGCCTGCTGTCCGCCAGTTGTCATCAATACTTTTATCCGCTCAATTAAACTTCGTCACCATTAACGATAGTTTTTGTGATTTTGAAATCATGAGTGAACGCGGTGAGGTTGGCGACTTTGCCTGCTTCAATGCTGCCCAGTTGGCCGTCTAGGCCAATCGCGCGGGCCGGATAAAGCGATGCCATACGCAGCGTTTCATCCAGTGCAATGCCGACATGTTCGACGCTATTTTGAACCGCTTCGATCATGGTCAGCGCAGAGCCGCTCAGTGTTCCGTTTTCGTCCACACAGAGTCCGTCTCGGTAGTATATTGTTTTACCGGCAAAAATGAACTCATCAATATTCGCACCCGCTGGCGCTGTGGCATCGGTGACCAGCACCAGTTTCTCGCCTTTGAGCTTTTTCGCGCTGCGGATATTGGCATAATCGACATGCAAACCATCGGCAATCACACCGGTATACACTTCCGGCGTATCGAAGATTGCACCAATCAGGCCAGGCTGACGACCCGTAATTGCCGGCATTGCATTATAAAGGTGCGTTGCGAAGCTGATACCGGCCGCAAAACCGGCGCGGGCTTCGGCATACGTCGAATTGGAATGACCGGCGGAAATCACAATACCGGCCGCGCGCAGCTGGCGGATATAGCGGGCTTCAACCTGTTCCGGCGCAAGCGTGAGCTGCGTGATGACATCGGCGTTTTCACACAGAAAATCAATCATGGCGTCGTCAGGCTTACGGATAAAGGCCGGATTGTGAGTGCCTTTTTTCAACGGGCTCAGATACGGGCCTTCAAGATGCAGACCCAGCGCCTGATGAGGATATTTTTTCAGATACGTGCGCATTACGCTGACGCCGTGCTTCATGTAGTCATCGCTACAGGTGATCAGCGTCGGTAAGAAACTGGTACAGCCGGATTTTTCGTTGGCTTTCTGCATGATTTCTAACGTTTCTACGGAAATTGCTTCCAGTGAATCGTTGAACTGCACGCCGCCACAACCATTAAGTTGCAGGTCGATAAATCCGGGGGCAAGAATGGCACCGTCCAGATCGCGGGTTTCCACATTGTCCGGCAGCTCGCTGACCGCGCAAACACGTTCGATTTTGCCATCGGCAATCACGACCGCGTGGTTATCCAGAACGTCGTGGCCGGTATAGATCCGGCCGTTAATCAATGCGTACATCATGCCCCCTCGTTCGCTTGCCCTTCACCAGTCACGCTGCTGCTGCGTTGGCCGCCTTACTCACTTCGGTCACTTACTTCAGTAAGCTCTCGAAGATTCGCTTCGTTGCCGCCTTGCCGCAACGCGACTGGCTTTGGGCATAATTTTTGTTAAAGATTTTTCATATTTTCCGCTTCTAACTCGCGGAAATATTTAACAGTTTTGACTTTCAGTTCCATGGTGGACGGTTCATCACACACCATAACGGCTTTTGCGTGCAATTGCAGACAACTGATTGTCCACATGTGGTTGATGTTGCCTTCGACAGCGGCTTCGAGCGCCTGAGCCTTCGCGTGGCCGGTCACCAGAATCATCACTTCTTCTGCATCAAGCAGTGTACCCACACCAACGGTCAGGGCGTATTTTGGCACCAGAGAGACGTCATTGTCGAAGAAACGTGAGTTTGCGATACGGGTTTCGTGTGTCAGGGTTTTGATACGGGTGCGGGAAGCCAGTGAGGATGCCGGTTCGTTGAAGGCAATGTGACCGTCGTTGCCTACGCCACCCATAAACAGGTGAATTTTACCGTAAGACTTAATTTTGGCTTCGTACTGGCGGCATTCTTCGTTGACGTCAGGTGCATTACCATTCAGCAGGTTGATGTTTTCGCGTGGAATATCAACGTGATCAAAGAAGTTTTTGTACATGAAGGTATGGTAGCTCTCAGGGTGTTCCTGCGGTAAGCCAACATATTCATCCATGTTGAAAGTCACGACGTTCTTGAAGCTAACCTGGCCTGCTTTATGCATGGCGATTAAATGTTTGTAAGCTTCGAGGGGGGTACCACCGGTAGGTAAGCCCAAAATGAACGGGCGGTCGGCAGTGGGTTTGAAGGTGTTAATACGTTCAACGATATGACGTGCTGCCCATTTGCCAACTTCAGTGGTGGTGTTTAAAGGAATAAGTCTCATCACGTACCTCTAGTTTCAGAATATTGAATATACTGTTGATATCCTTTGTCCTTGACGCTGCAGATGCGTTGGCTGCTTTGACTCACCCGAATCACTTACCTGTGTAAGCTCATCGGGATTCACTCGATTGCTGCCTTCCTGCAACGTCAATGACTGCGGATATACGTAGTCAAAGTAAAAACTAAGTTCGTCAGTTCAAAGGCGGTCTTGTTAAGCGTAAACCACCGTGGCGGTTTATGACTGGCACAATGCCGTCTAGATTTTTTTAATGATAAAATAAGTTTTGTGTGTTGACCAGTCTGATGGCATGTTATGACCTCTTTTTGGTGACATTTCTCACAAAAAGAGAGGTTTTAATTTGCGATACGAAATAATCTTTTTACACTCGCAGTGCTGTTAGTTATAAGTGCAGTCGGTTAAATCGGAACGGTAAGTAAAGGTAGTAACCATACTAATTAAACTACTTAGGTGATTCGCCTGGCGGCGGATAGGGGGAAATGTGAATATTCTTGGATTCTTTCAGCGTTTAGGCAGAGCACTTCAGCTGCCGATAGCCGTACTGCCGGTCGCGGCGCTACTGCTGCGTTTTGGTCAGCCTGATCTTCTTAATATGCCGTTCATCGCGCAAGCCGGTGGCGGGATCTTCGATAACCTGGCCCTGATTTTTGCTATTGGTGTGGCATCAAGCTGGTCTAAAGACAACGCGGGTGCTGCGGCACTGGCCGGTGGTATTGGTTATTTCATTCTGACTAAAGCGATGATCACCATCAACCCGGCCGTCAACATGGGCGTTCTGGCGGGTATCATCACGGGTCTGGTCGGCGGTATGGTTTACAACCGCTGGTCTGATATCAAACTTCCTGATTTCCTCAGCTTCTTCGGTGGGAAACGTTTCGTTCCTATCGCAACGGGCTTCTTCTGTCTGATTCTGGCCGCGATCTTCGGTTACGTCTGGCCTCCGGTGCAGGATGCAATCCGTGCCGGTGGTGAGTGGATCGTAGGTGCAGGCGCATTTGGTGCAGGTATCTTCGGTTTCGTAAACCGTTTGCTGATCCCAACCGGTCTGCATCAGGTTCTCAACACCATCGCATGGTTCCAGATTGGTGACTTCACTAACGCAGCAGGCACAGTATTCCACGGCGATATCAACCGCTTCTACGCGGGTGACGGCAGTGCAGGGATGTTCATGTCCGGCTTCTTCCCGATCATGATGTTTGGTCTGCCAGGCGCGGCATGTGCGATGTACTTCGCTGCACCGAAAGAGCGTCGTCCATTAGTGGGCGGTATGCTGGTTTCTGTTGCGGTAACGGCATTCCTGACCGGTGTGACCGAACCGTTAGAATTCCTGTTCATGTTCCTTGCGCCGCTGCTGTACTTAGTCCACGCCATCCTGACCGGGATCAGCCTGTACATTGCAACCGCGCTGGGTATCCACGCTGGCTTCTCCTTCTCAGCAGGTGCGATTGACTACGCGTTGATGTACAACCTGCCGGCGGCAAGTAAAAACGTCTGGATGTTGCTGGTGATGGGCGTTGTGTTCTTCGTCATCTACTTCGTACTGTTCAGCGTGATTATCCGCATGTTCAACCTGAAAACGCCGGGCCGTGAAGACGACGCCGACCATATCGGTGAACCGGAAGCGAACAGCAATACCGAAGAAGGTCTGAACCAGCTGGCGGTGAGCTACATCAGCGCACTGGGCGGGTCTGATAACTTCAAAGGCATTGATGCCTGTATTACCCGTCTGCGTCTGAACGTGAAAGATGCCGGTACTGTTGATGATGCAGCCTGCAAACGTCTGGGTGCGTCCGGTATTGTTCGTCTGAATAAACAAAGCATTCAGGTTATCGTCGGTGCAAAAGCTGAATCTCTGGCTGATGCCATGAAGAAAGTTATGGCGCGTGGTCCGGTTGCAGCAGGCAGCGCAGCAGCGCCAGTGCTTGTGAAAGCGGCTCCACAGGCTGTGCCAAACAGCGTTAAAGCGGTCGTTGAAACGCTGGTTTCGCCGGTTACCGGTGATATCGTGGCGCTGGATCAGGTGCCAGATGAAGCCTTCGCCAGCAAAGCGGTAGGCGATGGTGTCGCGATCCGTCCGACGGATAAAACAGTCGTCGCTCCGGCTGCGGGTACCGTGGTGAAAATCTTCAACACCAACCATGCGTTCTGCCTGGAAACCACTTCCGGTGCTGAAATTGTGGTTCACATGGGGATCGACACCGTTGCACTCAACGGCCAGGGCTTCACCCGCCTGGTTGAAGAGGGCGCAACGGTTACTGCCGGTCAGCCTGTACTGGAACTGGATCTGGTTTACCTAAACGCGAACGCGCGCTCAATGATTAGCCCGGTTGTGGTCAGCAATATCGATGATTACACCGGTGTGATTTCACTGGCCAGCGGTTCAGTCGTCGCCGGTCAGACCAAGCTGTTTGAGATTCAGGGTAAATAATTTCCTGACGTCGATTCAGTTAAGCGAAGTCTTAGCGGGAAGAGAGCAATCTCTTCCCGTTTTTTATTGTTTACGGACACGGGGTATGCAGATAACCACGATTTTATGCAAGTAACGGTTGTTTCCCGACGTGGCTTGTTGGAACATAACAGGTTATCTGTAGAGTCAATGTTGCGTAGAGGAATTGCACAATGAGTGAGGCTGAAGCCCGCCCAACAAATTTTATCCGTCAGATTATTGATGAAGATCTGGCGACCGGGAAACACAATACCGTTCATACCCGTTTCCCGCCCGAGCCTAATGGTTATCTGCATATCGGCCATGCGAAGTCTATCTGCCTGAACTTCGGTATTGCGCAAGACTATCAGGGGCAGTGCAACCTGCGTTTTGACGATACTAACCCGGCAAAAGAAGACATCGAATTCGTTGAGTCGATCAAACACGACGTCCAGTGGTTAGGTTTCGACTGGAGTGGTGATATTCACTATTCTTCCGACTACTTCGATCAACTGCACAGCTACGCGCTGGAGCTGATCAACAAAGGTCTGGCTTACGTTGACGAACTGTCTCCGGATCAGATCCGCGAATACCGTGGCTCCCTGACGTCTCCGGGCAAAAACAGCCCGTACCGCGATCGCAGCGTAGAAGAAAACATCGCGCTGTTCGAAAAAATGCGTAACGGCGAATTCGCTGAAGGCGCGGCGTGTCTGCGTGCAAAAATCGATATGGCCTCGCCATTCTTCGTCATGCGCGATCCGGTTATTTACCGTATCAAGTTTGCGGAACACCATCAGACCGGCACGAAATGGTGCATCTACCCGATGTATGATTTCACCCACTGCATTTCCGATGCGCTGGAAGGGATCACCCATTCGCTGTGTACGCTGGAATTCCAGGACAACCGTCGCCTGTACGACTGGGTTCTCGATAACATCACCATCCCATGCCATCCGCGTCAGTACGAGTTCTCCCGTCTGAATCTCGAATACTCCATCATGTCCAAGCGTAAGCTGAACCTGCTGGTGACGGATAAGATCGTGGAAGGTTGGGACGACCCGCGTATGCCGACCGTTTCAGGTCTGCGTCGCCGTGGTTACACTGCCGCGTCTATCCGTGAATTCTGCCGTCGTATCGGCGTGACGAAACAGGACAACAACGTCGAAATGATGGCGCTGGAATCTTGTATTCGTGACGATCTGAACGAAAACGCACCGCGCGCCATGGCGGTCATCAATCCGGTTAAAGTGATCATTGAGAACTTTACCGGTGAAGATGTGCAAATGGTGAAAATGCCTAATCATCCGAACAAACCGGAGATGGGTACGCGCGAAGTGCCGTTCACCCGTGAGATTTATATCGATCAGGCTGATTTCCGCGAAGAAGCCAACAAACAGTACAAACGTCTGGTGCTGGGCAAAGAAGTTCGTCTGCGCAACGCGTATGTCATCAAAGCTGAACGCATTGAGAAAGATGCCGAAGGCAACGTGACGACGATCTTCTGCTCATACGACATCGAAACGCTGAGCAAAGATCCCGCCGATGGCCGCAAGGTCAAAGGCGTGATCCACTGGGTTTCCGCGACTGAAGGTAAACCGGCGGAATTCCGTCTGTATGACCGTCTGTTCAGCGTGGCAAATCCGGGCCAGGCAGAAGACTTCCTGACCACGATCAACCCGGAATCCCTGGTGATTGCACAAGGTTTCGTTGAGCCTTCTCTGGTGGCTGCTCAGGCTGAAGTCAGCCTGCAGTTCGAGCGTGAAGGTTACTTCTGTGCCGACAGCCGCTACTCCAGCGCTGAAAATCTGGTCTTCAACCGTACCGTTGGCCTGCGTGATACCTGGGAATCAAAACCCGTCGCGTAAGTCACCGAGGTACGATTGATAAACGCAGCTCCGGCTGCGTTTTTTTATGTCTGAAATTCGCGGTGTTTTCTTTTTCATCGCGAATTAATGTATTTTTCATGCTCGCTTTTTAAGCATGATTTTTCAGAATGTGAAAGTGCTGAAACGTTTAAATCACTACGATTTTTACTTAATTATTTGTTTTACTTATCGATTAAAAGTATCCACTGATTTAATCCCTTCTGAACTGCTTCTGTTACACTTTTTCATCTTTATGTGCACTTTGTCATACTTCAGCCATCAATGATTAATTACTCATTGATAATTCGCGTCGCGAAAAATACTCTTAATCCTGCTTTATACGGTTACGCCTCTGGCGGTCGCTTTTAATACCCGTTTGGGTTTTGCACGTTTTTTTAGTCAAAATGAGGAATTTCTATGCACAAGCACCTTAACAGGGGCAGGGGATCGGCTTACCTGAAACCTGTGATGTACACGCTGGCTGGCACTTTGTTGGGCGGCGGAATGACGTTTTCTGAAGAGGCCAGAGCGGCTGGCTTTATTGATGATTCGACGCTGACCGGCGGTGTGTATTACTGGCAGCGCGAACGTGACCGCAAAGATTTGAACAAAACCAAAGAAGAAACCCGCCCGGACGGCACAAAAGTCACGGTGAACAATCCCGACTACGACAAATACGCTACCAACCTTTCGCACGCGACCGCCAACCTGAATCTCGATTTTTCCTCCGGCTATGCGTGGGACATGTTCGGTATCGACGTTGCCGCATTTACCGCCATTGAACTCGCAGAAGCCAGCGACAGTGGCCACCCGAACGAAATCGCGTTCTCCTCCAAAAACCACGCCTATGACGAAGATTACTCCGGTGATAAAGGCGGCGTCAGCCTCTATAAAGCGGCCGGTAAATTCAAATACGGCGGATTCTGGGGGCACGCCGGTTACATTCAGCCCACCGGACAAACGCTGATCGCCCCGCACTGGAGCTTTATGCCGGGGACATATCGCGGTGCCGAAGCCGGGTACAAACATGATTTTGGCGATCCGGGCGAACTGAGTTTCTCTTACATGTGGGCGGATGAATACAAATCGCCGTGGCATCTGGAAATGGATGATTTCCGCCAGAATGACAAAAAGACCGGTGTTTCCTACATCCACTCGCTGGGGGCGAAATACGACTTCAAAAATGATCTCGTGCTGGAGGCGGCCTTTGGTCAGGCAGAAAGTTATGTCGATCAGTACTTCGCCAAGGCGTCGTACAAAATTGATCTGATGGGGAATCCGCTCACCACCAGCTACCAGTTCTACGGCGCGGAAGATCGCATCAGCAACCAGAACGATCCGAACAGTCTGTACGACGGTTTGGCCTGGTTGCAGGCACTGACTTTCGGTTATACCACCGGCCAGTTCAACTGGCGTCTGGAAGGGACGATGGTCAAAGCGGAAGGAAACCAGGGGTATTTTTTACAACGCATGACCCCGACGTATTCTTCTTCTAACGGACGCCTTGATGTGTGGTGGGACAACCGTTCTGACTTCAACGCCAACGGCGAAAAAGCTGTTTACGCCGGTGTGTTATACGATCTGGCGAAATGGGATCTGCCGGGCTTCGCGGTGGGCGGTTCTTACGTTTACGCGTGGGATGCCAAACCGAGTACCAATCCCATTTATGATCAGAGTCAGCGCCTGAAAGAAAGTGCCTGGAGCCTTGATGCGTTGTACACCATTCAGGAAGGCCGCGCGAAAGGTACGTTGTTCAAACTGCATTACACCCAGTACGACAACCACTCTGATATCCCGAGCTGGGGCGGCGGTTACGGGAACATTTTCCAGGATGAAAAAGACGTGAAATTCATCGTTATCGCTCCATTCACCATTTTCTGAGGATACTAAACCGATGAATAAATTACTGATGATCGTCGTGACTTCATTACTGCTGGCGGGTTGTGCGCCCACGGCTACACAAACCGAAAATGCGAAACTGCGTCAGGCGTACAGCACCTGCATCATAAAAGCAGAAGGCTCGCCGGACAAAGTGGCGTCGTGCCAGACGATCCTTGATGTTCTGAAACAGGAACAGGAGCACAAGCAGTTTGCCGAGCAGGAAACCGTGCGCGTGGTGGATTATCAGCGTTGCCTGACGGCGCGTAAAACCGGTGACGGTCAGGCTTACGCGGCAGATTGCGGGAAAATCTGGCAGGAAATCCGTTCTAACAATTCGCCAAAACCGGCGAATTAACAGGATGTGATGTCCTAACGTTGATCTTAATAAATACAAAACCCCGGCTTGCCGGGGTTTTGTGTTTTAACTCGCCGCCAGAATCACAGGCATAAAAAAACCGCCTTTCAGCGGTTAATTCATTCAGACTGACCGTGCAGATTACTGCGCAGGTTTATCATTGTGCAAAGAATCATCTTCGCGACAATCGCCTGTTTCACAGTGGCCGTAAAGGTACAGGCTGTGGTTGGTCAGTTTGATACCGTGTCTCTTCGCAATCTCACGCTGACGGCCTTCAATGTATTCGTCGCGGAATTCAATAACACGGCCGCAATCCAGGCAGATCAGGTGATCATGGTGATGTTGCTGAGTCAGTTCGAAAACAGACTTGCCGCCTTCGAAGTTATGACGGGTAACGATACCGGCATCATCAAACTGGTTCAGAACGCGGTAAACCGTCGCCAGACCAATTTCTTCGCCCATATCAATCAGTTGTTTGTACAGATCTTCCGCACTAACGTGATGACCTTCCGGCGCTTGCAGCACTTCCAGGATTTTGAGGCGCGGAAGCGTGACTTTTAAGCCGGCTTTCTTCAGTGCGGTGTTGTTGTCAGTCATGCGGATTCAGTCCTGTTACTATGTGCTAATCAAGTTGAGGCATGCAGCCTGTGGCATCGGCGGCACAAAAATTTGTCGTTTAAGGATTCTTCGTTTTTGGGATGTGTGCCGATTCTCAAAAACGTAGCCTGTTAATAAAGATCACAAAATGCTTGTCACATTCGATAATGCAACGACTTGATCAATAGAAAAAACAGATGAACTCAGTGTACCTTGATACCACCGAAAGTTACAATTTTGTAGCGGTTAAATTGTTAATTTCAGTAATAGTTTGGCCCTTCAATTGTAGAATAAATCCTCAGGGCCAACAGGGTTTTTAGCCAATAATTTCAGAAAGGCTCAGTTCTTCTGTGATCTGCTTGACCCACGCATCGACACGCGCGCTGGTCAGTTCCGGCTGACGATCTTCGTCAATTGCCAGTCCGATGAAGTGCTTATCATCAGCCAGACCTTTTGAAGCTTCGAAATGATAGCCTTCAGTTGGCCAGTGGCCCACAATCACCGCGCCGCGTGGCTCGATGATGTCACGCACGGTACCGAGCGCATCGCAGAAGTATTCGGCATAGTCTTCCTGGTCGCCGCAGCCAAACAGTGCCACCAGCTTACCTTCGAAATCTATCTCTTCGAGCGTCGGGAAAAAGTCGTCCCAGTCACACTGCGCTTCGCCGTAATACCAGGTTGGAATTCCGATCAGCAAAATATCGAATTTTTCCAGATCCTCTTTGCTGCTCTTCGCAATGTCATGCACCTCTGCAACATCTTTACCCAATTGCTTCTGGATCATTTTCGCGATGTTTTCGGTGTTACCTGTATCGGATCCAAAGAAGATACCTACTACGGCCATAAGATTATCTAACCTCTTGTTCTCAATGAAGTGCTCTGCATTGCAGGCAATAATAACGCAGATAATAGCAAACTCGCGAGGCGGAGAATATGTTTCAGCTCGCCTTCTTAACTGGTGGATAAGTTTATCGGGCAATCTTTTTAAGTGTTATCGCCTTTGTGTGCTTTCAAACCCCGTCAATAACCTCAAACTTATTGAGGTCAAAAGCAAAGTTAAGAAATATGTTCTCACAATACTAAATTTTAAGAACAACCCGCCGATAGATGATGCGAGAGGAATCTCAACATAATAAAGAAATCGATGCCCGGAGAGGTGTTCAAACATGTCCGGGGGCGAAAGCCTGCTGGCTACCTGTCTTGATTCTCCGCATCCCCGTCAATCCTCAGACCAGAAACAACCTTGTTTCGAGAGAGGCATATCGTGCAGTTTTTAAAAAATATTACCATCAGGGCCGCTTTATTAACCATTCTTGGCATTTTTTGCGTCATGTGGGCTGGGGTCTCCCTTTACACCGTTACCTCACTGAATACGCTGACACAAAATACCAAAAACAGTACCGAGCTGGTCAACAATATGGCGCTGATCAGCAAAGGAAATGATCAGTATTTTCGTACCGTTACCCGCTTAAGCCGTGCTGTATCACAGCTTCAGGCCGACCCGTCAAAAGGGCCGGAAATTTTTGATACAGCAAAACAATCCCTTGATGGCCTTTCTCAGGCACTGACGAGTTTTAAAACAGCACCGCATCCGGGTCTGGAAGATGCTTCCGTTCAGGAGCTCATCTCCAGTTGGGAAACGCTGGTCACGCAGGGCGTTACACCGTTGTATGCGGCAGCCAGCAGCAAGAATTTTGATGCTTATAACAAGTTGTCCAACGATACGGTTCCCGCACTGAGCCGTAATTTTGGTACGTCAATGGCGACGGTCAGCGGGCAGATTGCGGTCGACTTCGAAGCGGCGCAGACCCAATCTAACCATCTGACTTATTACAGCAAAGTGATCCTGCTGACGGCTTTCTCTATCGGTTTGCTTATTTTGCTGCTGACTGACCGTTATCTGGTGATGGCGCTGGTGAAACCGCTGGATAAAATCCGCAATCACTTCGCTGTTATCGCCAGCGGCGATCTGACGCATTATCTCGAAGAGTTCGGCAAAAACTGCGCGGGCAAACTGATTCCGTTACTCAACCTGATGCAGTCAAGTCTGGAGAATACCGTTCAGACCATCCGCAACTGTACGAACCACATCTATCAGGGCGCGTCTGAAATCTCCGCAGGGAATAACGATTTATCTTCCCGTACCGAAGAACAGGCGTCCGCACTGGAAGAAACTGCCGCCAGCATGGAAGAACTGACCGCCACGGTGAAACATAACGCGGATAACGCGCATCACGCGAGTCAGCTGGTCATGGAGGCGTCTTCTACCGCGCAGAGGGGCGGTAACATTGTGGCTGACGTCGTCAGTACCATGAAAGACATCTCCGGCAGCTCGAAGAAAATTGCTGAAATTACGTCTGTTATCAACAGCATTGCCTTCCAGACCAACATTCTGGCGCTGAACGCTGCGGTAGAAGCCGCGCGCGCAGGCGAGCAGGGGCGGGGTTTTGCGGTGGTCGCCAGCGAAGTGCGTAATCTGGCACAGCGCAGTGCTCAGGCGGCGAAAGAAATTGAATCGCTGATCAGCGAATCCGTTTCCCGCGTCGACAGCGGCTCTAAGCTGGTGGAAAACGCCGGTCAGACGATGAATGAAGTGGTGCGCTCCATTACGCATGTCACCGATATCATGGCGGAAATCGCTTCGGCGTCTGATGAGCAAAGCAAAGGCATCAGTCAGGTTGCGGTGGCGGTGACACAAATGGACAGCGTGACGCAGCAGAACGCCGCACTGGTGGAAGAAGCTTCGCATGCCGCTGTTTCTCTGGAAGAACAGGCATCATTGCTGAACAACGCTGTCGCGACGTTCAAGCTCAAAGACAGCATCACCAATGTCGGAAAACGGCCTGCGGGCGCAGTTTCTCAGCCGTTGTTACGACCTGCAACCGGTATGCTGACATCGAAAAGCAGTGAAAACTGGGAAACGTTCTAGAGGTTGAGCGTTAAGCGGTAAAAGGAAAGAAAACAGGCGGATAACCGGAAGGTTATCCGCTTTTTTATCAGCCTTCCTGACCGTTAAGATGCGACAGCAACATCTCTTCAATCAGTTCGCTACGACTGATATTGCGTTCTTCTGCCAGCTTATTGAGGGTATCAACAGCATCGGCGTTCATTTTCAGCTCTACGCGACGCAGACCGCTCGCTTTATCGCGGCGTAACTGGTTGCGCTTATTGATCCTGAGCTGTTCATCACGGGAAAGCGGATTCGTTTTTGGACGCCCCGGACGGCGGTCATCTGCGAACAGATCAATCGTCGTGCGATCCAGTTGTTCTTTTGCCATAGGTAGCGGTACAACCAGGGAAGTTTTTACATCGGAAAACGGCAAGCCGGTTCCTGACGAGCGTTTCACACATTTCGGGCTAAGAAACCCTGACCCAATTCACCTCCCGCGACTCACTTCGAGTAAAACGGGGCGGCAAAATTATAGCGCGCAATCATACACTGGCGCGCCTGGGGTTCACAACGCTTAATAGCCCTGATTTCATGTTAACTTTCGAGGTTGTGCAGACTTTGTGCACAATTTATCCCCAGGATGTTAAGCCGCGGGCGAATCGATGAAACGATGCACAGCGCGCAGGACGGCGTCAGGTTTTTCTGCATGCACCCAATGACCGGCTCCGGCGACCACATAGGCTTTTGCCTGCGGGAACTGACGGCCAATATCTTCGCGATACGCATCCTGCACATAAGGCGAATCCCCGCCACGAATGAACAGCGCCGGACGATCCCATGCAGGAACCTCTTCCCAGCCGACAATTTTTGCATACTCGCTCAGCAAAACCGGCACATTGAAGCGCCACTCACCCTGCTGGAAGGATTTCAGCAAGAACTGAATCACGCCATCTTCCTTTATATGCTGATGCATGCACTCGGTGGCGGAAGCCCGGTCACGTATTCCGGCGTCGGTCACGGCATTAATCGCGGCAAAAATCTCATCGTGACGGCGGACGTGATAATCCACCGGCGCGATATCAATGGCGATGAGCTTTTCGATGCGATCCGGGATCAGCGCTGTCAGCGCCATAGCCGCTTTACCGCCCATGGAATGGCCGATTACGATGAATTTTTGGAAACCGACGTCATCCAGCGTTTCCATTAAATCCTGCGCCATTGCGGCGTAAGACATCTCCGGCGAACGCCCGGATTGCCCGTGATTACGCAAATCAACCTGCAATACCCGATGCTGTTGTTTCAGGTCGCGGGCGAGCACGCCCAGATTATCAAGGGTTCCGAACAATCCGTGGATCAGGAGAACCGGCAGCGCATCGCGGCCAGCGACTTCAGGTTCTTGCAGGCGATAATGTAATTTCATGGCGAAGTTCATACAGATAAACAATCTCATTAGGTTATCATGAGTGGCGGATAATTTTTAAAACGGAAAGTTTTCTGCCCGATGCCTGAGCGGGATTTGACTACCGAAAACGAAGCGGGCCGGAGCCAGCATGCAGCAAAACCGGGAAGTAGTCTGGATTTTGCTTCGCGGCGCAATTCCCCTGTTCGTAAACGCGTAGAAATTTGTATAATCCTTTTGAATGAATTTAGTAGAAAAAACAGTACTGGATAAAGATGAAAACTATTGAGGTTGACGAAGAACTCTACCGCTACATTGCCAGCCACACGCAAGCCATCGGTGAAAGTGCGTCTGATATTTTGCGCCGTATGTTGAAATTTACTGCCGGCCAGACCGCTCCTGCCGCGCCAGTAACGCCCGCGGTGATTGCCGGAACCGTCGTACAGGAAAAACCTGTCGCCGCCGCAGCCCCAACGTCGCGTGAAAAAGTCCGTGCCGTGCGTGAACTGTTGCTGTCTGACGAATATGCAGAGCAGACCAAAGCGGTTAACCGTTTTATGCTGATCCTGTCGACCTTGTATTGCCTGAACCCAAAAGAATTTGGCGCAGCGACCGAGTCTCTGACCGGCCGCACGCGTACCTATTTTGCCGGTGACCAGCAAACTCTGCTGCAAAACGGCATTCATACCAAGCCTAAACACGTTCCCGGAACGTCGTATTGGGTCATTACGAATACCAACACAGGTCGCAAACGCAGCATGATCGAACACATCATGCAGCTCATGCAGTTCCCACCGGAACTGACTGAAAAAGTGTGCGGCACCCTCTAATTTCAGCGTCAGGGAGAAACGCCAATGGCTAATCACCCCCGTGCAGGGCAACCTGCTCAGCAAAGCGATTTGATCAATGTGGCGCAGTTAACGTCACAATATTACGTTCTGCAACCGGACCCGCAAAACCCGGCACATGCCGTGAAATTCGGTACGTCCGGTCACCGCGGCAGCGCGTTGCGTCACAGCTTTAATGAAGCACATATCCTGGCGATTGCGCAGGCGATTGCTGAAGTGCGTAAAGAGCAGGGCACAACCGGCCCGTGCTACGTGGGGAAAGATACCCACGCGCTGTCCGAACCGGCGTTTATCTCTGTGCTGGAAGTGCTGACGGCCAACGGCGTTGACGTCATTGTGCAGGAAGATAACGGTTTCACCCCGACGCCGGCGGTGTCTCACGCAATTCTGACGCACAACCTCAACGGTGGCGCACTGGCGGATGGCATCGTCATCACGCCTTCGCACAACCCACCGGAAGACGGCGGGATTAAATACAATCCGACCAACGGCGGCCCGGCAGATACCAATCTGACGTCTGTGATTGAGAAACGCGCCAACGCATTGCTGGCGGCGAAGCTTTCCGGTGTGAAGCGTCAGACGCTGGATCAGGCGTGGAAAGGTGGCCATCTGGTGGCTCAGGATCTGGTTCAGCCGTTTATCGAAGGCCTGACCGACATCGTGGACATGGCCGCGATTCAGAAAGCCGGTCTGAAACTGGGTGTGGATCCTCTCGGCGGTTCCGGTATCGAATACTGGAAGCGTATCGCAGAGCATTACAAACTGGATCTGACGCTGGTAAACGACGAAGTTGACCAGACTTTCCGCTTCATGCATCTCGACCACGACGGTGTGATCCGCATGGACTGCTCGTCTGAATCCGCGATGGCCGGTTTGCTGGCGCTGCGTGATAAATTCGATCTGGCCTTTGCGAACGACCCGGATTATGACCGCCACGGTATCGTGACGCCGGCCGGTCTGATGAACCCGAACCATTATCTGGCGGTGGCGATTCAGTATCTGTTCCAGCATCGTCCGCAGTGGGGCAAAGACGTCGCCGTCGGCAAAACGCTGGTCTCCAGTGCGATGATCGACCGCGTCGTTGAAGACTTAGGCCGTAAACTGGTCGAAGTCCCGGTCGGTTTCAAATGGTTTGTTGATGGCCTGTTTGACGGCAGCTTCGGTTTTGGTGGCGAAGAAAGTGCAGGGGCTTCTTTCCTGCGTTTCAACGGCACGCCGTGGTCTACCGACAAAGACGGGATCATCATGTGCCTGCTGGCGGCAGAAATTACGGCCGTGACCGGTAAAAACCCGCAGGAACATTACAACGAACTGGCTGCCCGTTTCGGCGCACCAAGCTACAACCGTATTCAGGCGCCTGCGACTCACGCGCAGAAAGCCGCGTTGTCCAAACTTTCTCCTGAACAGGTGAAAGCTGACACGCTGGCCGGTGACCCGATCACCGCCCGTCTGACAAATGCGCCGGGTAATGGCGCGTCTATCGGCGGTCTGAAAGTGATGACCAAAAACGGCTGGTTCGCCGCGCGTCCGTCCGGTACTGAAGAAGCCTACAAAATCTATTGTGAAAGCTTCCTCGGTGCAGAACATCGCGAACAAATCGAGAAAGAAGCCGTGGAAATCGTCAGCAAAGTTCTCGCCGACGCCAAATAACACCGTTTCTTAACCGCATCAAAGGCGCTGATTATTCAGCGCTTTTTTTTTGCTCAAAATTCAGATGTAAAAAAGATATATCTAAATGCACATGCAGACTTGCCAGATTCTGAAATCCGATCTAGTTTAGATATATCGAAATTATTCGATATATCTAAATAGGACATCAACGATGTTTAGCAAAATGTTTGAAGGCCGCCATCGCGGTCACGGTAGCAAAGAAGAAGGGCGTCGCGGTCATTGCCGCCAAGAGTCATCTTTTGACGGTCAGAACGGCGATCACAGCGAGCGTCACGCGCTGCGCCGGGATGGTCGTCATCGTGGTGAAGAACGCGGTGAAGGGCGTCGCGGTGAAAGAGGGGAAGGTCGCGGGCGCGGTGAAGGCCGTCGCGGAGATCGCGGTGTGCATCGTCTGTTCGAACACGGTGATTTACGCCGCGTGCTGCTGGCGCTGGTCGCTAAAAAACCGAGCCACGGCTATGAGCTGATCAAAGCGATTGAAGAAGCCTCTTCCGGCCTGTACGTACCCAGCCCTGGCGTGATTTACCCGACGCTGACACTGCTCGAAGAACAGGATTTCCTGGAAGCGGTCGCGACCGGTAATGGCCGCAAAAGCTATCAGATTACCGACGCCGGTAAAATTGAACTGGCGCAACATCAGGCCGCTGTCGATGTGATTTTCGCCCGTCTGGCCGGTGCTTCCCGCCCGCGTGGCAATAATCTGGCTGAAGGGATCCATGAAACCATGCAGCGCCTGAAACACGCCCTGCGCGGAAACATGATGCGTGCGGATATTACGCCGGAGCAGGTCGTGCGGGTGAACGCGATTTTGCAGCAGGCCGCCGGAGATATTGAAGCTGCCTTTGCAGACGAAAAGCCTGATACCGAAGCCCCGGAATTCCCTAAGGCATAAAGCGATAACCCACACCGGTTTCCGTCAGCAGATGACGTGGACGGGTGGCATCGGCCTCCAGTTTCTGGCGTAAATGCCCCATGTAGATGCGCAGATAATGGCTGTGTTCGACGTAATTCGGGCCCCAGACGTGGCTCAGTAACTGACGCTGAGTAATGACTTTGCCGCTGTTTGCCAGCAACTCAGCCAGCAGGCGAAACTCAATAGGCGTCAGATGACAATCTTCGCCATTGCGCTGTACGCGGCGGTTGATCAAATCCACCGTAACGTCGGCAAAAGTAATCAGCGGGCTTTCCTGTGAGTTGCCCGCATGACGACGCAGCGCCACACGGACGCGCGCCAGCAGTTCACCGACGCCAAACGGCTTGGTGAGAAAATCATCGGCACCGGCATCCAGCGCCGCAATCTTATCTTCCTCGCGGGTGCGGGCCGACAACACAATAATCGGGATGGCGCTCCAGTGGCGTAAATCCCGGATGTACGTCAGGCCGTCGCCGTCAGGCAAACCGAGATCCAGAATAATCAGATCCGGTTTCCGGGTGCCGGCCTCAATCAGCCCGCGTTGCAGCGTTTCACTTTCAAATACCCGCAAACCTTCCGCCTCAAGCGCGGTGCGCACAAAGCGGCGGATTTCTTTCTCGTCTTCCACAATTAAAATATTTACCGGGGATGCGCTCACGTTGCCTCGTCGATGTCAGTGTCCATATCCGTTTCCATCTCAGGCGGTGCGTCCAGCGGAAGCCTGAAGCGGAAACGCGCGCCGCCGTCCGGGCCATTTTCAGCCCAAATCCGTCCGTCGTGTACTTCAATAATGGCACGACAAATCGCTAATCCCAAACCCACGCCCGGAATTGCGGATTCTTTATTGCCACGCGCGAATTTCTCGAAAATCGCATGTTCCGCGCCTTCCGGAATTCCCGGCCCGTTATCCCAGACTTCGATTTCCAGCCAGTCGCCAAGCGGCAAGGCTTTAATGCCGATAGTGGCGCCGACACCGGCATATTTATGGGCATTTTCCAGCAGATTGATCAGCACCCGTTCGATCAGGCTTGCGTCGCAACTGACCAGCACCATTTCGGCGGGCAAATCGATTTTAATCGTATCGTAGGCCAGTACAGGTTCCAGCATCCGCAGGGCGCTGCCGGTGATTTCTTCCACCGACTGCCACTCTTTGCGCAGATTGAATCCGCCGGACTGAATGCGCGCCATATCCAGCAAATTGTTCACCAGCCGCGTGGTGCTCAGGACCTGCTGGCGGATCTGGCTGGCCTGTGGCGCATGTTTCGAACCTTCAGACGCCAGATCCAGCGTCAGGATTTCCGCCTGCCCTAACAGCACGGTGAGCGGGGTACGCAAATCGTGGGAAAGCGCGGACAGCAGCGAGTTGCGCAGTTGCTCACGCTCGGTTTCCAGACGTGACGATTCCGCGCTGGCCGCCAGATGCAGGCGCTCGAGGGCGTTGGCGACAAGCACCGTAAACGTCTGCAAAAGCCGCTGTTGTTCAGGCACCAGAAGCTGACGGATATTCGGTGGCTCAACCGCCAGCAGCCCGCGCGATTCGCCCGAGGCCACCAGCGGCAGAAGCTGATACGGCACGCCGGGCAACGTATCGGTCCCGGCACCGGCGGGCAGTTTTTTATCGAAACTCCAGCGGGCGATGGCGTCGTCCACCACAATTGACGTGATTTCACCGGCGGGTTGCACCAGTTCACCGTGTTCATCGGGCAGCAAAATAGCGGTTTTGGCATTCAGGCTGGAGGAAATAAAGTGGCGGCTGGTTTGCGCCACGGCTTCCGGCGTCAGCGACTGGCTCAGCCCTTTGGACATCTCATAAAGATGCTGCGCGCGCTTTTCACGATGACGTGCAATGCGTGCCTGATAGCGCACACCGGCGGTGAGATTCCCGATCAGAATCCCGACGATCAGCATCACACCGAACGTCACCAGATATTGCGCGTCCGTGACCGCCAGCGATCCGCGCGGCTGGACGAAAAACAGATCAAAACTGACGACGTTGATCACCGCCGCCAGCACCGACGGCCAGCGGCCATAAAACAGCGCCACGATCACCACGCCGAGCAGATACACCATCACCAGGTTGGCCTGATCAAACGCGGGCACCAGCCATTGTGAAAGCACCGTGATGATGGCGCACAGCGCGACGGCCAGCGCACATCCGCGTATCTGGCGGTTGAAACGGTCAACGAAAGTCCGGGGATCCTGCTCTTTTCGGGCGGAACTGACGGGGGTATCTTCCAGACCGACGACAATCAGATCCAGATCCGGGCCGATCTCAGCCAGCTTATCGGCAAAACTGGCGCTGAACCGGCGGCGCTTTTCACGGCGACGCCCAATCATGATCTTGCCCAGACGGTGCTCGCGGGCGTAACGCAGAATGGCCTGTTCTTCCTGCGGATCGGAAAGTGTGGCGGTTTCAGCGCCGAGTTCCTGCGCCAGTTTAAGAGAATGCAAAATTGCGCGACGCTGGCTTTCCGGCAAACGGTGCAGGCGCGGGGTTTCGACATACACCGCGTGCCACACGCAGCCCAGACGTGCCGCCATTCGCGAGGCGACGCGGACTAATTTCTCGTTGCCCCCGCCGTGACCGATGCATAACAGCAGCGCATCGCGGGTATGCCAGACGCGGCTGACGCCCTGATCGTCGCGGTATTCCCGCATCTGATCGTCGACGCGGTCGGCGGTGCGGCGCAGGGAAAGTTCGCGCAGGGCGATCAGATTGCCTTTACGGAAGAAGTGCTCGATGGCGCGTTCGGCCTGACCGGGAATATAAACTTTGCCTTCTTTCAGGCGCTGACGCAGGGAGTCGGGAGGCAAATCCACCAGCACCACTTCGCTGGCGTCATCAAATAAACGGTCGGGGACGGTTTCACGAATAATAATGCCGGTCACGCCGCTGACCACGTCGTTCAGGCTTTCCAGATGCTGAACGTTCACCGTGGTAAATACGTCGATACCGGCATCGAGAAGTTCTTCGACGTCCTGCCAGCGTTTCGGATGGCGCGAACCGGCGGCGTTGCTGTGCGCCAGTTCGTCCATCAGGATCAGGGCAGGGCGGCGGGCCAGCGCGGCGTCGAGGTCAAATTCATAAACCTGACGGCCGCGGTGGTGAATGCGTTTCGGCGGGAGTTGTGACAGGCCGGGCAGCAGCATTTGCGTTTCCTGCCGCCCGTGGGTTTCCACCACGCCCACCAGCACGTCGAGGCCGGTGGCGCGCAGACGCTGTGCTTCCTGCAACATGGCGTAGGTTTTCCCGACGCCCGCACAGGCGCCGAAAAAGACTTTCAGTTGCCCGCGCGGCTTCTCATTGGCGAGTGCCAGTAAGCTGTCGGGATCCGGCCTGTTCTCTTCCTTCATATCATCCTTATTATTCTGCTTTCAACTCATCCAGCGCCCGGTTAAGGCCGAGCACGTTCACGACGTTGGGCCCCAGAAAACCAATCAGCGGGGATGAGGTATTATCATCAATTAATTTATTCACTTGCGCCAGTGGCAGACCGCGCGCGGCGGCAATTCGCGGTGCCTGCCATTGCGCGGCTTCCACGGAAATCTGCGGATCCAGCCCGCTGCCGCTGGCGGTCACCAGATCGACCGGCACCGCCGCAGGGCTTTGCGGGTTGGCTTTACGCAGCGCGGCCACGCGGTCTTTGACCGCCTGATCCAGCGCCGGATTACTGGCGGCCAGATTGCTGCCGCCGGAAGACATCGCGTTATACGGCGAATCCGACGTCACCGACGGGCGCCCCCAGAAGTAATCGTTACGCGTAAAATTCTGGCCGATAAGCGCGGAACCCACGAGTTTATTGCTGCCGTCCTGGATGAGCGAGCCCATCGCCTGCGGACGAAATACCAGCTCAGAAACGCCGGTCGTCAGCAGCGGATAGGCCACACCGGTGGCCAGCGTCAGCAAAACGGTCATCACCAGAGCAGGGCGGACATAAGCAGTACGGGTTACAGACATCATAGTTTCCTCAGACAGTTAACGTAAACTTCAGCTCAGGTGTAAAACGGTTAAAATCATATCAATCAGCTTGATACCGACAAATGGCACCAGCAGGCCACCCACGCCATAAATCCACAGGTTACGGCGCAACAGCGACGCGGCGCTCATGGCTTTATAACTCACGCCTTTCAGCGCCAGCGGGATCAGGAACACAATCACCAGGGCGTTGAAAATAACCGCAGACATAATGGCCGACGACGGTGACGTCAGGTGCATCACGTTCAGCGCGTTAAGCTGCGGATACGTTGCCGCAAAGGCCGCCGGGATAATCGCAAAGTATTTTGCGACGTCGTTGGCGATACTGAACGTGGTCAGCGAACCGCGCGTCATCAGCATTTGTTTACCGATGTGAACCACTTCAATCAGCTTGGTCGGGTTGGAATCCAGATCCACCATGTTCCCGGCTTCTTTCGCCGCTTGCGTACCGGAGTTCATGGCGACCGCCACGTCAGCCTGCGCCAGCGCCGGGGCATCGTTGGTGCCGTCGCCGGTCATCGCGACCAGACGGCCTTCCGACTGATACTGGCGGATCAGCGCCAGTTTGGCTTCCGGTGTGGCTTCGGCCAGAAAATCATCCACGCCCGCTTCGGCGGCAATCGCGGCGGCAGTCAGACGGTTATCCCCGGTGATCATCACCGTTTTGATGCCCATCTTGCGCAGCTCGGCGAAACGTTCCTTGATGCCGCCTTTAACGATATCTTTCAGCTCGACCACGCCCAGCACTTTCGCACCTTCCGCGACCACCAGCGGCGTACCGCCCTTGCGTGCCACGGTTTCCACCAGTCCGTCGACCGCTTTCGGGAACGTACCGCCGTTGGATTCCACATGACGGCGGATGGCGTCTACCGCACCTTTACGGATGTTCCGGTCGCCGACGTTCACGCCGCTCATGCGGGTTTGCGCAGAGAACGGGACAAAAGTGGCGTTCAGCGAATGAATATCGCGTTCGCGCAGATTAAAGCGTTGTTTCGCCAGCACCACGATACTGCGGCCTTCCGGCGTTTCATCGGCCAGCGACGATAACTGCGCGGCATCGGCCAGTTCCTGTTCCGTCACCTGAGGGGCGGGCAGAAACTGCGATGCCTGGCGGTTACCCAGCGTGATGGTGCCGGTTTTATCCAGCAGCAACACATCCACGTCACCGGCGGCTTCCACCGCACGACCACTGGTGGCAATAACGTTGGCTTCCAGCATGCGGCTCATCCCCGCGACGCCGATGGCGGACAGCAAACCGCCGATGGTGGTCGGGATCAGACAAACCAGCAGGGCGACCAGAACCGTAACGGTCACCGGAATGCCCGCGTGGCTGGCGTCGACGCTAAACAGCGAGAACGGATACAGCGTGGCGGTTGCCAGCACGAAGACCAGCGTCAGCGCGACCAGCAAAATGGTCAGCGCCACTTCGTTTGGCGTCTTGCGACGTTTCGCGCCTTCCACCATGGCAATCATGCGATCCAGGAATGTATCGCCGGGGTTCGCCGAACACTCCACCACCAGCCAGTCGGACAGCACGCGTGTCCCGCCGGTGACAGAAGAAAAGTCACCGCCGGATTCGCGGATCACCGGTGCAGATTCACCGGTAATGGCGCTTTCATCCACGGACGCGCCGCCGATCAGCACTTCGCCGTCGCACGGCACGGTGTCACCGGCTTCAATCAGGACGTAATCGCCTTTACGCAGCGTATCGGCCGCGACTTTGATCACCGGTGATTCCGGGCGCGGTTCGTAAATCTTCTTCGCCCAGCTGGTTTTCTGCACGCCTTTCAGGCTCTGCGCCTGCGCTTTACTGCGGCCTTCCGCCAGTGCTTCGGCGAAGTTGGCAAACAGCACGGTGAACCACAGCCACAGCGACACGCTGCCGGTAAACGCGGCGCTGCCGTCGGTGTGGTGCGACAGAATCGCCAGCCAGATAATCGTGGTCAGAATACTGCCCAGATACACCACGAACATCACCGGGTTGCGCCACTGAACGCGCGGATCCAGCTTTTTCACCGAATCCAGCAGGGCGGTGCGGATCAGTTGAGGTTCAAATAATGCACGTTGTTTACGGCTCATTTTATTAATCTCTATATTCATTAATTCAACGAATTACGCAGCATTACTGTGCTGACCAAACCTGCAAATGTTCCGCGACCGGTCCCAGCGCCAGCGCCGGAATAAAAGTCAGCGCACCGACTAACAGCACCGTACCGACCAGCAGGCCGATAAACAGCGGGCCGGACGTCGGCAGTGTGCCGTTACCGGCTTTCTGACGTTTTTTCGCCACCAGCGAACCGGCGATTGCCAGCACCGGCAGGATCACGCCAAAGCGTCCGAAGAACATGCACACCGCGAACAACAGGTTGTAGAACGGCGTGTTGACGCTCAGCCCGGCAAACGCACTGCCGTTGTTATTGGCGGCGGAAGACACGGCGTAAAGCACTTCACTGAAACCGTGCGCACCGGGGTTGAGAATGCCCGCACGACCTGCGTCGGTAACCAGTGCCAGCGCGGTACCGAGCAGCACCAGCGTCGGTGTCACCAGGATTGCCAGCGCCGTCATCTTCATGTCGTAAACGTCGATTTTCTTGCCGAGATATTCCGGCGTACGGCCAATCATCAGCCCGGCGATAAACACCGTCAGCAGCACGAATAGCAACATGCCGTACAGGCCGGAACCGACACCACCGAACACCACTTCACCGATTTGCATCAGCCACATGGGGATCAGGCCGCCCAGCGCGGTAAAGGAGTCGTGCATGGCGTTGACCGCGCCGCAGGAGGCCGCCGTCGTCACCACCGAGTACATCGCCGAGGCCAGAATGCCGAAGCGGCTTTCCTTCCCTTCCATATTGATGTTGCTGGTCGCACCCAGTGCGGTGAAATGCGGGTTACCCTGCAGTTCGGCGTACATCACCACCACTACCGACACCACGAAAATCACCGACATCGCCCAGACCAGCGCGTTGCCCTGACGGTTGTCACCGACCACCCGACCAAAGGCAAAACACAGCGCGCACGGGATGATGAAAATCGCCAGCATCTGCACCATGTTGGTCAGCGCCGTCGGGTTCTCAAACGGATGCGCGGAGTTCGCACCGAAGAAACCACCGCCGTTGGTCCCCAGCATTTTGATGGCTTCCTGAGACGCGACCGGCCCCATTGGCAGCGTTTGCTGCAAGCCTTCCAGCGTGGTGATGTGCTGATAGGCTTCGAAGTTTTGAATCACGCCCTGGCTGACGAAGAACAGTGCCAGCAGGAAAGACACCGGCAGCAGCAGATAGATCGTGATGCGCCACAAATCCGTCCAGGCGTTACCGATGGTCTGCGCGGAAGGGCGTGCGAATGCGCGGATCAGCGCAAAAGCAACGGCGATACCCGTGGCGGCAGAAAGGAAGTTTTGCACCGTCAAGCCGACCATCTGGCTGAGATAGCTCAGCGTGTTTTCGCCGCTGTACGCCTGCCAGTTGGTGTTGGTGACGAAACTGACCGAGGTGTTAAACGCCAGATCCCAAGACATCCCGCCAAAATGCTGCGGGTTCATCGGTAAAACGCCCTGCGCCATCAGCATGGCGGTCAGGACGATAATCCCCAGAATGTTGAATACCATGATTGCCAGCGCGTACTGCCACCAGTTCATCTCAGCCTCGCGGCTGCCGGAAGTGCGTAATACGCCGTATTCGATGCGCTGTAAAAATGCGCCGGGCTGTCCTTCAATCAGTTGAGCAATAAAGTTACCCAGTGGTTTTGCCAGCAGCAAAAGCACCAGCATAAAACTGGCAATCATTAAGAATCCGGTTGCGGCCATTTAAAAATCCTCCGCATTCAGCAGGGCATAAACCAGATAGCCGAGCAGCAGGAGAACCAGCAATGCGCCGCAGATTACGCCAACAGTCACAATCCACCTCCACAGGTGTGTTTTTTATGTTGGGAGCAGAATAAGAAAAGGCGGGAAAAGATCCTGAAAAGAAACAGCATTGCGGTGTAAAAAAAGTATAAAAATGCGCAAATAAAAAACCAATTTGAAACTTAACAAGCGTTTTTATTTAACCATTCTGTAACTCAATTACAGCGATAGCCAGAAATTGGCGAAAATTTACACTTTAAAGTGGTCAGATGAGTAGTAAAATTTCACCAGTTGCAGTAAAATTTTTCACAACTTCCAGTTTCCGAAAAATTGCACAGGAGCAACGCTATGAGTGACATGACTGACTACACGCCGTACACCATGACCCGTATTCTGGCCCGCCGCGCTTTTGTGCTGGCCGCCGGAGTCCTGGCCTTGCCGGTCATGCTTTTCCGTTCAGACCGCGCCCGTTTTTACAGCTATTTACACCGTGTGTGGATGAAAACCAGCGACAAACCGGTCTGGCTGAGCCACGCAGAAATGGCGACACAAGACTTTTACTAATTTATCTCCCTCCCCTGCGAAGGAGCTCAAAACCCCGTTTCTCAAACGGGGTTTTTTATTGTCCTTTTCAGAAAACCTGTACAACATTATTTTTATGTATAACTTGTGCTAAGGTTATACATGAGAGTGATGAATCAATAGCACTCCCTTTACTTACTTCAATGACGGGAGCTGACAATGACGAAAACAATTCCTATTGGCATCAGCGCATGTCTGCTGGGTGACAAAGTCCGCTTCGATGGCGGCCACAAGCGTTTTGCATTCGCGGTGGAGCAACTCGCACCCTACGTTCGTTTCGAACCGATTTGCCCGGAAATGGCGATTGGCCTGCCAACGCCGCGACCTGCGCTGCGGCTGGTGAGAATGGACGAGGGGGTGGCAATGCGTTTCAGTAATGATGAAACCATTGATATCACCGACAAAATGCAGAGCTACGCCGAAAAACGTGTCGCGCCGCTGACGCAACTCTGTGGCTACATCGTTTGCGCGAAATCCCCAAGCTGCGGCATGGAACGCGTGCGGGTTTACAGCGCCAACGGCAAAGACGCGAAGAAAAGCGGTGTCGGCATTTATACCGCTGAGCTGATGAAACAGCATCCCTGGCTGCCGGTGGAAGAGGACGGGCGGCTTAACGATCCTATTCTGCGTGAGAATTTTGTTGAGCGCGTATTCACGTTGTACGAGCTGAACCAGTTGCGCGAAAGCGGCCTGACGCGCGGCAAACTGATGGCGTTTCACAGCCGCTACAAACTGACTTTACTGGCGCATTCTCAACCCGAGTACCGCGAGCTTGGGCGTTTCGTTGCCGCCATGGCCGAATGGGCGTCGCTGGAAGATTACTTCATTGAATACCGTCAGCGGCTGATGAACCTGCTCAATCACAAGGCCACCCGCCGCAATCACACGAATGTGCTGATGCACGTTCAGGGTTATTTCCGTAAACAGCTTAATTCTACGCAGCGCCAGGAACTGGCAGGTCTGATCGACCGCTACCGTCAGGGAATGCAACCCTTGCTGGCACCGATCACCTTACTGAAGCATTACATGTCGGAATATCCGGACGCTTATCTCGCTGAGCAACGTTACTTCGAACCTTATCCGGAAGCCCTGCGCTTACGCTACGGCCATTAAAGGGAGAAATATGACCACTCATCTAGTCTGGTTTCGCAACGACCTGCGTATGACCGACAACCGTGCTTTGCACGCTGCCTGTGAAGACCCCAGGGCGCGTGTGATTGCCGTCTTTATTGCCACGCCGGAGCAGTGGAAACAGCACGAGATGGCGCCGCGTCAGGCGACGTTTATCTACCGGCACCTTCAGGCATTGCAACATTCCCTGACGGAGCGCGGCATCGAACTGCATTACCATCAGTGCAATGATTTCGCTGACAGCGTGAACTGGCTGAAAGATTTCTGTAAGAGCGAAAAGGTCGATGCGCTGTTTTACAACAAACAGTATGAAATCAACGAACGTCAGCGCGATGCTGCGCTGGAGAAAACGGTCAGCCCGCACGTCCTGTGTCATTCCTTTGATGACAGCCTGCTGTTGCCTCCGGGGTCTGTCACCACCGGCAACAACGAGATGTACAAAGTTTACACGCCCTTCCGCCGGGCATTTTTGACACGGCTGACGGAGTCGGACAGCCGCTCGCTGCCCGCGCCGCCGGCACGTGAAAACGCCGGAAAAACGGTGATGCACAAACTGATGCCGTTTGATTATCCGCTGGCGGATATCGGGGATGATTTTGCCATCGGCGAGGACGCTGCCCGCAATCAGTTGCGCAGTTTCTGCCGCGAGCAGGTACAGGATTATCTTGAGCAGCGTGATTTACCGGCTGTCGACGGCACCAGTTCGCTGTCGCCGTATCTGGCGATTGGCGTGCTTTCGCCGCGTCAGTGCTTCAACCGCTTGCGTGCCGAATGCCCCGACGTGCTGGAAAAAACCGACGGCGGCGCATTTGGCTGGCTGAACGAACTGGTCTGGCGCGAGTTTTACCGCCATCTCATCGTCGCCTGGCCAAAACTCTGCAAACATCAGCCTTTCATTGAATGGACCGACAACGTGCGCTGGCGGCATGCGCCCGACGAATTACAGGCCTGGAAAGACGGTAAAACCGGTTATCCGATTGTGGATGCCGCAATGCGTCAGCTTAATTCCACCGGCTGGATGCACAACCGCCTGCGGATGATCGTCGCCAGTTTTCTGGTGAAAGATTTGCTGATCAACTGGCGCGAAGGCGAACGCTATTTCATGTCGCAACTGCTCGACGGCGATCTGGCCGCCAACAACGGCGGCTGGCAGTGGGGCGCATCCACCGGCACCGACGCCGCGCCGTATTTCCGCATCTTCAACCCGACCACGCAGGGCGAACGTTTTGATAAAGCCGGACGCTTCATCAAAGCCTGGGTGCCGGAACTGGCGGATGTGCCGGAACGAGACATTCATCAACCGCATAGCTGGGCTGAAAAACAGCGTCGCGTGCTAGACTACCCGGTGCCGGTCATTGACCACGCCCGTGCGCGTAAAGAGACGCTCGCGGCATTTGAGGCGGCAAAAAACCGGTCTGAATGACCTTGCACTCACCACGACAAGGAGCGATGTGATGAAAAAGTACCTGCTGGCGCTGATGATTGGCTGCTGGATAAACCCGGCGGCGGCGGGCTTTGATGTCATCGCCCTCGGGGTGAACGGCGGCGTCGAAGAAGGCAATCTGACGTCGTATCTGGTGCGCAGCGACGACCAAAAACTTTATCTCGGGCTGGATGCCGGATCAGTTTTGCCGGGGATCCGTCAGGCGCTGGAGAAAGGCAATTTCCCCGAGGTGACCGAAGAAAATGCCGCGCCGCTTACACCGCAGGGCGCGGTTTTCCGTAACCTGATTGGCGGCTATTTTATCAGCCACGGCCATCTCGACCATCTGGCCGGACTGATTATCAGCTCGCCGGAAGACACCAAAAAGCCGATTTACGGCACAGCCGACACTATCGGCACATTGCGTCAGCATTACTTCAATGGCCGCGTCTGGCCGAATTTCACCGATACCGGCAGCGGCCTGCGTATCGGCACGTATCGCCTGAATCAGCAACGCCCTGACCAACGTTTCTCGCTGGGGCTGACCGGCCTCGACGGGCGCATCTTCCCGCTCAGCCACGGCGGCACGCCATCGAGCATGATTCTGGTCAGCCGCAACAAAGCGTCTTTTGCGTTCTTTGGTGATACCGGTCCGGACGAAGTGGAGAGATCGAAAAACCTCGACGCCAGCTGGCGCGCGCTCGGCGAAGAGATCAAAGCCAAACGCCTGAAAGGGATGATTATCGAAACGTCGTACCCCGACGGCGTGCCGGACAGCAAACTTTTCGGGCATCTGACGCCCGACTGGTTGCTGAAAGAACTCGCTCAGTTGCAACAATACGCCGGAGGCGAAGGTTCGCTGAACGGGCTGACGGTGATTATCAGCCACGTCAAACCAAGCCTGAAAGCCGGTGCCGATCCCGAAAAAGAGATCATGGCGCAGCTAGAGAAAGGCAATAATCTGGGCGTGAAGTTTGTCCGGATGCAGCAGGGTGACAGACTGGCGCTGGAATAAGGGTGTAAATAAGAGGGAAACGGCCGTTTCCCTCTGAGATATTTCGCGTTAATCCACAAGCAGGCTCAGCGCCTGCAACAGCGGATCTAAATGGGTATTCATTTTCTGATAAACGTCGGCGAAGATTTGCATGAATAAATCATTATTTGCGCCCCCGCCGGAAATGATCAGCCTTTTGAACGGTACACCCAGTTCGTCCGCCATCTTATCCATATGATTTTTTCATGGTAAACGCGATGCCTTCGAGCATGGAGCGGTACATGTGCGCACGGGTATGGTGTCCGTTTCAGTCCGTTGAAAAGTGAGGAAACCAGAATAACAATCCGGCAGTTCCCGTCATTGATTTTGAGCAGGACTGGCGTTGTCGTATATTATCTGCTGCATTCGCCATGACAGATAAGTGAAACACCATGAACAATTTCCAGCTTGAAAAGCTGATTAACCAGAAACTGGATATCAGCAACTACAAAGATTATGCGCCGAACGGTTTGCAGGTCGAAGGCCGCAGCAATGTGCAGCGCATCGTGACCGGTGTGACGGCTTCTCAGGATCTGCTGGATGCCGCCATCGCTGTTGAAGCCGATGCGATTCTGGTTCACCACGGTTATTTCTGGAAAGACGAGCCGACCGAAATTCGCGGCATGAAACGCAACCGTCTCAAAACGTTGCTGGCGACTGACACCAATATGTACGCCTATCACTTGCCGCTCGACGGCCACGCTGAGCTGGGCAATAACGCGCAGCTGGCGAAACTGTTTGGCATTACCGTGCAGGGCGAAATCGCGTTGCTGTTGCCGTATGGCGAGCTTGAAACGCCACTGTCGGGCAACGAATTCCGTCAGCGCATCGAAAGAATTCTGGATCGCAGCGTGCTGCACAGCGCACAAAATGCACCGGCGGAAATACGTCGTGTGGCGTGGTGCTCAGGCGGTGGTCAGGGCTACATTCAGAAAGCGGCAGAGTTTGGCGTGGATGCGTTTATCAGCGGTGAAGTTTCTGAGCAAACCATTCACATTGCCCGCGAGATGGGGCTGCATTTCTTCGCCGCAGGCCATCACGCCACGGAACGTTATGGCGTGAAAGCGCTGGGCGAATGGCTGCAAAATGAACACGGGTTAGATGTGATGTTTATCGACATCGATAATCCGGCTTAATTTTTCTTTTCGGCTGTATCTCCGGCAATACTATCTTCTGTAACGCTGTCTTCCAGCAGCGTAAACGCCCGCTGTAATCCGGTATCCACTTCAGGGTCTGCGCCCTGCGGTGGATATTTGCTTTCCTCTTCGTCTTCCACGAAATCTTCGTCCGTCTCTTCTGTGACCGGTTCAACCACGTTTTCCGGCGCGGGCATGGTGTCCTGAATCATTTGTTCATCGAATGCCGGATTCAGCGCCGGTGAAAGCGGGGAACTGCTCAGACTGTCTGGCATGGCGATGTGCGGAACCGGCGCATCGACCGCCATTTGCGTTTCTTCTTCTTTTTTCGACGTGCGGCTTAACGCCACAATGCCTGCGCCACACAGCGCGAAGAAGGCATACAAAATATTGCCGCCCAGCGGTTGTATCAGCGCGCCAACGGCTAACGGACCGATACAGGCACCGACGCCAAATGCCATCAGCAGACAGGCGGAAAGCGATACGCGGCGCTCCGGCTCAATCATGTCATTCGCCAGCGCCACCACCAGCGGATACAGCGTGAACTGCATCAGGCTGACGATAAAGCCGATGCCGAGCAGCAGCGGGAAAGAGATATGGCTGAATAACGCCAGCGGCAGCGCCGTCAGCGCCAGCAAAATGGCGTTAATGCGCATCAGCATATTGCGGTTATAGCGGTCAGACAGCCAGCTCAGCGGGAACTGCGCCAGCAGCCCGGCGAATATCGCCAGCGCCATAAACAGACCGGTTTGCTGCGTAGTGAGTGATTGCTGACTGGTGTAAATCGGTGCCATACCGTAGAACGACCCGACCACCATGCCGATGACCAGCGTGATGGCCAGCACTTTGGGAATGGCGCGGATGAAGAATTTCAACTCCATCGGTGCCGGAGACATATGGCTGACGTTGGTGCGGGTAGTCAGCGCAATCGGCACCAGACACAGCGCAAAACACAGCGCAATAACAATCAGCGTGCTGACGCCCAAATCGCTGTTGAGCATCAGAACCACCTGACCGAGCGACATCCCGAGATACGACGCCACCATATAAAAGCCGAAAACCACGCCGCGCTGGTTCGCTTCGGCCTGATCGTTGAGCCAGCTTTCCAGCACCATATATTGCACCATCATGCACAGACCGATGATCAGGCGCAGCACCACCCAGACCGGAATAATGTCGGTCAGGCCGTGACCGAGGACGGCGGCGGTGATAATCCCTGAGCAGGAAACGTAGGCGCGGATATGTCCGACGCGGGCGATGAGGATATGGCCGACTTTGCCGCCAATCACCAGCCCGATGTAGTTAGCCGCAATGATGGCACCGATCATCGTGCCGCTGACGTTAATCGCCGAAAGCCGCAGGGAAATGTAAGTGGTGAGCAGGCCGGAACCCAACAGCATCAATAATGTGGTGGTGTAGAGTGGAAAAAATAAGGCCAGTGGCTTTTTCACGACGTCTCCCTTTCTTTTGTGACGAAAGCGTTATCCAAACGCTAAAAAAACAGCAACATTTCTGAGAGTAGCAGTTGAAGGCGGCGGGGGAAACCCTGAAGCCGGTAAAGCGCGGGCGGACAGGTTGACATGTCCGGTGGGTTTCCCGCATAACAGTGAGTAAGTTTCGATTCATTGAGTTGCTGAATAACCTGATGATCCACAACCTTTCTTTAAGGAGTGCCTGAGTGCAACGAGCACGATGTTATCTGCTGGGTGAACGCGCGGTAGTGCTGGAACTGGAACCGCCGGTGTCGCTGGCGAGTCAGCAACGGATCTGGGGGCTGGCACGGCGTTTACAGGATCGCGCCGCGTATCCCGGCGTCCGTGAAGTCATTCCCGGTATGAATAATTTAACCGTTCTCCTGACCGCGGCTCAGAGTTCTGCGCTGGACGCGATTGAGCGTCTGCAAACCTGGTGGGAAGAGAGCGAGGCCATCGTGCCTGAATCACGGTTAATCGAAATCCCTGTGATTTATGGCGGCGAACACGGGCCGGATCTCGACAACGTGGCGCGCCATACCGGTATGTCCGCGCGCGATGTCGTGGCATTGCATTCCGGCATTGATTACACCGTTTATTTTCTCGGTTTCCAGCCGGGCTTCCCGTATCTGGGCGGATTGCCGGATAAACTGGCAACCCCTCGTCGCGGCGAACCTCGCCTGTCTGTGCCCGCCGGTTCGGTGGGTATCGGCGGCAGCCAGACCGGCATTTATCCGTTGTCCACGCCGGGCGGCTGGCAGCTCATCGGCCTGACGACACTTGCCATGTTTGACCCGCTGAGGGAACAGCCGACGCTGCTGCTCCCGGGCGACAGCGTCCGCTTTGTGCCACAAAAGGAGGGCGTATGCTGAAGGTTTTACGCGCAGGCATGTTTACCACCGTTCAGGATCTGGGGCGCAGCGGTTATCGCCAGCAGGGCGTCAGCCAGTCGGGCGCGCTGGATACGCCGGCGCTGCGGATTGCCAATCTGCTGGTCGGTAATGATGAAAACGCCGCCGGGCTGGAAATCACGCTCGGGCAGTTCAGCGGTGAGTTCCATCGTGAAGGCTGGATTGCGCTGACCGGCGCGGGTTGCCATGCGCAGCTTGATGGCAAAGAAATCTGGACCGGCTGGCGGTATGCCGTCAGACCGGGGCAAGTGCTTACGCTTAAAACGCCGACGCGCGGTATGCGCAGTTATCTGGCGGTGTCCGGCGGAATTGATGTACCGGAAGTGATGGGCTCGCGCAGTACCGATCTGAAAGCGAAATTCGGCGGATTTCATGGCCGTCCGTTGCAGGACGGCGACGAACTGCCGACCGGCGAATCGTACAATCCGCCTGAAAAATCCGGCGGGATTAAACAGTTGTTATTCGGTAACCGTATCCGCGCATTGCCGGGGCCGGAATATCAGGAGTTCAGCGTGCAATCCCGCGAAGAGTTCTGGCGCGCTGCGTGGCAGCTCAGCCCGCAAAGTAACCGCATGGGATATCGTCTGCACGGCCATGTACTCAAACGCGAAACCGACCGAGAGCTGTTTTCCCACGGGCTGCTTCCAGGCGTGGTGCAGGTTCCGCACGGCGGCCAGCCGATTGTGCTGATGGCCGATGCGCAGACCACCGGCGGTTATCCGCGCATTGCCTGTGTGATCGAAGCCGATTTGTATAATCTGGCGCAAATCCGCCTTGGCGAGCCGATTCACTTTGTGAAATGCACGCCGGAAGAAGCGCAGAAAGCGCTGCACGAGCAATCACGTTTTATCGAACAGGTGAAATGGGGGCTGTATGATCGTTGATCTGAACGCGGATCTGGGCGAAGGCTGCGCCAACGACGAGGCGCTTTTGCAGCTCGTCAGTTCGGCAAATATCGCCTGCGGTTTTCATGCCGGAGACGCGCAGACCATGCAGCAGTCCGTGCGCTGGGCGCTGAAGTACGGCGTGGCGATTGGCGCGCACCCGAGCTTTCCTGATCGCGAAAACTTTGGCCGGACGGCCATGCAGCTTGCGCCGGAAACCGTGTACGCGCAGGTGGTGTATCAGCTTGGCGCACTCGCTGCGATCACCCGCGCCGAAGGCGGCAAAATGGTGCATGTGAAACCGCACGGCATGTTGTACAACCAGGCGGCGACCGACGCGCTGCTGGCGGATGCCATCGCCCGCGCGGTGTATGACGTTGATCCGACCCTTCGTTTAGTCGGGCTGGCGGGAAGCGAACTGATCCGCGCCGGTGAACGCCTCGGGCTGCAAACGCGGCAGGAAGTGTTTGCCGACCGGCGTTATCAGAGTAACGGCACGCTGGTGCCGCGCAGCCAGCCGGATGCAATGATTGAGAGCGATGAACTGGCGCTGGATCAAACGCTGGCGATGGTGCGGGAACATAAAGTACTCAGCCGCGAAGGCGTCCGGGTTCCGGTGCAGGCCGACACCGTTTGTCTTCACGGTGATGGTGAGCACGCACTGACCTTCGCGCGCCGTCTGCGCGAAGCGTTTGGTGAGCAGGATATTCAGGTCAGCGCAGTCTGACGTCAGTAAAATCAGGGGAATACCTATGCGTAAAGTCTTAGTCACCGGTATCGAGCCGTTCGAAGGCGAAAAAATTAACCCGTCATGGGAAGTGGTGAAACTGTTAGGTGACATGGAATTGTCCGGGGCGAAGATTGTGGTGCGCCAGTTGCCGTGCGTGTTTGGCAAAGCCATTGATGCGCTGAATGCGGCCATTGATGAAGTGCAGCCGGAAATGGTGATTTGCGTCGGGCAGGCGGGCGGTCGCAGTGATTTCAGCATCGAACGTGTGGCGATAAACATCAACGATGCGCGTATCCCTGATAACGAAAACAATCAGCCGGTGGATGAGACGATTGTCGCCGGCGGCCCTGCTGCGTATTTCTCCGCGCTGCCGATCAAAACCATTGTGAACGGGCTACGTGAATCCGGCATTCCGGCCTCTGTCTCGCAAACGGCGGGTACGTATGTGTGTAATCACATCATGTACGGCCTGCTGCATCGTCTTGCCCAGCCGTCGTGCAAAGTGGTGAAGGGCGGGTTTATCCATATTCCTTATCTGCCGGAACAGGCTGCGCGTCATCCGGGCGCGCCGAGTATGTCGGTTCATACGGTGCTGAATGCGCTTGAGCTGACGATCGCTATCGCGCTGCATACCGAGCAGGATTTGCGGATTGCCGAGGGTGCGACTCACTGATGCCTGAAGGTCCTGAAATTCGCCGCGCTGCCGATCTGCTGGCAGCCGCGGTCGTTAACAAACCGCTCACGGATGTCTGGTTCGCTTTTCCCAATCTGAAGCCTTACCAGTCGGCATTACGTGGCACAAAAATTACGGCGATTGAAACCCGTGGGAAAGCGCTACTGACGCACTTTTCCAACGGCCTGACGCTCTACAGCCACAACCAGCTTTATGGCGTCTGGCGGGTGATTCAGGCCGGTGAAACGCCGAAGGAGACCAAACGTTCGCTGCGGGTAAAACTCGAAACCACGGACGCGGCGATCTTGCTCTACAGCGCGTCTGAGATCGGGCTTTACGATACGGCGGAGATAGAAAATCACCCGTTCCTGCAACGTATCGGGCCGGACGTGCTGGATGAAACCCTGACCGTCGCGCAGGTACGTGAGCGGTTACTTTCGCCGAAATTCCGCAACCGTCAGCTCGGCGGGATGTTGCTGGATCAGGCATTTCTGGCCGGATTGGGAAATTATCTGCGGGCGGAAATTCTGTGGCTGGCAAAATTACTGCCCGATCATAAAGCGAATGAACTGAATGACGCAGAACTGGATGCGCTGGCCGATGCCTGTTTGTCCGTCGCGCGTTTGTCCTACGCCACGCGCGGCACAATGGATGAAAATGTGCATCATGGCGCACTGTTCCGTTTCAAAGTTTTCGGGCGGACGGGGAAACCCTGCGCGCGTTGCGGCGATCCGATTGAAAAGGGCAGCGTGTCTTCACGGCCATTTTTCTGGTGCCCGGTTTGTCAGGTGTGATGAAAACGTTGAAATGAAAAAGGCTCCCGCGGGAGCCTTTAACGTCTGCGAAATCAGAACTTATTTTTTCAGCTGAGAATGGAAATCGCGTTTGTCGTAGCCGGTGTAAAGCTGACGAGGACGGGCGATTTTGATGCCGTCCTGGTGCATTTCGCTCCAGTGAGCAATCCAGCCAACGGTACGCGCCATCGCGAAGATCACGGTAAACATCGACGACGGAATTCCCATGGCTTTCAGGATGATGCCTGAATAGAAATCGACGTTCGGATACAGTTTTTTCTCGATGAAGTACGGGTCGTTCAGCGCGATGTGTTCCAGCTCCATCGCCACTTCCAGCAGGTTATCTTTCAGATCCAGCTCTTTGAGCACTTCATGGCAGGTTTCACGCATCACAGTGGCGCGCGGGTCGTAGTTTTTGTAAACACGGTGACCGAAGCCCATCAGGCGGAAAGAATCATTTTTGTCTTTTGCACGTTTAACGAATTCAGGGATGTGATCCACGCTGCTGATTTCTTCCAGCATTTTCAGTGCGGCTTCGTTTGCACCGCCGTGCGCTGGCCCCCACAGGGAAGCAATACCGGCTGCGATACAGGCGAACGGGTTAGCGCCAGAAGAACCGGCGGTACGCACGGTAGAGGTCGAGGCGTTCTGTTCGTGGTCGGCGTGCAGGATCAGAATACGGTCCATCGCACGTTCCAGAATCGGGTTCACTTTATATTCTTCACACGGCGTGGAGAACATCATGTGCAGGAAGTTACCGGCGTAAGACAGATTGTTGCGCGGGTACACAAACGGCTGGCCGATAGAATATTTGTAACACATCGCGGCAACGGTCGGCATTTTGGACAGCAGACGGTAAGCGGCGATTTCGCGGTGACGCTCGTTTTCGACGTCAATTGAGTCGTGATAAAACGCCGCCAGTGCGCCGGTCACGCCGCACAGTACGGCCATCGGGTGAGAGTCACGACGGAAACCGTGGAACAGACGGGTGATCTGCTCGTGCACCATCGTGTGACGGGTCACATTGGTTTTGAATTCTTCGAACTGCTCAGGGGTTGGCGCTTCGCCATTCAGCAGCAGGTAGCTGACTTCCAGAAAGGTTGACTCTTTTGCCAACTGATCAATCGGGAAACCACGGTGGAGCAGAATACCTTCGTCACCGTCGATAAAGGTGATTTTGGATTCGCAGGATGCAGTAGAGGTGAAACCGGGGTCATAGGTAAAAAGACCTTTTGAACCAAGGGTGCGGATATCAATTTCATCCTGACCCAGCGTGCCGGTAAGCACGTTTAGTTCAATTGGGTCGTGACCTTGTAGGGTAAGTGTCGCTTTCTTATCAGCCATTTACAGTCTCCTTAGCGCCTTATTTTTAAAAATCAGTAACAACAGAAATGCCTGGAAGCGACGCCTTGTAAGGTCATTATTATTGTCAGCCTTAACTCTGCGATCGTATGGGAAGGGAACGTAGAGCTGAGTCGAATTGCAGTCTCAGACTGCTCTGTGACCAACAAGCGGCGTTTCATCGTTGTTAACGATTCGGTAAATCATTACTGTTCTGTCGCTCAGTACCTGTGAAGAGGTTGAGGATTTACACAATCCCCACTTTTGCATAACTTGGGGCAACAGGGAAGACCCTGCATCACGATTGTGTGATCCACTGATTCTTCAGAAACTTCCACCATTTTGGTGCGGATGGCGTCAGCCGGTATGTGCTCAGTATCACAGTCCTATAGGGATAGTTCATATGTAATGGAAATGTTGATCAAATGTCAAACCAGATAATTTATTTTGTGCCTTTTGTGGAAAATGAGAGCTAACTCACTGTTTACAAGAAATGTGAATAAAGCATTTGTAGGGCAATTGTAATAAGAATGTGATCAACCTATACTCCTACAAGGTCTCCGGGCAATCCGAAGTAGGAGCACCCAGCATCATCTTTTTTGTCTTTGAATTTATGAAAATGGACTGAAAGGAAAAACACATTTCTGCGCCGTTTAAGCACATCGGATGTCGTTGTTTGAGCGCGGGAAATGAGAGCTTTTAGGAGCTCAGCTTTCTAACGTTTTTGGTGTTGTGAGAATGCGGCCAACGCACCCACAGCGACACGAACGCAGGAAAGGATGCTGTCTGACATACTGCTCCGGGCCGGAGGAAGTAAAATAATAAGAGCTGTGTGGGCAAAACCGTGAAAAAACAAAGACCTGTCAATCTGGATCTGCAAACGATCCGGTTTCCCGTTACTGCGATAGCGTCCATCTTACACCGAGTCTCTGGCGTAATAACCTTCGTCGCCGTCGGTATCCTCCTCTGGCTGTTAGGCTTGTCTCTCTCTTCTCCCGAAGGGTTTGCGCAGGCTGCGGCCATCATGAATAGCTTCTTCGTCAAATTCATCTTTTGGGGAATACTCACTGCGCTGGCCTATCACGTTTGCGGTGGCGTTCGCCACTTGCTGATGGATTTTGGCTATATCGAAGAGAGTTTGGCTGCCGGTACCCGTTCTGCCCAGGTGGCAATCGGTCTGACCGTCGTGCTGTCAATTCTGGCTGGAGTCCTCGTATGGTAAGCAACGTTTCTGCATTGGGACGCAATGGTGTGCACGACTGGCTGTTACTGCGTGCCTCCGCAATCATCCTCACCCTGTACATCCTTTATATTCTGGGCTTTGTGGTTCTGGCTCAGGAGCTGACTTTTGATGTCTGGCATGGCTTCTTCTCTTCCTCCATCACGAAAGTATTCACACTGCTGGCATTGCTGTCGATTTTGATTCATGCGTGGATCGGCATGTGGCAGGTGTTAACGGACTATGTCAAACCGGTAGCTGTCCGACTGGTGCTGCAACTGGCCATCGTCGTCACGTTAGTGGTTTACCTACTTTACGGAACAATTGTTGTTTGGGGAGCGTAGTAAATGAATCTGCCAGTCAGAGAGTTTGATGCTGTCGTTATCGGTGCAGGTGGCGCCGGTATGCGTGCCGCGTTACAGATTTCACAACAGGGCCTGTCCTGCGCCCTGATTTCCAAAGTCTTCCCGACCCGCTCCCATACGGTGTCTGCTCAGGGCGGTATTACCGTTGCGCTGGGTAACACCCATGAGGATGACTGGGAATGGCATATGTACGATACCGTAAAAGGTTCCGACTACATCGGTGATCAGGACGCCATTGAATATATGTGTAAAACCGGGCCGGAAGCGATTCTGGAACTCGAACACATGGGATTGCCTTTCTCCCGTCTTGATGACGGCCGGATTTATCAGCGTCCGTTTGGCGGCCAGTCGAAGAACTTCGGCGGCGAGCAGGCGGCACGTACTGCGGCAGCGGCTGACCGTACCGGCCACGCCTTGCTGCACACGCTGTATCAGCAAAACCTGAAAAACCACACCACGATTTTCTCCGAATGGTATTCACTGGATTTAGTGAAAAACCAGGACGGCGCGATTGTCGGTTGTACCGCAATTTGTATCGAAACCGGTGAAGTCGTTTACTTCAAAGCCAAAGCAACCGTGCTGGCAACCGGCGGTGCAGGCCGTATTTATCAGTCCACCACCAACGCGCACATTAATACCGGCGACGGCGTGGGCATGGCGCTGCGTGCCGGTGTGCCGGTGCAGGATATGGAAATGTGGCAGTTCCACCCGACCGGTATTGCCGGTGCGGGCGTTCTGGTGACAGAAGGTTGTCGCGGTGAAGGCGGTTATCTGCTCAATAAAGATGGCGAACGTTTCATGGAACGTTATGCGCCAAATGCCAAAGACCTGGCGGGTCGTGACGTGGTGGCGCGTTCCATCATGATCGAAATCCGTGAAGGCCGTGGCTGTGAAGGTCCGTGGGGCCCGCACGTTAAACTGAAACTCGACCATCTGGGCCGCGACGTGCTGGAATCCCGCCTGCCGGGCATTCTGGAATTGTCCCGCACCTTTGCTCACGTTGACCCGATCAAAGAGCCGATCCCGGTTCTGCCAACCTGCCACTACATGATGGGCGGTATTCCGACCAAAGTGACCGGACAGGCGCTGCGTGTGAACGCACAGGGTCAGGATGAAGTGATTCCGGGCCTGTTCGCTGTCGGCGAAATTGCATGCGTTTCCGTTCACGGCGCAAACCGTCTCGGCGGTAACTCGCTGCTCGACCTGGTGGTGTTTGGCCGCGCAGCCGGTATGCACTTGCAGGAATCCATTCTGGAGCAGGGCGCAAGCCGCGATGCGTCTCAGGACGATATCGATGTGTCTCTGGAACGTCTGAACCGCTGGAACAATACCCGTTCCGGTGAAGACCCGGTGGCAATCCGCAAAGATTTGCAGGCCTGTATGCAGAACAACTTCTCGGTATTCCGTGAAGGCGATGCGATGGCAGAAGGTCTGGAACAACTGAAAGTGATCCGCGAACGTCTGAAAACCGCGCGTCTGGACGATACTTCGTCAGAATTCAACACCCAGCGCGTCGAGTGTCTGGAGCTGGATAACCTGATGGAAACTGCGTTTTCTACTGCCGTCTCTGCAAACTACCGTACTGAAAGCCGTGGCGCACACAGCCGCTTCGACTTCCCGGAACGTGACGATGCGAACTGGCTGTGTCACACGCTGTATCAGCCGGAAACAGAAAGCATGACCCGCCGTGAGGTGAACATGCAGCCTAAGCTTCGCGCGGCCTTCCCGCCGAAAGCGCGTACTTACTAGGGCGGAGCGGAGACAGATATGAAACTCGAATTTTCGATTTATCGCTACAACCCGGATGTCGATGATGTTCCGTACATGAAAGATTATGTGCTGGAAGCTCAGGAAGGGCGCGACATGATGTTGCTCGATGCGCTGATTTTGCTGAAAGAACAGGATCCTACGCTGGCGTTTCGCCGCTCATGCCGTGAAGGCGTGTGTGGTTCTGACGGCGTGAACATGAACGGGAAAAACGGTCTGGCCTGTATCACGCCGGTCTCGACGTTACGTCACGGCGGCAAGAAAATTGTTATCCGCCCGTTACCAGGATTGCCGGTTGTGCGCGACCTTGTTGTGGACATGGGACAATTCTATAAGCAGTATGAGAAGATTAAGCCTTACCTGTTGAATGATGGGAAAAATCCTCCGGCGCGTGAACATTTACAGATGCCGGATGAGCGCGAAAAACTGGACGGATTGTACGAATGTATTCTCTGTGCCTGTTGCTCGACGTCCTGCCCGTCTTTCTGGTGGAATCCGGACAAATTTGTCGGTCCGGCAGGCCTTCTGGCCGCTTACCGTTTCCTTATCGACAGCCGCGATACCGAAACGCAACCGCGACTCGACGATCTGAACGATGCTTTCAGCGTATTCCGCTGCCACAGCATCATGAACTGTGTGAGTGTGTGTCCTAAAGGTTTGAACCCGACGAAAGCCATCGGGCACATCAAATCGATGCTGCTACAGCGGGGCGCCTGAGTTCATAAGGTGATGCCATCAGCGGGAACTCAGGTTCCCGCTGTTATTTACTTAACCGCAGTTTTTGCTTTCTTTACTTACAAATGCCGTAACTGAGGTGTTGATAGCAAATAAGTAAATTTTTAATAACAAAGTAGCAACAAGTGCAACAAAGTTGCGCCTGACAGGAGTAAGATAGCCGGGTCAAAATAAGGGAGATGAAAAGCACTACACGTTAAGCAGGGCAACTTCAAAAGTCAGTCACGCACCTGGCGGATTTCTGAAGGTTCCTTGAAGAGCCAAACGCTCAACCAACGAACTGTTTTAGTATGGAAAACCGTTTTACCGCGGTGTATCACGGTCAATATTATTAACCACGGCGAAAACTAAAGCTTCAAAGCTTAAGGGATCACGATGCAGAACGGCGCAATGAAGGCCTGGCTGGATTCCTCCTATCTGGCGGGTGCAAACCAGTCTTACATAGAGCAACTCTATGAAGACTACTTAACCGATCCTGGTTCCGTTGACGATAGCTGGCGTTCGATTTTTAAACAGCTACCAACAGTGGGTGTGAAACCAGAGCAACTCCATTCTCAAACTCGCGACTACTTCCGCCGCCTGGCGAAAGATGCGTCACGTTATAATTCCTCCATCAGCGATCCGCAAACGGATGCCAAGCAAGTTAAGGTGTTGCAGTTAATCAACGCCTTCCGCTTCCGTGGTCATCAGAACGCGAACCTTGATCCCCTCGGCCTGTGGAAACTGGACGATGTACCGGATCTGGATCCTGCGTTCCATCACCTGACTGAAGCTGATTTCCAGGAAACCTTCAACGTCGGTTCTTTTGCCATTGGCAAAGAAACCATGCAGCTCGGCGAGCTGTATAAAGCCCTGAAGCAAACCTATTGCGGTTCCATTGGTGTGGAATACATGCACATCACCAACACCGAAGAGAAACGCTGGATCCAACAGCGCGTCGAATCCGTGGCCGGTCGTGCGAAATTCACCAATGATGAGAAGAAAACGTTCCTGAAAGAACTGACCGCAGCAGAAGGTCTGGAACGTTATCTGGGCGCGAAATTCCCGGGCGCAAAACGCTTCTCCCTTGAAGGTGGCGATGCGCTGGTTCCGATGCTCAAAGACATGATCCGTCATGCAGGCAAAAACGGAACGCGCGAAGTGGTGCTGGGTATGGCGCACCGTGGCCGTCTGAACGTGCTGATCAACGTGCTGGGTAAAAAACCTCAGGACCTGTTCGACGAATTCTCCGGCAAACATAAAGAACACCTGGGTACCGGTGACGTGAAATACCACATGGGCTATTCGTCTGATGTGGAAACCGAAGGCGGTATGGTTCACCTGGCGCTGGCGTTTAACCCGTCGCACCTGGAAATCGTGAGCCCGGTGGTGATCGGTTCTGTCCGAGCCCGTCGTGATCGTCTGGATGAAGCGCGCAGTAACATGGTTCTGCCAATCACCATTCACGGTGATGCGGCGATTACCGGTCAGGGTGTGGTTCAGGAAACCCTGAACATGTCGCTGGCACGCGGTTATGAAGTGGGCGGTACCGTGCGTATCGTCATCAATAACCAGGTGGGCTTCACCACCTCGAATCCGAAAGATGCGCGTTCCACCGACTACTGTACTGATATTGCGAAAATGGTGCAGGCACCGATTTTCCACGTCAATGCCGATGACCCTGAAGCGGTGGCTTTCGTCACCCGCCTGGCATTGGATTTCCGTAACACCTTTAAACGTGACGTCATGATTGATCTGGTTTGCTACCGTCGCCACGGCCATAACGAGGCCGACGAACCGAGCGCAACCCAGCCACTGATGTACAACAAGATCAAGAAGCACCCGACGCCGCGCAAAATCTATGCTGACATTCTGACCGAGCAAAACGTGGCCAGTCTCGAAGATGCCACGGAAATGGTCAATTTGTATCGTGATGCGCTGGATGCCGGTGAGTGCGTGGTGGAAGAGTGGCGTCAGAATGACATGCACACGTTCACCTGGTCACCGTATCTGAACCACGAGTGGGATGAGGCTTACCCGAACAAGGTTGAGCTGAAACGCCTGCAGGAACTGGCACGTCGCGTCAGCCATGTACCGGATGCTATTGAAATGCAGTCACGCGTTGCCAAGATTTACGGCGACCGCAACGAGATGGCCGAAGGTAATAAGAAATTCGACTGGGGCGGCGCGGAAAATCTGGCGTACGCTACGCTGGTTGACGAAGGCATTCCGATCCGTCTGTCGGGTGAGGACATGGGGCGCGGGACTTTCTTCCACCGTCACGCCGTGATCCACAACCAGAAAAACGGTTCCGTGTATGTGCCGCTGTCGAATATTCACAACAGTCAGGGCATGTTCAACGTCTGGGACTCCGTGCTTTCCGAAGAAGCGGTACTGGCGTTTGAATACGGTTATGCCACGGCTGAGCCGCGTACGCTGACCATCTGGGAAGCGCAGTTCGGCGATTTCGCCAACGGTGCGCAGGTGGTTATCGATCAGTTCATCAGTTCCGGCGAACAGAAATGGGGCCGCATGTGTGGTCTGGTGATGTTGCTGCCGCACGGTTACGAAGGGCAGGGGCCGGAGCACTCCTCCGCACGTCTGGAACGCTATCTGCAACTTTGCGCTGAGCAAAACATGCAGGTTTGTATCCCGTCTACCCCGGCGCAGGTTTACCACATGATCCGTCGTCAGGCGTTGCGCGGTATGCGACGTCCGCTGATCGTCATGTCGCCGAAGTCTCTGTTGCGTCATCCTCTGGCGGTTTCTACACTCGATGAACTGGCCAACGGCAGCTTCCTGCCAGCGATTGGTGAAGTGGACGAACTGGATCCAAAGCAGGTTAAGCGCGTGGTGATGTGCTCAGGCAAGGTGTATTACGACCTGCTGGAACAACGTCGCAAAAACGAGCAAACCGATGTGGCTATCGTTCGTATTGAGCAGTTGTATCCGTTCCCACACAAAGCGATTCAGGAAGTGCTTGAGAAATTCTCACACGTTCATGATTTCGTCTGGTGTCAGGAAGAGCCGCTGAACCAGGGCGCGTGGTACTGCAGCCAGCATAACTTCCGTGAAGTGATTCCTTTCGGGGCTTCTTTACGTTACGCAGGACGTCCGGCCTCTGCTTCTCCGGCAGTGGGTTACATGTCCGTTCACCAGAAGCAACAGCAAGATCTGGTTAACGATGCGCTGAACGTTAAATAACGCGTTGGCGTGAGTTAACACAATGGAACATAAGAAGGATTTATAATGAGTAGCGTAGATATTCTGGTCCCTGACCTTCCTGAATCCGTGGCAGATGCGACGGTTGCAACCTGGCATAAAAAACCGGGCGACAGCGTTGAGCGTGACGATGTACTGGTAGAAATTGAAACCGATAAAGTGGTTCTGGAAGTTCCGGCAAGTGAAGCCGGTATTCTGGACAGCATTATTGAAGACGAAGGCGCAACGGTGATTTCCCGTCAGATTCTGGCGCGCATTCGTCCGGGTAACAGCACCGGCAAGCCAAGCACTGAGAAAAGCTCCGATAAAGAAGCGACTCCTGCTGCACGCCACACCGCCGCGCTGGAAGAAGAAAGCAACGACGCACTCAGCCCGGCCATCCGCCGCCTGATTGCCGAACATTCTCTGGATGCCAGCGCGATCAAAGGCAGCGGTGTCGGCGGTCGTCTGACCCGTGAAGATGTCGATCAACACCTGGCGAAAGCCAAAGACGCGAAACCTGCGGCCGCACCAGCAGCAGCGCCTGCCGCGACCAGTGCCGCACCGGCTCTCGGTTCACGCAGCGAAAAACGCGTTCCGATGACGCGTCTGCGTAAGCGTGTTGCTGAGCGTCTGCTGGAAGCGAAAAACAGCACCGCGATGCTGACGACCTTCAACGAAATCAACATGAAGCCAATCATGGATCTGCGTAAGCAGTACGGTGATGGTTTCGAAAAACGTCACGGCGTGCGTCTGGGCTTCATGTCTTTCTATCTGAAAGCCGTGGTTGAAGCGCTGAAACGCTACCCGGAAGTGAACGCCTCTATTGATGGCGAAGATGTGGTTTACCACAACTACTTCGACGTGAGCATCGCCGTTTCTACGCCACGTGGTCTGGTTACGCCGGTTCTGCGCGATGTGGATACGCTGGGTATGGCTGACATCGAAAAGCAAATCAAAGAGCTGGCGATCAAAGGCCGTGACGGCAAACTGAAAGTAGAAGAACTGACCGGCGGTAACTTTACTGTCACCAACGGCGGCGTCTTCGGCTCACTGATGTCGACCCCGATTATCAACCCACCGCAGAGTGCGATTCTGGGTATGCATGCCATTAAAGATCGTCCGATGGCGGTAAACGGTCAGGTTGTGATCTTGCCAATGATGTATCTGGCACTGTCCTACGATCACCGTCTGGTTGATGGCCGCGAATCTGTCGGCTTCCTGGTGACCATTAAAGAAATGCTGGAAGATCCGGCTCGTCTGCTGCTGGACGTTTAGTCCCCGGCAGAACGAAAGATTAGAGATCGACAAAATCTGTGGCACAGCCCGCTGTGCCCTGATAAGCCTTCCTACTAAAGAATGGATAGAACATCATGAATTTACACGAGTATCAGGCGAAACAGCTGTTCCTGCGCTACGGCCTGCCAGCACCAACGGGCTTCGCCTGTTCCACGCCGCGTGAAGCGGAAGAGGCTGCATCGAAAATCGGTGCCGGTCCGTGGGTGGTAAAATGTCAGGTTCATGCCGGTGGCCGCGGTAAAGCGGGCGGCGTGAAAGTGGTGAAAAGCAAAGAAGAAATTCGTGCTTTCGCAGAACACTGGCTGGGCAAACGTCTGGTGACTTACCAGACAGACGCACAGGGTCAGCCGGTTAACCAGATCCTGGTTGAATCCGCGACAGACATCGACAAAGAATTGTACCTCGGCGCTGTGGTAGACCGCAGCTCACGCCGCGTGGTGTTCATGGCGTCTACCGAAGGCGGCGTGGAAATCGAGAAAGTGGCTGAAGAAACGCCACACCTGATCCACAAAGTGGCACTGGATCCGCTGGCCGGTCCGCAGCCTTATCAGGGTCGTGAACTGGCATTCAAACTGGGTCTGACCGGTAAGCAGGTTCAGCAGTTCACCAAGATCTTCATGGGTCTGGCCAACATCTTCCTTGAGCGCGATCTGGCGCTGATCGAAATCAACCCGCTGGTGGTGACCACCGCAGGCGACCTGATCTGCCTCGACGGCAAACTGGGCGCAGACGGCAACGCGTTGTTCCGTCAGCCAGAATTGCGCGAAATGCGCGATTACAGCCAGGAAGATGCCCGCGAATCTCAGGCAGCGCAGTGGGAACTGAACTACGTTGCGCTCGACGGCAACATCGGTTGCATGGTGAACGGTGCCGGTCTGGCAATGGGTACCATGGACATCGTGAAACTGCACGGTGGCGAACCGGCTAACTTCCTGGACGTTGGCGGCGGTGCGACCAAAGAACGCGTCACCGAAGCCTTCAAAATCATCCTCTCCGATGAAAAAGTGAAAGCCGTCTTCGTGAACATCTTCGGCGGTATCGTTCGTTGCGACCTGATCGCCGACGGTATCATCGGTGCGGTGGAAGAAGTGGGTGTCAGCGTGCCGGTTGTGGTGCGTCTTGAAGGTAACAATGCCGAGCTGGGTGCCAAAAAACTGGCAGACAGCGGTTTGAACATCATTGCAGCGACCAGCCTGACGAATGCGGCTCAACAAGTTGTCGCGGCAGTGGAGGGGAAATAATGTCGATTTTAATCAACAAGAACACCAAAGTTATCTGCCAGGGTTTCACCGGTAGCCAGGGCACTTTCCACTCCGAACAAGCCATCGCTTATGGCACAAAAATGGTTGGCGGCGTAACGCCAGGCAAAGGCGGCACCGAACATCTGGGTCTGCCAGTGTTCAACACCGTGCGCGAAGCGGTTGAAACCACCGGCGCAACGGCGTCTGTGATTTATGTTCCGGCGCCATTCTGCAAAGACTCCATTCTGGAAGCGCTGGATGCAGGCATCAAACTGATCATCTGTATCACCGAAGGTATCCCGACGCTGGATATGCTGGTGGTTAAAGTGAAACTGGACCAAAGTGATGCGGTCATGATCGGGCCAAACTGTCCGGGCGTGATCACACCAGGCGAATGCAAAATCGGCATCATGCCGGGCCACATTCACCTGCCGGGCAAAGTGGGCATCGTTTCCCGCTCGGGTACGCTGACGTATGAAGCCGTTAAGCAGACCACAGATTACGGCTACGGCCAGTCTACCTGTGTCGGTATCGGCGGTGACCCGATCCCGGGCTCTAACTTCATCGATATCCTGAAGTTGTTCCAGGAAGACCCGCAGACCGAAGTGATCGTAATGATCGGTGAAATCGGCGGTAACGCGGAAGAAGAAGCTGCGGCTTATATTCAGGCACACGTGACGAAACCGGTTGTAGGCTACATCGCCGGTGTCACTGCGCCAAAAGGCAAACGTATGGGCCATGCTGGCGCTATCATTTCCGGTGGCAAAGGCACCGCAGACGAGAAGTTTGCTGCTTTAGAAGCCGCTGGCGTGAAGACTGTTCGCAGTCTGGCTGATATCGGCGAAGCGGTAAAATCTGTACTGCCGCAATAAGCATTACCCGTCGCGACGGAAGCCATTTCGGCGCGACATAAGTCATTTTCTGTGACTTTACGATTCGACATGTTGGCCACCTTCGGGTGGCCTTTTTTATTTTTAAGCTAAATATTTAACAATTGCCGAATTGAGCTATATTTATTAACACAGCACGATAGGTTCGTTGGAAATAAAAAGTTAATAATTGGGTTTTAAAAGGTAGCGATTTGGATATTTAGTACAACCATAAAAACACAACAAATTAACAATAAATACACCATTAAAGGCCAGTGAAACCAACGGTTAACATCCTGAAATGTTTTTTCAGAAATTGATGTGGATATTATAGAAATAAACAATGAGATAGGCTTAAATTGCGTCAGATCAATTACGGCGATCTGCACGGTTTTGTCGTTAAATTGACCTGTACGCGGAAATTCGCTTTGGGTCACTAAAAAACCTATTTAATGTGTGGGATTACTGGCGTAACATAATGGTCCTGTAACATCAGTTTTTTGTATGTTTACTTTTCCCCGAGATTTTCACGTTCATCAGCCTCTTACAGGCTCGCTGGTCGTGTCTTTTCCGGGTATCAGAATGCCCTGAACGGCTTCACTCAGCTGAACTCTGCATTTCTGTTCTACACACATTTGAATACTGGTAGTCATGAGGCGTTCCGGCAACCGGTTCGTCAGAGATCGCAATTTGGGGTCTTCCTCCGAGGAGCAAGGGGTCAAGATGTTTGATATCGTTGAACTGTCGCGTTTACAGTTTGCTTTAACAGCCATGTACCATTTCCTATTTGTCCCATTAACGCTGGGTATGGCGTTTATACTGGCAATTATGGAAACGGTTTATGTGCTTTCCGGCAAACAAATCTATAAAGATATGACCAAATTCTGGGGCAAACTTTTTGCAATTAACTTTGCAATTGGCGTTGCTACCGGTTTAACCATGGAATTCCAGTTCGGGACCAACTGGTCATATTTCTCACATTACGTCGGTGATATCTTCGGTGCGCCTTTGGCGATTGAAGGTTTGATGGCGTTCTTCCTGGAATCCACACTCGTCGGCCTCTTCTTCTTCGGTTGGGATCGTCTGTCTAAAGTGCAGCACATGGCGGTGACCTGGTTTGTTGCGCTTGGCTCAAACCTGTCTGCATTGTGGATCCTGGTGGCGAATGGCTGGATGCAAAACCCGATTGCTTCTACCTTCAACTACGAAACCATGCGCATGGAAATGCTCAGCTTCTCCGAGCTGGTGCTGAATCCGGTTGCGCAGGTTAAATTCGTACACACCGTGGCATCCGGTTATGTGACAGGTGCGATGTTCGTTCTGGCTATCAGCTCTTACTACCTGCTCAAAGGCCGCGATGTGGGCTTTGCGAAGCGCTCGTTTGCTATTGCGGCAAGCTTCGGTCTGGCGGCTGTGCTGTCTGTTATCGTTCTGGGTGATGAATCCGGTTACGAAATGGGTGACGTACAAAAAACTAAACTGGCGGCAATTGAAGCCGAGTGGGATACCCAGCCTGCACCGGCCAGCTTCACGCTGTTCGGCCTGCCAAATCAGGAGAAAATGGAAAACGAATACGCTATTCAGATTCCATATCTGCTGGGCCTGATTGCCACGCGTTCTGTGGATACGCCGGTCACCGGTCTGAAAGACCTGATGGCGCAACACGAAGTGCGTATCCGTAACGGGATTAAAGCGTACACCTTGCTGCAAGAATTACGTGCAGGGAATACCGACCCGACCATCCGCAGTGACTTTGAAAAAACTAAGCAAGATCTGGGCTACGGGTTATTGCTGAAACGCTATACCGACAAAGTGACGGATGCGACGGACGCACAAATCCAGAAAGCGACGAAAGATTCAATTCCGCGCGTTCTGCCTCTGTACTTTGCGTTCCGTATCATGGTTGCCTGCGGCATCCTGATGCTGGTTCTGATTGGTCTGTCATTCTTTGCGGTGGTTCGCGGCAAAATTGGCGAAAAACGCTGGCTGCATCGCGCCGTGCTGTTTGGACTGCCATTGCCATGGATTGCGGTTGAGTCTGGCTGGTTTGTTGCGGAATATGGCCGTCAGCCGTGGGCGATTGGTGAAGTGTTGCCAACGGCCATTGCGCACTCTTCACTGACCGTCGGTGATGTGCTGTCGTCAATGATCCTGATCTGCGGCTTGTACACCCTGTTCCTGGTCGCTGAGATGTTCCTGATGTTCAAATATGTACGCCTGGGGCCAAGCAGCCTGAAAACAGGGCGCTATCATTTTGAAAAACCTTCAGCCCCGCTTGAGCAAGCTCAGTAATTAGGGAGTCCGACTATGTTCGATTATGAAAGTTTACGGTTCATCTGGTGGGCGCTGATTGGCGTGCTGTTTATCGGCTTCGCGGTCACCGATGGATTTGATATGGGTGTGGGGATTCTGGTGCGGATTATCGGTAAAACCGATACGGATCGCCGGATAATGATCAATGCGATCGCCCCGCACTGGGACGGTAACCAGGTCTGGCTGATCACCGCCGGTGGTGCGTTATTCGCGGCCTGGCCGATGGTTTATGCCGCGGCGTTCTCGGGTTTCTATGCGGCGATGGTTCTGGTGCTGTGTGCATTGTTCTTCCGTCCGCTGGGCTTTGACTACCGTTCAAAACTGGATAACGCGCGCTGGCGTGGAATGTGGGACTGGGGCATCTTCATTGGTAGCTTCGTGCCGTCTCTGGTCTTCGGTGTAGCCTTCGGTAACCTGTTACAGGGCGTGCCGTTCCACATTGATACTGACCTGCGTCTGTTCTACACCGGTAACCTGATTCAGTTGCTGAACCCGTTTGGTATTCTGGCCGGGCTGGTCAGCCTGACTATGCTGATTACTCAGGGTGCAACCTACCTGCAAATGCGTACCGTAGGCGAACTGCATCTGCGTACCCGCAAGGCATCGCAAATTTCTGCGCTGATCATGATGGTCTGCTTCCTGCTGGCAGGTATCTGGGTTGTTAAAGGTATTGATGGCTTCACCGTGACATCCGTTCTGGATCACGCAGGCCCGTCAAACCCGCTGCACAAAACGGTTTCTCATGAAGCAGGCGCATGGCTGGCTAACTTCAATAAGATCCCCGCACTGTGGGCGATTCCGGCGTTGGGTGTGATCCTGCCGCTGCTGACAATCTTGTTCTCCCAGTTTAATAAAGCGGCGCTGGCCTTCATCAGTAACTCTCTGACTATCGCCTGTGTGATCCTGACTGCCGGTATCACTATGTTCCCGTTCGTCATGCCGTCAATCACTGAACCCAACGTCAGCCTGACCATGTGGGACGCAACGTCTACCTTACTGACGTTGAGAGTGATGACCGTTGTGGCGTGTATCTTTGTGCCAATCATCCTGATTTACACCTCCTGGGCGTATTACAAGATGTTCGGTCGCCTCGATAAAGCGTACATCGAGAACAACAAGCATTCGTTGTATTAAGGAGAACACCATGTGGTATTTTGCCTGGATCCTCGGCACCTTGCTGGCTTGCTCATTTGGTATCATGACCGCGCTGGCGCTTGAACACAGCGAAGCCAACAAAGCCGCTAAAGAAGAGAAGTAACGATGAGTGTGATTGCGGATAAAGTTTACGCCGTCACAGATAAGGGCCCCTTGCGGGCCCTTTCCCTTGTGATGTCGCTGGTGCTGGCCGGTTGTGTTTTCTGGAAACCGGGGATGTTTGCCTCGTCGACCAGCGAACTGGAAATCTGGCACGGGCTCATTTTGATATGGGCGGTTTGTAGTGGCGTTATTCACGGTCTGGGTTTTCGCCCGAAAAGTTCGGTGTGGAAATCATTTTTTTCGCCGCTACTCGCTATGATTGCACTGGCTGCCGGTCTGTTTTACTTTTTTAGCTGACTTTTATCGCCTTAAAAAGACACAGATTTACAGTAATCTTCCTATGGGCCGCTCTGGCCCATAATTATTTTCGTTCCGGCATTGCAACCCATTCCCAACCCCAAGTCTCTTGCGTATAGTAGTGCCGTCAAATTGCATTACGGGATGTAGAGTGAGTAATTCGTTGTTCCGATGGCCGGTTCGTGTCTATTACGAAGACACAGACGCGGGAGGTGTGGTCTACCATGCCCGATACGTCGCCTTTTTTGAAAGGGCTCGCACAGAGATGTTGCGCCAACGCAATTTTCACCAGCAGCAGTTGCTGGGTGAACACGTCGCTTTTGCTGTCCGCCGCATGACGGTCGAATACTTTGCACCAGCTCGCTTAGATGACCTGCTGGATGTTCAGAGTGAGATTACGTCCATTCGCGGAGCTTCTCTTACTTTTGCTCAACGAATTCTTGATTCGCATGGAAACCTTCTGAGTTCTGCAGAAGTGTTGATTGCATGCATTGATCCACACCAAATGAAGCCCCGAGCGCTTCCTAAGTCTATTGTCGCGGAGTTTAAGCAGTGACTGACATGAACATTCTTGATTTATTTTTGAAGGCCAGCATCCTGGTCAAGCTGATTATGCTTGTCCTGGTGTGCTTTTCTATCGCGTCTTGGGCGATCATCATTCAACGTACGAAAGTGCTGAATGCCGCCACACGCGAGGCAGAAGCGTTCGAAGATAAATTCTGGTCCGGTATTGAGCTTTCCCGTTTGTATCAGGAAAGCCAGGGCCGTCGCGAAACCCTGAGCGGGGCAGAGCAAATCTTCCATTCTGGTTTTAAAGAATTCGCCCGTTTACACCGTGCCAACAGCCACGCGCCAGAGGCCGTGATTGAAGGGTCTTCCCGTGCAATGCGAATTTCCTTTAACCGTGAACTCGAATCCCTCGAAACGCACATTCCTTTCCTTGGCACCGTCGGTTCGATCAGTCCGTATATCGGTTTATTCGGTACGGTCTGGGGGATCATGCACGCCTTCATCGGTTTAGGTTCCGTGAAACAAGCGACCCTACAAATGGTGGCTCCCGGTATCGCAGAAGCACTGATTGCTACGGCGATTGGTCTGTTTGCCGCTATTCCCGCGGTTATGGCGTACAACCGCCTCAACCAGCGCGTGAACAAGCTTGAGCAAAACTACGATAACTTCATGGAAGAATTCACGGCTATCCTGCACCGTCAGGCTTTCTCTCGCGAAACCAGCAGTAACTAAAGGGGGAGAGTATGGCTCGTACACGAGGTCGTCGTAACCGGCGCGAAGGTAAGTCGGAGATCAACATCGTTCCGCTGCTCGACGTACTGCTGGTTCTGTTACTGATTTTTATGGCAACAGCACCGATCATTACCCAGAGTGTGGAAGTTGATTTACCGGATGCGACGGATTCCAAAACGGTGTCCAGCGATGATAACCCGCCTGTGATTGTTGAAGTTTCGGGCGTGGGCCAATACACCATTGTGGTGGATCATCAGCGCATGGAACAACTGCCTGAACAACAGGTTATCGCAGAAGCGACCAGCCGTATTCAGGCCAATCCGAAGACGGTATTCCTGATCGGCGGCGCGAAAGATGTGCCTTATGAGGAAATCATCAAGGCGCTGAATATGCTGCATCAGGCTGGCGTGAAGTCAGTCGGATTGATGACACAACCTATCTGAGGATAGGTAATTTGTAACACTTATTTGAAACCCGGCACTCCCTGGCTTGTTAAAAGAGTAAGACAGGCGAAGCAGGATCCCGGGTTTTTAGTAATCCTGTCTTGGGAAATCTATTTTGGTAAAGGCAACTGCAACTGAACAAAACGATAAGCTCAAACGCGCCGTTATTGTTTCGGTCGTTCTGCATATCATCATTATAGCCCTGTTGATTTGGGGATCGCTGGACGAAGATACCAGCATGAGCGGTGGCGGCGGGGGGAGCGATATCTCAGCCGTAATGGTCGATCCAAGTGCTGTCGTCGATCAGTATAACCGTCAGCAACAGCAACAGGCTGATTCCCAACGTGCTGCCGCAGCGCGTCAGAAAAAATCAGAGCAACAGGCTGAAGAGCTTCAGCAGAAACAGGCCGCAGAACAGCAACACCTGAAAGAACTCGAGAAAGAGCGCCTTCAGGCACAGGAAGATGCGAAGCAGCAGGCGCAGGATCAGGCTCAGCAGCAGAAACAGGCCGCTGAACAACAGAAACAAGCGCAGCAGGCTGCAGAGCAGGCGAAAGAACAACAGAAGCAGGCCGAAGCTGCTGCCGCACAGGCGAAAGCTGAAGCGGCAAAAGCGGCGGCGCAGGCTAAGGCCGATGCGGCGAAAGAAGCGGCGCAGGCCAAGGCTGATGCTGCCAAAGAAGCTGCAAAAGCGCAGGCTGACGCTCAGAAGAAAGCCGCGACTGAAGCGAAGAAACAGGCTGAAGCTGAGGCCGCTGCGGCTGCCGCAGCAGCCAAAAAACAAGCCGAGGCTGAAGCGAAGAAAGAAGCGGCAGCTGAAGCGAAGAAACAAGCTGCCGCAGACGCTAAAGCGGAGGCTGCTGCCGACGCGAAAGCACAAGCTGACGCAGATGCGAAAGCGGCTGCGGATGCGAAAGCCGCCGCTGCTGCTGAGAAGAAAGCTGAAGCGGCGGCAGCTGCCAAGAAAGCCGCAGCCGATAAGAAAGCGGCCGCTGCTGCTGCCGCAAAAGAATCTGCTGATGCCAATAATTTATTTGACGGGCTGGCGGATTCTAAAAATGCGCCAAAAGGTTCAACGGGCGGCGGGGCTTCTGCGCCGGCAGGTAAAGGAACTCAGAAAAAGGCGGGTGCATCCGGTGCGGATATTGCTAACTATGGCAGCCAGATAAAGGCCGCGATTGAGAGCAGATTCTACGATGCATCATCATATGCAGGTAAAACCTGTTCGTTGCGCGTTAAAATGAACCCGGATGGCTCGCTAATCAGCGTGTCAGCGGAGGGTGGGGATCCTGCACTTTGTCAGGCAGCGCTTGCCGCGGCCCGACAGGCGAAGTTCCCAAAACCGCCTTCTGAAGCAGTCTATGAAGTATTTAAAAATGCTCCGATAGATTTTAAACCGTAGAAAGACGAAAATAATTTCTTTTCAGAATTTTACGATAGATTGCAGGGTGTAATTCTAGTTTTGTATGCGTTGGTTTGTTAAAATTCTGCTAAATTATCGCGGGCAGATACGTCCAGATAAGGGAGATACAATGAAGCAGGCATTTCGAGTAGCGTTCGGCCTTTTGATGATGTGGGCATCTGTAGTACATGCAGAAGTTCGCATTGAAATTACTCAGGGCGTAGATACCGCTCGTCCGATTGGCGTTGTGCCATTCAAATGGGCGGGTCCGGGTACTCCACCTGAAGATGTTGGCGGCATTGTTGCTGCTGACTTACGCAACAGCGGTAAATTTAACCCTATTGATGCATCGCGCATGCCACAACAGCCAACCTCAGCGGCAGAAGTCACGCCTGCTGCCTGGACGGCTTTGGGCATCGATGCCGTTGTTATCGGTCAGGTTCAGCCTGCAGCCGACGGCAGCTATGTTGTTTCTTACCAGTTGGTTGACACCTCTGGTGCTCCGGGCACCGTACTGGCACAAAACCAGTACAAAGTGACCAAACAATGGTTACGCTATTCTGCCCATACCGCCAGTGATGAAGTTTTCGAAAAACTGACCGGTGTTAAAGGCGCATTCCGTACCCGTATCGCTTATATCGTGCAGACTAACGGCGGCAAATTCCCGTATGAACTGCGCGTAGCGGATTACGATGGTTACAACCAGTTCGTTGTTCACCGTTCACCAGAACCGCTGATGTCTCCGGCCTGGTCTCCGGACGGCAGCAAACTGGCTTACGTGACTTTCGAAAGCGGTCGTTCAGCGCTGGTTGTACAGACGCTGGCAAACAGTGCCATCAAACAGATTGCCTCTTTCCCACGCCACAACGGTGCTCCGGCATTCTCTCCGGACGGGTCTAAACTGGCATTTGCTCTGTCTAAAGACGGCAGCCTTAACCTGTATGTGATGAACCTGGGTTCAGGTCAAATCTCTCAGGTCACTAACGGCCGTAGCAACAATACGGAACCAACCTGGTTCCCGGACAGCCAGAACCTGGCATTTACGTCGGATCAGGGCGGTCGTCCTCAGGTATATAAAGTCAATATTAATGGCGGTGCGCCTCAGCGTCTGACATGGGAAGGCTCACAGAATCAGGACTCTGACGTCAGTGCAGACGGTAAATTCCTGGTCATGGTGAGCAGCGCCAGCGGCACACAGCACATCGCTAAACAAGATCTGGCAACGGGAGCCGTTCAAACATTGACGGACACGTTCCTGGATGAAACGCCTAGCCTCGCACCAAACGGCACAATGGTTATCTACAGCTCCTCTCAAGGACTGGGTTCCGTATTGCAGTTGGTATCGACTGATGGGCGCTTCAAAGCGCGTCTTCCGGCAACTGATGGACAGGTCAAATTCCCTGCCTGGTCGCCGTATCTGTAATGCATAGAAAACTATGTATGGCAAAAAATTATAAAAGGATCGAATAGATGCAACTGAATAAAGTGCTGAAAGGGCTGATGCTGGCATTGCCTGTTCTGGCAGTCGCTGCGTGTAGTTCTCACAAAAACGCGGATAATGGCCAATCAGGTATGGGTCTGAACTCTGGCACTGGCGCAGAAAGCGGCAACATGTCTTCTGAAGAGCAAGCTCGTCTGCAGATGCAAGAACTGCAGAAAAACAACATCGTTTATTTTGGCCTGGACAAATACGATGTTTCTTCAGAATTCGCTCAGATGTTAGACGCGCACGCAGCATTCCTGCGTAGCAACCCGTCTTACAAAGTGACTGTTGAAGGTCATGCTGACGAACGTGGTACTCCAGAGTACAACATCGCCCTGGGCGAACGTCGTGCTACTGCCGTTAAAATGTACCTGCAAGGTAAAGGCGTTTCTGCCGACCAGATCTCTATCGTTTCTTACGGTAAAGAAAAACCAGCTGTACTGGGTCATGACGAAGCGGCTTACGCTAAAAACCGTCGTGCCGTACTGGTTTACTAAGAGAATAGTATGAGCAGTAACTTCAGAACTCACCTGTTGAGTCTGTCGTTACTGGTTGGCGTAGCGGTCCCATGGGCCGCTACTGCCCAAGCGCCAATCAGTAATGTCGGCTCAGGCTCGATAGAAGATCGGGTCACCTCTCTGGAGCGTATTTCTAACGCTCACAGCCAGCTATTAACTCAACTCCAGCAACAACTTTCTGATTCCCAACGTGATATGGATACGCTTCGTGGTCAAATCCAGGAGAACCAGTATCAGTTGAGTCAGCTTGCTGATCGCCAGAAGCAGATTTTTAACCAGATGGATAGCCTGAGTCAGGGTGCCGCCGGAGCCGCCAGTACGGGCGCTACAGCAGCCACAGGCAACGCGTCTGGTAATGCGGCGGCCGCAACGCCTGACGCAGGTGCTGCACAAGCGCCAGCAAGCACAGGCGATGTGAACAGCGATTACAACGCTGCTGTTTCTCTGGCGCTGGAAAAGAAACAATATGATGAGGCGATCGCTGCCTTTCAGAGTTTCATTAAAAAATACCCGGATTCTACATACCAGCCTAATGCCAACTATTGGTTAGGTCAGTTGTATTACAACAAGGGTAAAAAAGACGACGCTGCGTATTATTTTGCAGTTGTTGTCAAAAACTATCCGAAGTCCCCAAAAAGTTCTGACGCGATGTTCAAGGTTGGGGTGATCATGCAGGAGAAAGGGCAGGCTGATAAAGCTAAAGCCGTCTACGCGCAGGTCATAAAACAGTACCCAAATACTGACGCGGCAAAACAAGCTCAAAAACGTTTATCTGCGAACTAGTTCTTGATTCAGGGCCGGAAAATGTACATTTCGTGCATTTTCTGGGCTTGAGTGTGTGAAAGTCCAGCAGTTAAGCATCTTTGTGAAAATTAAAGTTGCACTGAAAAGTTAAATAAGTAATATATGCCGCCGTTGCCCAGACAACTCCAAACGGCTAACGCTGTTAGAGATTTAGGCAATTTGCAGTAGGTTTAGAAGGGCCGTTAGCTCAGTTGGTAGAGCAGTTGACTTTTAATCAATTGGTCGCTGGTTCGAATCCAGCACGGCCCACCACTTTTATAGTGGACTATGTAGTGAAGCAGTGATGGATGAGAACCTTGGTTCGAGCCGAGCGAAGCGAGACGACAACGCGCAAGCGTTGCCCGCAGGGTGAGGTCGAAGACCGAATCAATCCAGCACGGCCCACCAAATCTAAACACACTGTCGTGGCTTGCACACCAACTGCAAGACACACAGGCAGTCAGAAGTATTCAGGAAGGGCCGTTAGCTCAGTTGGTAGAGCAGTTGACTTTTAATCAATTGGTCGCTGGTTCGAATCCAGCACGGCCCACCACTTTTACAGTGGAACGTCCTGAATCAGTTTCTGTAAGCCGTGAAGAAAGTAGTGCAAAGCATTTAGATGGGCCGTTAGCTCAGTTGGTAGAGCAGTTGACTTTTAATCAATTGGTCGCTGGTTCGAATCCAGCACGGCCCACCATCTAAATCATCAAATTCAGAAAAAAGCGCCTTTAGGCGCTTTTTTCGCATTCAGACCTCTGTATTTCTCACATTATCTTTATCTGCCTTTATCCGCATAATCCCAAAACGCCTCTCTTTTAAGTCCAGTAAACATTTAAAGCCTTAAGAACAAAATCTGGACGACTTTACGAAGTATTTACGGTATTTTGTTTAGCATACAAAACCAGTGGGTTTTATACGTTTGACCTGCTGTGGCTTTCGGCCTTCAGGCGCAGTGCCTGACTGAATGAGATGAAGAGTATGAGCGAAACATTGGATCTGAATGCGACGGTATATCCTTTCCCGCCTAAACCCGCAGTTCTGAATGCAGATGAAAAGACCTTCTATAAAGAGAAGATTAAGAAACTGCTGAAAGAACGCGACGCCGTTATGGTCGCGCATTATTACACTGATCCTGAAATTCAGGCGCTGGCAGAAGAAACCGGCGGTATTGTTGCAGATTCTCTGGAGATGGCCCGTTTCGGCAGTCAGCATCCTGCGTCAACACTGCTGGTGGCCGGTGTCCGGTTCATGGGGGAAACCGCCAAAATTCTCAGCCCTGAAAAAACCGTGCTAATGCCGACACTCAATGCGGAGTGTTCTCTGGACTTAGGTTGCCCGGAGCAGGCATTCTCAGATTTCTGCGACAGTCACCCCGACCGTACCGTTGTGGTCTACGCTAATACCTCGGCGGCGGTAAAAGCGCGGGCCGACTGGGTTGTCACTTCAAGCATTGCGGTAGAACTGATCGAACACCTTGATAGTTTGGGTGAAAAAATCATCTGGGCGCCGGATCGTCATCTCGGAAATTACGTGCGTAAGCAGACGGGGGCGGATGTACTCTGCTGGCAGGGCGCCTGTATCGTCCATGACGAGTTTAAAACCCAGGCGCTGACCCGGATGAAAGGTTTATACCCTGATGCTGCCATACTGGTGCATCCGGAGTCGCCTCAGGCGATCGTGGATTTGGCAGATGCGGTAGGTTCCACCAGTCAGCTGATTCAGGCCGCGAAAACCTTGCCGCATAAACAGCTTATTGTGGCCACCGACCGGGGCATTTTTTACAAAATGCAGCAAGCGTGCCCGGATAAAGAATTGTTTGAAGCGCCAACCGCAGGCGAAGGTGCAAGCTGCCGTACCTGCGCACATTGCCCGTGGATGGCAATGAACGGCCTGAAAGCTATCGCAGAAGGGCTGGAGCATGGCGGGGCAGAACATGCTATTGAAGTGGATGAAGCGCTGCGCGTTAAATCACTGATTCCGCTGAACCGTATGCTGGATTTCGCAGCTCAGCTGAAATTACGGGCGCTGACCAAAGCGCTTTAGGCCGAAGGTATTTTCAGAATAATTAAGGGAAGGACGTGATGATGGATTTCTTCAGTACCAGCAATATTCTGGTTCATATTCCTCTTGGGAAAGGAGGGTATGATCTTTCGTGGATCGAAGCCGTCGGGACGATATTTGGTTTACTTTGCATCTGGTACGCCAGCAAAGAAAAGCTGATCAACTATCCGTTTGGCCTGATCAACGTGACGCTTTTTGCGATTATCTTCTTCCAGATCCAGCTTTATGCCAGCTTGCTGTTACAGGTGTTTTTCTTCGGCGCTAATATTTACGGCTGGTATGCCTGGAGCCGCCAGACGGCAGATCAGCAGGCCGAATTGCAGATCCGCTGGTTGCCGCGCAGCAAAGCGCTGCTATGGGGCGTTATCTGTGTGGCTGGGATCACACTGATGACTTTCAACATTGACCGCGTATTCGCTGCGCTCACGCTCGTTGCAGTCAATGTCATGCAGGCGCTGGGGCTGAACGTCAATATGCCAGAGCTTCAGCCCGATGCGTTCCCGTTCTGGGATTCATCTATGATGGTACTGTCGATTGTCGCGATGCTGCTGATGACGCGAAAATACGTCGAAAACTGGCTGGTGTGGGTGGTAATTGATGTCATCAGCGTGGCCATCTTTGCCTATCAGGGCGTTTACGCCATGGCGCTGGAATATGTCCTGCTGACCCTGATTGCGCTCAACGGTTCATGGCTGTGGATCAAAAGTGCCCGGCAAAACGGTTCGCAGCCGTTGCAGAAAATTTGATCCATTTGCCATAAAAAACGCCTCCCTTTTCTGGAGGCGTTTTGCTTTCAGGTACACAACCACGGGATCAATGATGATGCGCGTGGCTGTGTCCGTGATGATCGTGCCCGTCACTTATCTTCTGATCTTCGTTGAGCTCACAGTCAGGCGTTTCACAGTGTCCGTATTCCATCTGAATAGTGGCGTGGCCGATACGGCATTTATCGAGCAGATGGTGCTGAATGCGGTCGAGAAGGGCATCATGATCATGCGGTGGAACAACCTGCACATGCAGTGTCATCAGGCGCTGTTCGCCAATCTGCCAGACATGGACGTGATGAACGTTGCGCACTTCCGGAATGCTCATCGACAGGTCTTTGCGCAGCTTATCGATATCAATTTCCTGAGGCGTCCCTTCAAGCAGCTCGTGAAAACTCTCGCGCATCAGCCGCCACGCATTACTGAGCACTAAGCACGAAACCAGCACAGACAGAATCGGGTCGATGGGTGTCCAGCCGGTGTACATGATGATCAGTGCCGCTGCCACGGCACCGATGGAACCCAGCAAATCGCCCAGAACATGCAGTGCGGCGGCACGCACATTGATATTGGCTTTCTCTTCGCCCTGATGCAGCAACCAGAACGCCAGAATATTGGCAAAAAGCCCGGCAATCGCAATCACCAGCATGGTCGTGCCCATCACGGGCTGAGGGCTGAACAAACGGGCGATAGCTTCCCAGACAATCAGCACGACAATCACCAGCAACGCTGCGGCATTCACAAACGCCGCCATGGTGGTCAGCCGCAAATAACCAAACGTATGCCGGGAATTAGGTTTGCGCTTCGCAAAACGCACGGCCAGCAGCGCAACCAGCAACGCGGCGGCGTCGGTCAGCATGTGTCCGGCGTCGGCAAGCAGCGCCAGCGAGCCGGAGATCAGGCCACCAATGACTTCTGCCACCATGAAAATCACGGTGACCAGAAACGCAAGCAACAGCCTGCGGCTGTTCTTATCCTGAGGTAGTAAAGAGGAAGACATATCAGTATTCACAAAAGAGATGAAGATAGATCATTACAATAACGTAATCATCATGTGATGCAAGAAAGGGGCTGATAAGAAAAAGAGGAACCGAAGTTCCCCTTTGTCAGCCATTGACTGCGGTGGAATCAGTTTCCTGTGGCTTTGGACTGATTGGTTCCCGGCACCTGATCCGGGCAGCGACCATCTTTACACATGGTTTTTTTATGAATCTGGGATTCGCTCATCTTGTGCTTTGTTTTATGTGCCTTTTTATGGACTTCATTAACCGGCTTGTCGGTATTGTTGATTTTGCTGTTATCGACACCGTTCGGTGCAATTTTCTGGATTGAGCCTGGCGCATTAGCCTGATTCGCTGCACCGTTATTCGAACCAGAATTAGCGTCTTCGGCTAATACGGCACCGGAAGCCAGAGCCATTGTGGCGGTCAGTAACACTATTGCAAGTCTCTTCATAACCTCATCTCCATCTTCTGGTTGTGATTTGTTTTTTCGTGCTGGTCGGAATGAATCTGATGATTAGGAAGATTAGCGAATGAATTCATGTCCTGAATCAAAATGAGACTATTCGCAAGTGTCAAAGTAGGTTTACACCGGCTATCAATACGGCTAGATTGAACGCGGTCAGCGTTTCGCTTTGTCTCTTATGAACACCCGAATGGAAGAGTTATGAATTATCAAAACGACGATTTACGCATCAAAGAAATTAAGGAACTTTTGCCACCTGTAGCGCTGCTGGAAAAGTTTCCCGCCACTGACAAAGCGGCAAAGACGGTGTCCCATGCACGCAATGCCATTCATAAGATCCTGAAAGGCAACGACGATCGTCTTCTGGTTGTCATCGGCCCTTGTTCAATCAACGACCCTAAAGCCGCAAAAGAGTACGCAGCACGTCTGCTGAAAATGCGTGAAGAATTTCAGGGCGAACTGGAAGTGGTCATGCGCGTTTACTTCGAAAAACCGCGTACAACGGTGGGCTGGAAAGGGCTTATCAACGACCCGCACATGAACAACAGCTACCAGATTAATGATGGTTTGCGCATTGCCCGCAAATTGTTACTGGATATTAATGACACCGGCCTGCCAGCGGCGGGTGAATTCCTGGACATGATCACGCCACAATATCTGGCGGATTTGATGAGCTGGGGCGCGATTGGCGCACGTACAACAGAATCTCAGGTACACCGTGAGCTTTCCTCCGGGTTGTCCTGCCCGGTCGGTTTCAAAAACGGTACCGATGGCACCATCAAAGTGGCGATCGACGCCATTAACGCAGCGGGAGCGCCGCACTGCTTCCTGTCTGTAACCAAGTGGGGTCATTCCGCTATCGTCAACACCAGCGGGAACAACGACTGCCATATCATTCTGCGCGGCGGCAAAAAACCAAACTACAGCGCGCAGGACGTACTGGAAGTGAAAGACGGCCTGAAAAAAGGCGGTCTGCCAGCCCGTATTATGATCGACTTCAGCCACGCCAACAGCAGCAAACAATTCAAAAAACAGATGGAAGTCTGTGAAGATGTTTGCGGTCAGGTTGCCGGTGGCGAACAGGCGATTATGGGTGTGATGGTTGAAAGCCATCTTGTGGAAGGCAATCAGAACCTCGACAGCGGTGAGCCGCTGGTCTACGGCCAGAGCGTGACCGATGCCTGCATCGGCTGGGAAGACACCGAAGTGCTGCTGCGTAACCTTGCCAACGCGGTGAAAGCACGTCGCGGCTAATCCGTCGCAAAGAACCTGAACTGAGCCCCGTTTATGCGGGGTTTTTTGTGTCTGCAAGAACGCGGTTCACAACTCGCAGCGCATATCCATGCAACGCAGGTCGGCATTCGCCAACGCCGAGCGATAAATACTTTCCTTCACCAGGCTGAATCCATTTCTTTTGTAGAATTCAAAGGCATTAGGCGTGGATGAAAGCGTCAGTTCAGAAAACCCCAGCAACTTTGCTTCTGCTTTAATCGCATTGATAATCTGCGTGGCGAGTCCTTGCCCTTCGAATCCGGGACGCGTGAAAATGGCTTCAACACTTCTGTTCTCAACATCAAGAAATCCGGTCGCGACCGGAAAACCTTCCGGTGCGTCGGCAACAAAAAAAGGATTATGGGTAATCGCATTTGGGAATCCTGCGGGCATTTTGTCCGGAGTCCATGCTGTCAGGATGGCTTGTGCGTAGGTATTTTTGCATCCGTAACGGATAGCCAGATTCCTGATTTCCCAGAGCTGTTCTGCTTCGTGCGGTTTGGCTCGTCTGACCGACATCAATTTCTCCTCAGGGACGTTGTGCAGAGTCATATTCTTATAAGCTGCGCTCATCTGTCTATGCTTTGTCATCAACTCAAGGCTCCTCAGTCACTCTGAGGAGCCTTGACAGCTTAAAACTTAGTCCAGCCGCCTTGAGCAGTAGCTAATGTACTGGTTTTGGCACGTAAATCCGGCCTTTTAAGTGGCAGGATGTCAGCGCGTGTTTCTGTACCGCCAATTTTGAAGGTGGAGACGATCTCAGTCAGTTGCCGTGCCTGTTCTTCAAGAGAGGCCGCTGCCGCTGCCGACTCCTGTACTAACGCGGCATTTTGTTGTGTGACGCTGTCCATTTGCACCACTGCCGTACCAATCTGGCTGATACCTTTACTCTGTTCGGTCGAGGCTGCCGCTATCTCACTCATGATTTCACTGACATGACTGACTGAGCTGACAATTTTCTCCATTGCCTCACCCGCTCGGGTCACCTGTTCTGAGCCGGATTTAATATTTTCAACCGATTCATTGATCAGCACGCCAATCTCTTTCGCTGCCTGCGCACTGCGCTGTGCCAGATTGCGGACTTCACTTGCGACAACGGCAAAACCGCGGCCCTGCTCTCCGGCCCGTGCTGCTTCAACCGCCGCATTCAGGGCGAGAATATTGGTTTGGAAAGCGATGCTATTGATTACGCCAATAATATCGACAATTTTATGCGAGCTGCCGGTGATTTTGGTCATCGTGGTGATCACCCCGCTGACAATATCGCCGCCCGTGTGCGCTTCATGTGTTGCGTGACTTGCCAGCGAACTCGCCTGCCCGGCGTTATCCGCATTCTGTCTGACAGTTGAACCGAGCTCTTCCATACTGGCTGCGGTCTCTTCCAGTGCTGAAGCTTGTTCTTCGGTACGCGAAGACAGGTCTGTATTGCCGGCAGAGATTTCGCTGGACCCTTTATAAATCGAATCTGCACTGTTACGGATATCACGCACGGTCTGCGCCCAGTTACCCTGCATCTTATCGATGTAAGGCACTAACTGGCCGATACAGTTTTTCCCCTGATCAACCATTTTGTGGTCGAGGATTCCGGTTGCCAGAGATTCCAGGTGGGCTTTCATTATATTCAGAGGTTTAACAAGGAAGTTAACCAGATAACGATCGCTTGCTAACATAATCAAAACACTGATCAGCAACGCACTGATGAGAATATACTGACACCACTTAACCCAAAGCGTGATTCTTTCATTGGCTTCAGCATTCAGAGAAATTATTTTTTCATTGTACTTATCTATAGCTGAGCTGAAATTTCGTCTAAGAGGAAGATAATTATCATTTTTAAGTCTTTCGAAGTCACTTATCTTCTTAGCTTTGGCGGATTCAAACAGGGGTAACACCGCGTTAGTATAAAGATTAAATGAACTGTTATAAATATCATCTATTGTCGCTGTGTCCAGATTTCCGTGATCAATAGCTTTAAATTGCGCCAAACCTTTTTGCAGGCTTTCAAGCTCTGTGGCCGTGGCTTTTATTTCGAGATCATAAACGTCGCTATTATTTTTTTCTAAACCACTGACAGCACGCTCCAGAGAGGTGACAGCACGGTAGTACTGTGCGTTAGCGCCATTGATAATATCGCCATTATTTTGCTGAATATTGGTGACGCCCAACTCGAGTTTTAACTCCTTGAGGGAGTACAACGCAAAGCCTGAGGCACCTGCCCATAGCAGTGAAAAAATAATGAGAATGAGTACGAGAGCCGTTCTTATTTTAATATTTCGCAGAAAATTCATGATCTGTAACCCCAGGTGGAACATGGTCTAACGTCGTCAAATAACGATTTTAAAAAGGTTTAGATCAGTTAAATGACGAATCTCTTTTTTAGGGTTTTATATTCCCTTTCTGTAGTATCGGATGCGTAATTTTTATCTTTAGGTATTTCATCGTATTATTATAAATAAACGCTGTATTTATGTTAGAAACATTTCATCACATTATTTATGGTCGTAATTAATCATAAGTATTTTTAATATTATTTATTTTTACGATTGGCTCAATCGGATTCTGTAAAATTGAATAAGTGCTGAGCCGGGGCGAGTTTTACACAAACAAAAAAGGCATGCTTTCGCATGCCTTTCCGCAATTTCTGACTTTATTCAGAAACGGCTTATTACTTCGCTTTACCCTGGTTTGCCACGGCCGCGGCTTTCGCTGCGATTTCGTCGGCATTGCCCAGATAGTAATGTTTGATCGGTTTGAAGTTTTCGTCGAATTCGTAAACCAGCGGAACACCTGTCGGGATGTTCAGTTCCAGAATTTCGTCTTCGCCCAGGTTGTCCAGGTATTTAACCAGTGCACGCAGGGAGTTACCGTGAGCTGCAATGATCACGCGCTCGCCGCTTTCGATGCGAGGTTTGATCACTTCAGTCCAGTAAGGAATAACGCGTTCGATGGTCAGTGCCAGGCTTTCTGTGGTTGGCAGCTCTTCCTGGGACAGTTTTGCGTAACGCGGATCATGGCCTGGGAAACGCTCATCAGCGCGATCCAGTTCCGGTGGTGTCACAGCAAAACCACGACGCCATTGTTTAACTTGCTCGTCGCCGTATTTCTTGGCGGTTTCAGCTTTGTCCAGACCCTGCAACGCACCGTAGTGGCGTTCGTTCAGTTTCCAGGATTTTTCAACCGGCAGCCAGGGCTGATCCAGTTCGTCCAGAACGCTCCACAACGTGTGGATGGCTCGTTTCAGCACAGAGGTGTAAGCGAAGTCAAAGTGGAAGCCTTCGTCTTTCAGCAGCTGACCCGCAGCTTTTGCTTCAGTACGGCCCTTATCGGACAGTTCAACATCATGCCAGCCGGTAAAACGGTTTTCTTTGTTCCACTCACTTTCACCGTGTCGTACCAGCACCAGTTTGGTTACAGCCATAGCTAAACTCCTCAGTTAACTGAATTTTCAATGATAACAATTATCATTATAGGGGCTTGGTATCACTGACAGCAATCGCTATGTAGGCTGAATGCCGTCGTGTAATACCCTTTGAGAGTAAACATAACGAATTTGCTGCGGGGATGTAAAACAAAACGCGCAGACGGTCGCCCGAACCGCGCGTTTTGTGCAAAAGAACGGCGTTTTTAGCTGGCTTTCTTCAGGCAGGTGCTCATGAAGGTCTTACGGGCATCACCTTTGAGTTCTTGTTTCGCAGCATCAGCATTACAGTCTTTCATCTTTTTCTGCTGAGGATTCATTTTATCGTCTGTTTTGGCCTCGGCTTTCAGGCAGTTACTCATGAATTTTTTGCGCTCATCGCCTTTCAGCGATTGTGTGGTGGCCTGCTGATTACAGTCGGTCATCTTTTGACGTTGCGCGGTTTGGGCCGCAGAAGGAACTTTTACCGGATCAGCGGCCAGTGCAGAACCCGCCGCACACAAGGTCGCCAGCAGGGATAACACAACGGGTAAACGCATAACGAACTCCTTTTTGAACGTCCTTTTCGCAGGACACTCTCTAAGCGTAGATGCGGGAGGCGGCTTTAGCTCAAAAAGTGCTGTTACAGTTGCGTGATGAGTCACAAATTTGCTGAAGGGAAAAGCGTGAAGGGCAGGTTCGGATGTCCCTGCCCTGAAACGATTACAGCGCGAAGAACTGATACGTTGTGGTGGATTTGTACGTCTGGCCCGGTTTTATCCAGCAGCTTGGCTGCGGCCAGGTCGCGTGGTTCGGGCTGTCCGGCAGGAATTCACTTTCCAGCGCAACGCCGCTGTAGCTGGCATATTCGCCGCCGCTGCGGTTTGGCGTGCCACCGAGGAAGTTGCCGCTATACAGCTGCACCGCCGGTGCCGACGTGAACATCGTCATTTTCACTTTGCCATCGGCTGACCACAGATGCGCAGCCGGATTTGTGCCGGCATTGCAGGTGCGGTTCAGCAAATACGCGTGGTCGTAGCCTTTCACGCGCTGCTGATCGCGATCGCCGAGGAAATCCTTCGCCAGCGTTTTTGGCGCATTGAAGTTCATACCGGTATTTTCCACCGGCGTCGGATCGGCGCACGGGATCCCGTCGCTGTCGACCGGCAGGAAGCGGTCAGCAAACAGTTGCAACTTATGCTGGCGCGCATCGGTGCCTTCGCCGTCGAGATTGAAATAGGCGTGATTGGTCAGGTTGACCGGGCACAGCTTATCCACCGTCGCTTCGTAGCGGATTTCCAGACGATTATCGTCGGTCAGTTGATAATGCACTTTCGCCGTCATATTGCCCGGATAACCCTGATCGCCGTCGGCAGAAAACAGCTCGAACGTCAGCTTCTGCGCGGTTTGCTCAAGAATTTTCCAGCGACGCGCATGAAAACCTTCCGGGCCGCCGTGTAGCTGGTGTACGCCCTGATTGGCGACGACCCGATGCGGCTTGCCCTCCACTTCAAACTGCGAGCAGGCGATGCGGTTGGCGTAGCGCCCGACGGTCGCACCCAGATACGCACTCTGATTCATATAATCGTGCGGTGACTGGCAGCCGAGCAGCAGTTCGCGGCTTGAGCCGTCAGCCAGCGGCAGCGTGAAGGATAACCAGGTCGCGCCCCAGTCCATGAATGTGGCGGTTGCGCCCGCCGCATTCTGTAGCGTTACCTGTTCAAACGGCTGACCATCGGGCGCCAGCTGTGTGTTTTCAGGTTTTAACATATGCCAGCCCCCTGGGAAGCGGTGCAAACGTAGAAGGTTTCTTTCAGGCCGCTGTGGGCATGATATTGCTGCTCAACGGCGTGACGGACTTTGTCCACCATCTCTGTCGGAACGAGTGCCACGATGCAGCCGCCGAAGCCACCGCCGGTCATGCGCACGCCGCCTTTATCGCCAATCACTTCTTTGACGATTTCGACCAGTTTGTCGATTTGCGGCACGGTGATTTCAAAATCATCGCGCATGGACGCGTGAGATTCCGCCATCAGTTCGCCCATGCGTTTCAGGTCGCCGCTGGCCAGTGCGTCAGCCGCCGCCAGAGTGCGGTCGTTTTCGGTGATCACGTGGCGCGCACGGCGGGCAACCACCGGATCCAGTTCATCCTGAATGGAGAAGAACAGGGCAGGGTCTACGTCGCGCAGGGCTTTCACGCCGAAGAAGCGCGCGGCCACTTCGCACTGCTCGCGACGTGCGTTGTATTCACTGTCAACCAGACCGCGTTTCACGTTGGAGTTGATGATCACCACGGCCGCGTTTTCCGGCATAGACACCGCGCGGGTTTCCAGGGAACGGCAGTCGATCAGAAGTGAGTGATTTTCTTTGCCGAGGGCTGAAATCAGCTGATCCATAATCCCGCAGTTGCAACCGACGAACTGGTTCTCGGCTTCCTGACCGTTCAGCGCCAGCGCAACGCCGTCCAGCGGCAAATCATAAAGGGATTTCAGCGCCTGGCCGACGGCGACTTCCAGAGATGCAGAAGAACTCAGCCCTGCGCCCTGAGGCACGTTGCCGCTGATCACCATGTCTGCGCCGGAGAAATCTTTGTTACGCAGCATCAGATGTTTCACCACGCCACGTACGTAGTTGGCCCACGGATGCGCGTCGCTGTGTGCAATCGGTTCGTCGAGAGAGAACGTATCTTCGTCGTTGTCGTAATCGGCGGCGATCACGCGGATCACGCGGTCATTGCGCTGTGCACAGGCGATCACCGTTTCATAATCGATGGCACAGGGTAAAACGAAACCGTCGTTGTAATCGGTATGTTCGCCAATCAGGTTAACGCGGCCCGGCGCTTTGATGGTGATCGTGGCAGGGTAACCGAATTTGTCGGCAAAGATTTCCAGGGTTTTGGTTTTCAGGTTCATTATTGTTCTCCGGCTTCACGATAGTGGATATCACTCACCGCCCGCAGACGTTCGGCAGCTTGTTCCGCCGTCAGGTCGCGTTGGGTCTCAGCCAGCATTTCGTAGCCGACCATAAATTTACGCACCGTGGCCGAACGCAGCAACGGCGGATAGAAATGGGCATGTAACTGCCAGTGTTCGTGGTCGCCTTCGGTAAACGGCGCGCCGTGCCAGCCCATGGAATACGGGAAAGAGCACTGGAACAGATTGTCATAGCGGCTGGTCAGTTTTTTCAGCGCCAGCGCTAAATCACTGCGCTGGGCATCCGTCAGGTCAGTAATGCGCTTGACGTGGACTTTTGGCAGCAGCAGCGTTTCGAACGGCCACGCCGCCCAGTAAGGCACCACGGCCAGCCAGTGTTCGGTTTCGACCACCGTTCGGCTGCCATCTGCCAGCTCGCGCTGTACGTAATCCACCAGCATGGGTGAACCTTGTTCTGCAAGATAAGTGCGTTGCAGACGGTCTTCGCGCTCGGCTTCATTAGGCAGGAAACTGTTCGCCCAAATCTGGCCATGAGGATGCGGATTAGAACATCCCATCGCCGCGCCCTTATTCTCAAAAACCTGCACCCACGGATAGGTTTTACCCAGATCCGCGCTCTGTTCCTGCCAGGTTCTGACGATTTCCGTCAGGGCTTCTACGGAAAGCTGCGGCAGCGTTTTGCTGTGATCCGGCGAGAAACAGATAACCCGGCTGGTGCCGCGTGCGCTCTGAACCCGCATCAGCGGGTCATCGTTTTCCGGCGCAAACGGCGTGTCCGGCATCAGCGCCGCGTAATCGTTGGTGAACACGAAAGTGCCGGTGTATTTCGGGTTCACATCGCCGGTGACGCGGGTATTGCCGGGGCAGAGGAAACAGTCCGGATCGTGCGAAGGCAGAACCTCCTGCGAAACGGCTTCCTGCTGGCCCTGCCACGGGCGCTTGGCCCGGTGCGGGCTCACTAAAATCCACTGATCGGTCAGCGGATTGTAGCGGCGATGTGGATGATCAATCGGGTTAAACGTCGTCATAAACTTTCCTTGGTCTGCCTTAATCCGGGTAGCCCTGCGGGTTTTTCGATTGCCACAGCCAGGTGTCATTGGCCATGTCTTCCAGCGTGCGTGTCACTTTCCAGTTGAGCTCTTTGGCGGCTTTGGTCGGGTCAGCCCAGTAAGCTGGCAGGTCGCCGTCACGGCGCGGTGCAAACGTATAGTTCACCGGTTTGCCGCACGCTTTGCTGAAGGCGTTAATCACTTCCAGCACGCTCTGGCCGAAGCCTGCGCCGAGGTTATAAATGTGGACGCCCGCTTTGTTGTGCAGGGTTTTCATTGCGGCGATATGGCCGTCAGCCAGATCCACCACGTGGATATAATCGCGAACGCCGGTGCCGTCTGGCGTCGGATAATCGTTGCCAAATACCGCTACAGATTCACGGCGACCCACGGCCACCTGCGCAATAAACGGCATCAGGTTGTTAGGCACGCCCTGCGGATCTTCACCCATCAGGCCGGACGGATGCGCACCCACCGGGTTGAAATAGCGCAGCAAAGTCATGCTCCATTCCGGTTCAGCACGTTGGACGTCTTCGAGGATTTGCTCGACCATCAGTTTGCTGCGGCCGTAAGGGCTTGAAGGGTTACCGGTCGGGAAGTCTTCAACATACGGGGTTTTCGGCTGGTCGCCGTACACCGTTGCCGAAGAGCTGAAAATCAGGTTTTTAACGCCTGCCGCGCGCATCGCTTCAACCAGCACCAGCGTGCCGGTCACGTTGTTATCGTAATACGCCAGCGGTTTGACGACGGATTCCCCGACCGCTTTCCAGCCCGCGAAATGGATCACGGAATGAATGTGATGTTCGCTGAAGATCTTATCGAGAAGCGCGCGGTCGCGGATGTCACCTTCATAGAACAGCGGCGTTTTGCCCGTCAGCGTATTGATACGTTCCAGAACGCTGACTTTGCTGTTGTGAAGATTATCCAGAATGATGGGCGTAAAGCCTGCATCAATCAGTTGCACGCATGTATGGCTTCCAATGTAACCGCTACCACCTGTGACTAAGACGTACATAATCGCTCCTCGATGATTATCATGATGCAACGATAACACGCTGCAAGGCTGAAAAAGGTGATCCATCCCCAATAAAATGGAATCGCTTACACAAACAGTTTATCACCTTTCAATGCTGCCAGACAGGTGTTGTAAGCGGTACACAAAACCTGCGACAGCGCATCGGAAGCCAGAAGTCTCGCTAAGTGTAATCGCTTACACTCCGTGGAGTGATTTATCCACAGCAGGCTTTTGCATCATTTTTCAGACTAGAGCCGAAGGAAACGCCGATATTTTATCCGGCAACCCGTGACGCAGGATCACGACATCGGCGTGCCCGCTTTTCTCTTTTGCGGTCACCAGATAATAAATTGCGCCAGGAAGGTGATGCGGGAAGGGAGCGGTGAGAACGTCTTTTTCAAAAAAGTCACGCGCCAGTAAAACCGCCCTCCGCTGACCGGAAGGCGGGTGAAGAATCAGAGCGCGTCAATCTGATAACGGTAGACATCGCCTTCAGGGATAAAACTCAGGCGGTGCGTGATGCACTCCGGCGCATCTTCCGCGTGATGCGAAACGAACAGCAATTGTGTGTCGCCTTCGCCAATCAGAATATCGACAAAGCGGCGCACCAGCTGGCGGTTTATCGGATCCAAACCCTGCAACGGCTCGTCGAGGATCAGCAGCGCCGGATGTTTCACCAGTGCGCGGGCAATCAGCGCCAGACGTTGTTGCCCCCATGACAGGCTGTGGAACGGCGTATCACCGGCGTTGCCAGCGAGGCCGAGCAATTCCAGCCACTGACTGGTGAGGAATCTCTGACGGTCAGAAACCGCCTGATAAATGCCAATCGAATCGAAGAAACCCGACGTGATCACATTGCGGACGCTGGTGCTGACGCGGTAATCCAGATGCAGGCTGCTGCTGACATAACCGATATGACGCTTGATGTCCCAGATGGTTTCACCGCTGCCGCGACGGCGGCCAAACAGCGTCAGATCGTTGCTGTAACCCTGCGCGTGATCGCCGGTGATCAGACTGAGCAGCGTTGATTTCCCCGCGCCATTCTGCCCGGTGATCTGCCAGTGCTGACCGTGATCGACCTGCCAGCTTAAATTGTGCAGGATCGGTTTATCGTTGTATTGCACCACGCCGTCGCGCAGAACGATCAGCGGTGAATCTTGAGGCGGCGTCACGCGCGCCGTCGGATCTTCTGCTTCCGGCACCGCCATGCCGTTCAGGCTTTCGCTGTGCGCCAATTGTGCGACCAGCGCATCGGCCATCACCTGCTCGCGCGGACCGACGGAGGCCAGTGTGCAATCCGCCAGCACACCGACGTTTTGCACGAATGCCGGAATATCGTCGAAGCGGTTAAGCACCAGCACCATCGTCTGGCCTTCGCTGGCAAGAGTTTCCAGCAACTGCGCCAGCTGCGCGCGGGCATTGACGTCGAGCCCGTCAAACGGCTCGTCGAGCACCAGCAAATCCGGACGCTGCATCAGCACCTGACACAACAGCGTTTTGCGGGTTTCGCCGGTGGATAAATATTTGAACCGGCGATCGAGTAATTTTTCGATGCCAAACTGCGCGGCAAGCGCGGCGCAACGGGCGGGATCGTGCACTTCATCCTGAATGATTTCCGCCGTCGTCCGGCCGGTATCGTCTTCACCTTCGCTCAGTAAATCAGTGTTATTGCGTTGCCACTCATCGGCGACCAGCTTCTGAAGTTGTTCAAACGACAGGCGAACGATGTGCGGAAAACGGTTTTCCCGTGTGCCTTTCAGCAAGGTTAAATCGCCTGCCAGCGCGCGGGCCAGCGCGGATTTACCGCTGCCATTCGAGCCGACGAACGCCCAGCTGTCGGCCTGATGAATACTGAGATCGGAAAGTGCGAGGGTTCGGGTATCGCTGAGGCGAAAAACGCCTTGCGAGATATGCAACGACGACATTGTTCATCCCTTTTTCCCGTCATACTTCAAGTTACATGTGCGTTGGCTACGTTCACTCACCCGAATCACTTACTTATGTAAGCTCATCGGGATTCACTCTCTTGCCGCCTGCCTGAAACTCGAATTATTTAGGGAAATGAATTTTGATTGATAAATTAAGGGATAAGCGCTGCACTCTCTCAAGTCAATTGACAATTCTGCAAAATGTTAACGCTGATTCTGCAAGATTCTGATTTTTTTATCTTTTCAGCACAGCGTGGCGATGATCACCTTGTCATCATCAAACTGCGCGAAGACGTTCTGGCCGGTTTTCAGTGCCAGACGGTCAATGTCGGTGTTGGGCACCGTGGCGCACAGCGTTTCGCTGCCGGGTAATTTCACCAGCACTTCGCAGTTGCTCTCACCGCGCTGAATACTGATAACGTCACCCTGCAAGGCGTTATGCGGATTCTCTGCCGCAAAGCCAAGGGTTATCCACGGCGCTTTAATCAGCACCAGCACTTCTTTACCCGGCGTGAGCGCCAGACGGTCGGCGCTTTGCTCGGTGATCGCCGCACGGATTTGCGTTTTGCCGTCGGCCAGCATGATGTCGATATGCTGCTGAACAACCTCATGGGAACGGTCAATAATGTTGCCGAAAAACTGGTTGCGGGCGCTGGTTTGCAGCGAGAAACGCGAAATCGCCGCCAGCAGGCTGTCGAGCGGCAGGGAGTCTTCTTTCAGCACATCAAAGGCTTTTTGCTGTATTTGCGCCAGCAGTTCGTACAGCTGGATCAGACGCTCACCGTAGGGCGTCAGCACAGCGCCACCGCCGCCTTTGCCGCCGGTGCTGCGGTCAACCAGGGTCTGGTCTGCCAGCTGATTCATTTCATTAATAGCATCCCATGCGCTTTTATAGCTGATGCCCGCGAGCTTCGCCCCCTGACTGATTGAGCCGGTATGGCGTACCTGCCGCAGCAATTCGATACGCCGCGGATCGGCGAATAATCGCTGCTGGAGTTTAAGGGTTAAGAGAATTTCGGCTTGCATTGCAGCGTCCTTATTAGAATCATTCTTCATTGTCGCCGTTAAACCTACAGGCAGGCAAGTTGGCTAAATGCTAAAGTAATCACAGTCCCGTGCTGTTATTATCCGCAACAGATTGATTTTACGTTTTGACTTCAAGCACGAAGTCCAACACTGCCTTCGGGCCGTTCAGCCAGTTAAGTGAGGCTATCATGTTAGAATTATTAGAAAGTTTGCTTTTCGCCGCCATCATGGTACCGGTTTTCATCGCGGTCATTCTGGGCCTGATCTGGGCACTGGGCGAAGTTTTCAACGTCATTTCCAAAGTCGGCCACTCTAAAGAGTCCCGAAATACCCCGTTAGTCAAATAAGCGAAGGGGTTTAACCCGCTTTCCGAAGAGCCCGGCCATTGTGCCGGGCTTTCTATTTTTGGCCTTAGATCAAGAAACCGCAGGTTCTTAATGTCCGCAGGGATAAAACGGATGACATCGTTTTTTTCGCCGCTATATTAGTGATTACATAACGTAATATCTCTCTATAAGGAAGAAGAAAACTGATGAAAACCTCCTGGGGCAAGTTATTAACCGCCACTGTCATGGTCGCAGGTCTGGGCGTCCAGGCGCAGGCTGCTGAAAAAATTACGGTCTTTGCCGCCGCGTCGCTGACCAATGCGTTGCAGGATATCGCTACCCAATATCAGAAAGAGAAGGGCGTGCAGGTTGTCTCCTCTTTTGCTTCCTCTTCGACGCTGGCGCGCCAGATTGAGCAGGGCGCACCGGCGGATATGTTTATCTCTGCCGACCAGCAGTGGATGGATTACGCCATCAGCAAGCAGGAAATCGTTGATAACACCCGTTACACCCTGCTGGGCAACGAACTGGTGCTGATTTCTGCGAAAACCAGCAAAATCGATAAAGTCGATATTTCTGAAAAAACCGAATGGACCAAACTGCTGGGCGACAGTCGTCTGGCTGTGGGCGATCCTGACCACGTTCCGGCGGGTATTTATGCCAAAGAAGCCCTCCAAAAACTGGGTGCCTGGACCACGCTGGAACCTAAACTGGCGCGCGCCAGCGACGTGCGTGCGGCAATGGCTTTGGTCGAACGCGAAGAAGCGCCGTTGGGTATCGTTTATGGCTCTGATGCGATTGCCAGCAAAAAAGTCAAAGTGGTTGGTATCTTCCCGGCATCCAGCCACAAGCCGGTCGAATATCCGATGGCGATTGTCAAAGGCCACGAAAATGCCACCGTCAGCGGTTTCTATGATTATCTTAAAACGCCTGCGGCCGCTGAAATCTTCAAAAAATACGGTTTCACACCGCGCGGATAATCCGTTTATCGCCGAAATCCTGACGTCATCCCTCCGGGGATGACGTCATAAAGCGTCGATCCTTTCCTGATATCCTGGGTGTAACATGCCCTGAAAACCCCATTTCGGGCAGCCCGTGACCGCTGATTAAAGGCTTTACTTTTTTTGCCGATATTTTAGGTTTGCTGCTTCACATTTTATTCAGGACAAACGAACCGACATGATGTTGAGTGAATATGAGTGGCAGGCGGTACTTCTCAGTTTGAAAGTCTCGAGCCTGGCCGTTGTTTGCAGTCTGCCGCTGGGTATTCTGATGGCGTGGATTTTGGTCCGCTGCCGTTTCCCCGGAAAATCCCTGCTCGACAGCATTATCCATCTGCCGCTGGTATTACCGCCGGTGGTGATCGGTTATCTCCTGCTGGTGGTGATGGGGCGACGCGGCGTGGTCGGGCAGTGGCTTTACAATTGGTTCGGCTTCAGTTTCAGTTTCAGCTGGCACGGTGCCGTGCTGGCGTCCGCCGTGGTGGCGTTTCCGCTGATGGTGCGGGCTATCCGCCAGTCGCTTGAGGCCGTCGATCCCAAACTTGAGCTTGCGGCCCGGACGCTCGGCGCGTCGCCGTGGCGGGTGTTTTTCACCATCACGCTGCCGCTTTCGGTGCCCGGCGTTATCGTCGGCATCGTGCTGGCCTTCGCCCGTTCACTGGGTGAATTTGGCGCGACCATCACGTTCGTTTCCAACATTCCGGGGGAAACGCGCACTATTCCGCTGGCGATGTATACCCTGATTGAAACCCCCGGCGCAGAAAGTGCCGCCGCACGCCTTTGCGTGCTGGCGATCCTGCTGTCTCTGGCGGCGTTACTGATTTCTGACTGGCTGGCAAAACGCAGCCGCATACGGCTGGGAGGCTGAAATGCTTGAACTCGATTTCAGCCAGAAGCTGGGCGACCTGGATTTACAGATTTCACAGGAACTGCCGGCGCAGGGCATCACCGCGATTTTCGGTTTGTCCGGTGCGGGCAAAACGTCCCTGATCAACGCCATCTGCGGGCTGACTAAACCCGACACGGGGCGTATTGCGCTCAACGGGCGGATTTTGTCCGACACGCAGAACAATATTTTTCTGCCGCCTGAAAAGCGCCGCGTGGGGTACGTTTTTCAGGATGCGCGTCTTTTCCCGCATTATCGTGTGCGGGGGAATCTGCAATATGGCATGGCGACGTCGATGCGCAGTCAGTTCGACAGCATCGTTCGTCTGCTGGGGATCGGCGCTTTACTGGATCGTTTCCCGCTGACGTTGTCCGGCGGTGAAAAACAGCGCGTGGCGATTGGGCGTGCGCTGCTGACGGCACCGGAAATTCTGCTGATGGATGAACCGCTGGCCGCACTGGATCTTCCGCGTAAACGCGAGCTGATGCCTTATCTGGAGCGTCTGGCGCAGGAAGTCAGCATTCCCATTTTGTATGTGACGCACAGCCTGGATGAAATTCTGCGTCTGGCAGACAAAGTGATGGTGCTGGATGCCGGTAAAGTGCTGGCGATGGGCGCGCTGGAGGACGTGTGGGCGAGCAACGTCATGCGTCCGTGGCTGCCGAAAGAGGAGCAGAGCAGCGTGCTGAACGTCAGTGTGCTGGAACATCATCCGCGTTACGAAATGACGGCGCTGGCAATTGGCGACCAGCGATTGTGGATCAGCAAAGTGGAAGAAGCGCCCGGCACGCCGCTGCGTGTCCGTGTGAATTCCACCGATGTTTCGCTGGTGCTGCAACCGACGGCCAACAACAGCAGTATCCGCAATATCTTGCCCGCGAAAGTGCTGGAATGTCTGGACGTCGGCAATCAGGTTGAGGTGAAACTGGCGATGGCCGATCACATTCTCTGGGCACGCATTACGCCGTGGGCGCGCGACGAGCTGATGGTACGTTCAGGCCAGTGGTTGTACGCGCAGATCAAAAGCGTGTCGGTGAACCGCTAAGCCGAAGGCGCTTTAGACGCGTGATAAAGCGCCAGCACTTTTTCGGCAAATTCGTCATCCAAAATATAGAAATAACACTCCGGCACATTCAGCACGCGGGCGAAATGACACATGGTGTCGAAGTTCGGGCTGTAAGTGCCGTTTTCATATTGCGATACCCGCGAACGCGCAGTGCTTTCATCAATTCCTGCCATAACGCCCAGCTTCTCCTGCGTGAGCTTCGCTTTCGTCCGGGCAGATTTCAATCGGTATGAGATCATCGTCAATAACCACAAAAAGAGTATTGACGTTACGTTTAGCATTACTTAACATCATTGTTGTTTAGAGTTACTAGACATCGTAAAGTGAAAGTGTAGTTCACTTTTCTGAATGCCATACAAACCACAAAGGATGAACGATGAATAAGGAAAATGACTGGCACCCTGCGGATATCATTGCCGGGTTACGTAAGAGAAGAACCTCGCTGGCGGCGGTATCGCGGGAAGCCGGTTTAGGATCCTCCACGCTGGCTAATGCACTGGCGCGTCCTTGGGCGAAGGGCGAAATGATTATCGCTAAAGCGCTGGGTATTCCGCCGTCGGCGATCTGGCCGAGCCGCTATTTTGATGCAAAAATGCGCTCAATTCCGCGCTGCATCCGGCCAGTAAAGATTAAAAACGAGACAAAGACAGATTAATGATTTTGTGGCAGAAAAAACGCCTTCCTCTGTCGCAGGGGAAGGCGCGAAATGCGGAGATCAGCTCAGGACTTTCGAGCGGATGACGTCTGCAATGCCCGGCGTTTCGTGGTCGCCGATCACCAGCGCCGCGCGTTCTTTTATCGCATCCGCCGCATTGCCCATCGCCACGCCCAGACCGACATTTTCCAGCATACTCAGGTCATTATAGTTATCGCCGAAAGCGACCACATCCTGCATGCTCATGCCCTGAGATTCGACCCATTCCTGTAAGCGACGGCCCTTGCTGTTGCCGCCTTTCGCCACGTCTACCTGATCGTGCCATGACCATTCGCAGGCCAGACCCAGATCGTTTTCCACCTGTGCGGCAAACGTATGCAGCGCATCCAGATCCTGATGGGATGTGGCGAATTTCCAGATGGCCTGCGCCTCGTCTGCGGCTTCACGCAGGCTGTTGACCTGAACGATATTCGGACGCTGATGTTCCGGCAGGCTCTGCCCCCAGGCAATAGAGCGGGTCACGTGGCCGCTGGGTTGCTGATACAACATCGCATCATCGACATACAACAGGCCGTGAATGCCGTGATGATCCAGCAAATCGATCACTTTCTTCGCTTTCGTGCTGTCGAGCGGGTCAGAGGTTAAGACCTTACGTGCCTGATAATCATACAAATAAGTCCCGTTGCAGCAGATAGCAGGTGTATCGAGCTCCAATGCCTGATAAAACGGATGGATTGCCACATGATGGCGACCGGTGACGACAACCACTTTGATGCCCTGAGCGCGGGCGTCGGCCAGTGCGGCAAGGGATTCAGGAAGAATACGTTTTTGACGGTCCAGCAGCGTACCGTCGAGATCGAGCGCAATAATGCGATAAGTCATGAGCAGTCCATCGTAAGTGAGGGTGGATCGAAGAAATTATCATCATGTTACCGTGTTAAGCCTGCTAATTAAACCTTGGATCCGGCACCTTTAGTGCCGCCAGTGCGTTGAGTTATCGTGTTAACCTGAGCTACGCTTTTACAAAGTCTACCCACTCATTCGGTTTTAATAAGGAGATGTGATGAAGCAAGTTGTCTACGTTGCCAGCCCTGATAGTCAGCAAATCCACGCTTTTCGTCTGGCGGATAATGGTGAACTGAGCCTGCTGCAAACGGTGGACGTGCCGGGACAGGTTCAGCCGATGGTTATCCATCCTGATGGTCATCGTTTGTATGTCGGCGTGCGCCCGGAGTTTGGCGTGCTGACGTACCGCATTGACCACGAGGGGAAACTGGAAGAAGCCGCGATGGCTCCGCTGCCGGGCAGCCCGACGCATCTGGGGATCGACCTGCAGGGGCGCTTTGTGTTCTCGGCGTCTTACAGCTTCAATAACGTCAGCATTCATCCGCTGGATGAAAAAGGTCACGCGCTGGCCCCGGTGCAGGTTCTGGAAAATATCCAGGCACCGCACTCTGCCAACATCGACCCGACCAACCAGTTGCTGATGATCCCGGCACTGAAAGAAGATCGTATTCATCAGTATGACTTCAGCCAGAAGGGCGAAGCGACGCCGCATCAGACCGCCAGCGAGCTGCGGACTGTTGAAGGTGCCGGTCCCCGCCATATGGCGTTCCACCCGAATCATCACTTTGCCTACTGTGTCAATGAGCTTAACAGCAGCGTGGATGTGTACCAGAAAGATGTCGGCACCGGCGAATATCGTCAGGTGCAGACTCTGGGCATCATGCCTGATGATTTTGCCGGTACCTGCTGGGCAGCTGATTTACACATCACGCCGGACGGAAAATTCCTTTACGCTTCCGACCGTACGGCCAGCCTGATTTCTGTGCTGTCCGTTTCCGCCGATGGCAGTGAGCTGGCGCTCACGGGGCACCATGCGACGCAGACGCAGCCGCGCGGTTTCAATATCGACTTCACCGGGCAGTACATGATCACGGCCGGTCAGAAGTCGGATGCCATTGAAGTGGCAAAAATCAATCCGCAAAACGGCCAGCTGACCACGCTGAAAACTTACCCGGTGGGCAAAGCGCCGATGTGGGTAAGCATTCTGGAAATTGATTAATCACGCTGGTTTATTGGTGAGGTTATTTAATGGTTTTTTAAAATCCCTCAATAATACCGTTGTGAAATAATGATCAAGCCCCTGTATTAAGGGGCTTTTTATTGCCTGAACCTTTCGGGCTATTGATAAGAAATATTTTAACTTCCCTCTAAATGTTGACCCTTGCGGGTCGATAACTCTCCCGTTATTCACTCATTCTTCGGTGGCGGTGCCACTTCAGAGTCAGTCCATTTGGAAAACAGGGAGAAGAAAATGAATGTACTTTCAGGGATCACTGGCCGCTTTCGCCATGCGACCATCGGCAATAAACTCGGCGCAAGCTTTGCGCTGGTGCTGCTGCTGGGATCCTTTATCGCTGTGTCGGGGATCTATCATCTGACCAGCATTAACCAACGCGCCGAAAAGGCCACACTGCTGAAAACCGTCAACGATTTGCTCAGTGGTGCAAAATTTTCCCGGCTTTCGTACATGGCGACCAAAGACCCCAAATTTGTTGAAGAGAACCGTCTGGCGCTGGATAAACTCGAAGCCCGGCAGGCCGAGGTTTCGGCATACTCGTGGGATGCTGAAGATCAGTCTCTGGTGCAAGCTATGCCAGAAAACATCCGTCGTTACCGTGAAAGCTGGCAGCAAACGCTTAATCCTCCGGCAGGCAGCGATCCGCAACAAATCACAGCGCAACTGGCGCAAGCCGGGCTGGCGCTGACGTCCGCCTCGAATACGCTGCTCGATCACGAAATGGGTAATCTGCATGAAGAGGTCAGCCAGACCATTCAGGAGATGCTGGCGATTATCGCGGCGACGGTGATTGCGAGCGTTCTGATTGCCTGGCGGATGACGCGCGGGCTGACGATCCCGCTGCGCCAGACGCTGGAGACCGCCGAACGGATTGCCGCCGGTGACCTCTCGACGCACGTCGCCAGCCACAGTCACGACGAAGTGGGGCAACTGACCCGTGCAATTGAAGGCATGAATAAAAACCTGCACGGAATCATCGGGGATATCCGCGAAGGAGTGACTCAGGTCACGCGTGCCTCCAGTGAGATTGCCGCGGGCAACATTGATCTGTCGGCGCGTACCGAAGAACAGGCGGCGGCGCTGGGGCAAACGGCGGCCAGCATGGAGCAACTCACCTCGACGGTGAAACAGAACGCCGATAACGCCACGCAGGCGAGTCAGCTGGCCTCTGATGCCGCGGACACAGCAGCGCGTGGTGGCAAACTGGTCTCCGACGTGGTGGGCGTAATGAAAGAGATTGCCGTCAGCTCGAAGCAAATTTCTGAAATCACCACCGTTATCAACAGCATTGCCTTCCAGACCAATATTCTGGCGCTGAATGCCGCCGTAGAAGCGGCGCGTGCCGGTGAGCAGGGGCGTGGCTTTGCGGTCGTCGCCAGCGAAGTGCGCAGTCTCGCGCAGCGCAGCGGGCAGGCGGCGAAAGAGATTGAAGGGTTAATCCAGAAATCGGTCACCAACGTGAATAACGGCTCAACGCTGGTGGAAAAAGCGGGCGATACGATGGAAGAGATTGTCGGTTCCGTCCGTCACGTTACGCAGATTATTCATGAAATTGCGTCGGCGTCGGATGAGCAAAGCCGGGGGATCAGCCAGATTGCGCTGGCGGTGGCCGAAATGGATACGGTGACGCAGCAAAACTCCGCGCTGGTGCAGCAGTCCGCCAGTGCTGCGGCGTCGCTCGATGAGCAGGCGCTAAATCTGGAACGGACGGTTTCAGTGTTCCGTCTCGGCAACGAAAGGGCATAACCGGACAGAACGTCTGCTAAAAAAAATGCCGCCGGAGTTTCCTCCGGCGGCATTTTTATTGCGTCAGACTGAATTACTTCGCAGGCTGAGTCAGCACGTTGTTGTACTGCCACAGGCGGTTGAAGTTAGTGTCGTTCAGGTTACGCTGTTGTTTTTCATCTTTCGGCACGTTGCCCACAAACGGATGACCGGAGAAGACGGCGTCGCCCCACGGGTTCATCTGGTCATAGCTGTTGTCGAAGCTGCTGTCGCGGATCACCAGCTGGCTGCTGGAATCACTGACATCCCACGCACGGCCCATTTTCGCTTTTGCTGCCTGCTCGAAACCACGGTCGCCGGTCAGATTGCTGTCGATCACCAGGAAGCCGTAAGGTGCGGCGGCTGGCGTGTTTGGCGCGAAGATGGACGCCTGTTTCACGCCACGGCTGCTGACGGTGTGGAATTCAACGTGGTCGAAAACGGCATTGGCACGGCCAAACACGTAATCCACATCACCTACGATCAGGCTGTTATGCACGTAAACACGGCTGTAACGGCTGTTGTCGGTCTGGTTGTGGATGTTGGCGGTGTTCACCATAAAGGTGTTCTGACGGCCAATCAGACGCACGTTGTCCAGAATCACGTTATCGCCATCAGTACGCAGTGCGACGGCTGAATGATCGCCACCGTCTACGGTATCGAGCAGGGCATTACCTATGGTCAGGTTCTGCAATTGCAGGCCGTTGCTTTGTGACCAGACGGTCGCTGTACAGCCGGTGCCGATGGTTTCGGTCGTCAGGGTGGCGCAGTTCTGGAACATATAGAAAGCGCGGTCGCCCGGCAGGAACTGGCCGTTCGGGCTGACGGTTGCACGGTATGCCGCCGGTGCGGCAGAGGCTTCCAGCGTCTGGGTCAGCGTGACATCCGCTGAGCTGTTACCGGCACCGAACAAGGTGATTTGCGGTGCGCCAGAAGGAATGTAAACCGCACCATTGTATGTGCCCGGCAGGATTTTAATGAAGATACGCTCGCCGTGGTTACGCACGGCCAGTGCGGCATTTACCGCCTGTTGTACGCTCGAATACGACGCGCCATCCGTGCCTAACTGCGGGCCAACCACAAAGTTGGTTTTCGCCGCGTCAGTGCTTGCCAGTTTAGGGAACCAGCCCTGTTGCTGAACCTGCAAAGAAGGGCCGCCAAAGGCCAGATATTTTTTCGCTGTAAAGTTGGCCGCTTCGTCCGCTGATAACACGGGCAGTGACGCGGTGCCCGGCGCAACCTGGCTGGATAAGCCTTGATGGCTGCTGCTACATGCCGCCAAAATCAGACTGGCAGACAACATAGCGCACGCGCGTGACAGGGTGGAAATTTTCACTGTGACTGACTCCTTGATGAAGAAAGTTATTCTTTTTTTTCAATGTCGCGGCCATTGCCGCAATAAAAAAACGGTGGCCAGTAAAACTGACCACCTTTTCTGCGTCTTTTATACCACAGGAATCCGCTGTATATCACTGTCAGTGATGCTTTGCCGCCAGCAGAGTCAGATCATTTGCTGATCTCTGCGCCGCCGAGCAATTTCAGCAATGCCTGTGCAACGGCTTTGGACGATGCCGGGTTTTGGCCGGTGATCAGTTTGCCGTCGGTGACCACGTACGGACGCCAGTCGGCGGCTTTGCTGTAATCGCCACCGTGCTTTTTCAGCTCGTCTTCTACCAGGAAAGGCACGATCTCCGTCAGACCCACCGCGTCTTCCTCGCTGTTGCTGAACCCGGTCACGCGCTTGTCTTTGACCAGCGGCGTGTTGTCGTCAAGCAGCACATTGCGCAAGACGCCGGGCGCGTGACAAACGGCAGAAACCGGTTTGCCTGCCGCCCAAAATGCTTTAATCAACGCCACCGAATGTGCGTCTTCCGCCAGATCCCACAACGGGCCGTGGCCGCCGGGATAAAAAATGGCGTCGAAATCCGCGGCATTCACGTCCGCCAGTTTCACCGTCGTGGCGAGCGCGTGTTGTGCGCTTTTATCCTGACGGAAACGCGCCGTGGTTTCGGTTTGGGCATCCGGCTCATCGCTTTTCGGATCCAGCGGTGGTTGTCCGCCTTTCGGCGACGCCAGCGTCAGTGTCGCGCCCGCATCCAGAAATTCGTAATATGGCGCGGTGAATTCTTCCAGCCAGAAACCGGTTTTCTTACCGGTTTCGCCGAGTTTATCGTGCGATGTCAATACAATCAGTAATTTCATGTTACCTCCTGTGGACGCCGTCAGGGATCAATCCTGCCCGACACGAACGACCAGTTTGCCAAAGTTTTTACCCTCGAGCAGACCGAAGAACGCCTGCGGTGCGTTTTCCAGCCCTTCAACAACATCTTCGCGGAACTTCACTTTTCCTGCTTCAAACCATTCGCCCATCTGTTTTGCAAACTCCGGATAACGATGGCCGTAATCATCAAAAATAATGAAACCCTGCACGCGCAAACGCTTTCTCAAAATTGTGCTGGCTAACAATGACAGACGATCGTGGCCTTCTTTCAGGCCGGTGGCGTTGTATTGCGAAACCAGACCGCACACCGGAATACGGGCTTTGGTATTAAGCAGCGGAAGAACCGCATCAAACACCGCGCCGCCGACGTTTTCGAAATAAACGTCAATGCCGTCAGGGCAGGCGGCGTTGAGGCGCTGATCCAAATCGGGCGCACGGTGGTCTAAACATTCGTCGAAGCCGAAATGCTCCACGGCGTAGCGGCATTTCTCCTCGCCACCGGCGATACCCACCACGCGGCAGCCTTTGATTTTACCGATTTGTCCGACCAGGGATCCGACCGGCCCGGTGGCTGCGGCGACCACCAGCGTCTCGCCCGGTTTCGGTTCGCCGATATCCAGCAGCCCCATAAACGCGGTGAAGCCCGGCATTCCCAGCACGCCCAATGCCAGAGACGGTTGCTTAAGCGCCGCGCCTTCCAGCTTTTTCACTTCACCGGCGTTCACCACGGCGTAATCCTGCCAGCCGGTACTGCCCACGACGAGATCACCGGTTTTAAAATCCGGGCTGTGGGATCCCACCACGCGGGACACTGCGCCGCCGGTCATCACTTCACCGATTTGTACCGGCGCGGCATACGAAGGCGCGTCGGACATCCGCCCGCGCATGTAAGGGTCAAGAGAAAGCCAGATTGTGCGCAATAAAAGCTGGCCTTCTTTGGCCTCCGGCAGCGGGGCTTTTTCCAGACGGAAATTGTCATCCACAGGCTTACCATGAGGGCGGGACGCCAGAACGATGCGACGGTTTTCAGACTGAGATTGAGACATACCAATACCTTCCCGTTTCATATAAGAGAGTTAAAAGTCGACGTAATTGGGAATAAGTATAGGACGCGAAGTTGTTTTCGCATGAAGCGGTTTATGCCATGTTCTTGAACAAGGCTGGCAGTCAATATTCTGGGCTTTAACCGAACAGTCACGTTACATAAGCTTATGTTGCCTTTTGCGGAACCGACCCATCTGAAAATTTTAACGCTAATTGATTGCAAAGTTTTCGGGTGTAATATAGCGCCATTAAATGGGATTGAGACGAGTATGTTAATGGATATTACAGATAAAAGCCTCACTGAGGCTGGATTTACAATAAAAGAAATATCTGTCATCAAGCGGGCAGCGGTCACGGAAAAAACCAAAACTGCCGTTGCTTACGATGTGATTTTAAAGGATTTGAGTAAGCGTTTTTGGGGCGGGGTAATTTGCTACGGCATTTCTTTTATCCCATTGATATTAATTTTACTCTCTCGATCATCTGCAGATGATTCAGTTAGTATTAATGTTGTCGTTATGGTTTTTATCTGGGTTGTAACCTATTATGTCATCCCCATGAAATTGGCAATCAAAGCAAGACGGTATTTAAAAAACTATGCCACTCGGCAAAGTTGATGTGTCAGTTAATTGTAGCGTTCGTTGCTGTTTTTATAAGTGTAATCGATTACTCTTATTTTATTTCCTGTGCTGATCACTTTCAACGCTAATGCAGTTTTGCTCATAGTATTTATCTTACGTTGGAAGTCGAGAGGAATATAATAAAAAAGTCGGCGGGATTCCGGTTTAAGTCCAAGGGCTCCAAGGGCGTAGAGTGACGAAATCACATCAACAGTTTGGAAAGCCACATCCCCGGTTTTCTTTTCGAACCCCATGAACTCTGCTGTTTGCATAAAACCTTCACGAACATGTCCGACAGGATTTTTATGTCCCATAATTTCCAGCCAATTCTCTTCTATAGTATTGACGCCTGTGGAGATAATGAGTGCGCCTGCGAGAACGCCGATAGGATCAAGCGTCACCATTGAACCAGCAATCAAGTTTATACCAGCCACAATTTGCCCGGTTCCAAGTGCAATGCAAACGCCGTTGATTATATACCGGATGATATCTTTATTTTTTTCAAAGGTGGTTGTTACGTATAATTTAGTTTTTCCTGCTAACAGCATCATTTCCTGTTCATGAAGCTCTGACTTTTCACGCTTCATGATTTTTAATGTGAATTTACAGGTTTCATTATCCCGCGCCGTTCTGATTTTTTCCACACACTTCTGTGAAAAATTCTCGATATCAGTGACAAATTTAATGCCCAACCATGCATCCTGTATATAACGTGTGGCTAATCCTTGTGCATAACTGGTTAGGCTAAAATGTTCTATTCCAGCCATGGCCAAATAATATTTAGTGTCTTTATTTCCGATATGGTCATCATAAAAAAATCCATATAAATTTCCTCTTGGTACGGGTTTGTAAAATACACCCGATCTATGGTATCTGCAGTAAGAAATTGTAGGTGTGAAATTACCTTATGAGTACACTAACTGATTGGTGGAATAGTTGATAATAATCAAATAACAAAGATAAAAATTAGCGTTCAATAAAACCCGAAAAGGAATTAACGCTAAAGGATTTTAATTGATAATGATTAAACTTAAATAAATAACTAAGTTATATGTGTTGTTTTCCAATCTCATTAAACGGACGTTTTAATCACTTATAAGGAAATAGGATGTCCCGATCAGGAACGCGTTTCACGTTTGAAATCGACGGTCTGCCAGCTGAGACCTTTACGGTGATGGATTTCCACCTTTCCCAATCCTATTCTTCACTTTTTTCCCTTAATGTCAGCCTTGCCAGCGCTGAACAGGCCATACCCTTTGAAGATATTCTTGATGAAACCGGCGTACTGACAATCTGGCAAGGCGAACAGCCTCAGCGCCGGGTGAAAGGCGTGGTGACCTGCTGTGAGCAGGGCGATACCGGCAAGCACCAGACCGTGTATCAGCTGAGCATCCGCCCGTTCCTGTGGCGCAGCAGCCAGCGCAGGAACTGCCGCAGTTTTCAAAACTCAGATCCCAAAGGCATTATCGGCACACTTCTGACCGAAATGGATACCGGCAGCCATGACGAATTGTTTCGCAATGCACATCCGCAGCGTGAGTTTTGCGTACAGTTTATGGAAACGGATTACGCGTTTATTTCACGTCTGGTTTCTGAAGAAGGGATCTTCTTTTACGAGCAGGAAAACCTGGAAGGTGACGATCAGGTACTTGTGTTTGCCGACGACCGTGCAGGTTTGCAAATGCTGGAGCCACTTCCATATAACCCCAACACTGCCTCCGAAGCTGAAACGTACTGCATAAACTATTTCCGCCGCAATGCTCAGATAAGCCCGGCGAAGGCCACGACCAAAGATTATACCTTTACCGCACCAAACTGGCAGGCCGAGTACCAGCAGGTGCCGGAACGCATGCCTTATCAACGCCCTGAATATGAGTTTTTTGATTATCCGGGCAGATTTAAAGATGAACAGCATGGCGCAGATTTTGCCCGTTACCAGCTGGATGGCTGGCGAAATGAAGTGGATTTTGTCGTCGGTGCCTCCAACTCGCCGCAGCTCCAACCGGGCGTATGCTTTCCCCTGACCGATCATCCACGCGAGGATTTAAATGACCGCTGGCAGGTTATTTCGATTGATATGCACGGGGAGCAACCGCAGGCATTGATTGGGCAAGGCGGTCAGGGCACGACCTTAAATACCCGTTTTAAAGCGATCCCCTGGAGCCAGACCTGGAGGCCACAGCCTTTACCCAAACCACGTGTCGATGGCCCGCAAATTGCGCTGGTGACCGGCCCGGCGGGTGAGGAAATATATTGCGATAAACATGGCCGCGTGCGGGTGAAATTCGCCTGGGACCGCTACAACAACGCGGATCAATCAAGCTCATGTTGGGTACGTGTTTCTCAGGCATGGGCCGGAACGGGGTTCGGTAATATCGCGATCCCCCGCGTGGGTCAGGAAGTCATTGTTGATTTCCTTAACGGCGACCCCGACCAACCCATTATTACCGGCAGAACGTATCACGCCACCAACCGTGCGCCGGGCAATCTTCCCGCGACTAAAACGCAGACAGCCATCCGCACAAAAACCTATAAAGGGGATGGCTTCAACGAACTGCGTTTCGAAGATGCGCCCTCTCAGGAAGAGATTTATATTCACGCAGAAAAAGACATGAACCACATTATCAACAACGACAGAACCAGCCTGACGAAACGGCATTCGGTCGATAAAGTGCAGGGGAACAGTGCGACGTTGGTACAGCGTAATAATATTGTTCACGTCGACGGAACGAACAGCCATTACGCAGGTGGAAATTATGTGCTTTCTGTGGGTAAAGGCTTTACCGACGGATATCGAAATCTGGATATGACCAAATATCAGGATAATGCAGCCGATACGCTAAAGCAGCTGGCACTTAGTGCAGGTGCTTACGGTTTAACTGCGGGTTCAGGCAACATGATTGTCCGTGTGGAGGGTAACCGAACAGAACATATCAATATGGCGGACACCAGTTCAACTGATGGTGCGAAAACCATTAATGCAGGACGCGACCTTACGCTGAACACTTCTATGCTATTAAACTTCCATTCGGGCAGCCACAGCAAAGAGATGTGTGGGGGAGCAAAATTAATACAAGCTAATAATGGCATTGAGCTTCATGCCGGAGCATCGTCTATCTCCTTAAATAACGACGGCCATATCACTATTAAAGGCTCATCAATCTCAATAGAGGGCATGGCTGACATTCAGTTAAAGGCCAAAATAATCGGTATGGAAGGATAGCTATGAATAAATTTACAAAAGCAACAGCAGCCATATTTTCTGGTGTGATCTTAGCCATTTTTTTGATAGAAGGCGGCATGAGGCTTGCAGTTTGGACGTCACTAAATGATTTAGTCCCAAGCGGAGTTAAATATAATTTCGAAATGAGCGAGTTAGAAAATTCATTGAAATTTGGATGTACATCAACAAGTCGAAAAGACTATATGAATGTTTTTTATATACATTGGATTTACTCTATCATGGAATCTAAAATTATATGCCGGTATCAAAGTCCCTACATGACATTGAGAGTGTTTGGGACGGAGATTACAACTGGTTATCATTGGAGTTTCTATTCTCTTGGATTTATTAATAATGTTGATTAAACTTTCTAGACACAGACAGGGTTGAAATAAAATGAAAGGAAAAAACAAGTGGATTGTCTGGTTTGTATTATTTATCTCCATCGGAACAGTGATTGAAGGTGGTATGAGGATTGCGATCTGGCTATCAATAAAAACATTGGTTCCTCCAGGAGCGACGTACTCACTTAATATAGCAAGGTATAAAAATCTTGATAGGAAAACTGGATGTATAATTTCTGAGGAAAATGACTACTTATATTTTTTCTACACGCCGTGGATACTTACTCGGGTACAAGGTGGAATTATTTGTAGGCACCAATCAGCACATATAGAGTTACTTGTTATTACAGAAGATAAATACACTCGCTATCATTGGAGCTTTTATAAATTAAGTTTTTTGAAAGATTTTGTTAACTAATAATGAGGTAAGTATGACTGGTTTCTTCAGCGAAAACAAAAATGGAGTTATGAATCGTTGGTTTATTAGGATAGAACTAAGTACAGATAATCAACCGCCACCTAACGTTATAGATTTTGGTTTGAAATCTATATTGTTAAACTATGCGTTGTACAATAAGAAAGAAAGTAATGAAAGATTGGAATTTCCAATAAAATTAGACTCAATAGATTCACTAGAAAAAAACTCCATCATGTTCGACAGCAAAGGAGGACTTCCCTGGCATATCAACGGGCAAAGCACAATGACCCTTGAATTCCCAATCACAAAAAAAGAATTTGAGGAAACCTACACCGTTGTTATCTGGGCTGACCCTTTCGGTAGCGCTGCTTTTTATGCGGAAGGCTATTGGAAAGGCGTAGTTATCATTAAGAAAATCGACAGTTTTAAAATTGAAGAGGTTGAGGGGAATACAAAGAAAAATATTATAAACATAAAGTTAAAAACAGCTCAAAGTGTAATATCATATTTCATCGATCTTGTTGAAAAATATACGTCACCAAATTTCCCTGTACTTCAGAGAATGCATGATGCTCTTATTAATGGAGATCGTAGCGTTCTGGGAATGTTAGGCGTAATGGCGCCATCAATTGGTGATAATGATAACTCTCTTTACGCAACAGGAATTAATACGGCAGAAGTATTTTACGGTGAGTCGGGGGTTGATCTATATAATGGATATTACTGGATATATGAGCGGATAATGTCCGGAAAACTGTTCACAATTGAATGGGGTGATTGCAATATCAGCATTTATGATTTTAAGCCCCCAATTAAAAAATTTTATGCAGAAGTCATGCGAATTGGTAACGATGGCCGGTTATACAGCAATGAAGGGTTTTCAAATCTAAACTGGGGGATTGTGGGCTACCAACTTGAATTGGGGCCGGAAAGGATGATCAAGTTTGCAGATTTGGATCCTCGATCAAGCAGTGAACCCCAGGATGATGCGGCAACCCGTGATGGACAACGTGCGGGTGAGGTGGCCAGCAAACAAAGAGATGTGGGCGAAACTGAACCAGAAAAATACCCTAAGGAATTCGATCGCAGAAAGCTTTTTTTATTTATCACAAAGGTCATTAGCGAAAATGACTTATATACCTATCTAGGTGTCCTGAAACATAAAGAGGCCCTCAAAAATTACCAAGGGCTTGAAGAAATAGAAAAAATGCAGAATTATCTAAATATGAAAATTCTTCATCTCTGAGATAATTTAAATAATAGGTGTTTATGCGTAAAATCATTGTTAAATCCAGTCCCACCTCCACCGGTGGTAAAGTATTAGAAGGTATTGAGACGATTACTATCGACGGTTTTGGTACAACGTTAATTGGTATGCAGGCGTCATGTCCGGCTTGCTTAAAACGAGTGGGAAATATTGTTGCCAAAGGGCCTCATCAGCAATTTATTAAGGGTATACCCATTGCGCTTGAAGGCGATGTTGTTGCCTGTGGATGTCCTGAGGGAGCGAACGTCTTGATGCCGTTAACATCAAGAGTCGGAGTGAAATAATAGGGTTTTACGAATCGTGAAAAAGTTCGTTCTGCCTGCTATTTGCTTAACATTTTTGGATGTATTTTGTAAAGCGTATGCTTTATGGATTTCACATTGATAATACCTTCAGAGGATGTGTGAAAACCAGAAAAAAGTTGAATGACACCATGAAAATTAGTTTGTAACAAATATTCCCATTTAATTTAATGCCTATGGAGTTTGAGTTGAAAAAATCATATGCTTTTATTATCGGAATGGTTTTAGTGATTGCCTTTATATATATTGCAAAGCTTCTTTCGAATATGTATACATCTTTTTTTATTGTAGTTGTTATTTTATCTATATGGATCTCTTTACCTTTGATTGCTTCATTTTTAGCAACTAGATATTGGTCTTTATCAGGTGTGTTAATTTGTATTCTTTACATTTCCATCATAACATTCATACTTCCTGTTGTTCTTGAATGGGATAATTTTAGAGGTCGTAACAGAGGAGTTTCACTGTTTTTCATTGTAATGATTTCATGCTTTATACTAAGTTTAATTACGACGGTATTAGGCGGGGCTGCTGGCTATTTTTTCCGAAAGAAAACTATACCCAATCCTAATGAACACAGTTCGTAATTTAGTCCCTTTTAACTCGGGACAATGCCAGTTCATTCCACAACCGACACTGTCCCGCAATAATTACTTCACACTGACATCAATATCGCCGAAATATTTCTTCGACAGCGTCTTCACTACGCCGTCTTGCTGTACTTTCGCGATGGCGGTGTCGAGTTTTTCTTTCAGCGCTGCATCACCTTTACGCAGGCCGAAGGCAATGCCGCTGCCGAGGATTTTATCGTCTCGCACAGCGTCGCCGACAAATCCGTAATCCTTGCCATCAGGACGTGACAGGAATCCGCTCTGGCCTGCCGGTGCCAGCACTAACGTGCCGTCCAGACGCCCTGAGGATAAGTCCAGATAGACCTGGTTCTGATCCTGATAAGAAACAATATCCACGCCTTTCGGTGCCCAGTGCGCCTGCGCGTAACTTTCCTGAATCGAACCTTGTAACACGCCGATGTGCTTGCCTTTCAGCGTTTCAACGGTGGGCAGCAGGCCGGAATCCTTTTTGGCAATCAGCTTCGTCGGTACGCGGTAAATCACGTTGGTGAAATCAATCGCCTGGCGGCGTTTTTCGGTCACGTTCATGGCGGAGTTAATGGCATCGAATTTACGCGCCTGAAGGGCGGCAATCAGGCCATCGAAAGAGGTGTCGAACCATTCGCATTTCACGCTGGCGGCGGCACAAACGGCGTTACCCAAATCGATATCAAAGCCCTGCAATTCGCCGGTGGCGCTTTTGGATTCAAACGGCGGATACTGGGCTTCCAGACCGAATTTCAGCGTGGAACCGTCTGCCAGCGCAGAAAAAGACGCCACGGCACAACCTAACAGCAATGCGATTTTCAATTTTTTCATTATTCACAATTCCCCTGCGGTATCAGAAAGTAGGTTCAGACGCGACACAAACGGCGCGCGCCTTCGTACAACGTGTCGTTATCTTTGGCAAAGCTCAGGCGGATAAGCCCGGTGGGTTTGTTATTACTGTAAAAGGCCGACAGCGGGATGGTAGCAATCTGGTGATCCCGGATCAGGCTCAGCACAAATTCATCGTCGGTCAGCGGGCTGAAATGACTAAAACGCGCCAGCATAAAGAAACTGCCACGGCTTGGGAGTAATTCAAAGCGGGATTCGCTCAGCGCGTCGGCCAGTAAATCACGTTTTTGCTGATAGAAATCCGCCAGGCCGAGATAGCTTTGCGGATCGGCCAGCGCTTCGGCAAACGCAACCTGCATCGGCGTGTCGGCGGAGAACACCATAAACTGATGCACTTTGCGGATTTCGTCCATCAGTTCCGCTGGTGCCAGGCAGTAGCCCACGCGCCAGCCGGTCACGTGATAGGTCTTGCCGAACGACGACACAATCACGCTGCGCTCGGCCAGTTGCGGATGGCAGGCCATGCTTTCGTGGCGCTCGCCGTCGAACACCACGTGCTCATACACTTCGTCCGACAAAATCACGATGTCAGTGTCTTTGGTCAGCGCCGTCAGACGTTCGATGTCGAAATCAGTAAAGATTGCGCCGGTCGGGTTGTGCGGGCTGTTGATGATGATCATGCGCGTGCGGCTGTTGATGGCGCTGGCGACCTGATCCCAGTCGATGCTGAAATCTTCCATCGACAGGCCGATCGCCACCGGTTTTGCGCCCTGTAAGCGGACAATCGGCGCGTAGCTGTCAAACGCCGGTTCGAAATAAATGACTTCATCGCCCGGATGCACCAGCGCGCTGATGGCGGAATACAGGCCTTCGCTGGCGCTGGCGATGACGGTGACTTCGCTGTCGGCGTCATAATGGCAGCCGTAAAGCGCGTCGACTTTGGCGGAAAGCGCATGGCGCAGCGCGGCCACGCCGCTCATCGGCGCGTACTGGTTATGACCGTCGCGCATGGCTTTGGCGACGCTGTCGATAAGCGCAGGCTGGCAGGAGAAATTCGGTGCGCCCTGTGACAGATTCAGGGCATTGTGCTCGGCGCTCAGCTGGCCAATCACGGTGAAAATAGTCGTGCCGACATCCGGTAATTTTGACTGCGGCGACATCGCGCTTTTCATAGCATTTTCCCCAAAGGAAACAGGCCGGGCGGCCATGAGAAGGTAAAAACGGGTGTTTAACGATTAAGCAGCAGTTCACCTGTGCCGACAATGGAAAATTTGTCATACTCGCTATGATCAGCCGTCATGGCTAAATGCTGAGTTTACCGGGGTAATCGTGACACTTTCGCCTGAACTGTCGTATCTCAATGCGCTGAATTTACCGTCGCTCAATGTGCTTAAAACCTTTGCCGTTGTTGCGCAAACCCTGAATCTGACGCATGCCGCCACCTTGCTGCACATTACGCAGGGCGCGGTCAGCCGCCAGATCACCGGGCTGGAAACGTCGCTGGGGTATCCGTTGTTTTTACGTCAGGCCCGCGGGCTGACGCTGACGCCGCGTGGTGCGCAACTATTACCGCCGGTGCAGCAGGCGTTATCGCTGATGGGGGATGCGCTGAAACGCGTCGGTTCGCACCCGGATACGCTGCGGATCAAATGCCCGACCTGCTCAATGCGCTGGTTATTGCCGCGCGTGATCCAACTGCAAAACGACCGGCCTGATATGCGCATTGAACTGACTGCGTCGATTGCGCACGGCGTGGATTTCAGCAATGAGCATTTTGATGCTGCTGTGGTTTTCGGGCGGCCACCGGAATCGCAGCGCCGCGCGCATCATCTGTTTGACGAAGTGCTGACGCCGGTCTGCACGCCGGATTTTCTGCCCCGGCACAAAGGGAAAACCGCCGTTGCCGATCTGGCGGATAAAACGCTGCTGCACCCGACGCGCGACCGCCGCGACTGGCTTTTGTGGCTGCGGGAAGAGGGCGTGCAGGGGCTGCCGTCGGAGAAATCACAGCATTTCGATACGCTGGATCTGGCGATTAATTCGGCGCTTCAGGGCTATGGCGTGGCGATCGGCGATCTGACGTTAATCGAAGATGATTTGCAGGCGGGCAGGGTGATTGCGCCATTCCCGCTGTGCGTGGCGAGCGGCGCGTCTTATACGTTGTTGTATCCGGAAAATCCGACGCCCGCGCTGAAAGTGGCGATTGATTTTCTCAATGAACAGGCACGTCTCAGCCGGGAAAAACTGAGCGCGCTATTGTCGACGTCACACCGGCTGGTCAGCGCCGTGTGAGCAATGCCGTGTGATCAATAGAGTGCGCCGAGTGCGCTGGCAATCGCACCGGTCAGTTTGCGGAGATCTTCCGGCGTGATGATGTACGGCGGCATCAGGTAAATCAGCTTGCCGAACGGACGGATCCACACGCCCTGTTCCACGAAATGCTTTTGCAGTTGCGCCATGTTCACCGGCTGGCGCATTTCCACCACGCCAATCGCGCCCAGTACGCGCACATCGGCCACCGCAGGATGTTCGGCCAGCGGCACTAATTCGTTTTTCAGCTGCTTTTCGATGTTCAGCACCTGTGCCTGCCAGCGGTTTTCCGACAACAAACGCAGGCTGGCACTGGCGACCGCGCAGGCCAGCGGATTGCCCATAAACGTCGGGCCGTGCATGAAACAACCCGCTTCGCCGTTGCTGATCACTTCCGCGACATGCCGCGTGGTCAGCGTCGCGGAAAGCGTCATATAGCCGCCGGTCAGCGCCTTGCCGAGGCAGAGAATATCCGGCGAGATTTTCGCGTGATCACAGGCAAACAGCTTACCGGTACGGCCAAAACCGGTGGCAATCTCATCGGCAATCAGCAGCACGCCGTACTGGTCACACAAATTACGCACCCGTTTAAGATACAGCGGATGATAAATCCGCATTCCGCCCGCGCCCTGAACCACCGGCTCTAAAATCACGGCGGCAATTTTGCGGTGGTTTTCATCGAGCATTCTGGCGAAAGGCGCAATATCCGCTTCGTCCCATTCGCCGTCAAAACGGCTCTGTGGCGCGTCGGCAAACAGATGCTGCGGCAGGTATCCCTGATACAAACTGTGCATCGAATTTTGCGGATCGCAGACCGACATCGCGCCGAAGGTATCGCCGTGATAGCCGTTGCGCAGCGTCAGCAGTGTCTGACGTTTCTCGCCGCGCGCCTGCCAGTACTGCATCGCCATTTTCAGTGCAACTTCCACCGCGACCGAACCTGAATCCGCCAGAAACACGCATTCCAGCCCGGCAGGCGTCATTTCCACCAGACGGCGCGACAGCGCGATGGCCGATGGATGCGTGATGCCGCCAAACATGACGTGCGACATTTTGCCAATTTGCTCAACGGCTGCCTGATTTAGCTGCGGGTGGTTATAGCCGTGGATCGCCGCCCACCAGGACGACATGCCGTCTACCAGCTCACGCCCGTCTGCCAGATGTAACCGCACGCCCGACGCCGATTCCACCGGATATGCGGGCAGCGGTTTGGTCATGGACGTGTACGGATGCCAGATGTGGCGCTGGTCGAATTCGATATCGGCGGGGCTCATAAAGGATTCCTGCGGGGGATAAGTTGTAAACTAAAAAATAATTTTAACGTTGACGGTAAACTAAAACAAATAAAGAATGGTTGACGGACTATGAAAAAAACGAAACCGAATACTCTTTGAAGGAGTCGCAATGACTACCCGCACCCCATGGACGCTTGAAAAAACGCAGGCACTGTTCTCCAAACCTTTCCTAGAGCTGATGTTTGAAGCCCAGCAGATTCACCGTCAGCACTTCGATCCGCGTCAGGTTCAGGTCAGCACGCTGTTGTCGATCAAAACCGGTGCCTGTCCGGAAGACTGTAAATACTGCCCGCAGAGTTCCCGTTACAAAACCGGGCTGGAATCTGAGCGTCTGATGGAAGTCGAGCAGGTGCTCGAATCCGCCCGTCAGGCGAAAGCCGCCGGTTCGACCCGTTTCTGCATGGGCGCGGCATGGAAAAACCCGCACGACCGTGACATGCCGTACCTCGAGCAAATGGTCCAGGGCGTCAAGGAAATGGGCATGGAAACCTGCATGACGCTGGGTTCGCTGAATACCACGCAGGCGCAGCGTCTGGCGCACGCCGGGCTGGATTTCTATAACCATAACCTGGATACCTCGCCGGAATTTTACGGCAGCATCATTACTACCCGCAGCTATCAGGAACGTCTGGATACGCTGGCGGAAGTGCGCGGCGCGGGCATTAAAGTCTGCTCCGGCGGGATTGTCGGGTTAGGCGAAACCGTCAAAGATCGTGCCGGCTTGCTGATGCAACTGGCGAACCTGCCGGTGCCGCCGGAAAGCGTGCCGATCAACATGCTGGTGAAAGTGAAAGGCACGCCGCTGGCTGACAACGACGACGTCGATCCGTTTGATTTTATCCGCACTATCGCCGTGGCGCGCATCATGATGCCGCAGTCGTATGTCCGTCTTTCCGCCGGTCGCGAACAGATGAGCGAGCAGACGCAGGCGATGTGCTTTATGGCCGGTGCTAACTCCATCTTCTACGGCTGCAAGTTGCTGACCACGCCGAACCCGGCGGAAGATAAAGATCTCATTCTGTTCGGCAAACTGGGGCTGAATCCGCAGGTGTTCGAAACAGAAATGGGCGATAACCAGCAGCAGGCCGCGCTGGCTGAACAGCTGGTTCATGCCGATACCGCGCAGTTCTACAACGCCGCCGTCTGATCATGAGCTGGCAAACGCGGATTAACGATGCCGTCGCCGCCCGCAAAGAAGCGGCGGCTTTTCGTGTGCGTCAGCCGAACAACGGCGGCAGCGCACGCTTTCTGATACAGGGTGACAAACGGTATCTGAATTTTTCCGGTAACGATTATCTCGGTCTGAGTCAGGACGCCGGTGTCATTGCCGCATGGCAGAAAGGCGCTGAAAAATACGGCGTGGGCAGCGGCGGTTCCGGGCATGTCACCGGCTACAGCGTGGCGCACGCTGAATTCGAACAGCAGCTGGCGCAGTGGCAGGGCTATCCGCGCGCGCTGCTGTTTATCTCCGGTTTTGCGGCCAATCAGGCCATTCTTGCCGCGCTGATGCAGGGCGACGACCGCGTGCTGGCGGATAAACTCAGTCACGCTTCTTTGCTGGAAGCTGCTGCCCATGCGCCTTCGCAACTGCGGCGCTTTCATCACAATCAGCCCGAATCCTTGCAACGTTTACTGGAAAAACCGGTGGCCGGTGAAACGCTGGTGGTGACCGAAGGTGTGTTCAGCATGGATGGCGATGCCGCACCGCTGGCGGAACTGCATCGTCTGGCGCAATCGCACGAAAGCTGGCTGATGGTGGATGATGCACACGGCGTGGGCGTCACCGGTGAAGAAGGGCGCGGCAGTTGCTGGCAGCAGGGCGTGCGGCCTGAGCTTCTCGTGGTCACATTCGGTAAAGCTTTAGGGTGCAGTGGCGCGGCGGTGCTGTGTGATGATGCCACCGCGGATTACCTGTTGCAGTTCGCGCGTCATCTGATTTACAGCACGGCGATGCCTGCGGCGCAGGTTTGCGCGTTACAGGCCGCGCTGGCACGAGTCCGGCAAGACGACGGCCTGCGTGATAAACTGGCGGCCAATATTGCCCGTTTCCGCGCGGGGGCCACCGGATTGCCTTACCGGCTGACCGGCTCACAAACGGCCATCCAGCCGGTGATCGTGGGCGAAAATCAGCCTGCTTTAGATCTGGCGGCGGCATTGCGCGAACGCGGGTTGTGGGTCAGTGCTATCCGTCCGCCGACGGTGCCTCCGGGCAGCGCGCGGCTGCGTCTTACGCTGACGGCGGCACACAGGCCGGAAGATATCGATTTTTTGCTGGAGTCCCTTCATGGGTGCAGTCACTGAATTAGTGAACAAACAAGCGGTGGCCGACGCGTTCAGTCGCGCCGCCGTCAGTTATGAAAACGCCGCACAATTGCAGCGTGATGTGGGTGAAACGTTGCTGTCGCTGGCAGAACCCTACCTGAAAAATGCCGGGAATACCGTCGTCGATGCCGGTTGCGGGACGGGTTATTTCAGCCGTTACTGGCGCGCTCAGGGGAAAAACGTGATTGCGCTGGATCTCTCCGAAGGCATGCTGAGCCGTGCCCGTGAGCTGGATTCAGCGGATGAATATGTGCCGGGGGATATCGAGCGTTTGCCATTTGCCGATAATTCGGTCGATATCTGTTTCAGCAATCTGGCGGTGCAGTGGTGTAACGCGCTGCCGCGAGCGCTGGAAGAGATGCACCGCGTCACCCGCAACGGCGGGCTGGTGATGTTCTCCACGCTGGCCGAAGGTTCGCTCAATGAGCTGGCCGCCGCGTGGATGAAAGTCGATGGCCGTCGCCACGTTAATCAGTTCCTGACGCCCGACAAAATTGCCGAAGCCTGCGCGCCCTACCGTCATGACGTCACGTTCAGCGATCATGTCGCCGAATTCCCGGACGTGATGTCGCTGATGCGCTCGCTTAAAGGCATTGGCGCGACGCACATCAAAAATGGCCGCCTCGGCGGACTGGGCGGACGCGAGCGTCTGCAATTGCTGGAAAAACATTACGTCCGCCGCGACGGCGTTCTGCCGCTGAATTACCGGCTGGTCTACGGCATTTTGCAGGTGGAAGAACTCATTCCCCGCTGATTTACTCCTCCCCGGTTGAAGCAGGCACGATCAGCTCCCTCCCCTGCGAAGGGGAGGGTTGGGGTGGGGTATTAATGGCAGGCACGTAGTCGTTTGTAAAACCCCCTCCCAGCCTCCCCCTTCGCAGGGGAGGAGCAGGCCAAATCTCAGCACGGGTGTGGTTACCTAAACCAAAACCAGGCTTCAAATGAAAAAATACTTTATTACCGGCACTGATACTGAAGTCGGAAAAACCGTCGCCACGACCGCATTTTTGCAGGCGGCAGCGCGCGCCGGGCACCAAACCGCCGGATACAAACCGGTGGCGTCAGGTAGTGAAATGACCGCAGAAGGGCCGCGCAACAGCGACGCGCTGGCGCTTCAGGCTTACAGCACCGTCAGGCTGCGGTATGACGAAGTGAACCCGTGTACGTTTATCGAACCGACGTCGCCGCATATCGTCAGCGAGCTGGAAAACCGCCCGATTGATCCGCAGGTGTTATCCGCCGGATTGCGTCATCTCGAACCGCTGGCCGACTGGGTGGTGGTGGAAGGGGCGGGCGGCTGGTATACGCCGCTGACCGCTGATTATACGTTTGCGGACTGGGTGATTGCCGAGCAGCTGCCGGTGGTGTTAGTGGTGGGAATACGGCTGGGCTGCATCAATCACGCCGTGCTGACGGCGCAGGCCATCGCGCAAAGCGGTTTGCATCTTGCGGGCTGGATTGCCAATGACGTGCAGGAAACGGGGAAGCATCATCAGGCATACATGGCGACGCTCACGCGTATGCTGCCTGCGCCGCTGCTGGGCGAGATCCCGTTCCTGAGTGCAGGTCTGGACGTGAATCTGGGGCACTATCTGGATCTCGAACGCCTGCTTCCTTGTGGTGAATGAAGCAAGACGTCAGACCGTCAGATAATTTTTGATTAACGTCTCGTCGAGTTGCGCCAGCGTGCCTTGTGCCACGTCGCGCCCGCCGTCCACCAGACAAAACCGGTCAGCGACGCTGCGGATGAACGGCAATTTATGCCCGACCAGAAGCAGCGTCAGACCGAGATCACGGTTCAGGCGGTGAATAATATTGCCCATATTGGCCGCCATCGACGCGCTGGTGTGTTCGGTCGGTTCGTCGAGGATCAAAAGTTCTGGCTCCTGAACCAGCGCGCGGCTGATCGCCAGTTGCTGCTGCTGGCTCTCATCGAGTTCTCCCGCTTTGCGCGCGCCCATCTCTTTAAGTGTCGGAAACAGGTCGTAGACCTCTTCAGGCACGCGACGCGTCTTATTCCTGCTGGACATCATGGCGATTTGCAGATTTTCATCAACACTCATCTGCGAAAAAATCTGCCGCCCCTGAGGCACATAACCGATACCGATTTGCGCGCGTCTTTCCACCGGCAGATTTAACAGACTCTGAGGCTCTTCGTCGCGTGATTGCCAGGATATCGCTCCGCTTTTCACCGGAAGATGGCCCATGATGCAGTTCACCAGCGTGGTTTTCCCCACGCCATTTCGCCCGATCAGGCACGTACATTGACCGCGGTACAGTTCGAGATTGATATCCCACAGAATATGCTTTTGCCCATAATACTGATTAACTGATTTTACACTTAACATCAGACCTCCCTCCCTCACGGAGTATTCCGCTGAACTTCACTTTGACCGCCACTGTCATATTTCTGACATTTATGTTCCGCTGTTAATGCCGTAACACAGAATTAAATCCCGTTAATGACCGGCCAGCCTCACAGCATCAATTACAGATAAATAACCATTAACCAGTGATAAATGGGGTTAACTGCTTTTTCCTTGCACTAAAAATGACTTTGCTTAGCAAAAAACAGGGTAATCATCAGATTTCACTTTCAGGTTTAAAAAGCGATTCCGGCTACACGCAGCGCTTCCTACAGTGACACTGCAACTCTCAGGCCAAGTTTGTAAAAGTGTCAGGGAAAAGGGAGGTTACAGAGGTGTTAACAGCAGGGCGTGCGGAGATTTAGGATTATTCATTAGCGTTGTTGAGGTTTTGTGACAGCCTGTCGGGTGCGGAAAAAAGGGAACTGCACTTTGCCAGTGCTGCTCTCTCTGGTTTTGGTGCAGCCTGACGACAACAGGAAGCTAAAAAATCCTGATGAGATGCACTTTTGGATTTTGCAAGAGACATCCGACCAGAAATCTAGGCAAAATAAGCATAATTAAAGTCTGAAAAAAGGGAAAAAATAACTAAAAAAGATGCGGATCCCCTCTCCGGGGTCCGAAGTGCACTTTTTGCCAACTCCCGCAGCGCGGGGCGCGCTGAGACTTATCCACTATTCCTGTGGATAACCATGTGCATGAGCGTGAGAAAACTTGCTACAGGCGAGTCAGGGCGCGGGTTGTGCTCACTTTGCCCGTATTCGCAGCTTTTTAATGATGTTGTTTAAAATCAGTGAGTTGGTTAAAAGCAATACACCCGTAATTCGTTCGTCATAGTTGTGTCAGAATTCGTCAACCTGTGGTCAGAAAGTTAACGGATGAAAAATTTTGGGGATAATTGTCACCTGATGGTGAGAATTCTTTTTCGCAATAACCTAAAAAAGTGCAGATGTAGCAATCTGTTAAATCACCCGCGATTTTTATCGATTGGAGGCTGGTTTTATATACAGTATTATAAAGAGGTCAATTCAAGGCTGGCAAAATTCACGTAGTCTTTCATACTGTTTTTCCGTGAGCGCCCTTTGTCCGGCCTTATGCGTTTTCATTTCAGCCAGGTAGCCCGTCATGAGTAAAGAGTTCAAACTGCATTCCGAATTTAAGCCTTCAGGCGATCAGCCTGAGGCCATACGCCGTCTGGAAGAAGGGCTGGAGAACGGTCTGGCACACCAGACGTTGCTCGGCGTTACCGGTTCCGGTAAGACCTTCACCGTCGCGAACGTGATTGCTGACCTGAACCGCCCGACGATGGTTCTCGCGCCCAACAAAACCCTCGCGGCGCAGCTGTATGGCGAAATGAAAGAGTTCTTCCCGGAGAACGCGGTCGAATATTTTGTTTCTTACTACGATTATTATCAGCCCGAAGCGTACGTCCCGAGTTCGGACACGTTTATCGAAAAAGATTCCTCAGTGAATGAGCACATCGAGCAGATGCGACTTTCTGCCACCAAAGCGCTGCTTGAGCGGCGCGATGTTATCGTGGTGGCGTCAGTGTCGGCGATCTACGGTCTGGGGATCCGGATCTGTATCTGAAAATGATGCTTCACCTGACCAAGGGGATGATCATCGATCAGCGTGCGATCGTGCGCCGTCTGGCCGAGCTGCAATACGCCCGCAACGATCAGGTTTTCCAGCGCAGTACATTCCGCGTGCGCGGTGAAGTGATTGACGTTTTCCCGGCGGAATCGGACGATCTGGCGTTGCGCATTGAGCTTTTCGATCAGGAAGTCGAGCGGCTTTCCCTGTTCGATCCGCTGACCGGCCAGGTGCAGCATGAAGTGCCGCGTTTCACGATTTACCCGAAAACGCACTACGTCACCCCGCGCGAACGTATTTTGCAGGCGATGGAAGAGATCAAAGTCGATCTGGCCGAGCGCCGCAAAGTGCTGCTGGATAACAACAAACTGCTCGAAGAGCAGCGCCTCAGCCAGCGTACGCAGTTTGACCTCGAAATGATGAATGAGCTGGGCTATTGCTCGGGCATCGAAAACTATTCGCGGTATCTTTCAGGACGCGGCCCCGGTGAGCCGCCGCCGACGCTGTTCGACTATCTGCCTGCCGACGGTTTACTGATCGTCGACGAATCCCACGTCACTATTCCGCAAATCGGCGGGATGTACAAAGGCGACCGCTCGCGTAAAGAAACGTTGGTGGAATATGGCTTCCGCCTGCCATCGGCGCTGGATAACCGCCCGATGCGTTTTGAAGAATTTGAAGCGCTCGCGCCGCAGACGATTTATGTGTCCGCCACGCCGGGTAAATACGAACTGGAAAAATCCGGTGATGATGTTGTCGATCAGGTCGTGCGTCCGACCGGCTTGCTGGATCCGATTATTGAAGTTCGCCCGGTGACCACGCAGGTGGATGACCTGCTGTCCGAAATCCGCAAACGCGTGGCCGTCAATGAGCGTGTGCTGGTCACCACGCTGACCAAACGCATGGCTGAGGATTTGACCGAGTATCTGGAAGAACACGGCGAGAAGGTGCGTTACCTGCACTCTGATATCGATACCGTCGAACGCGTGGAGATTATCCGCGATTTGCGCCTTGGTGAATTCGATGTGCTGGTGGGTATTAACTTGCTGAGGGAAGGGCTGGATATGCCGGAAGTTTCTCTGGTGGCGATCCTTGATGCTGACAAAGAAGGTTTCCTGCGTTCCGAACGTTCGCTTATCCAGACCATTGGCCGTGCGGCGCGTAACCTCAACGGTAAAGCCATCTTGTATGGCGACAGAATTACCAACTCGATGGCCAGGGCGATTGAAGAAACCGAGCGTCGTCGTGCGAAACAGGAAGCCTACAACCTGGAAAACGGCATTACGCCAATGGGCCTGAACAAGAAAATTTCCGATATTCTGCAACTGGGCCAGCCGAAGACCAAAAAGAACAAAGACAAGCGGGATGCCGAAGCGGCGCAAACCTACAAATCGCTTACGCCTAAAGCGCTGGAACAGCGTATTAAGGCGCTGGAAAGCAAAATGTATGCGCACGCCCAGAATCTGGAATTCGAAGAAGCCGCCAATACACGCGACGAACTTCACGCCCTGCGCGAGCAGTTTATTGCTCTTTCATAAGGGAAAAATGCTAAAGTGCGCGGCCTGAAAATTGATAAGGAAGAGCGAGCCAATGACTGATACACCACAAAATCCCGGCGCGGTGAAAGATCCGCTGCACGGCGTCACGCTGGAAAAACTGCTGACAACGCTGGTGGATAATTTTGGCTGGCCCGCGCTGGCCTCGCAGGTCAATATCAACTGCTTTAAAAGTGACCCGAGCATAAAGTCCAGCCTGAAATTCCTGCGCCGGACGCCTTGGGCGCGCAAGGAAGTGGAAACTCTGTATCTGGATTTCATCGAGGGACATTTGCGTTCCGACCTGACGCGCAGCAAACGCCGTACGCCGTTATCCGCTGAAAAACCGCAAAAACCAAAAGTCAGTACCGCGAAACCTGCCGCTGACAGCCCGTGGAACAATCATCCGCTGACCAAAAAATAACAGCCGTTTCCACCGGTTTTTTGAACTGTGAAAAAGCCCCACGATCTGTAAAGTGAAGCGGGGCTTTTTTATTGCGCGGAGAAAAATGTGACCGGGAAAAATGTACTTATTGTGGTGGATATGCAAAACGGTGTGTTCGCATCGCCACGTTATGACCGCAGCGGGCGAGCCGCGTTAATCAACCAGCTGATTGACCGGGCGGGGCGCATCATTTTTATCCAGCACGCCGAAGGTGAAATGACCGAAGGCAGCGAATTCTGGCAGGTTTTACCGGAACTTCATCAGCCGGCAGACGCCATTTCCGTCACCAAAACGGCGTGTGATTCTTTCTACCGCACCCGTCTTGACGATGTGCTGAAAGATCTCGATGCGACGGGCTTTACGGTGTGCGGTTGCGCCACGGATTATTGCGTGGATACCACCATTAAAGTTGCCGCCAGCAAAGGTTATGCGGTGACCGTTGCCTCCGACGCGCACACCACCGGTGACAGAACCCACGCCACGGCTCAGCAGTTAATTGGCCAGCACAACGAAGTCTGGCGCGAACTCTCCGTGCCGGGAAATCCGGTGACGGTGAAAACCACCGCTGAAATCCTGGCGGACTGGGCGTAATTTCAGGCAGGTTGTTGAAACGGTGTGTATGAAAAAGGCCGCATTGCGCGGCCTTCGTCTTTCTGTATGCCACTCTATTTTTCAGAACTCAGTGCATCTTTTGCAGCACTTCTTCTACCGCCATCCGCAACATATCGCGGTCATGGCGATACGGAATATCACTGGCTTCCAGCGGGCTTTGAATGATCAGATGCGCTTTGGCACTCTCGCCCAGCGTCACTTTCGGCCCGACAATCGCCGCATCCGCGCGGCGGCCAATGCGTTTTTCGATCATGTCCAGTTTGTCGTCGAGCGTCAGCGACGCCGCCGCCACGCTCAGCTCTTTCCCCAGATTCCCGATATACACGATGTGCGCACGGCTGCGGCGCAGGGCGGTGGTGAGATCTTCCATCAGCAACAGCGGCATCAGGCTGGTAAAGAAACTGCCGGGGCCGATCAGGATAAGGTTCGCTTCGGCGATGGCGTGCAACGCTTCGCGCGTGGCCGGAACCTGCGGCTCGAGCAGCAATTCGCGCGGGATTTGCGTCAGTTTATCGACATTCACTTCGCCGTGAACCCGCTCACCGCTGGCGTCAATCGCGGCTAAATCTACCGGCTGTTCGGACATCGGAATCAGCTCAGCGTCCACTTTCAGCAGGCTGCGTACCAGATTAATCGCTTCCAGCGGACGGACGGTCAGGTGATCCAGCGCGCGCAGCATCAGGTTGCCGAGATTGTGTCCGTCCAGTTCGCCCTGACCGCTGAAGCGGTATTCGAACATCGCCGAGGCTAAGCTCGGTTCGGTGATCAGCTGGTTGAGGCAGTTGCGCATATCGCCCCAGGCGATGCCGCCCACCGAACGGCGGATGCGGCCGGTCGAACCGCCGTTGTCCGTTGTGGTCACAATGCCGGTAAGACGCGGGCCGAGCGAGGAAAGAGAAGACATCACGCGACCCAGGCCATGCCCTCCGCCTAATGCCACCACCCGGTCGAGGTCAGCTAATGTTCGATTGCGCATAAAGATCCTTGTGAAGCGGCCAGAGGTGAGAATAGTGCGTGCTCAGGGCACAATAAAGATGCAGCAGATAATAGTTTCGCCGGGAGATTTTACCTAATTTTGCAACAGGATGTTATCCCTTCGCAGCACGCTCAGCGCTTTCAAAATCAAGCGCTTTTATTATTGAAAATGCGCAATATTGTCGCGAAAAAACGTTATATATCAAAATGCATAACGAAAAACCACCTTGGCGATCCGGACTTTGGAGCGCTAAACTGTACGCCGTTACCCGAATTCTTCATCGTTCTGCACTGAACGTGTTGAATCAACTCCTAGCCTTGGTTCCTAAGTTGCCTTTCTGACGTTGTTCCCACAGAAACAATATGGAGCTCTGGCCGTGACAATCCGTCACCAGGGTGCAGGGCAGAAATGCCCGCATCTCCCGTATTTGGAAAGGTGTTAAGGTGCTTCAACTTACTGATGCTTTTGCCCGCAAGTTTTATTACTTGCGGCTGTCGATCACTGACGTGTGCAATTTCCGTTGCACCTACTGTCTGCCGGACGGTTACAAGCCGCACGGCCACAGCAATAAAAGCTTTCTTTCGCTCGATGAAATCCGTCGGGTCAGTCGCGCGTTCGCCAATCTGGGGACGGAAAAGGTGCGCCTGACCGGTGGAGAACCGTCGCTGCGCCGCGATTTCTGCGACATCATTGCCGCCGTTCGCGAAAACCCCTCGATTAAAACGCTGGCCGTGACCACCAATGGTTACCGCATGGCGCGTGATATCAGCAAATGGCGCGATGCCGGGCTGACAAACATTAACGTCAGCGTCGACAGCCTCGATGCCCGCCAGTTTCACGCCATCACCGGCCAGGATAAATTCCGCGATGTGATGGCTGGAATTGACGCCGCATTTGACGCCGGTTTCAGCAAGGTCAAAGTCAATACCGTGCTGATGCGCGATGTGAATCACGCCAGCCTCAACACCTTCCTCGACTGGATTAAAACCCGCCCGATTCAGCTGCGTTTCATCGAACTGATGGAAACCGGTGACGGCGGTGATCTGTTCCGCAAACATCATGTTTCCGGCGAAGTCTTGCGCGAGCAGCTTATCCGTCAGGGCTGGCAATTGCAGATTCGCTCTCGCAGCGACGGCCCGGCGCAGGTGTTCAGCCACCCGGATTATCTGGGCGAAATCGGCCTGATCATGCCGTATGAAAAAGACTTTTGTGCCAGCTGCAACCGCCTGCGGGTGTCCGCGATCGGCAATCTGCATTTGTGTCTGTTCGGCGAGCAGGGCATTCCTCTGCGCGATTTACTGGCCGATGACCTCCAGCAGGACGATTTGATGGACAGGATCCAGGGCGGTCTCAGCCGTAAAAAACAAACGCACTTCCTGCATGAAGGCAATACCGGAATTACCCAGAATCTGTCGTTTATCGGCGGCTGAGTCCGGCATTAATCGTTTAAGGAGCAAACTGATGAGCAAAGCCAGCAAAGAATTTTTGCCTTTATCTGTCGCGATCATGACGGTATCTGACCGCCGCACCGACGCGGAAGACACCTCCGGGCATTACCTGAAAGAAGCCGTGACCGAAGGCGGCCACCACGTCGTGGCGCAGCAAATTGTTAAAGAGAGCATTTACAGCATTCGCGCCGTGGTTTCTGCGTGGATTGCGGATGAAAAAATCCAGGCCATTCTGATCAACGGCGGCACCGGTTTTAATGCCGGAAATAATACGCCGGAAGCCCTCAAGCCGTTATTTGACCGTGAAATTGAAGGTTTCGGCGAGCTGTTCCGCATGGTCTCTTTCGAAGATATCGGCACCTCGACCATTCAGTCGCGCGCCATCGCCGGTCTTGCCAATCAGACGGTAATTTTTGCCATGCCGGGTTCAACCCGCGCGTGCCAGACTGCCTGGGAAAATATCATTGAAGCGCAGCTCGACGCCCGTCAGGGTCCGTGCAATTTCACCCCACATTTGAAGAAATGAGTATGTCTGAATTAACCCACATTAATGCGTCCGGTGATGCCCACATGGTGGACGTTTCCGGCAAAGCCGAAACGGTTCGCGAAGCCCGCGCCGAAGCTTTTGTTGAGATGGCAGCCCAAACGCTGGCGATGATCATCAACGGCAATCATCACAAAGGGGATGTTTTTGCTACCGCGCGTATCGCCGGAATTCAGGCTGCCAAGAAAACCTGGGATTTGATCCCGCTGTGTCATCCGCTGTTGCTGACCAAAGTCGAAGTCAGTCTCGAAGCGCAGCCGGAACATAACCGCGTTCGCATCGAATCCCGTTGCCGGTTAAGCGGCAAAACCGGCGTGGAAATGGAAGCACTGACCGCGGCTTCTGTCGCCGCGCTGACCATCTACGACATGTGCAAAGCTGTTCAGAAAGATATGGTGATCGGCCCGATCCGTCTGCTGGAAAAGAGCGGTGGTAAATCCGGCGACTTTAAAGCGGATAGTCATGCGGAAAGTAAGGTTAAAATATGATCGACATTTTATTCTTCGCCCAGGTTCGTGAGTTAACCGGGACGTCCAGCCTGCAACTGCCGGCTGATTTTTCCACCGTGGAAGATTTGCGCAATTCCCTGACCGGACGCGGCGACCGCTGGGCGCTGGCGCTGGAATCCGGCAAATTGCTGGTGGCGGTCAATCAGACGCTGACCACGATGGCGCATCCGCTGGCGGCGGGTGATGAAGTGGCGTTCTTCCCGCCTGTGACCGGAGGCTGAGATGGACAGGACAAAAATTATTGTTGATGCCGCCCCATTTAACGTTGGCGAAGAGTACCACTGGCTTGCGCAATCAGACGCCGACGGCGCGGTGGTGACATTCACCGGTAAAGTGCGCAATCATAATCTGGGCAGTCATGTGACGGCACTGACGCTGGAACATTATCCGGGCATGACCGAAAAAGCGCTGGCGGAAATTGTTGAACAGGCGCGCGCGCGCTGGCCTTTGCAAAGTGTTTCTGTTTATCACCGCGTCGGGCCGATGTATCCGGGCGATGAAATTGTGTTTGTCGGCGTCACCAGCGCTCACCGCGGAATGGCGTTCGAAGCCAATGAATTTATTATGGACCAGCTGAAAACGCGCGCACCGTTCTGGAAGCGCGAGGCAACGGAAGAGGGCGACCGCTGGGTTGATGCCCGTGACAGCGACAAAGTCGCGGCGGCGCGCTGGTAAATGGTGCTTCAACCGCACCGACTCCTCCCATGCTTTTCTCGCCAACTGTGATACGCTTTAAGAAATCGGGAGGCCGTCTTGGCCTCATTATTGTCCTCCATGCAAAAGGGTAATCATCATGGATCGATATCCACGTAGTAACGGTTCAATTGTTGAACGCGCAAATACGGGCATTCAGGCGTACATGGCGCAAGTGTATGGCTGGATGTTCTGTGGCTTGCTGCTGACGGCATTTGTCGCCTGGTATGCTTCCGGCTCCGAAAAAATCATGAGTTTTGTTTTTTCCAGCCAGATTACGTTCTTTGGTTTGATCATCGCGCAGCTGGCGCTGGTCTTTGTGATTTCCGGCATGGTCAATCGCCTGAGCGGGACGGTCGCCACCGGCCTCTTCATGTTGTATTCCGCCCTGACCGGTCTGACGCTTTCCAGTATTTTCCTCGTCTACACCGGTGATTCCATTTTCGGGACATTCATTGTCGCCGCTGGGATGTTTGGTGCGATGAGCGTTTACGGTTACGTGACCAAGCGTGACTTAACCGGCATCGGCAGCATGTTGTTCATGGCGCTGATTGGTCTGGTTCTGGCATCGCTGGTGAACATGTGGCTGAAAAGCTCGGGTCTTGCGAACATCATTTCCTACGCTGGCGTGCTGATTTTTGTCGGTCTGACTGCGTATGACACTCAGAAGTTGAAAAACATGGGTGCGCAGTTGTCGGCAGATGACCGTGATAATTTCCGCAAATATTCCATTGTGGGCGCACTGACGTTGTATCTGGATTTCATCAACCTGTTCCTGATGCTGTTACGAATTTTCGGTAACCGCCGGTAATTGTTTTTGATTTCAAACTTTTTGAAAGGGGCGCTGAAAAGCGTCCCTTTTTTTATGCGAAGTATTTAGTTGAATAGTTAATAAGCGAAACTAATGAATAATTAAATTGTATGCAATATATGTATGGCACAAATAATACAGCAATATAAAATTAATGAGCAATAAGATGGAGGCAGACATATAAGGAGGATAGAAAAATGGTCATGTGGCTATCAGCAATAATCATCTTTTTAATTCTGATTTTAATCTTGATGCGTCTCGCAGCAATAAGAGAGCTTAATACCTTTAAAAAGGAGGTACAGCGAGAAATTGAAAAAGCGAGCGACGAGGGATACCGGGAAGGGGTGAGATTTGTATCAACGGGCACGAAACAAATTTATGAGGCTCTGATAGAAAATAAAAACGAAAATATAGACCAACTTTTACATGAGTTAGAGGTTTTAAGGGCTATAGAAAATCATCATAAAACAGAAGCTGCTTAACAAGTCCTGAAGCACTAAAAAGGGTGCTTTGCATCCTTTTTAGCAAAAACATTTAAAAATCAGACAAAATATAAATTAAGACGGCATTAACGAAAAATGATGAGAAAAAAAAGCCCCCAGCGACAGGAGGGGACGAAAGGTTGGGATAGTCAATATTGAGTTAATTATTAAGCACTATTCACCATTATTTTAGACAGGGTGTAATGGTAAATTGAGCACCCTTGCGGGCTGAGAAAAACATACACCCTAAAATATCATTCAAACAAGCCGTGTAAGAACCCTAAAAAAGACAAATGAAATTTACTCGAAAGCACTCAATGGCAAAAACGAACAAATAAAATGCGTATGCGATTTATGGGCAAACGTAATGCCTGGTTCTTATCCGTAACATTGATGGATAACATATTTAAAATATCCAGAGGTGGAGAAGTGAATTTAAAATGTTCAGTGAAGCAATCTTTCCCATTGGTTTTATGGTGTCAGTTGTTTTTGAATAAGAAAAATGATGAAGGTAAGTATTTATTTTCACATGACGATTTTAAAAGTAGAAACCATAACAGCAGGTGGAGATGTGTTTTAGTATATAAATATCCACGTCGTAGTATAAGAGTTTTAATGGGTGGCGATTATTTAACACTATTTAATAACTTATACCAATTTTCTATCTCAACGTGAGTGATATATAAAAGAATTTCACCGAAACAATCGTTGGGGCCGTAGCGAGAACAGATAATGCAAGGGTAGCAGTCAGGTCTGTCCTGATAGACAGTTTCTGCTATGTCCTCTGCAGAGAAAATATCAAGAGAATAATACTTAGATAACCATGCCATGTAGTCATTTTCATTTCTAAGTACTATGAGTTCATCATTTTTGAAAGTTTTCACTTAGAATGATCCTTTTTTTATAAGTTTATTTCTTTGGCTGCTATATCAATTCCTGTAATTTTACCAAAACTTGTTAGTCGGCAGTTGCCTTATTGAAAGTAAGTACCCATTAAAAACATGTATATGGAAACTTTCTTTTAACTTGCTTAAAATCTGCAAGGTCATACTTCTGGATATCAAGGTTCTTTGTATAATGAATTTAGATAGTTTCAATTTCATTCGAATATGTTCAGGGAGTTTCATTATAATACTCAATAGAAAACAAATTTCACTGTAAGCCTCTCTTCCGGACATATTGTCATAATAAGAAATGTATTTATCAACCTTTTCATTTTGTAATGTCATCAAATCGCCCCAGCCTTTTTGATCGGAAATGATAGTCCTGAGGTCGCTGACGTATTGGGAGGAAATAACAGAGTCAATGTCTGTTACGATGGCATAATTTTTATGGAAAAAGGCCCCTCCAACAAGACCGAAACTGGTAATGTCTGTAACAGGAAAAGTTCTGATATTATCGTCTACTCTTATCAGGGAAGCACATCCGCTAATCAGCCAATGACACAATGGATTATTCATTTCATCGATGAGTGGAATGATGCTCTCGCTTTCATATGTTTGATAATTCAATTCATTGTATATGGTTTTGAATATAATTTCATCAGTTAATATTTTTTCTGAAAATACATCTTTTTTCATAATGGTCTCAATGCCTTTTTTAATGAGTTTCATCCAGACTTATTGAGGTTAATAAAATAACAGTTCGGTCAGGTTTTTTACCCCAAATTTCTTTATCGCTCTTGTCTTATGCAGACTTATCGTTTTTACCGGCATTTTTGTTAATGCAGATATGATCTTCGGCGTATCTCCGGTACACAGCATGGATAATATTTTCATTTCTTTCATTGAGAGTTTGGCTGAGGGTGTGTTAGCTTCTGAGGGTATTTTTCCAGGCATTAAAAAAAGTGAAATTTGATGGAGGATATCGGCAATTCTCCCGTTTTTATCTATGTTTTTTGGCGTGATAAACGTTTTTCCCGACAGTAATGTTAGCCTCTTACTTCCCGTAGGTTCCCAGGTAATCACCTTCTCTTGAGCAAAGTAAGTGGGAAAGTCAGCAAGCAACCCCAGCCAGTCACCAATATTCTCATCACATCCCTGAATTCGTGTGATAATGCGATCGAATTTTGTATGTGACAATGAATCTTTAAGAGCATGTATGGATGTTACTATCTCTATTTCTTCAGTTATTAGCCCACATCTTCCGGATAAAAACTTTAATCCTTCTGCCGAATAAATGTCGTTTTCCATGATTATTATTTTCATTTTTTATCTCTCATTATAGCGTTGGTTTGGCTGTGTGAAGTTTTTCCTATAAGTTTTCTATAAGATAAAAGAGTGATGGCAAGCAAATTTATATTCATATTCAGCTAAAGAATCTGGCGTAATTTCAACCCATGAATTAAAAAAGTATGAGTTTTTGTTTTCGACATTCCCTTTGTGTTGTAATAAGTTATTTCTTTGATCGAGAAATTATTTTTCTTGCAGTCAATCACATCTTTAGATATCGACAGTGTTTTGCCTTTATTGTCTGTTGTTTTATACCAAAGAGTTGGGAATAGAGGAGGGCTTACAATGGCCAATGCATAGGATTGATTACCTGACGGAGATTTTGCCAGATAAGTCCAGTTGGCGGCATGACTATTCAAGCTAATGAAAAATAATACAAAAAAGAGTTTTTTTGGACTCATGTCGGGATGCCTGAAATGATGGTAATAAACAATGTTAAGAATTAAGGGAATGGATACAGGATTATCACCCTGCATCCATATTTTTATTTAATATTAATCAGTGCTGTCATTTTACACGTTGCCATGACAGTGGTGCCTCGTGGTGTAATGACCTGAACCTGATCACCCGATTTTTTTCCTTCGCAAGGTTTGACCAAATGTTCATCAAAATTCTTTTTTTCTTGTTCAGTCTTTTGATCTGCAGCTTGTGCAAATGATGAAACAACAGCACTGGCTAAGAGGATAGTTAATAGTGTTTTTTTGAACATGAGTAATTCCTTTCGTTGATGAGTAAATAACAGTATTGATTTTACGTAAACTAAGCGCGCATACCTTACTGTCTGAGAATATATGTTTATTATGTAAAGGCAATGTTTGCTGAGGTGTAATAGTGGTATGAATATTAAATTGACTAATCTATGACTATGTTTTCTGAAAATATATCTTTAAAGCCGCGTTAATCAATAGTACGGGCAATTTTGTATCGGAATCATTAAAAAACATCGGGTTATTTTGATAAATCCATCCTGGTTAAAGGGTCAGGGAATCAAACACAAGTAAACTCCCATTTAAGAGAGTTTGCTTGTTAGTATCGAGAACGTTGTATTATTAATCGTTTGTCTTAGAAAACCGTTTTCTTACCACGACAAAGAAAAGAGGGACAAGGAAAATTGCCAGTAACGTTGCCGAAAACATCCCCCCCATAACGCCGGTACCAACGGCATTTTGTGCACCAGATCCTGCACCTGAACTGATCACGAGCGGTAAGACGCCTAAAATAAAGGCCAGTGAAGTCATCAGTATCGGACGCAGGCGCATACGCACAGCCTCCAAAGTAGATTCAATCAGCCCCTTACCCTCTTTATCCATCAAGTCTTTCGCAAACTCGACGATCAAAATGGCATTTTTTGCGGATAAACCAATTGTGGTTAATAAGCCAACCTGGAAGTAAACGTCATTATTCATTCCTCTGAAGGTCGCAGCCAGCAATGCCCCGATGACACCCAATGGAACAACCAGCATGACTGAGAAAGGTATTGACCAGCTCTCATAGAGTGCAGCAAGGCACAGGAATACGATAATTAATGAAATAGCGTAAAGCGCAGGGGCCTGGTTGCCAGACAGTCGTTCCTGATAAGACATTCCTGTCCAGTCATAACCAATGCCCGTGGGAAGCTGGGAAGCCATCTTTTCAAGCATCGCCATCGCTTCACCCGTACTTTTCCCCGCAGAGGCTTCCCCTAAGATCTCCATAGAAGGTAAACCGTTATACCGCTCCAGCCGTGGGGAACCATATATCCAGTGCGCATAGGAGAACGCGGAGAAAGGCACCATCTGGCCCTCACTTCCGCGAATAAACCAATTATCAATATCTTTAGGCAACATGCGATAAGGGGCATCGGCCTGAACATAAACTTTTTTTACGCGGCCATGATCAATGAAATCGTTTACGTATGAACCGCCTAATGCAGTGCCAATAGTGTCATTAATATCTGAGAGCGAAATGCCCAGCGCCTGTGCTTTTTCCTGGTCGATATCCAGCTTGAACTGTGGCGTATCTTCCAGCCCGTTTGGACGTACCCGTGTGAGCAATTCCGGATGTTCTGCAACCATTCCCAGTAACTGATTACGTGCCTTGGTCAGTTTGTTATGCCCAAGGTTGGCCTGGTCGATCAGTTCGAAGTCAAATCCCGTAGCCGTCCCAAGTTCAATAATGGCGGGGAGATTGAAAGGAAACACCAATCCATCTTTTATTTGGGTGAACGCTTTTGTTGCACGACCAACAATCGCAGCGACACCATTCACTTTACCCGGGCGTTCTGACCAGGGTTTCAGACTGATGAAAGCAAGACCCGAGTTTTGCCCGGAACCACTGTAACTGAAGCCGTTAACGGTAAAAACCGAATCGACGTTGGCGTGTTCTTGGGTCAGATAATAGTGCGTTACCTTATCCAGAACCTGTTGGGTGCGGGCCTGAGTGGCACCTGCAGGTAACTGCACCATCGTCATAAATACGCCCTGATCTTCTTCCGGCAGGAACGACGTTGGAAGCCTGAGGAACAGGACCGCCATACCCACGACAATCAATCCGTAAATCAGCAGGTAGCGGCCAGGATTATTGAGAATGTTGGCCACACTGTTGGTGTAATGGTGACTACTTTGATCGAATTTGCGGTTAAACCAGCCAAAGAAACCTTTATCCTTACCGTGATTTTTCCCTGACAGTGGTTTCAGAATGGTTGCGCATAACGCAGGTGTCAGGATGAGTGCTACCAGTACGGACAGGGCCATTGCCGAGACAATCGTGATAGAGAATTGCCGGTAGATAGCCCCTGTAGACCCGCCAAAGAATGCCATCGGGATGAATACCGCTGAGAGCACCATCGCGATACCCACCAGCGCCCCCTGGATTTGTTCCATCGATTTCCGGGTCGCTTCTTTAGGCGCTAAACCTTCTTCCGCCATCACACGTTCTACGTTTTCAACGACCACAATGGCGTCGTCGACGAGCAACCCTATGGCAAGCACCATACCAAACATGGTCAGCGTATTAATCGAGTAGCCAAAGGCAGAAAGAACAGCAAAAGTCCCCAGGAGAACGACGGGTACAGCGATAGTCGGGATGAGTGTCGCGCGAATATTTTGCAGGAATAGATACATCACTAAAAATACAAGTACGATCGCTTCAAACAGGGTTTTAACGACTTCGTGAATTGAGATTTTAACGAAGGGGGTTGTGTCGTAGGGATAGACAACTTTTAAACCTTGCGGGAAATAGGGCTGGAGATCGCTCAGCCTCTTTTTAATCGCAGTCGCGGTATCCAGTGCATTCGCACCGGTAGCCAGTTTGATACCTAAGCCAGCGGCTGACTGGCCGTTGATTTTGGATACGATGTTGTAGTTTTCCCCTCCAAGTTCAATTCGCGCGACATCTTTCAGGCGGACCTGCGAGCCGTCTTTATTGACTTTGAGCAGTATGTTGGAAAATTCTACAGGGTCTTTCAGCCGCGTCTGCGCAATGATTGAGGCATTTAATTGCTGGTTAGGAACCGATGGCGTGCCTCCCAACTGCCCGGCAGCGACCTGATTGTTTTGTATTTTCAGCTGACTGACAATATCAACCGGTGTCAGCTGATATTTATTCATGGAATCGGCATTTAGCCAGATACGCATAGAGTACTGGGCACCAAATAGCTGAACATCGCCCACGCCGTTAGTGCGGCTGATGGGATCCTTAATATCTGAGGCGACGTAGTCTGAAATATCATCCTGACTAAGGTTTGGATTGTCGGAAATAAAACCGGCGACGAGCAGAAAACTACTACTGGATTTTTCTACACTGATCCCTTGCTGTTGTACTTCGGAAGGAAGTAAGGGCATCGCCAGCTGTAATTTATTCTGGACCTGAACCTGAGCAATATCCGGATTCGTCCCCGAATTAAAGGTCATGGTAATCGTAACGCCACCTGCGGAATCGCTCGTGGAGGACATATACATCAGATTATCGATGCCGTTCATATTCTGTTCGATAATTTGAGTCACAGTATCTTGCACTGTTTGCGCATCGGCACCCGGATAGGTTGCCGTGATCGCCACGGCAGGTGGAGCGATTGTTGGATACTGCGCAACAGGGAGTTTTAAAATTGCTAACCCCCGGCGAGCATTAAAATAATTGCCAATACCCAGGCAAATATTGGGCGCTCAATGAAAAACTTTACCATTTTAGAGGATTACCTTGTTCGCTGATGATATGCCGTGGTGTTTATTGCTCGTTAGGCATCAGTTGATCTGGATTGACTTCCTGCGCCTCAACGACGACACCCGGTTTGGCGACCTGTAATCCGCTCACAACAACCTTGTCGCCTTCTTTAAGACCCTGAGTTATCAGCCACTCATCACCAATAGCTTTTGCCGCAACCACATTGCGAACCTCGATTTTTTGTTCTGCATTCACCAGCATCACCGTGGCATCTCCACGAGGATTACGCGTGACGCCTTGCTGCGGAACTAACATGGCGGCATTTTGTATCCCTTCAGCTATGCGTGCCCGCACGAACATCCCCGGAAGAAGATCATGGTGAGGATTAGGGAACAACGCGCGAAGCGTGATGGAGCCTGTGCTTTCATCGACAGTAATGTCAGAGAATTCCAGATGGCCTTGCAGGGGATACATCTGCCCATTCTCTAAAATAAGGTCCACTTTGGCTGTTTGTTGATTCGTTTGCAGACTGCCCTGAGTGACTGCCTGCTTAAGATTAAGAAAATCATTACTGGACTGTGTTACATCGACATAAATCGGATCAATTTGCTGAACAGACGCGAGGTCGGATGCTTGCTCTGTGGTGACCAGAGCACCTTCCGTCACTGAAGATTTTCCAATGCGACCACTGATGGCAGAACTGACTTTGGTATAGGCGAGGTTTATGCGTGCGGTTTCAACAGATGCCTTTGCCGCTGTGACAGTCGCTTCAGCCTGTTGGGCGTCAGCTACAGCAGTATCGTAATCCTGCTGGCTTACGTACTGGGTGGCAAGTAATGGCTTATAGCGCTGGACGGTAAGGTGTGCAATCACTGCAGCCGCTTTGGCTTTTTCCTGATCCCCGACTGCACTGTCATAACTTGCCTGATAAGGTGCGGGATCAATCTGGTACAAGGATTGTCCTGCCAGCACATCGCTTCCCTCTGTGAAGTTACGCTTCAAAACTATGCCGCTCACCTGGGGTCTGACTTCGGATATCCGGAAAGCGGAAGTGCGTCCCGGAAGATCAGCACTGACTGCCAATGGTGCGGTTTTCACCGTAATCACACTGACTTGAGGTACCGGCTTGCCGGACTTTGGGTTGCTGTTGTCGCATCCGGTGATCGTCAGGCTTAAAGCAATCATCGCTGGAATGATCGCCCGTGTTATTTGTTTCTTCATTATTATTCCTTAACATTCACATCTGAACGAACCTGCGAAGAGGTTTGATAAAAAATTCCCACTCATTCCAGGGTGAAAAATTAACGACCTGCAGAATGAGTTTTCATGATCGTGAATCAACGTTATAAATAACGTTGAAATTTAATTGTCGCTTCTACACATAGGCATTAACTATCACGTTTTATAAATATCGAAAACACCCATTAAAGGACTAAAAAAACACTTCCAATAAAATAGGTTTTTAAATTATCCGAAATAACAGTGTTGCGAATGACCATAATCCCGTATTCCTGATAGTAATAATTTGTTGTAAATGATTTGGTGTTAATTTTTCTTCGGACGTTGTTTACGTACAGCGACAAAAAATACAGGCACCAAAAAAATCGCCAGCAGGGTGGCCGAAACCATTCCCCCCATGACACCGGTTCCGACAGCATTTTGTGCCCCCGAGCCTGCGCCTGTGCTAACCACCAATGGCAATACACCTAAAATAAAGGCCAGTGACGTCATCAGAATGGGACGTAAACGCATCCTGACGGCTTCAAGTGTGGCATCAATCAGCTCCCGCCCTTCTTTGTCCATCAGGTCTTTGGCGAATTCGACGATAAGAATGGCATTTTTGGCTGATAAACCTATGGTCGTTAACAGGCCTACCTGGAAATAGACATCGTTATTGAGGCCTCGCATTGTCGCGGCCAGAAGTGCGCCCACTACCCCAAGGGGGACGACTAACATGACGGAGAAAGGTATTGACCAGCTCTCGTAGAGTGCCGCCAGAGATAAAAAGACGACCAGAAGAGAGATTGCATACAAGGCAGGAGCCTGATTGCCCGATAACCGTTCCTGATAAGACATCCCGGTCCAGTCATAGCCAATGCCGGCGGGGAGTTTAGCGGCAAAACTTTCAAACAGATTCATGGCTTCGCCGGTGCTTTTCCCCGGTGTCGCTTCTCCCAAAATTTCCATCGATGGCAGACCATTATAGCGTTCCAGACGCGGAGAGCCGTAAATCCAATGTGCGGTGGAAAACGTCGAAAAAGGCACCATTTGCCCGAGGTTTCCGCGGACGTACCATGTATTGATGTCATCGGGCAGCATGCGGAAAGGCGTGTCGGCCTGGACATAAACTTTTTTGACGCGCCCGTGGTCGAGGAAGTCATTAACATAAGTACTGCCCAGCGCGGTCGCGATGGTTTGATTGATATCAGAGACTTCAACGCCCAGAGCCAGTGCTTTTTCCTGGTCTATATCGAGTTTGAATTGCGGCATATCTTCCAGGCCATTAGGCCGAACTCTCACCAACACATCCGGGTGTTTAGCCACCATGCCAAGAAGCTGATTTCTCGCCTGGGTTAATTTTACGTGGCCCAGATTGGCCTGATCGATTAATTCAAAATCAAACCCTGTCGCGGTCCCGAGCTCTGTTATCGCTGGCAGGTTGAATGCAAATACGCGACCATCACGGATGCGTGAAAAAGCCTGCGTCGCGCGGCTCACAATAGCCGCCACTTCATTTTTCTTTCCCGACCGCTGATCCCAGGGTTTCAGCCGTACAAAAGCGAGACCGTTATTTTGCCCCTTACCACTGAAACTGAAACCGTTGACGGTGAAGACTGATTCTACGTTGGCACTTTCCTGCGTGAGATAGTAATGGGTGATCTCATCCATGACTTTTTCTGTTCTGGCCTGCGTTGAGCCGGCAGGGAGTGTCACCATTGTCAGGAAAACCCCCTGATCCTCTTCGGGTAAGAATGAGGTTGGAAGGTGAATAAAAAGAATGCCCATGACAACGACTATCCCGGCATAGATAAGTAAGTAGCGCCCTGTGTGATTGATGATCCCCGCGACGCTGGCTGAGTAGTGTCGGGTACTTTGGGCGAATACTCTGTTGAACCATCCGAAAAAACCCTTCGTTGTTCCGTGGTCCCCTTTTGGGACTGCTTTAAGCAGGGTCGCACAAAGGGCAGGGGTCAGGATCAATGCGACGAGAACGGATAATGCCATTGCGGAAACAATAGTGATGGAGAATTGGCGGTAAATGACCCCGGTTGAGCCGCCAAAAAAAGCCATAGGAATGAACACCGCGGACAACACCATGGCGATACCGACCAGTGCGCCCTGTATTTGTTCCATTGATTTTTTGGTCGCTTCTTTCGGTGATAACCCGTCCTCTGACATCACCCGTTCTACATTTTCAACCACGACGATGGCATCATCGACCAGCAAACCGATGGCCAGAACCATGCCAAACATTGTCAGCGTGTTGATGGAATAGCCAAAGGCAGACAGGACGGCAAATGTGCCCAACAGTACAACGGGCACAGCAATTGTCGGAATAAGGGTCGCGCGAATATTTTGCAGAAACAGGTACATCACCATGAAGACCAAAATAATGGCCTCGAATAATGTTTGTACGACCTGTTGAATCGAAATTCTGACAAATGGCGTGGTGTCGTAGGTATAAACAATCGTTAACCCTTTAGGGAAATAGGGTTTGAGTTTTTCCATTTCGACTTGTACAGCTTTGGCTGTATCCAGCGCATTGGCACCGGTTGCCAGCTTTATTCCTAACCCCGCTGCCGGCTTTCCGTTGTAGCGGGCAATAATATTGTAATTCTCACCGCCTAATTCGATTCTGGCGACATCCTTAAGCTGAACCTTTGCTCCGTCAGGCATGACTTTAAGCTGAATTCGTGAAAATTCAGCGGGGTTTCTGAGTCGTGTTTGCGCGATAATTGACACATTGAGCTGTTGATTTTTTACCGAAGGCAGGCCACCGAGTTGGCCTGCCGCAATTTGGTTATTCTGTACTTTCAACTGATTGACAACGTCCAGAGTCGTCAACTGATATTTATTCAGTTGGTTAGGATCCAGCCAGATACGCATCGAGTACTGTGCGCCAAATAGTTGGGTATCACCCACCCCCGCCGTCCGGCTGATAGGGTCTTTAATGTTAGAAGAAATATAATCGGCAATAGCATCCTGAGACATACTGTTATCAGTAGAAATAAAACCGGCGACCATCAGAAAGCTACTGCTGGATTTCTTCACACTGATGCCTTGTTGCTGTACCTCCTGAGGTAACAACGGCATGGCAAGTTGTAGCTTATTCTGGACCTGAACCTGAGCAATATCAGGATCTGTTCCCGAATCAAAAGTGAGCGTTACGGTAACACTGCCCGACGAATCACTCGTCGAAGACATATACATCAGGCTATCCAGCCCGTTCATATTTTGTTCTATTACCTGTGTAACCGTATCTTGTACTGTCTGAGCATCAGCGCCGGGGTAACTGGCTGAAATAGCGATAGCGGGTGGCGCAATCGTCGGGTATTGCGCGACCGGAAGTTTGAGAATGGCCAGTCCCCCTGCAAGCATTAAAATAATGGCAAGCACCCAGGCGAAAATAGGGCGCTCAATAAAAAACTTAACCATTTTTACACATTACCTTATATGAGAGAGGGATCTTAATTTCACCGAATAAGCAAAAAGATGGCAATTACCAGCTGTTGTCAGTTAATCACAACGATAGAGCATAAAGAAGTCACCCTGATAGTCCATTAAAAGACCCTTGGCTAACCCTTTGTAAAATTGAAAATAATACCTTTATCAGGTAATAAACACTTGAGTTATACAGTTCAAGAGATTTAAATAATTAAATCTGCATACAAATTCTTTCTGATAAAGAAATATCATTTATGTCAAGAAAAACGAAAATTGAATCTTTGAAAACAAAAATGCATTTGCTGGATGTTGCCATAGAAGAGTTTTCAACGCGAGGATATGCCGCAACAACGCTGATGGATATTGCTGGCTCAGCAGGCGTAACACGAGGAGCCATTTATTGGCACTTCGAAAGCAAAACGGAATTATTCAATGAAATATGGTACAGAGAAAAACCCATTTATAGCCAGATCAAAGGTGATGAATTAATCCTGCCTGGGAGTAACCCTCTCGCTGAATTGAAAAATTTACTGATCAATGGCATTAAGTTGGTTGCTGCAGAGCCAAAGCAGAGGGATTTAATCAATATCATTCTCCATAAATGTGAGTTTACCCAACCTATGTTGAGTAGCCAGGATATCCGGAAAATGATTTATATCAATCATCAGCGAATGGAAATGATGCTGGATGCGTGTAAGGACAGAGAACAGCTTCCTGCGAGCTTGAACAGCAAACAAAGTGCAGATTTAATTTGTGCATATTTTACGGGTGTGTTTGGAAACTGGCTGGCCTATCCGGGTGTCTTCAATTTATATCGTGATGCTGAACGTATTGTTTCTCAACTAATATATATGCTGAATTATACTGACAATGATCACGTTTAAAAATGAATGCAAACGGCATGAAGAGGGGAAATGTTTTTTCGATAAATCTCCCCAGATGGGTGGGGAGATTACGTACTGATTTAATACATTGCTTGTTGTTTCATCATGGTTTGCAACTGTTGTTTCTGTTCCTTAGTCAGAACCTGGCTGACTTTGAAAATATACTGGGCACGGTCATAACTCGCCTGTGCCTGGATATTCCCAATATCGGCGAGTTGTTGCTTCGCTGCCTGTTCATCCCATTTCCCAGACTTGATCATATTTAAGATTAAGTCCTTTTTTACGCCATCGACATTGATGCTGGAAAGTTCATTTTTCGTTGTTTGCTGCAAATTTTCAATCTGCTGTTTTTGCGCATCAGTCAGATGCAGTTTTTGTGCTAAATACTCTCCTTGTGACGCGGGGGCCGGTGCTGTTGTGGTGGCAAAAGATGCGCTGGCAAACATCAGGCAGCTTGTTGTAATAATGACTTTAGCATATTTATTCATGATATTTCTCTTGGTGGTGGTTTTAGATTTTTATAACATTCATTTGTAGAGATGAATGTCTAATTGCGGGAACGGAATACTTATTTGATGCTCATCGAGTGTGTCTTTGATTGCCTCCATCAGGTCAAAATAAACATCCCAATAGTTTTTATTTAACGTCCATACCCGAACGACATAGTTTAAAGATGAACCGGCCATCTCATTAAGTCGAATGGTGACGCCCAACTCCTGAAGAATACGCTTGTCAGCGGTAACTACTTTGTTAAGGATTTTTTTAATATTATTAATGTCTGTAGAGTAAGAAACACCAACAGTTATATCTACCCTGCGATGTTGTTGGCGGGAGAAATTAATAATATTCCCTGCAATAACTTTCCCATTTGGGACAATGACAATTTTATTGTCACTCATTCGCAACGTGGTTGAGAATATATGTACTTCTTCTACGGTTCCTGCTACGCCAGCTAAGTCTACGTATTCACCTGCCCGGAAAGGGCGAAGGGAAACGAGTAATATGCCTGCTGCGAAATTAGCTAAAGAGCCTTGTAACGAAAGGCCAATGGCTAAACCTGCAGCGCCGACAACGGCAATAATAGATGAGGTTTCAACCCCTATACGGCCTAGCGCAGCAATGACTGTAAAGGCTAAAAGCGTATAGCGTAGTAAAGTGCTGCAAAACTGAATGACAGTTTTATCAACTTTACGTGCGGTTAACAATCTGCGTAACCCGGCGGCTGCCATACGGGCAACAAAAAAACCAATGCAGAGAATAATTAAAGCGCCGATGATGTTGATAACACCCTGGGCAATTGTTGACTCATTCTGCACAACCCAGCTATTAAACTGTCTAATTGCTGAGAAAGTTTTTACTTCTACCATGGTGAGAAATGTCCCGTTTGGTTTTAGCGTATTAAATAATTGGTAACAGCATTGAAGAGAGGGTTATTAACGCGTTATACAACAGATTAATAATGGAGCGTGTGGTTTGCTCCATTATTAATTTTCAGGGTTGAAACTAGAACTGATATACCATGCCCAATGCCACGATATTGTCCGTAGAGATGCCATTATCCTTGTAGAAACTGTCATCGCCATCAAGCAGGTTTATTTTGTAGTCTACATAAGTTGACATGTTTTTATTGAAGAAATAGGTCGTGCCCAGGGAAAGATATTTAACAAGATCTTTATCGCCAGAGACAGAGCTATCTTTGGTGGCATTCAGATCCTTACCTTTAGACTGAAGGTATGAAATTTCAGGGCGGAGGCCGAAATCAAATTGATATTGTGCAGTCGCTTCTATGTTTTGTGTCTTATTTGCCACACCATTGCTATCATCATTTTCACCGTAAGCTGTCATGTTACGCGTTTCAGAATACATCGTTGCTAAATAGACGTTATTCGCATCGTATTTAAGACCTGCAGTCCACGCATCTGCTTTTTCGGCATTGTTGTTCGTACCTTTGTCGCCTGAAGATTGTTGTTCATTTGTACGGTCAGAAGATGAATACGCAGCGCCTGCGCTCACACCTCCGCCAATTTCATAAGTGGTTGATAGACCCCAACCGTCCCCGTTTTGGCTACGGGCGTCGCGGCCATTGTTAGTCCCCTGGAATTCTTCGGAATTGTCTCCGTCATTCGCACCCTGATACTGAACGGCGACATTCAGACCGTCAACTAAACCAAAGAAGCCAGAATTACGATAAGTTGCCACGCCGTTTGCACGGCCAGTCATAAAGTTATCGGCTGTCGTATAGCTGTCGCCCCCAAATTCAGGAAGTACGTCAGTCCAGGCTTCTACATCGTATAAAACACCATAGTTTCGGCCATAGTCAAAAGAACCATATTGCCCCAGGCCGAGTCCTGCAAATCCCAGACGCGTATAATTATTGTTTCCGCCACCAGACTCGGTGTTGTTGGCCATTACGTTGTATTCCCACTGGCCATAACCGGTCATGATATCGTTAATCTGCGTTTCGCCTTTAAAGCCAAAACGGACATAGGTTTGGTCGCCATCTTTATTGCTGTCATCGGAGAAATAATGTAAGGCATCTACTTTACCGTACAGATCGAGTTTATTACCGTCTTTGTTGTAGACTTCTGCTGAATGCGCTGCCGTTGACAGAAGTAACGCAGGAATAAGCAAAGATAACGCTGATTTCTTCATGATTTATCCTTAAGTGTAAATAGTAATGTGACGTCATTAGGCGGTTTTCACTCGCATCAAAGTACTATTTTAAGGATTAAGTTCATTTTAAAAACATTTTAAAAGGTGTTTTAAAGGACCTTTTCTGTGTGTCGATATAATGCTAGGTTGTTATCTCTCAGAATGAGTCCCTGAGTGCCACTGCTTTTAAAAAATGATTTAATTGAAACATTTGACCCGTAATAAAGAAATTTATGCGGGTTTTTTCTATGAATTAAAGGATGATGCTTACTGCTATCATTGATGTATGGCGATATCAATGTTTACGCTGAAGTTTCCAGTGTGGATAATTTCGTTTTTGAAAAATAATGGGCGGTTTTGGATGCTTATCTTGCACTTTGCCAGGATAATGCATTACTGGTCTGGGGAAGTCGTCTTGATAAACAAGCATAAATAATTTGTGGAGTTTGTTTAATGTGTGATGATGAATTCATTGAGTATCATACTGTGAGTAACATTCATTAGTTGCGCAAATGTATGTCATATTTATTATGCGATTTATTAATGGAATTATGCATTTTGACTGCGGCCGAGTGCTTGAGGGATGTTAGCTCTTATTCCATTAAAAAATACGGGTGAGGCAATAGAATGAACAATGAAGAAGCTTATTTTCATAAAGATGATGAAGTTGAGTGCAGAACTACCAGGTTCAACAAGCCCGTTGAAGTTTTGCAGGAAATTTGCCATGAAATAGAGGCTATTGGGGAAGCATTCATCACGAATAAAGGTGAAAGGATCCCATTTCGTGAAGATAACGATAACTCCTGTTTTACATTCGTCATAAGTGGTCATTTCTCTGTTTATCGTAAGTATGACCATTTGCTGATGCACTCTTCATCAGCACCTTCATTGTTTGGGATGGTTGAGTTTTTTCAACCACGTAACGCCCATTACGTCTTGGCTGAGACGGAATGCAGTTGTATTAAAGTTAATGCAAAATTGGCTTGTGAGTTATTCACAAAAAATGGCTCATGGGAAAAAATATGCCAGATACAAGTGTATTTTATTCAAGTTCTTCAAACGAGAGACTTTCAGCTGGTTGGCGTAAATGCATACTTAATTATAAAAAATAAATTAATAGAGTTGCTGCAAGAGCCCGAGGATTTTCGAATAAAGCAAAGCGTTCTTTTATATATACAACTCCGATCAAAACTTTCCAAGAGTCTTATCTCTAAAATACTTTCAGCTCTGAGGGTAGGGGGGTATATAGACATGAAAAAAGGCAAGTTAATTGCCGTTAATCATCTTCCCAAAGACTACTGAATGTTAACGAACATGAACAAATACTCTCAAAGTTAAGGGGCAAAGTGATAATCATAAAAGATAATATAAAAAATGCTTTTGATTGAGTAAGTTAATCATTTGCATCTGTTTTGCGTCGTACTACGTAACGTTAGAATACTGCTCCTGTAACCGCCTTCAAACCCGTTATTTAAGCGTCCATTAAAAGACCCTGCTCCCCAACTAAATCGCACTTAACAGCCTGAAACCCATGACAAAATGAGCCTAGGATCAATACTCAGATAATTGCCGGTTTCAACAATGCTCATTAAAGACAAAGTTATATCTGCTGTTGTGGTGACAAGTGGATTGATCGCAGCCGCCTGTATCGCCGGAGTCCGTAGTGACGGCGGAATTGAATCATCGATTCATGTTCTGGCTGGCGTGGTTCTGTTTATTGGGCTTGAGTTAACCCGGACCTGGAGAATGGCGATAAGGGCGGGCGAGGCGTGCATTACGCAAATGACCCAAGAGGCAAATGAAGCGGGTTTTAACGAAGGGTTCAGGGCTGCAATCGCTGAAGACGCAACACTGTGGGAAGAAGGATGCGAAACCTGCTTGCAGAATAAGGGCGGGAATCAAGAAGGGTAGACCTGGCATAAAGCGTTGTACCGCATGGCGTCCGGCGCTGATTCTCAACAGCGGCGGACGCCATCACACAAAAGTCAGTGTCGGCCGGAAGGCTGTATTGATGATTTCGCTGTCCGGCAGACCTTTATGTGCTCACGGCCGTATTCATAAGCCTCGTTGGATCCTGTAGCAGAAGCATCCGGCTCCCCCGTCAGGGCATCCTCACTCTCCCAGTTGGCACCTGCCTGAAACTCCACCACACCTGCACGGTGTTAAACAACACCAGAATCGCGGTCACGATAAACACCCACCGGAACCCGAACAGTGCGGAAGCGCTGGAACCTATCAGCGGCCCGATGACATTCCCGAGGTACATAAACGACTGGTTATACCCAAATATCCGGCCAGTCACCTTGTCACTGCTGTATTTCACCAGCAACGCCTGTACCGCAGGCATCAATGCACCATCGCCGAAACCGAGCATGAAACGCAGAATGCCGAGCTGGACCGGCGTTTTGATCAGCGCCATCAGGCAGAACAGCAGGAAGCAAAAGACCAGCGCGGCAATGAGAATGCGGTGCGCGCCGATACGGTCGCCGAGTTTACCCAGTTTGGGTGCAGCCAGTAATGCCGAAACGCCGGGCACGGCGGCAATCACGCCGCTGATAAACGCAATATTGCTGGTATGGGACGAAAGCTCGCGGATAAACAACGTCAGTATCGGGCTGATGGAGCCGTTCGCCAGCTGGATCATCATGGTGGTGACGAACAGACTGACAATCAGCCACGGGTAGGGAAGTGTGGTAAACACCGCTTTACCGCTCAGACGGTTGGCCTTGGTGACCGGCACTACGCGTTCTTTAATCAGGAAAAAGGTGATCAGGAAACTGATAAACAACATGCCGCTGGTGACGAAAAACACGGTGCGCAGGCCGAGATGATCGGCCATAAAGCCGCCCAGCAGCGGGCCGATAATGACGCCGGAAACCTGACCGGTGGACAGCGTCCCCAGCGCCCAGCCGCTTTTATCGCGCGGGACCTGCGAGGCCACCAGCGCCATGGCATTCGGAATATAGCCGGACGTTAAACCCATCAGCGTGCGCAGAATGAAAAGCTGCCAGACGTTGGTCGCAAAACCCTGCAACATCATGACAATTGCCATGCCCAGCGCGGCGCGCAGGAGCATCAGCTTGCGGCCTTTGCGGTCAGCCAGGCTGCCCCACAGCGGCGCAACAATCGCCGAAACCAGGAAGGTTCCGCTGAACACCAACCCGGACCACAAACTCAGGGATTCATGAGACGTCACACCCAGTTGTTCGATGTAAAGCGGTAAAAAAGGCAGGATCTGACTCATCGCCATGCCGGTAAAAAAACACCCGAGCCAGACGGAAATTAAGTTTATTTTCCAGGTTTCCATGTTGCAGCGGTGCAGCCTTATGGACAGAAGAGTGAAAGTAAAAGAAGCATAGCAAGCTAACCCGGGGATTGGGACGCAAAAAGTGGGAAGCCATTCATCAGCTTTATAATTGATTATCCTGTATCAAAGTTTCGGATTATTGCCGCAGATTATGCCGCCCAAAAGCGTCACAGAAGTTTGCTTTTGTCACGCCCGGTTACAGGCCGGGAGCAGATAACTTCGCGCGGCACGGCGTTCTGTGCTACTATCCGCACAACTGGCGCACTGCAGTTTGTGCCGAATCCTCGTGGTAATGCCTCATTTGCCTCGTCTGATCATCCACTCTTGAAACTGCACCGAACCCCGTTCGGGTTAGAGTGGACTGGAGCTTTTCCTTATATGTCATTTGATTCCCTCGGCTTAAGTGCCGAAATTTTGCGTGCTGTTGAAGAACAGGGCTATCGTGAACCTACGCCTATTCAGCGTCAGGCTATCCCTGTTGTGCTGGAAGGTCGTGACCTGATGGCGAGCGCGCAGACCGGTACCGGTAAAACCGCTGGTTTTACACTGCCGCTGCTGAACATGCTCAGCCATACCAACGCGCAATTCAAAGGACGTCGCCCGGTTCGTGCGCTGATCCTGACCCCAACCCGTGAGCTGGCGGCGCAGATTGGCGAAAACGTCCAGGCTTACAGCAAATACCTGACCCTGCGTTCGCTGGTCGTATTTGGTGGTGTGAGCATCAACCCGCAGATGTTGAAACTGCGCGGTGGCGTGGATGTTCTGATCGCAACGCCGGGTCGTTTGCTGGATCTGGAACATCAGCGTGCTGTTGATTTATCCCAGGTAGAAATTTTAGTGCTTGATGAAGCTGACCGTATGCTGGACATGGGCTTCATCCACGACATCCGTCGCGTGCTGGCGAAACTGCCTGCCAAGCGTCAGAACCTGCTGTTCTCCGCCACCTTCTCCGATGAGATCAAAGGTCTGGCGAGCAAGTTGCTGACTAACCCGGCTTCTGTTGAAGTTGCGCGTCGCAACACCGCTTCTGAGCAAATTGAACAGACCGTTCACTTTGTTGATAAGAAACGCAAAAAAGAACTGCTGTCCCAGATGATCGGCGAAGGCAACTGGAAACAGGTGCTGGTGTTCAACCGTACAAAACACGGTGCCAACCATCTGGCTGAGCAACTGAATAAAGACGGCATCACCGCCGCTGCGATTCATGGCAATAAAAGTCAGGGCGCGCGTACCCGTGCACTGGCCGATTTCAAAGCTGGTTCAGTCCGTGTACTGGTCGCAACGGATATCGCCGCGCGCGGTCTGGATATCGATATGCTGCCGCACGTCGTGAACTACGAACTGCCAAACGTACCGGAAGATTACGTTCACCGTATCGGCCGTACCGGCCGTGCAGAAGCCACCGGCGAAGCGGTTTCTCTGGTGTGCGTTGATGAACATAAATTGCTGCGTGACATCGAGCGCCTGCTGAAGCGTGAAATTCCACGCATCGCACTGCCGGGTTATGAGCCAGATTTGAGCATCAAAGCTGAGCCGATCATCAATGGTCGCCAGGGTAGCGGTGGCGGCGGTCGTGGCGCACCACGTCAGGGCCAGCGTCCGGGCGCACCGCGCTCCGGTGCTCCACGTTCAGGCGCTCCGCGTCCGGGCGGTAGTGGTCAGCGTGCGGCAAACGGCACGTCTGAAAACCGCGGTTCCGGCGAAAACCGTCCGGCACGTTCGCGTCCTGCACATGCAGGCCAGCGTCGTACCGGCACCGGCGGCACCGGCAACAAATAAGATTTCTGAATCGTGAACAAACCGCCTTAACCGGCGGTTTTTTTTCGCCTGAAATCCGGCTAACGGATCACATACGCACAGCGGCGGGCGCCCTGTAAAATATGCTCGGTGCGCTCGACGTTTGCCTCCAGCACATCCCGGAACACATCGCGCTCGGCGCGGCAAAAGCCCTGACAGGTCGTTGCGGCAGCGCAAATCGGGCAGTGGTTTTCCACAAACAAATAGCTGCCGTCCTCCTGTAAGGTCCAGTCCGCCATATATCCTTCGCGGGTGCGGATGGCCGTCAGGCGTTGTAATCTCTCTTCCAGCGAATTTGCGCCAGTCATGGCCTGCCGGTAATTTGCCAGCGTCTGGCTTTCCCGTGACGTAATCAACTGGTCTAATGCCGATTCGCCCAGCGACGTGCGGATAAGTTGCAGAAGTTGTACGGTCAGATCGGCGTGCGCATCGGGAAAGTGCGCGTGTCCTCTGGCGGTAAGTTGCCAGTATTGCGCCGGACGCCCGACGCCCTGCGATATCGATTTGGCTTCCACCAGGCCGTCTTTTGCCAGCTTCACAAACTGCTGCCGCGCCGCTTCGCCGGTCGTGCCCAGAAGATGACCTGCATCACTGGCCTGCATTTCTCCGCGGGTTTTCAGCAGCGTCATTAAGCGCTCAGCGACGCTTTGCCGGACGTCGTTTTTATTTTCCAAGTCATTGCTTGACATATTGCCTCGCCGGGTTCTAGATTATGTAAAACATATTCCAAGTAATTTCTTGTTTTAATCATACCATAAACACAACGTGCTTCAATGTGCGGAAAACATAAACCAAAGGGACGAAGAGAAATGTCGGAAAGTCAGAGCGGCTGGAAGGATTTATTCAGTGCTGAAAACCGGGGCAGCGCCATCACCCTGAGTGCTGGTGTCGCGCTATACGCCACCAACAGCTACATCGTGATCACGATTTTACCCTCCGTCGTGCAGGATATCGGCGGGCTGGCGTGGTACGCGTGGAACACCACATTGTACGTCGTCTGCTCAATTCTTGGCTCGGCGCTCTCTGCCCGGCTGATGCGAACCGCCGGGCCGCGCGGCAGTTATCTCATGGCGACCGGTATTTTCATCGCCGGTGCCGCGATTTGTACCGTTGCGCCGAGTATGCCGGTGCTGCTTATCGGGCGGGCCTTGCAGGGGCTGGGCGGCGGTTTCCTGTTCGCGCTGTCTTACGCGATGATAAACCTCCTGTTTAAGGAGTCTCTCTGGCCCCGCGCGATGGCGCTGATCTCCGCCATGTGGGGAATTGCGACGCTGGTCGGCCCGGCGGTCGGCGGCATTTTTGCTGAACTGCACGCATGGCGCTGGGCGTTTGGCTTGCTCCTGCCGGTCACATCGTTATTTGGTCTGTGGGTCTGGCGGATCCTGCCGAAATCTCAGCGGGATAAACAGCCGGAAGAGCCGCTGCCGCTGATGCAACTGGCGCTGCTGACCGGCGCGGTGCTGGTGGTTTCGGCAGGTAGCTTGTCTTCGCACGGGCTGGTGAATTTGCTCGGGTTTGTAATTGCGGTCGTGATGATGCTTATCCTGCGCCACCGCGAATTTACCGCCGCCGTCAGGCTGCTGCCGCGTAATGCGCTGCGCCGTTCATCGCCGCTTTATGGCCTGTATCTGGTGATGTCATTGCTGATTATCGGGCTGGGCTGCGAACTGTTTGTGCCTTATCTGCTGCAACATCTGCACGGGCAGACACCGCTCGCCGCCGGATATATCACGGCGGCCGCTGCGGCGGGCTGGACATTAAGCGAAGTCGCCAGCTCAGGCTGGACGGGGCGTCGCGCTGATAACGCGATTGTTTCCGGTCCGCTGATTCTGGCTGTCGGCTTGCTGTTATTGCTGTTCACCGTGCCGGTCGCTTTTGGTGTGCCGTGGCTGAATATCAGCGGCGTTGTGCTCGGGCTGACGCTGGCCGGTTTCGGTATCGGGCTGGGCTGGCCGCATTTGCTGACCCGTGTGCTGCAACAGGCTCCGGAAGAAGATCGCGAAAAAGCCGGTGCGTCGATCACCGTCGTGCAGTCTTTCGCCGCTGCGCTGGGTGCGGCTCTGGCGGGAACGGTCGCTAACTTCTCCGGCGTGAATCAGGGTGATACGGGCGCTGCCAACGCCGCGTTCTGGATGTTCCTGCTGTTTGCTGTCCCCGCATTTCTGGCGGTGTGGATTGCCCTGCGTTCCGTCAGGGCGCGGCAAAAGAATAGCGGCATGAATGAAACGTTAAACACCGATTTGTCACAGGGATAATTGCCCGGAGGCGGGCCTTGCGGTAATCTTGCGCGTCATTTTTAAGGGTTGAACTGCGATGCGCGTATTACTGGCTCCGATGGAAGGTGTGCTTGATCCTCTGGTTCGTGAACTTCTCACTGAAGTGAACGACTACGATTTGTGCATCACCGAGTTTGTACGTGTGGTGGATCAGCTGCTTCCCGTCAAAGTCTTCCATCGCCTGTGCCCCGAATTACTGCACGACAGCCGCACGCCTTCCGGCACGCGGGTTCGTGTGCAGCTTCTCGGGCAATATCCTGAATGGCTGGCCGAAAACGCCGCCCGCGCCAGTGAACTGGGTTCTTATGGCGTCGATCTCAACTGTGGCTGCCCGTCGAAAATGGTCAACGGCAGCGGCGGAGGGGCGACGCTACTCAAAGACCCTGAGCTGATTTATCAGGGCGCAAAAGCCATGCGCGCGGCGGTTCCGGCGCATTTACCGGTGACGGTAAAAATACGTCTGGGCTGGGACTCTCTCGAGCGCAGTTTTGAAATTGCTGACGCCGTACAACAGGCGGGCGCGACAGAACTCACGGTACACGGACGCACCAAAGAAGACGGTTACAAGCCTGAGCGGATTAACTGGCAGGCAATTGGCGAAATCCGCCAGCGGCTGAGTATTCCGGTGATTGCCAACGGTGAAATCTGGGATTACGCCAGCGCACAGGCCTGCATGCAAACGACGGGTTGTGATGCCGTCATGATCGGACGCGGCGCGCTGAATATTCCTAATCTCAGCCGCGTGGTGAAGTACAACGAATCGCGTATGCCGTGGGCGGACGTGATGGTGTTACTGCAGAAATACACCCATCTGGAAAAGCAGGGCGATACCGGTTTGTATCACGTTGCGCGTATCAAACAGTGGCTGAGTTATCTGCGTAAAGAGTACGAAGAGGCAACAGAGTTATTTACTGAAGTGCGCGTGCTGAAGACGTCGAAGGAAATCGCCGAACGCATTAACCGGTGACCTGATTCCCTGTCTTCTCCACGCGGCAACGCTTAAAAATGGAGGAGTATCATGGACAATAAAGACATCGGCCTGAGCCACATTGCTTTTGCCGTTAAAGATCTCGACGCCAGTATCGCTTTTTATCAGCAATTTGCCGGAATGAAAGTCATCCACCGGCGCGGTGAAAAAGGTTCCAACGCCCGGCCTGTTGCCTGGCTCAGCGACATGACCCGCCACTTTGCCCTCGTTCTGGCAGAAGACCCGCAATCCACCGACACTAAACTTGGCCCGTTCGGGCATCTCGGTGTTGCCTGTGCCTCGAAAGACGCGATGGACGCGAAACTCGCCGAAGCCCGTGACGCAGGCGTTTTACGTCAGGAACCGACAGATTCCGGTGCGCCCGTGGGATACTGGGCTTTTCTGGATGACCCCGATGGGAATACGCTCGAACTTTCCTACGGGCAGGAAATCGGTTATGTAATCGGCCATCAGTAATATTCCGATAATCTAAAAAATAAAGCGGGCAGGGCGTTGAAACCCTGCCCGTTGTCGTCTTAACGCCCTTCAACCTTACGCAAGTGTTCACTAACTCGCCATTGCACGGTCTGCGGGTGGTGGTGACAGACTTTGTGACAAATAGATTTGAAAATTGCGAGTGCTAAGACTATTCGCGTCACTTATAATTCCCGCCGCTGTTCCGACATAACTTCATGACAACTTTCTTAAATACAGAGCAATGCATGTGAAAATCCGTCTTCTGGTTCTGAGCTTATTCGCCTTAAATACAGGCCTGTTGTCTGCACCTGCCGCCTTCGCTGCAAAGCACGAGCAGGCAGTCACCCCCATTGTTCAAATTGCTTCCGGCAGCGCGATGGTGGTGGATCTTAAAACCCATGAAGTGATTTATTCCCGAAATCCGGATGAGGTGAGGCCGATTGCCTCCCTGACCAAACTGATGACCGCGATGGTGACGCTCGATGCGAATCTGCCGCTGGATGAAGTGATCAACGTTGATATCAGCAATACGCCTGAAATGCGTGGTGTCTTTTCCCGCGTAAAACTCAACAGTGAAATTACCCGCCGCCAGATGATTCAGCTGGCGCTGATGTCTTCTGAAAACCGTGCGGCAGCCAGCCTGGCAGCGCATTATCCGGGCGGTTATTCGGCGTTTATCAACGCGATGAATGCCAAAGCGAAATCCCTCGGCATGACGCATACCCATTACGCTGAACCGACCGGACTTTCGCCACGTAACGTTTCCACGGCGCGCGATTTAACGCGGCTGCTGCTGGCGTCCCAGCGCTATCCGCTGATCGGCCAGCTCAGTACAACGGCCGAGAAAACCGCGGTGTTCAGCCATCCGGCCTACGCGCTGCCGTTCCGCAATACCAACCATCTGGTCATGAATCCGTCGTGGAGCATTCAGCTGACCAAAACCGGATATACCGATATTGCCGGTCATTGTCTGGCGATGCGAACCACCATTAACGGCAAACCGGTGACGCTGGTGGTGATGGATGCGTTCGGGAAATTCACCGCCTTTGCGGATGCGAACCGTCTGCGCACCTGGATGGAAACCGGTAAAACCGTGCCTGTTCCGCAGATTGCGAAGAACTACCGCAAGCAGAAAGAGCAGCAGAAAACACAGCCCTCCGTCGAAGAAGCCGAAGACTGATCTAAAACTAAAAAGTCCGGCGCAGGTGCCGGACTTAGCCCGCCACTACGGCTTTCAGGCCACATTCCGGGCTGGTGAGCGGTTTACCCCTTTGCGTGAACTGTGCCGCGCCGGTCATCGATGCCTGAGCCAGCACCACGGCGGCTGCGCCCTCCCTAAATGCCGCGTCCGCCGCTGCGGCGACCGTCTGCCAATACCCTGCTAAATCTCCCTGCTTAAACTTACCCCAGGCTCCGGCTACCAGACGCATTTCCAGCGCGGCGTCAGGGTGTTTTTCTGTCTGTTCAAACAGCTGTCCGGTTGGGCCGAGCGTGGTTTCCACCGCACATAACACCACCACTTTTCCGGCCGTTTTCATTGCGGCTTCGGCCAGCGCCTGATCAACACGCAAAACCGGCACCTGCGTATTTTCAGCGGCGACCGCAGCGGCTGCGCCCAGCGTTGAGCAGGTGAGCAGAACGCGATCGCAGTCCTGACTCAGCGCCAGCAATACCTGCGCCGTTTGTTCAAGGATCTCCGGCGTCAGCCCGCCAGCGCGTTCTGCCGCCGCCAGTAAATCCGGGCGGGAAATATGGCGAAATTCATGGTGATTCAGCCCCAGTTCCTGTGCTGCATTTTCAAAAACCGCGATGTTGCTGTCTGCCGTGTGTAAACAAGTGATGCGCATGGACGTCTCCGGTAAGTGTCATTGCTCTACGTTAACGATTTTGAGCTTCCCGCAGAGGCTTTTTTGCCTGTAAAAATTTGTTAATTAGTGTACTAACTCAATGCAGGATAATTAAGATATTGATTTTAAATAGATAAAATATGTACCTTTTGGTTCGAAATTTCTTACTTTCATCTAACATCTTCGTATAATCTCCGTCACAAATAGTAACCCATGTCTGATGTGGGTAAGTCACCTTTCAATGTGCGTAAACAGGAGAATTATCGTGAAACGCAGACACTTTCTCACCTCGATGGCGGTGCTGTTATTCAGTGCGGCCTTAAAGGTTAAAGCCAAAATTTTCTCCGGCGGTATGCCGTGGATTATCCATTCGGTTCGTCCGCCAAAACCGGTGGTTGCCGGTGAATGGACATTTTTCACCGCAGAAGAAGTCAGCCTGATTGAAACGCTGGCCGACCGGATTATTCCGGCCGACGAACTGAGCATAGGCGGGAAAGAGGCGGGTTGCGCGGTATTTCTTGACCGCCAGCTGAGCGGCGATTACGGCAACGCGGTCACGACTTACCGTCTCGGGCCGGTGATTCAGGACGGTTTACCGCAGGCCGGACCGCAATACAAAGATACGCCAGCCGAACGCTACCGGCTGGGGCTGGCTGCGCTGAACGGCGTGGCGAAAGCGCGTAATGCGGGCAAAAGTTTCACCGAACTGACCGGTGAAGAGCAGGACGATTTACTGCGCCGCGTGGAATCCGGCGAGATCCCACTGACCGGCGTCAACGGCCAGCTGTTCTTCAATATGCTGGTGCAGAACATGCGCGAAGGCTTCTTCTCTGACCCGCTTTACGGCGGCAATAAAGACATGGCAGGCTGGAAAATGGTGGGATTCCCCGGCGCGCGGTATGACTTCCGCGATGTCATCGACCGCCGTGGTGAAGACCTGCATATCGAACCCGTCAGCATGCTGACCCGATACGAAAAATCATAAAAAACCGGCAACGCACGGGTTTTGATTATTGAGATATTTTCAGGAGTACATGTCGTATGAGCAATAAAAGAGAGAAGGTCGATGCGGTGATTGTCGGCCTCGGCTGGGCAGGTTCGCTGATGGCCAATGAACTCACGCTGGCGGGCCTGAATGTGGTCGCCATTGAACGTGGTTCATGGCGCGATACCAGCAACGATTTCCCGACCACCATTGATACAGACGAACTGCGCTTCGTCAGCCGTCGCGCGATTATGCAGCCCACGGCGGTGGAAACCCTGACCTTCCGTAATAACCCGATCCAGCAGGCGCTGCCGCTGCGCGAGTTTAATACCTATCAGTTCGGGATGAACGTCGGCGGGGCGGGCACGCACTGGAACGGCATGACCTGGCGCTTCCTGCCGTATGATTTCCAGAGCTACAGCCAGACGATTGAACGCTACGGTAAAAACAAATTCCTCGAAGGCATGCAGGTTCAGGACTGGGGCGTGACGTTTGACGACGTCGAACCGTTCTATGACAAATTTGAACGTTACGCCGGGACGTCCGGAAAAGCCGGTAACATCAAAGGCGAAAAAATTGAAGGCGGAAACGTCTTCGAAGGCCCGCGCAGCCGGGATTATCCGCTGCCACCGCTCAAGCGTACCCAGCTGTCGATGATTTTCGACAAAGCCACCCGCGAGATGGGCTATCACCCGTTTGCGGTGCCGGCGGGCAACACGTCCGGCGCGTACACCAACCCGCTGGGCGTCAACATGGCGCCGTGCACATACTGCGGTTACTGCGAATTCTTCGGCTGCGGCAACTGGTCGAAGAGCAGCCCCAATGCCTGCATTTTGCCTGCGGTCATGCAGCGTCCGAATTTCACGGTGATCACCGAATCCGAAGTGCTGCGCGTGAACAAAGCGCCGGACGGCAAAACTGCTACCGGCGTGACATTTATCGGCAGTGACGGCGTGGTGTGGGAACAACCGGCGGATATCGTGGTGATTTCGGCTTACCAGATGGATAACGTCCGTCTGATGCTCCTTTCCGGCATCGGCCAGCCTTACGATCACAAAACTGGCGAAGGCGTGGTCGGGCGTAACTATGCGTACCAGACGATTTCCGGCGCAGGTTTCTTCTTCGAAGATGAAATGATGAACCCGTTCATCGGTGCCGGTGCGTTGTCACAGGCCATTGATGATTTCAACGGCGATAACTTTGATCACTCCGGCCATGATTTTATCGGCGGCGGCGTGGCGCTGGTGCATTCCACCAACGGACGTCCGATCGGCTATTCCAACAACGTACCGCCGGGCACGCCGCGCTGGGGCGCTGACTGGAAAAAAGCCGTCAAACACAGTTACCAGAACTACAACAATATTTACTGCATGGGTAACAGTTATCCGCACCGTGACGTGTTCCTCGATCTCGATCCGGAATACAAAGACCGCCACGGCCAGCCGCTGCTGCGCGTGACGTTCGACTGGATCGAAAACGATAAACGTTCAGCGAAATTTATGGCTGACCGCTCGGTTGAAATCGCCCATGCGATGGGGGCAAAAACCGTTGTGCGGCAGGAACCGACGGCCAAACCGTTCTCGCCAATGGATAACCTCTCATCCCATACCACGGGCGGCGCGTGCATGGGCGATAACCCGAAAACCAGCGCGGTGAACCGGTATCTGCAAAGCTGGGATGTGCATAACGTCTTTGTGTGCGGTGCATCGGCGTTTGCCAATAACGGCGGTTATAACCCGACCGGCACGGTGGGCGCGCTGACCCTGTGGGCGGCAGAAGCGATTAAAACCCAATATCTGAAATCCCCTGGTCCGCTGGTGAGGGTTTAAGCATGAGAATCAAAAAAACGTTAGCGGTGATTGCCGGTGTGGTCGTCATCGGCGGGCTGGGATTTGTCGGTGTAAAACTTGGGTACAACGCCAGCCAGTCCGGCGAATTTCAGGCACCCGCCGCGGCGGCGATGACCGGTAAAACGGCCATCGAACGCGGTCAATATCTGGCGCTGGCGGGCGACTGCGTGGCCTGTCATACCGCGCCCGGCGGCGGAAAACCCTTTGCCGGAGGTTACGGCCTGAACACACCGTTCGGCACGATTTACGCCACCAATATCACGCCGGATAAAGAAACCGGCATCGGCGGCTGGACCGATCAGCAGTTCATTAATGCGGTGCGTAACGGCAAGGGAATCAACGGGGAAAACCTCTATCCGGCGATGCCTTATAACGTCTATGCGAAGGTCAGCGATCAGGATCTGAAAGACATCAGAGCGTACCTGAATACCGTGCCCGCAGTGCATTACGACGGGCCGAAAACCGATCTGCCGTTCCCGTATAACATCCGCCTGATGATGTTTGGCTGGAACCTGTTATTCCTGGATACCGCCCCGTTTAAAGCGGATCCGGCGCAGTCGGCAGAATGGAACCGTGGTGCGTATCTGGTGGAGGGACTGGGGCACTGCACGTCGTGTCATACGGCAAAAAATCCGCTGGGTGGCGATAACTTTGGGGTGCATTTGCAGGGCGGAGAACTCCAGGGCTGGTTTGCACCGGAAATCACCGGGAATGTCCGTCAGGGGCTCGGCGACTGGAGCAACGATGAAATTGTTCAGTACCTGAAAACCGGCGCTAACGCCCGCACCGTGGCCTCCGGCCCTATGGCGGAAGCCGTGACTAACTCGCTGCAACACCTGTCGGATACCGATCTTCATGCGATTGCGGTTTACCTGAAAAGCTTACCGGGCAGCAAAGATGAGTCTGCGCCGCTGGCGGCAAATTCCGCTATGGCAAATGGCAAAGCGCTGTATGCCGATAACTGTGCGGCCTGTCATCAGAACTCCGGTGAAGGCGTGCGTAATATGGTGCCCGCACTCAAAGGCAATAACGGTGTTCAGGCCAGCGAGCCGACGAATATTCTGCATGTGCTGATGAACGGCGCGCAGGGTGCCGCGACGGCGAGCAATCCGACCAGCGCGGATATGCCGGAGTTTGGCTGGAAAATGACAGATCAGCAGATGGCCGATGTCAGTACTTACATCCGCAACGCGTGGGGAAATCAGGCACCTGTGGTCAGTAAAGACGACGTGGCGAAGGCGAGGAAAATACAGGATGGAGCCGCGGCTTTGCATAACCCTGCGCCGTAAAAAAACCTGAGCGTTTTAACAGAAGTACCCGTAACGGAGCCGCGTAAGCGGCTCTTTTATTTGGTATTTATTCACTTTATCAATGCAATTTCACGATTCATAGATACATTAATAATCACGCTTTGAACGAGAAAGAAATTGATTTGAGGTGTTTATTTATACAGTGCAGACTGCCCGCAGATTAAGGATGCCTAAACAAGGACTCGCTTACGTGAGGGACAACACATCGTGTTTCAGCACAGGATGCCAGATTGCTGGTCAGTCAACCCGATGCTCTATCTGCCCGGTGCCCTGACAGTGCCGGAAGACTTTAAAGGAGAAGGGATTATGGAAGCGTTAATGCAAAGCCAGATTAACAGTATCGAAAAGCAGGGAATCAAAAACGGGGAGGAAATCGCGGGCCTTAATTTGCGGGTGGGTAAGGTGGAACAACAGATTGTTCAGCTTACCGAGGTCGTTACGGACACCAATCTCCGTGTGGGAAAACTCGAACACCAGATGGTCACGCTCACCGATGCGGTGACGGATATCGGCGTTCGTGTGGGAAAAACGGAGGAAAGTATTATTCGCATCGATAAGCATCTGGTCAGGATTGATGAACATCTGGTGCGAATTGACGATCATCTCGTTCTCATTGATAAGAAATTCGACCTGGTAGATAAACGTTTAGACAAAATAGATGAGCGTTTTCAAAAAGTAGATGAACGTTTTCAACGATTGGATGAGCGGCTTGGAAAGATAGATATTTCATTGATTGGGATTCAGGGGATGTTTCCTGAAATTATGTCCAGGCAGCATCAATGCTTCCAAAAGCAGACGCAGTGGATTACCGGCATGATGATGATCGTTGTGGGGTTCATGTTCACCGCGTTACGTTATATGCATTAGCCTTATCGGGAAATCCCATTCTCCGGCATCATCATCCTCTGCAACAGGGGATGTTGTGCCGCCAGCAAATCACACAATAACGGCTATAATATAAACAGGCTGCCACCTTCTCTGTGCCCTTGTGACCAATATCAAACGGGCATTCCCGAAGGGTTTATCATCGTACGCCGCTGGCGGCTTTCGGCGCACAAGGGGGTGTTTCATGGCAAATCATATCTGGGGACTGTTATCTCATCCGGGTCCCGAATTGCAGCAAATCCAGCGTGAACGGGAAACCGTTTCACATGTTTATTCCCACCATGTTTTTCTGATGGCGCTGATTCCGGTTGTCTGTTCCTTTATCGGCACAACGCAGCTGGGCTGGAATTTCGGTGACGGCCAGAAGCTGATGGTTTCCATGTTCACCGCGTCCTACATCGCTGGAATCTTCTATGTTCTGATGCTCGCCGCTGTGGCTCTGATGGGGCGAATTATCTACTGGATGGCACGTCGCTATGACAGCCGCCCGACACTCAACAGTTGTATTGTGTTTGCCGGTTACGTTGCCACGCCGATGTTACTCAGCGGGATCGTTGCGCTTTATCCGATGGTCTGGTTATGCCTGTTTGTCGGGCTGATTGGCCTTTGCTACAGCGGATATCTGCTGTACCTCGGTATTCCAAACTTCCTCAACATTGACCGCCGCGAGGGGTTCCTGTTCTCCAGCTCAACGCTGGCGATGGGGGTTCTGGTTCTTGAGTTGTTACTCGCCCTGACTGTGCTGATGTGGGGTTATGGAACGAAATTCTTTTAATTAATGAATGAATAAATGAGGTCGGAGTAACGTAGTATCCCTCCCCTGCAAAGGGGAGGGTTGGTCAGAAACACTTCACACGGTTATTCCTGCCAGTTTTTCAATTTACTGGTTTTGCCGATCCCCGGATTGAAACTGTTGGTCGGGTCGGCCTGCCGGTAAAATTCCTTCAGATGCGGTTTCGCAATATACAGATGTCCGACGTTGTGCTCAGCCGGATATTCAGCGCCTTTGGCATCCAGCAATTCAAGCATACGGTGTTTTAGCGCCTTACTGTTCGCGCCTTTTTTGACGATGTAATCCTGATGGAAAACGTGGCACATAAAGTGGCCGTAATAGAGTTTTGCTATCAGCTGATTATCGATATCCTCCGGCAAGGTTTCAAACCAGTCGCGATCGTTGCGGCGCAGGGCGATATCCAGCGCCAGAATGTCTTCGACGTCTTTCTCATGCACGGCGTGATAACGAATGGCCGCGCCCGCCGCCGCAAAGCGGTGCAGGAACGCTTTTTTGCCTTCGTCGGCTGAACAAATAAAGAAATCGCCCTGATTTTCACTGAAGAAACGGGTCAGGAACGTTCTGGCTTCATCTATCCCCTGGCCGGACATTTTCAGCAATAAGTGATGCTCAAACCGGTCGCGATATTGCTTCATGCGGGGCGGTAAATGGTTGGGCAGCGCTTTGCTCAGGCACTGCATTACGCGGTCGCTGAAATGTGTCGGCAGGAAAGGCACCTTATTGGCGTGTGCGTCGAATTTCCCTTTGGCGGTAAACATGTCCGGCATTTTGTCGGTGCCGAGTTTGTCGATCATCAGGAACGTGTCTTTGCCGTACACTTCGGTGATATCGAAAATATCCCGGTGCATGTATTCACCGGCAACCGGCAGGTTCGTGAAATCCCGCAGGATCTGGCGGCGTAATTCCGTCAGCACCGCCGTGTCATTGGTACCGATATAGAAAACCTGCTGCTGGGTTTCAGCCGGGAACGTATCAAGACGAACGGCGAAAACCGCCAGTTTCCCGGCACAGCCCGAGGCCTCAAACAGACGACGCTCATCGGCGTTAAAGCGTGATGGCGTATCGGCATCCACTTCGCGGACACGCGCCGCGTAATCATGGTCGGAAGCCAGCCGCTTATCGTGCAGAATATCGGCTTCGAGATAATCGCCTTTTTCCAGCCGCGTCAGAATCTCTTCCGGCGTGTCACCCAGATTGATCCCCAGGTGGTTTATCAGCCGCAGTTCACCCTGCGCATCAATTTGTGCATACAACGCCATTTCTGTATAAGCCGGGCCGCGTTTCACCAGCGAGCCGCCGGAGTTGTTGCAAATGCCGCCAACGACGGAAGCCCCAATGCAGGATGAGCCAATGACCGAATGCGGCTCGCGGTTGTACGGCTTGAGGATTTTCTCCAGCTTATACAGCGTACTGCCGGGGAAACCGATCACCTGATGGCCGCCGTCGAGCAGTTGGATCTGATCGAGTTTCAGGGTGCTGAAAATGACAATGTCGCGGTCATAATCGTCGCCGCTCGGCGTAGAACCTTCGGTCAGCCCGGTATTGGCAGCCTGCATGATGACAATTTTGTCAGCGGCGATGCAGGCTTTCAGCAGTTGCCATTGTTGCAGCAATGTTTGCGGGAATACCACCGCCAGCGCCTTGCCGCCGCCGGAGCGGAATCCTTTGCGGTAGCGCTCGGTATTGCTGTCGCCGGTGAGAACATGGCGGCTTCCGGCGATGTCTTTCAGCGTGGTGATGAGTGACTGATTATCCATTTCATCTTCCTTTTTTTGACGCAGGTTCTGCAATCATAGACTTAAATACCAGGGAACAGGCTACAGATCATTCAGGATAATTACCGAGGGATTGCTCTTAAGTTGCTACATTTTTGTCATACGCTGTCCACTAAATCGTCATTGATGTGTCACATAACTCGCGCTTAATGAACCCCAGATAACGAAAGCAACCGAGAGACAGCATCATGGCGCAAGCTCAACTTAAGCTGGCACAGGCTGAATATCCTCAGACCGGGCCGCAGCATCTGAACAAAGTCCTGGACGTTAAAGGCCTGGTGAAATCCTATAAATCAGGTCAGCGTGTTCTTAATGACATCAACTTCGATCTCCACGCCGGTGAATTTGTCGCGGTCATTGGCCGTTCAGGCGCAGGGAAATCGACTTTGCTTCACGTCCTTAACGGCACGATCCCGTTAACCGACGGCAGCGTGGTGTGTCATTACGAAAACGGTGAGCAGCAGCAACTGGCTGGGCTGACCGGCAAAGCGCTGCGTCGCTGGCGTTCGGGTTGCGGCATGATTTTCCAGGATTTCTGTCTGGTTCCGCGTCTGGACGTACTGACGAACGTGCTGCTGGGTCGTCTCAGTCACACTTCCACGTTTAAATCCTTCTTCAATCAGTTCGATGATGAAGACCGTGCCCGCGCAATTTCCCTGCTGGAATGGTTGCACATGTTGCCACATGCGCTGCAACGTGCTGAAAACCTTTCCGGTGGTCAGATGCAGCGTGTGGCCATCTGTCGCGCCCTGATGCAAAACCCAAAAATTTTGCTGGCCGATGAACCGGTTGCCTCGCTGGATCCTAAAAATACCCTGCGCATCATGAATGCCCTGAAAAAGGTCAGCGAAGAGAATATTGCGGTGATGGTTAACCTGCATTCCGTCGAGCTGGTGAAAGATTACTGCACCCGCGTTATCGGCATTGCGAAAGGGCAGATTATCTTTGACGGTCATCCGGATCAGTTAACCGACGGAATTTTGCATCAGTTATATGGCGAAGAACACGAAGCGATAAACAGTTAAACAAAAACGTTATTTATTTTGCAGTGCTTATTTCTACTTTCTCTCAATCTACACAAGGTCATCATTAAATGAAGAAGTTATTACGTCTGGCGGTCTTTGTTGCAGGTTCCCTTACCGCAATGCACAGCATGGCAGAAGATGCCCCTAAAGAATTGAATTTAGGTATTTTGGGTGGTCAGAATGCCACTCAGCAAATCGGGGATAATCAGTGTGTAAAAGATTTCTTTGATAAAGAATTAAATGTGGATACCAAACTGCGTAATTCATCCGATTACTCAGGTGTTATTCAGGGGTTATTAGGCAAGAAAGTCGACATGGTATTAAGTATGTCACCTTCTTCTTTCGCGTCTGTTTATATTAATGACCCGAAAGCGGTGGATCTGGTGGGTATCGTGATTGATGACACCGACAAATCCCGCGGTTATCACTCCGTTGTTGTGGTCAAAGCGGACAGCCCGTACCAGAAATTGTCTGACCTGAAAGGCAAATCTTTTGGCTTTGCTGACCCGGATTCCACGTCCGGTTACCTGATCCCGAACCAGACTTTCAAGAAAGAGTTTGGCGGTACTACGGATAACAAATACAACAACTTCTTCTCCAGCGTGACCTTCTCCGGCGGCCACGAGCAGGATATCCTCGGCGTGCTGAACGGCCAGTTTGAAGGCGCGGTGACCTGGACTTCGATGATTGGTGACCGCGAAACCGGTTATACCTCCGGCGCGTTCAACCGCATGATCCGCATGGACCATCCGGATCTGATGAAGAAAATTCGTATTATCTGGGAATCCCCGTTAATTCCTAATGGCCCGATTCTGGTGCGCAGCGATTTACCCCCGGCATTTAAAGCGAAACTGGTTTCAGCCATTAAGAAACTGGATAAAGACGATCATGCGTGCTTCGTGAAAGCCGTTGGCGGTAAACAGCATATCGGCGAAACGTCTCTGGCGGAATATCAGCAGATTATTGATATGAAGCGTGAATTGACGAAGGGCGGCCGCTAAGTCTTAACTTCCTCCCCTTTCACGGGGGAGGAATAAAAATCTCCATGTAAACCGGAAATATTATTTTGAATAAAGACTTCAATCGTTATTACCAGAATATACGCGGTAAGCAAAAACGTGAGGCGCTGATCTGGTCAGGGCTGATGTTGCTGTTATATTTATGGTCTGGCAATGTTTCCGAACTTAACCTGAAAACTATTATTGTTTCAGCCCCCAGCTTTTTTGATTATATCGGCCAGACGGTACCGGTTCTGCACTGGTCTTTATTATTCGCAGACGGACACACTGAAGGTTCTCTGGCTTACTGGGGATACCGCCTCAATATTCAGTTACCGCTGATTTGGGAAACTATACAGCTGGCATTGTCTTCAACGATTTTGTCCACCGCGCTGGCCATTGTTCTGGCGTTTCTCGCCGCCAGCAATACGGATTCCCCAAAATGGGTGAAATTCAGCATCCGCACCTATGTTGCCTTTCTGCGAACCATGCCTGAACTGGCCTGGGCCGTGATGTGTGTGATGGCATTTGGCGTGGGGGCGATTCCGGGTTTTATCGCGCTGACCTTACACACCGTTGGCAGCCTGACCAAATTGTTCTACGAATCTATTGAAACCGCATCGGATAAACCGGTGCGCGGCCTGAGAGCCTGCGGAGCAGGGCGTTTGCAGCGCATGCGTTTTGCCATGTGGCCACAGGTTAAACCTGTCTTTTTGTCCTACAGCTTTATGCGTCTGGAAATTAACTTCCGCCAGTCCACCATCCTCGGGTTAGTGGGCGCAGGCGGGATTGGTCAGGAACTGATGACATCCATCAAACTGGATCGCTATGACCAGGTCAGCATGACGTTGCTGCTGATTATTCTGGTGGTTTCCGGGATGGATTATCTGTCGGGTAAATTACGCAAACGTGTGGTGGAGGGCTCTTTCTGATGTTAACTGACGCGCTTGAACCTCATGTGATTGCCAGCCTGAAACAACAGCACGCGCATCTGTTTTCCGCGCAACGCAAGTATCTGCGTTATCTGGCGATTCTGGCTGTTGTGATTGTGTTGTATTACCTCTACTTCTTCAGCTATTTCGGTATTCCGTGGCGTGAAGTGGTGCGCGGCACCCGCGAAGTCGGGCGGTATTTTCTGCGCATGTTCGTGTGGCATAATGTTTCCGAATGGCCGTTTAAGTACTACTTCTCGCAGATTGCGATCACGCTGGCGATTGTGTTTTCCGGGACGGTCACCGCCTCTTTCCTCGCACTGCCGCTGTCTTTCCTTGCGGCGCGAAATGTGATGACCACGCCGGTTCTCCGGCCGGTTTCGCTGGTGATCCGCCGTATTCTGGATGTGCTTCGCGGTCTGGATATGGCGATCTGGGGGCTGATATTTGTCCGGGCCGTCGGCATGGGGCCGCTGGCCGGCGTGCTGGCGATTGTGATGCAGGATTTAGGCTTACTCGGCAAGCTTTACGCCGAAGGCCACGAAGCGGTGGAACGTTCACCAAGCCGCGGTCTGCGGGCGCTGGGTGCTTCGCCGCTACAGACGCACCGCTTTGGCATTTTCACGCAATCTTTCCCGACGTTTCTGGCGCTGTCGCTGTATCAGATTGAGTCCAACACCCGTTCTGCCGCCGTGCTCGGCTTTGTGGGCGCGGGCGGTATCGGTCTGGTTTACGCGGAAAACATGCGGTTGTGGAACTGGGATGTGGTGATGTTTATCACGCTGATCCTGGTGGCTATCGTAATGATGATGGACAAGATTTCAGCGATGCTGCGCGCCAAATATATTCTTGGTGAAGAGATTGATTTGTTTGTGCCGGAGGAGCGAAAAATGAAGCCGCCGGTCGAGTTGTATAAGCCCTGATTCAAACCGGTCATAAAACTAAAAAAGGCGACATCCACCGGATGCCGCCTTTTTCTATGGCAGAGCAACACAAAGCACTGAGCAGCAGAAAGTTTTACTCGTCGAAATACCAGTAACCCTGATTCACCAGATCGGTGAACACGGCCATAAACGCCGGATCCTGGACGGCATCGCCCAGCTCTTTTTTGCCGATCAGCATGACACGGCAAAGCGCATCCGCCGCCTGATGTTGATCGGTTTCCAGCGCTTCGCTGTTAACGAAGAAACGGTCGCCGACGTTCAGCACGCGCAAACCGCTCAGACGGGTCAGGCTGTCGCCCTGCATCAGTGCATCCACGATTTCGTGCGTTTCATACGGCGGTTCGGCGGGCGCGATGTCCAGCTCATGGCGCGGCGTTGTCGCGAATCGACCAAACCACTGTCTGAAGGCTTCCGGCTCATTGATCAGGTCATGCATCATATTGCGCACGCGATCCAGCTCGTATTCTTCCACTTTGCCGACATGATCGCGCAGCGTTAAATCCGGGTCGCTGTAGTGGTTGCTGCCTAAATCATTTTCCAACGCGTAATCGGCAAAGCTGCTGATAAAGTCGCGGGTATTCGGGCCACGGAAACCGACGGAATAGTTAAGGGCGGTTTCATGGGTGAAACCGTCGTGCGGGAAGCCCGGCGGAATGTACAGAATGTCGCCCGGTTCGAGATCTTCATCGATGATTGGCGTGAACGGATCAACATGCAGCAACGCCGGATGCGGGCAGAACTGACGCATTGGTAAGGCATCGCCCACGCGCCAGCGACGGCTGCCCATGCCCTGAATGATAAACACGTCGTACTGATCGATATGCGGGCCAACGCCGCCGCCGGGTACAGAATAGGAAATCATCAGGTCATCCAGACGCCAGTCCGGCAGCACGCGGAACGGACGAACCAGTTCAGCCGCGGGCAGATGCCAGTGGTTTACCGCCTGTGCCAGCAGCGACCAGCCGGTTTCGCCCAGCCCGTCGAAATGCTCAAACGGCCCGTTGCTCGCCTGCCATTCCCCGTTTTTATGGCTCACCAGACGGCTGTCCACTTCAGGTTCCATCGCCAGGCCGGCTAATTCATCGGGAGTGATAGGATCGACAAAGTTTATAAATGCTTTTTTTAATACAACAGGTTGTTTCTGCCAGTATTTTTCTAAAAATTCCGGCCAGTCCAGATTGAGTTCATACGCCATGTGATTTACCAGTGGGAAGACAAACGGGCCTGATTATAGAGAGGCTGGCGGGTAGGCCGCTTTGTCATGAATCAAGGGATCACAAAAGACCGGCGGAGGGAGAGAATTTCCCTCTCCGGGCGGAGAGGGAGGTGTTACGTGGAGGCACTGATGGGTATCAAGACTTAGCGGCAAGCACCACCAGTTTTTGGTTCACAAACTCTTTGATCCCCAGATCGGACAGTTCGCGGCCAAAACCGGAGCGTTTCACCCCGCCAAAAGGCAGTTCGGCGGCGGTATCGGTCGGTGAATTGACGTACACCATGCCGGTTTCAATCTGGCTCGCCAGCTTACGGGCGCGGTTGAGATCGGTCGTGAATACCGAACCGCCCAGGCCGTAGTGCGAGTCGTTGGCCAGTTTCACCAGTTCCTCGTCATTTTTGACGATATAAACCTGCGCGACCGGGCCGAAAAACTCCTCGAAGTAAGCCGGATTATCACGCGTGATGTGCGTGAGGATCGTTGGCTCGAAGAAGTTGCCCGGATTTCCGGTGACCTTCTTGCCGCCAAAGTGCAGCTTGGCACCGTGTTTCACAGCATCGTCCACCTGCTTGCTCAGCGTTTTCACCGCGTCGGCGGAAGACAGCGGCCCCAGCGTGGTGGATATATCCAGCGGATCGCCGATTTTCAATGCCTTAAAGTGTTCAGTGAATTTTTTCAGGAATTCGTCGGCCACTTTTTCGTGAATGATAAAGCGCTTGGCGGCGGTACAAACCTGCCCGGCGTTGGAAACACGCGCCTGAGCACCGGCTTTAGCGGCGTGATCAATATCGGCATCATCCAGCACGGCAAAAACGTCATTGCCGCCCAGTTCAAGTGTGGATTTTTTCAGTTTTCCGGCTGCGCGTGCCGCCACAATCGCACCGGCTTTTTCCGAACCGGTCAGCGCGACGCCCTGAACGCGGTCGTCATCGATAATCGACGCCACCTGATCCTGCGAAATAAACAGATTGGTATAGGCACCTTTTGGCGCACCGGCCTCAGAAACCAGTTTCTCAAAAGTTTCTGCGCAATGCGGCACGATGCTGGCATGTTTTACCAGCACGCTGTTACCTGACGCGAGATTCGGCGCAAGCACACGCATCAGCTGGTAGAACGGGAAATTCCACGGCTCGACCGCCAGAATGATGCCAATCGGGTGATGCTCGACCCAGGCTTCGCCGAGATCAGACTTATACGGCACAGGTTTGAGAAATTCTTCTGCGTTCTCGGCGTAGAATTTCGCAATATCCGCGCAAATCTGTACTTCACCACGGCTCTGACCGATGAGTTTCCCCATCTCTACGCTGACCACTTCCGCCAGTTCATCGACTCTTGATGCCATCAGCTCGGACAATTTGTGCAGCACTTTGACCCGCTGTTTTATATCTCCCTGCGCCCAGTCTGATTTATACAGGGCGTGCGCGGTGGTCAGCGCCTCTTCAACCTGTTTATCGTTGTGCGTCGGGTATTCTTTGATGAGCTTGTTATTGAAAGGATTGATCGTTTGATAGGGCATCTGTTGCTCCTTGTTTTGTGGCGCGCCGCGTAACGTCATCAGCGCGTTGGAATTGAGGTGCGTTCGCCTTACTGCGTGGGTCAGCTTTCTTTACCTTTTTCGTCATACTGCCAATAAGCATAGTCGATAAAACGTGAACCCTGTCTCACAGACATCTCATGCAACACATGTGATTCGGGCTTTTTAGCGGCTTGCGCACAGGCCTTGTCAGTCGCGGGCTGCCGCCTGTCTCTAAGAACAGTCGCCTTTACTTAACTTTGCAGCGAAAGGGCTGTCGAATTGTTTTCAGCAAGCGATTGATAAATTTACCGCTCACTTTTATGCTGGCTTTCCTCTCCTTTCCGACATTGAGAAACTCATGAAGCTTGATGCGATTCCTTTTTGCACCACCGACTGGAACGACGTGACACCGACACAACACCCCGGCGATGTCGGGATGGCACTGTGGCGTACCCAAAAATTTGGCGATATCCGCGTGCGGGTCGTTGAATATTCGGCAGGATATGAAGCCGATCACTGGTGCAGTAAAGGGCATGTGCTGTTTTGCCTTGAAGGGGAATTGCATACGCGCCTGGAAGATGGCCGGACATTTACCCTCTCGCCGGGCATGAGTTATCAGGTGGCGGATAACGCGGAAGCCCACCGTTCCTCAACCCCTGTCGGGGCTAAATTGTTTGTCGTTGATTAGTCGTACATCAGTCATACATAGATAAATCGCCGCCAGCGTGAAGCTGGCGACAAGGAGCAGCAGGTGAGTAAATTACGGGTAGGCATCATTTTTGGCGGCAAATCGGCAGAGCACGAAGTGTCATTACAATCGGCAAAAAATATTGTGGATGCCATTGATAAAGAACGCTTTGACGTGACGTTGCTGGGCATTGATAAGAAAGGCGAGTGGCATATTAACGATGCCAGCAACTACCTGATCAATGCTGAAAATCCGTCACTGATTGCCCTGAACCGCTCAAATAATCAGGTCGCGCTCATTCCGGGGCAGACAGAAAATCAGCTGATTGAAACGCACAGCGCCAGCGCATTGTCGCAGGTGGACGTGGTCTTCCCGATTGTTCACGGCACGCTGGGCGAAGATGGCTCATTGCAGGGCCTGCTGCGCATGGCGAATATTGCGTTCGCCGGTTCCGGCGTACTGGGTTCGGCCGTCAGCATGGATAAAGATGTGACCAAGCGTCTGTTGCGGGACGCGGGTTTGTCCGTTGCGCCCTTTGTCACCCTGACCCGTGCAAACCGCCAGAAATATACGTTCGCTGAAGTCTCTAAGCAGCTCGGTTTACCGCTGTTTATCAAACCTGCTAATCAGGGATCGTCCGTTGGCGTCAGCAAAGTGAGCAACGAAGCAGGTTTCCTGAATGCGCTGGAAACTGCGTTCAGCTTCGACCACAAAGTGTTGGTGGAGTCCGCGATCAAAGGCCGCGAAATTGAATGCGCGGTACTCGGCAATGATTACCCGCAGGCCAGCGTATGCGGCGAAGTTATCCTGCACGACGAGTTTTATTCTTACGACACCAAGTACATTAATGAAGCGGGTGCATCGATTGCCGTTCCCGCCGATTTACCACAGGAAACCCATGACCGCATCCGGGCCATCGCATTGCAGGCGTTTCAGGTGCTGGAATGCCGGGGTATGGCGCGCGTCGATGTGTTCCTGACCGAGCAGGGCGACGTCGTTATCAACGAAATCAACACGCTGCCGGGTTTTACCAACATCAGCATGTACCCGAAACTGTGGGCGGCCAGCGGTTTAAATTACAGTGATCTGATCACGCGCCTGATCGAACTGGCGCTGGAGCAACACGAGCAAGATAACCAGCTCAAAAGCTCAGCCAACTGATTTGTCAGATGTGCTGCAAAAGAAAAGCAGGGAGGGAATCCCTGCTTTTTGCATTTAAAAACTTATTCAACAACCAGTTTAACCTGCTTACCGGTCAGCCCGAGCATCATCACCAGCGCATCCAGCGTGAATTTATCCGTTTTCTTGTTTACGACGTCGGAAACCCGCGGGCGTGAGACTTGTAAAACTTTTGCAGCATCGCTCTGACGCAGATTCTGAAGGGCGATCCAGCTTGCGATTTCCGCCATTAGCTGTTCTTTAAGTGCAATCGTCTGTGCAATTTTTTGCTGCGATTCAGCATGCAAAGCCTGTGCTTCATCATCACTAAACCCCAGGTCGGCAAAAACATTCCCTCCGGCCGGGGTGATATGCCTCGACGCTACATCAATGTAATCTTTCATTTTCTCTCCGTTGACGTTCTGTGATGATTTCCGCATATCGGGCTTTTATAACGGAAATATCTTTCGGGCTGGTTTGCTGCGTTTTTTTTTGAAAACAGTGCAGAACGTGGATGGCTTCTTCAAATTTAGCGACATAGACCACCCTGAAAGCACCCGCTAATGCATCGAGTTTTATTTCAATCACACCCGATCCCCAGCTGTTAATCGATTTCCAATCTGTCGGAAAAAGATCTTGCTGAATTTTCTCAAGTTCAAAGCCTGCTCTTTTTCTGGCGTCGGCGGGGAATTCCCGCAAATCGCGTAACGCACTTCCGCGCCAGTCGATATTTTTAGTCACAGCCACTTTCCTTGTGTATAAAATTTTATACCTAATCGTTCCTCATACCAACGCTTTTATACGGGAAGCCAAATTTAAAAATTCAGTTCGTTGAAATGTTTGCGAGACGTGCCGAAAGAAAAGTGTTTTGACGGGATTTTTGGGGGAAAAGCAGGGAGAAATCCCCTCAAATCCCAGACACGAAAAAGGCGGCAAACGCCGCCTCTTCTGCTTACTGCTGAGTGCTCTTATTTGTACAGTTGAGCTGTACCGTACAGATGGTTGTCACCTGAAGCACCGATGATGCGGTATGAACTTGCACCGGCTTCACTGGCTTTTGCATTCAGTTTGTTCTGCAGGCCGGATAAGTCGTTACCTGAAGTCGCGCTGACAACGCCGATGACTTGCTGACCGTCTGGTGCAGACTGAACTTCAGTCGCTGCCAGAGTAGAGAATGAAGCCGTGGCCAGTGCGATGGCAGCGAGAGTCATAGTGATATTTTTCATGATAATTTCCTCGATTTCGTTTATTTAAGCTTTGCCAGGCGTTGTCATCAACGTTCATTTAATGTGCAAAGCTGTCTTCTGTCCGATACAACATCTAGCTTATTAATCGTTAACTAAATGCCGATTTACCCTTAGTCAAATCTGACTTCGTGCTTATTTATACAGCTCAGCAGTCCCGTACAGATGGTTTTCACCGGATGCACCGATGATACGGTATGAACTTGCACCGGCTTCGTTTGCTTTAGCGTTCAGCTTGTTTTGCAGGCTGGACAAATTATTGCCTGAAGAAGCACTTACCACGCCGATAGCCTGTTGGCCTTCGGGTGCAGACTGAACTTCAGTGGCAGCCAGAGTCGAAAATGAAGCGGTAGCAAGGGCGATTGCAGCCAATGTCATAGTGATGTTTTTCATGATGGTCTTCCTGTTTTAATCTGTTTATCAGCAGGTGGTTTAGGTCAGACGTTATTTGTTAACGTTCGATAATTAAATATTAGACCTGGATCACATTCTGTGCAACTTAATTATTTATTAATCGTTAACTAATTGTGCGGAACAATCTGCTAACGAACGTCTAATGCTTATTTGTACAGCTCAGCAGTACCGTACATGTGGTTTTCACCAGAAGCGCCGATGATGCGGTAAGAGCTTGCACCGGCTTCAGTCGCTTTCGCATTCAGTTTTGACTGCAACGTGGTCAGGTTACCGTTTGAAGAAGCACTGATTGTCCCGATGGTCTGTGCACCTGCCGGAGCAGACTGAACTTCAGTCGCGGCCAGCGTTGAGAAAGAAGCGGTAGCGAGTGTCAGGGCAGCGATTGTCATTGCGATAGTTTTCATGATTTGTATTCCTGTTCGTTAATTTTTGTCTGGGATGACGTTCCCGCCAGCCCCGTTATTCGGTCAACGTTATTTATTACTTAACGTTCGATAAGTAAATGGTAAAGGGTGTTGAGAGTTTGTGCAAGATGTTTTTTTAATGAGCGTTAACTTATTGTGCTGTGACGAACATCACACCAAAACGCATTGTTGTTTTTGTTTTGTTAAATTTGTGTTTTTAAAATGATTTGCCTGACGGATAGAGTTCGGGCTTATCCAATATTGTGCTGAATGAATCTTTAATGATCGCTAGGTTAATGGTTGGTTCCGGCGGGAGAGGGTGTTAAAACTAGGGTCGGCTTAGAAAAAGATAAGGCAGCGAATGCCGCCTTATCGTGATCCCTGCCGTGATGTTCGTCGTCAGTGGCCGGTTTCCTTAATAGTAAATGGAAGCCGGTTTATGACCTGAAGTCACCGGTGCAGGTGGCTGAGTCGGAGACGTGGAGATGCGACCCTGTTCGACTTTTTTGTTCGTACAGGTTGCCGGATTACAGAAGTTACTGTCACCGGTCACATTGACCATCGCCACTTCCTGACTCTGTACTGGCATCATGATAACCTGCTGTGCGGCAACATTGGCAACCGGTACAGCGGTTAATGCCAGAACTGCAAGAAGGATTTTGAAGTTACTCATGATGTTTCGTCCTAGGTATTTTGCTTTTAAAAAGCGCTTATAGCTGTGCAGCTTTGCGGGTCTGAGTGATTTTCTTATCGCTCGATAATTAAATGATAAACTCCGCTGGACTTGTGCGCAACTATTTTTAATAATGATCGTTAAGTTATTTCTAAAAACAATTTTTATAACCATTATCACAATGGTGATGGAAGGAGGGTGTATGAGCACTGAACAGACGGCTTTGGTCCGGAAAAGTCGCGGTCGCCCAAAACAGTTCGACCGTGGAACTGCTCTGAGCAAGGCCCTGAATTTATTCTGGCGCCATGGTTACGAGGCCACTTCATTAGCTGATTTGGTTGAAGCAACCGGTGCAAAAGCGCCAACTTTGTATGCCGAATTCGGTAATAAAGAAGGGCTTTTCCGCGCAGCCGTTGAGCACTACGTTAAAAATTTCTACGAAAAAGGACGCTGTCTGCTGAGCAGACCTGATTTGTCCGTTGAACAGGCGATTGACCAGTATTTGCGTGCCATCGCAAACCTGTTTACTGACTGCGATACGCCGAGCGGTTGCTTCATGATCAGCGCATCGTCCGGGATGTCTTCATCTTCTGCGGATATTGCCGAAATGCTGCGTGAGCACCACTTGTCGCAGGAACGAACATTGTTCGAATATTTCGAGAAGCAGAAACAAAGCGAAAATCTGGTTGCTGTCACTGACAGTGCCCTGCTGGCGAAATACCTCGCCTGTACCATTCAGGGTTTCTCTGTCCAGGCGCGCGATGGCGCAACGGCGGCTGAGCTTAATCGTCTGATCGACGTGGTCATGAACCTGTGGCCGGAGCTGACAAAAAACACTGTGCAAATTGCCGCAGCGCACTAGCGGATGAGCGATTTTCGTCAGTTATTAAGAAAGAGAATAGAACGCCAGGTGCTGAGTATTTCTGGCCTGGCGTTAGGTGGTATAGACTTCGAAAATCCGGCGGGCGATCCGGGGCTGTTTGGCCCTGAAAGTGTAACCTGGCGAATTCACGGAGACTTCTCTTCGATGCTTTGTGGCGGTGTCAGTGCCTTGCTGCTGCAAATGCTTCACCCGCTGGCGCTCGCCGGTGTCTGGGATCACTCCTCATTTCGCGAAGACATGCTGGGCCGCCTGCGCCGCACCAGTCAGTTTATTTCCGGAACGACATTTGCCCCGACCCGTGATGCCACGGCGCTCATCGAAAAAGTAAAATCCATTCATCTGCACGTGACCGGCACAGATGCGTACGGCACGCCTTATGCTGCCAGCGACCCGGATTTACTGGTCTGGGTACACGTCGCGGAAGCGTACAGTTTCCTGCAATCTCATCTGCTTTACCGCAACCCTTCGCTCAGTTTGGCCGAACAGGACCGCTATTATCAGGAGTTCGCCCGCGTGGCAGAAAGCCTCGGGGCGCTGAATGTGCCTGACAGCGTTGCTGCGGTGGAGGCCTATTTGCAGGCCATGCGGCCACAATTACGCTGTGATGAGAGAACGCGGGAAGTCGTGCGGTTACTGCGTAATGCGCCTGCGCCAAGCCGTCTGGCTAAACCGGTCGGCAGCCTGATGATTCAGGCCGGTATCGAGCTTTTGCCCGGCTGGGCGGCGGAACAACTGGGGATTTCCCTTTCCCCGGTTAAGCGCAAAACGATTCGTTTTGGCACCCGCCGCATTGCAGGCATTTTACGCTGGGCCGTCAGAAACGGTTCATGGCATCGCGCGATGCGCCGCATGGGCCGCCTGTCTTCCTGAACTTATAAATGCGGATAAACGCCCGGTCCGATCGGTAAACCCAGCAAATACCAGCCGACCAGCATCAGCAGCCACACCACGAAAAACACAATCGGGTACGGCAGCACCAGCGAATAATAGGTGCCGAGTTTCGCCTCTTTGTTGTACCGCTGGAGGAATCCGAGGAACAGCGGCACAAATGGCGACATCGGTGCCAGCGGGATCACAGAGGAATCCGCCACGCGGAACACGATCTGCGCGAATGCCGGATGGAAGCCCAGCAGCATAAACATCGGTACGAAAATCGGTGCCAGAATCGACCAGATCGCCGAGCCGCTGGCGATAAACATACACAGCAACGCCGACAGAAAAATCAGCCCGAGGAACGCCGGAATACCGGTCATGCCGAGATTTTCCAGCACATCCGTCAGCCCTATCGCCATAAATTTTCCCATATTGCTCCAGTTGAAAAACGCCACAAACTGGGAGAGCGGGAACACCATCACGATAAAACCGGCCATAGACTTCATCGGATCAACCAGCAAATCCGGCACATCGCTGGCGCTGCGGATTTGCTTCGTCACCATGCCGTAAGGCACCGAAATCACGAAGAAGAATAAAATAATCAGCGGCACGATGCCCTGAATAAACGGAGAAGGGATGATGCCGCCGGTTTTCGGATCCCGCAGCGGCGCGGCTTCCGGCACCACCAGCAGCGCGACCAGCCCGATGAACACCAGCGCTGCAATCCCGCTCGCCATCAGGCCACGGTTCTGTTCCGGCGTCAGCTTCTTCATCTCTTCGTTGCGTTCGCCGCGATAAACCGGCAAACGCGGTTCGACAAATTTGTCGGTCAGAATAGCCCCGACAATCGTCAGTAGAATTACCGACGCAGCCATGAAATACCAGTTATCGATAACGCTGACCTGAACCGCCGGATTGATCGCTTTTGCCGCTTCCGTACTCAGCCCGGAAAGCAGCACGTCCGTGGTCACAATCAGCAGATTCGCCGTAAAGCCGCAACCCACACCGGCAATCGCCGCCAGCAAACCGGCCACCGGATGACGCCCGACCGCCAGAAAAATCAGCGCGCCCAGCGGTGGCATCACCACCAGCGCGGCGTCGGACGAAATGTGGCTGAAGAAGGCGATAAAAATCACCATATAGCTGGCGTAACGGGCGTTCACTTTCGACGCCATTTTATACATCAGGCTTTGCAGCAGCCCGACGCGCTCCGCCAGACCTGCGCCAATCACCAGCGCCAGAATCGAGCCGAGCGGGGTGAATCCGCTGAAATTCTTAATCACGTTCGGCAAAATCCACTGAATACCTTCCACGCTCAGCAGATTTTTAACATGAATAACGTCGCCATTACTCGGGTTCACCGCCGTAATATTCAGCCACGAAATCACGGCGCTGGCGACCATCAGAATGGCAATCAAATAAACAAATAACAAAAACGGATTGGGAATTTTATTACCTACACGTTCTACCCACTGGAGAAAACCTCCAGGGCTCTGGCCGGAGTCTTGTGCTTCAATACTCATCTCTTAACCCTCTGTCGTGTTTGATTTTTTTATATTTATACCGCCCGTCTCTGCCGGAACGGGGCATGAGCGGGCGGTTTACTCGTCGTGATTTATTTCAGTGGCGAAGGTTTTACGCCCGCCGGAATAGGGCAGTGATACGGACGACGCTCGCGCAGGGCATCGCGCTCTTTCTGGCACGCGGCGAGCAAATCAGGCTGCGTGAACAGTTCAATGGCCGTGGAAGACATCACTTTTGCCGCCAGGCACATACCTTTGTGCGCGATGGACGTGCGCCCCTGCGACACAATCTGCCAGGTGTGCAGTGGCGAACCGACCGCAAAGCACGGGCTGAAACACTGCGCGGTCGGCACCAGCCAGCTGACATCGCCGACGTCGGTGGAGCCGTAAAGAATATTGTTGTTGGGTGCGTAAGGCGCGACGGCGTCGGTCAGGGCCGACGTGCGCAGCGTTTCGGCGAACGCCATCCCTTCTGCGCCGCTGGTGCGGGAGATATTCAGCAGATTGTTATCGATATCCTGCTCCGTCAGCGTGGCGTGAATCGACGCCGCAAACGCCTGATCTTCGGCCGTGTATTGCGGTGCGCCAAACGCCTTAACATACTGATACATCGTACTTTCCAGCGTACGGTTCGGCACATAATTGGTACAGGCTTTGTCAAAGCGCATCGACATCGTGGTGCCGGTCATCAGCGCCGCGCCTTTGGCGATATCCACCACGCGGTCGAAAATCCCCTGCGCCTGATCCATTTGCGGCGCGCGCACCAGATACAGCACTTCCGCATCGGCCTGCACCACGTTTGGCGAAATTCCGCCCGCGTTGGTGATGGCGTAATGCAGCCGCGCTTCCTGAATAATGTGCTCGCGCAGGAAGTTGGAACCGGTGTTCATCAGCGTCACGGCGTCCAGCGCGCTGCGGCCCAGATGTGGCGCAGCGGCGGCGTGTGAGGACACGCCTTTAAAGCTGAACGACGCCTGAATATTGGCCAGCGTCTGGTTGCTGAACATGCCGCTGTAGGTTTCCGGATGCCACGTCAGCGCGGCATCGACATCATCAAACAGCCCTTCGCGCACCATAAACGTTTTGCCGGAACCGCCTTCTTCGCCCGGACAGCCGTAAAACCGCACCGTACCCTGAATGTTTTCGCGTTCCATCCAGGCTTTTACCGCCAGCGCGCCACCGAGCGCCGCCGTCCCGAGCAAATTATGCCCGCAGCCGTGACCGTTACCGTTTTCGACCAGCGGTTGCGCGGTGTCACATCCGGCTTTCTGGCTCAGCCCGGCCAGTGCGTCGAATTCACCGAGCAGGGCGATAACGGGTTTGCCACTGCCGAAGCTGGCGATAAACGCCGTTTCCATGCCACCGACGCCGCGCTCAACCGCAAATCCGCTGGCTTCCAGCTTGTCTGCCAGCAGTGCTGAAGAGAACGATTCGGCGAAACGGGTTTCCGGATGATCCCAGATGGCATCGCTGATTTGCGCCAGCGCCGGTTGCTGGTTATCGATAAAATCACTGATGAAATTGACAATATTTTGCTGCGCTGCCATCAGTTTTCCCCTTTGAATTCAGCGATGTTCAGCGCCAGCGCGGCCAGCGTTTTAATGCCCTGCATCATCACTTTTTCATCGAAATCAAACAGCTCGTTGTGATGCCCGGCGCTCAGATCGGTACCGAAAATCACGTAAGAGGCTTCGCCGCCGCGCGCTTTCACGCGTTCCATCATGTAGGTGGCGTCTTCAGAGCCCGCTGCGCCTTCCTGACGGTCAATAATCTCTTCAAACTCACCGAGTTTTTCCGCCTGCTGATGGATGTAATTCACCCATGCGGCCGTCGGTTTGCTGCTTTGCGCCGCGCCCATCAGTTTGATATCAAATTTCACCTGATGCATTTCGGCCGCGCCGGAAATCACTTTCAGCGCCTGCTGATAAATGAATTCGTTCACTTCATTGGTGGAACCACGTGTTTCGACTTTCATCATGGCGGAAGAGGCGACCACGTTGCGGCCGGTGCCGGCCTGCAACACGCCGACGTTGACCCGTGAACTGCCACCGCTGTGGCGGGGAATGGCGTGTAATCCGAGCGTGGCCTGCGCTGCCGCCAGCAGGGCGTTGCGACCTTCTTCCGGTTTGCCACCGGCATGTGACGCCACGCCAGTAAAATGCACGTCGAGCTTGGTGGTTGCCATGAACGTATCGTTGCCACAGACAATATGATTGGCCGGAACGCCGGTGCCGATATGGACGGCGGTGAAGTAATCGACGTCATCGACCACGCCTGCCGCGACCATGGATTTCGCGCCGCGCGTGCCTTCTTCCGCAGGCTGGAAAATCAGTTTAATCGTGCCGCACAGCTTATCGCGCGCCTGCATCAGCACTTCCGCCAGGCCTAAACCGATCGTGGTGTGCCCGTCGTGGCCGCAGGCGTGCATCATGCCGTTATTGGCAGAAGCAAATCCTTCGCGGAACGGGCGGTGCGCCTCGTCGAGCACCTCGTTTAAATCCAGCGCATCCATGTCGACGCGAAATCCCATCACCGGGCCGGGACGTCCGGTTTCCAGCGTGGCAACAATGCCCGTGAAACCGCCGGAAAAATGCGGCATCCAGCGGGCAATTGCGCCCTGTTCCAGCGCGCGTTGCTCGTGTTCAGCCAGCACGGAAGCAGAAGGCAAACCCATGCGTGAATCGGCATCGATGACGTCTTTGCCCAGTTTCAGCGCGTACCCGAGTTTCTCCAGCCGGTCGGCCACCAGCGTGGACGTACGAAATTCCAGCCAGCCGGATTCGGCGTATTTATGCAGGTCACGACGTTGTGTTTGCAGGGCAGGGAACAGCTGTTCAACGTGTTCAGAAATCTCATTAACCATCACGGACTCTCTTTTTTACAGACATGCAGGCTTTCTGCCAGAAGCAGAAAGGAGGAATTCTTGTTTGGGGGGCAGTGCGCGCCGGAGCACGATAACTGGCACAACAAACCCAGACCGGCGGGCGCGAAGCGCAAACCAGTAACCCGTAATTTGTTGCCGTTTGAAGGAAAAATCCGCAGGGAATGGCCCGGCGGAAGGGACTGCATTGCGGCATTTTTGCCGTCGTCTTGGTCAGCGTTTTATGACGAACGTCTGCCTTATGTGTTTTTCAATGTACACAAAGCGATCAGCGCATATAAGATGCCAAAATCTTCTTAGTGATAATCAGGGGTTATCAAAGAATCTCATGGCATCACAAATAAAAATGCATCAGTTGCGGGCGTTCGTGTCTGTGGCGCGTCAGGGCAGCATTCGCGCTGCCAGCCGTTTGCTTAATCTTTCCCAGCCCGCGCTGACCAAATCGATTAAAGAGCTGGAAGAAGGGCTGGGCGCGAGATTATTTGTCCGCCGCCGTCAGGGCGTGACACTAACCGATTGTGGTGACGCGTTTTTTAAACGCGCGAGCCTGATTCTGGAAGAGCTTCGCGTGGCGCAGGAAGACATCGCCCAGCGCCTTGGCGGTACCAGCGGCAGGGTGAATATCGGCGTCGGTGCCAGCATTGCGCGCACCATCATGCCGGACGTGATCGACCGTTTTCACCGGGAATTCCCGAATGTGAAAGTGCGTATCGCCGAAGGCCAACTGGTCTCGATGATCCCCGAACTGCGTCAGGGGGAGCTGGATTTCACCGTCAATACCTATTATCAGGGGCCCTTTGATAACGAACTGTTATACGAAAAACTGATGGATAAAGAGTACCGCGTGGTCGCCAGACGCGGCCACCCGATGCAAAACGCGCGTTCGATGAAAGAATTGCTTCACTGCGACTGGACCATGCCGACGCCGCGCGGAAGTTATTACAAACTGCTCAGCGAAGTGTTTAGCGAGATGGACGCCGAGCCGAATATCAGCGTGATTTGCGAGACGTTTATGTCCTGCACCAGCCTGATTGCTAAAACCGATTTCCTCAGCGTGCTATCCGTGGATGTGATTAATGACCCGGTGATCGGCCAGAGTCTGGTGGCGCTCGATCTGGATCTGCCGCTGCCAGCCGCAACGTTCTATCTCATTCAGCGGCGTGATACCACACTGTCGCCGATGGCGGCACATCTGGCGCAACTTTTCCGGTTGTATTGCCGGTAACCGACGGCGTTGGCGAAAAAAGCGCGTGTTTTGATGATTTATCGGGGATTTTTGGGAATATTGCCCGTTATCGGGCTGGCTTATCCGTTCTACACTGACCATCACAGGGAATAATAAGCTTCCTAATATTGCCGAGGTCATATGCGCCAGTCCGACATTGTTGCTGAAGTCAGTAACGACAAACAAACCCTGACCGCGCTGGTCGAACAGGACAACCGCGTGGTGTATTTCTACATATTCGCCCGCGAAGATCTGCGTGACCGCTTTCCGAAAATGCGTGCCTGCTGGGTGCGCAATCTGGTGCCTGCACCTTTGCACGATGACACTGCCGCCACTGAACAGGGCATCGCGCCGCTGCTGGCCGCGCCTTACTGCCGCAATCTGGAAGGTGAAGCGCCACTGGATCCGTCACAAATTCAGATCCTGTGGAACGAAAGCGATGACGGCGCAGCGTTGTGGTATCAGGGTTTGCTGCTGGCGGTGATCCCCGGCTGGAGTTTGTATATCGATCACTCTGTGTGCTATTCCGCCGGGTGCATCGCGCAAAACCCGCTGACTTTCCCGCTTGGTTCCGCCTCGACAAACGCACAGTGCGAGCTGGCGGAAAAGACCCGTTTATTCTGGCGTGACTGGCAAAATGAATTTACTAATCCGTGGCCGAAAATCCAGCGCAAACTGCTCGAATCCTACGAAGATCGCTTTGGCCCGTCGCTGAAATATTACCTGATTAACCAGGGCAGCTGGCCGCCGATGGCGATTTCCCAGCACGAAGACGATGAGAATTATTACTTCTTCACCGTCGGCATGAGCATCCGCCCGATGCCGCAAATCGACATCATTTTCAACGATGAAGCCGAAAAGCACCGCCGTATCGAACTGGCATTTTCCGTCGGCAAAGAATACGTCACCGAAGAAAACGCCGTGCAGATGGCGAGCGCGCTGTCCGGTTATGCGCAAATCCCGTGGACCACGCTCAGCTGGCTCGGCGAAGGCCACACGCTGATGTCCCCGATGGCGCCTCTGGGCTTCGAAGGCCACGTGATTTCCTCCGCCCTGTGCGGCCCGGCCGATAAAGTGGACCTGCCGGAAATCTACGGCGACCCGGTGAATCAGTTCTGGGTAAGCCCGATATTTACCAGCGAACTGGAATACGCAAAGGGGAAACCGAATGGCGGATTCGAGCTGGTGGCAGCGATGATTGAGAATGGAGTCGGGTTTGTGTTTGCGCCGAGAAGCGCGGTGATCTGAAGCCGGAGCCACGGCTTTGTGGCTTTAGATTCAAAACCTTGGGTTGCACCCAAACTGGCTTTAAGTTCAAGGTCGTGGGCGTCGGCCCACACCGACTTGGGGGCGGCATATCGCCGCCGCCCCCAAGACCCCCGGGCTCTTTCACTGCGCGCTACCGCTCGCTGGCACTGTTTCAGCAACTCCGGCTAGTGCCGCAAACGCCGCCGCTGCGCGGTTCTTTCGCTTCGGGTTCGAACCTGCTCGAAAAAAGACTCTCGCCGTTTCTCGCCGCTCGCTCAACGTCGTTTTGAAAGCGGCCAGTGGCTATTTAATTCGAAAGATTCATGCTGGCTGGTTTTGATTTGCTCCTTCCCCTCTCACGAGGGGAAGGCCGGGATGGGGTGTTGGTTTTAGCGACACAGTGGCCTGCTAAACCCCCTCCCGGCCTCCCCTTCGCAGGGGGAGGAGCAAACCAAATCGTTGTTATTTTTTGAGAAAGGTTAGATGGCGCGCTCAGAAATTTTGCTGAATGAGAGTTTCGAGACCTATGGCTCGAAGACCGAAATGAAGGAACCGCGCAGCGGCAAGTTTTCGCGGCAATAGCTGTGGCACCTGAAACATAGCCAGCCAGCGACAGCGCGTGTTGGAAAAAAGCGTGGGAGATCAAAGAGGGAGGCGCTTTCCTCCCTCTTTGGCGGTTTAGGCGTCAGCCGCTGAGTGGGCACCGCTCATGAAAAACCGAAACTTTCACCTTTCTGAAAGATGTTAAGCCGTCAGTGCCGCGGCACCGGCACATCAAAATCCTCTGCATCCACGTCATACCCCGAAGGTTCCCACCGTATTGCCGTCAGCACGATAAGCCCTGCCAGCGGCGCTAAAGCGATCACCCAAAACACGCCTGTGCCTAAGGCGGCGGAAAGCACCGGAAACAGGAACAGGGAAACCGTTGAGCTGGAACGCATCAGCGTCTGGTTGAAGCCGACGCCCATGCCGCGCAGCGACGTCGGGTAGCTCAGCGAGGCAAAGGTCATGGTGTGCGAACCCGGACCGAAGCCCTGACCGAACAGGAACAACGCCAGCATCGCGATGGAAATCGCCGCTTCACCGCCGTCAGCCGGGCGGCCTACCAGCGCCAGGCCGATCATCGCGACGAGCTGGCAGGCATAACCCGCGTAAGTCATTTTCCATGCGCCAAATTTTGACACATAACGCACGGCAATCAGGCCGCCGACAAACGCGAAGCACAGGTTCAGGCCGAGCGAGAACAAAATGGTGCTGATCATCGACTGTTGCAGGAAACTCGACAGGATCACCGGCAGGCCGAACGCCACCGCGTTATAGGCAAATGACGACGCGACGGCGGTCACCGTGGCCAGCACGGTGCGGCGCAGGTAAATGCCCTGCAACAGCGTGCCGTAGTTGCGCCAGGCGGCTTTACGCACTTTCACCTGCGGCGTTTTGTCCGCGTCATCTGCTACTACCGCATTGATGTTGTAGGATTTACGCAGGATGGCCGCCGCACTTTGCAGGTCTCCCTGATTCGCCGCCCAGACCGGTGATTCATTCATATAACGGTGACGGATAAGGATAATCAGAATGGCCGGAACTGCGCCAAAACCGAGAATTAAACGCCACAGCCAGTCGGTGTGCGTGGCGGGCAATACCGCGTAAAGCAGCAGAACCAGCAAATAGGAAACGCTGATGGCGGCGTACCACGTCGGGCACCACATCGCCACGCGCGAGGCTTTATTGCCGCGCCCCTGAAGCCTGGAGAATTCCGCCAGAAACGCCATCGCGACCGGTAAATCGATACCGACGCCGAGGCCCATCACAAAACGCGAGCCGCCGAGCACCCATTCGTTTGGTGCAAAAGCACAGGCCAGTGCGGCAATCACGAAAAAGAACATATCGGCCATAAAGACGCGGTAACGGCCAATTTTGTCGGTCAGATAGCCGCCGAACAGTGCGCCGACAATCGCCCCGAAGGTGATCGCGGAAGCCACGAAACCCGCGCCGGACGGCGTCAGGCCGAACTGGCGGGTGATATCTTTCATCCCGAAGGCCAGCGCGCCGAGGTCGTAAGCGTCGAGGAAAACGCCGCCCAGTGCGATAGCAATCACGATGCGCGCGTCGCTGATTTTCGCCGCGCCACGGTTTACTAACTGCGTAATATCGGCAGCGGAACGAATCACCACCGGCTTGTCAGACGCAGAATCTGCGCTGTAATCCCCTGAAGAGGCGGCGGGAGAGGCCGCAATTGAATCAGACATTATTGTGTTTACGCTTTTTGACAAAAAAACCAGCATAGAGGCGAGGTGATGCCGGTCACAAGTCCTGATTCAGCGAAGCGTAAAAACAAATGGCTATAAGTTAAAACAAAGCGATCTAAGGTCGGGCGGTGAATCGGGATTAGCGAATTTTCACAAAAGCTTCCTATATTTATGCATTTCCCGATTGTACCTCTGCCTGTTTTTATAACCCACCCTCCAATCCCTTACCTGAAATTGGACTATCCTTGTTAGCACGCTTTTTTCACTGATGAAAGCCAATTTGAACGTCTGTCGCCCGGCGACACAATCCTAAAAAAATCAATAAGAGGACATACCATGACTGCAATAAAAGGGCGGGTGCGGGGACTGACCGCAGCAATGCTGGCGCTTTCTGCCATGAGTTTTACTGCACATGCCGCAGACGATTCCGTGCGTGTTGGCTCGAAAATCGATACCGAAGGGTCGTTGCTCGGTAACATCATTATTCAGGTGCTGGAAGCCAACGGCATTCACACCACCAATAAATTGCAGCTGGGGACGACCAAAGTGGTGCGCGGCGCGATCACCGCCGGGGAAATCGATATTTACCCGGAATACACCGGTAACGGCGCGTTCTTCTTCTCCGATGAAAAAGATCCGGCGTGGAAAAATGCGCAGGCCGGTTTCGATAAAGTGAAAAAGCTCGATTACGACCAGAACAAAATTGTCTGGCTCAGCCCGTCTCCGGCGAATAACACCTGGACTATCGCGGTGCGTCAGGACGTGGCGAGTGCGCATGACCTGAAATCGCTGGCCGATTTGGGCAAATTTATCAGCAGCGGCGGGGATTTCAAACTGGCGGCGTCGGCGGAATTTATCGAGCGCCCGGATGCGTTACCGGCGTTTGAAAATGCCTACGGCTTCAAGCTGAATCAGCAGCAGTTGCTGTCGCTGGCAGGCGGCGATACGGCGGTCACCATTAAAGCGGCAGCGGAAAAAACCTCCGGCGTGAACGCGGCGATGGCGTATGGCACCGACGGCCCGGTGGCCGCGCTGGGCCTGCAAACGCTGGAAGATCCGAAAGGCGTGCAGCCGATTTATGCGCCTGCGCCAATCATCCGCGAAGCCGCGCTGAAAGCGCACCCGAACATTCCTGATTTGCTGAAACCGGTCTTTGCTTCGCTTGATACCAAAACCCTGCAAACGCTGAACGCGAAAATTGCGGTTGAGGGGCAGGATGCGAAGAAGGTCGCGGCGAAGTACCTGCAGGACAAAGGTTTCGTCAAAAAATAATCGGGCAGTGACGCCCGGAGCACGGCCTGCGGGTCGTGCTCACTGAAATCAGGTAACGTTTTGACTCATCATTCTCCCGTTAAAAACCGCGTATTGCTGACGCTGGTTTTCCTGTTATTGCTGGCCGGTTCCGGTCTGGCCTTTCTCAGCCATGCGCCTAACCGGCTGGTGTCGGGGCAGGGCATTTCGCTGGCCTCGCTGCTTCACAGCGACACCTTTTTTGTGCTTCTTCCGGTGATATTGCTGGTGGTGAGCGCTTTTCTTACCTTGTTTGGCCGCAGTCATTTGCTGGTGATGTTGCTGGCAGAAATCCTGCTGGCGGCGCTGGTCTGGCTGGCCGGACACACGGCGGTGCAACTGACCGGCGGTAATGAAGACAGCATTGCGCGCACCTCGCTCGGCGGCGGTTTCTGGGCGGCAGCGGCGCTGTGTTTGCTGATTGCCTCCGACGCCATTTCCCGTTTCACCCGCAATCACACCCTGCGCATTTTGCTCAATATCCAGATGCTGATCCCGGTGGTTTTACTGCTGTTTTACGGCCAGCTTTCTGAACTGTCGCTGCTGAAAGAGTACGACAACCGTTCGGACGTGTTTAACGACGCGGTGTGGCAGCATCTGGGGATTTTGTTCGGCACGCTGGTGCCTGCGGTGCTGATCGGCCTGCCGGTTGGTTTGCTCTGCCACTGCAATGCGCGCTGGCGCGGGCCGGTGCTGTCGGTGCTCAATATTATTCAGACCGTGCCGTCGATTGCGCTGTTTGGCCTGCTGCTCGCGCCGCTGGCCGGTCTGGCAAAAGCGCTGCCGTGGCTGGCCGATCATGGGATCAGCGGTATCGGGCTGGCCCCGGCGATTATCGCGCTGGTGCTTTATTCCCTGTTGCCGCTGGTGCGCGGCGTGATTGCCGGGCTTGATTCCGTGCCGGAGGCGGTGACTGAATCCGCGCGCGGCATGGGCATGAACCGCGGGCAGGTGTTTTTCCGCGTCCAGATGCCAATTGCGCTGCCGGTTATCCTCACCGGCATCCGCATTGTGGCGGTGCAAACCGTCGGAATGGCGATGGTCGCGGCGCTGATCGGCGCGGGCGGGCTGGGGGCGATTATGTTCCAGGGCCTGTTAAGCAGCGCGCTGGATCTGGTGCTGCTCGGGGTGATCCCGGCGGTTCTGATGGCCGTGGTGGTCGACAGCCTCTTTAAATTCGCAGTCTCAATACTGGAAACTTCACGCAGATGATTCATTTCAAGCAGGTAAGTAAACACTTTGCTGGCAAGGCGGTCGTGCGTGACCTGACGCTGGAAATGGCCAAAGGCGAATTCACCGTACTGATCGGGACATCCGGTTCGGGGAAATCCACCACGCTGAAGATGATCAACCGGCTCGAAGAGCACGATCGCGGCGAAATTCTCTTTGCCGGTGAACCGATTGAAAAATTCCGCGCGCAGGATTTACGCCGCCGGATGGGGTACGCCATTCAGTCGATTGGGTTGTTCCCGCACTGGACGGTGGAAGAGAACATCGCCACCGTGCCGCAGTTGCTGAAATGGCCGAAGGCCAAAATCCGCGACCGCGTGACCGAATTGCTCAAGCTGCTGAGCCTGGATCCGAAACAGTTCCGCACGCGCTATCCGCATCAGCTTTCCGGCGGGCAGCAGCAGCGTGTCGGCGTGGCGCGTGCGCTGGCGTCAGACCCGGAAGTGTTGCTGATGGACGAACCGTTTGGCGCGCTCGATCCGGTGACCCGCGCGACGTTGCAGGAAGAAGTGGCGCGCATTCATAAACTCTCGCACCGCACGATTGTGCTGGTGACGCACGACATCGACGAAGCGCTGGCGCTGGCCGACCGCATCGTGCTGCTCAACGATGGGCAGGTGGTGCAGCAGGGCACGCCGCTGGAATTACTGACCAAACCGGCGACGCCGTTCGTGCGCGATTTCTTTGGCGGCAGCGATATGGGGATCCGTTTGCTGTCTTTACAGGAAGTCGGTTCGCGCACGCGACAGGGCGAATTTTACGCCGGTAGCGAAAAACCGCTGGTGGCGTCGATGAGCCTGAGTCAGGCGCTGTCAAAGTTTGTTGCGCAGCAGGTTCAGCAATTGCCGGTGGTGGATGAGCAGGGGCAGCCGGTCGGTGTGCTGCATTTTGCGGATCTGACGACGACAGGGAACGGTGTATGAAACACGTGTTACGGCGAGTTTTCACGGATCCTTTCCTCTGGGTACTGGCACTCTTACTGGCGCTGATTTTCGGGATGACGTCGCTCGGCGGTCTGTTCCACTGGATGTTCCCCGAACTCAGCAGACCGGTGTATCAGCAGGAAAGTTTCGCCTCGCTGGTGGAAGCGCACCTGCTGCTGGTCGGCGTTTCGAGCCTGATTGCGGTAGTGATTGGCGTGGCGGCGGGCGTGGGCGTGACGCGTCCGGCGGGTAAGGAATTCCGCTCGCTGGTCGAAACGCTGGTGGCGATGGGGCAGACTTTTCCGCCAGTTGCCGTGCTGGCGGTGGCGGTGCCGGTGATGGGATTCAGCGAAAAACCGGCGATTATTGCGCTGGTGCTTTACGGATTGCTGCCCATTTTGCAGGGAACGATTGCCGGGATTGAATCGGTGCCTGCGTCGGCACGCGAAATTGCGCAGGGCGTCGGGATGAGCCGCTGGCAGATGCTGAGAAAGGTCGAAATCCCGCTGGCCGCACCGGTGATTATTGCCGGTATCCGTACCTCAGTGATCATTAATATCGGGACGGCGGCGATTGCGTCAACGGTCGGCACATCAAGCCTGGGGTCGCCGATTATTATCGGTCTGAGCGGCTTTAATACGGCGTATGTTTTGCAGGGCGCAGTGATTGTCGCGCTGCTGGCGATTTGCGTGGATATGCTGTTTGAACGCTGGAGCCGCTGGCTGCAACGGTGGCAGCAGCGGTCTGGCGGTGAATCAGTGCGCTGACGTTGAAGACGGCGCCGGAACCACGGAAGGGGCATCGTTATCGCTCACCGGTTTGGCGTCGTCCTGAATCACCACCGCATAGCCCGCGACCATCACGCCACCAATTGCGCCAATTGCCATCAGGCCGAACAGAGCGATAAATAATTTTTTGCCAAGCGAATTCATGTGCAGTACCTCGGAAATTTGAACGACGAATTATAAATTGTTTACCTCCTCCTGCAACACACTATTCATGCGCTAATTACGTTATCCGCTAACGTCTCTTATTTTTTGTCATATGCAGAAACTTTTTAGCAACATTTTGACGCGATCGCACAGATTCCCTTGCCGGAAATCAGGCGGATAGCGTTAACTGTTTGCCTTCGTTATCACGCTAATAAGTTATTCCTATGACTGGCTCCGCTACCCGTTCCCTGCTGCCGTTAATCGCAGCCCTGTTTGCGCTCTATTTTATCTGGGGTTCTACCTATTTCGTGATCCGCGTGGGGGTGGAAAGCTGGCCGCCGCTGATGATGGCCGGGCTGCGCTTCTTTGTTGCCGGATGCATTATGTTCACGTTTTTACTGCTGCGCGGGCATAAAGTGCCATCGCTGAAACAGTGGATGGCCGCCGGTGCGGTGGGCATTTTGCTGCTCTCCGTCGGTAACGGTCTGGTGACAGTCGCTGAGCATATGCAGGTGCCGTCGGGCATTGCCGCCGTGATGGTTGCCACTGTTCCGCTGTTTACGCTGTGCTTCAGCCGTTTGTGGGGAATGCCCAATAGCCGTCTGGAATGGACCGGCGTGGCGATCGGCCTGTTCGGCATTGTGCTGCTCAATACCGGCAACAATCTGGAAGGCAATCCGTGGGGCGCAGCGCTGATTTTGCTGGCCTCGCTGAGCTGGGCGTTTGGTTCGGTGTGGAGTTCACGCCTGACGTTGCCCACAGGCCTGATGGCAGGTGCAGCGGAAATGATTATTGCGGGTGTGGTATTGCTGGTTGCCAGCCGGGTCAGCGGTGAACATCTTGCTGCTGCGCCAAAACTGAGCGGCTTTCTGGCGCTGGGCTATCTGGTCGTTTTCGGATCGATGATTGCCGTCAGCGCCTATATGTTCCTGCTGAAAACCGTGCGTCCCGCCGTCGCCACCAGCTATGCCTATGTGAACCCGATTGTCGCCGTTTTACTGGGCATCAGCTTCGCCGGCGAATCCCTTTCGCCGGTCGAATGGGTGGCCTTAGGCATCATTCTTTGCGCCGTTCTGCTGGTGACGCTGGGTAAATTGGTCTTCGGCCGCCGCAAAACGGTGATTAAAGAAGTGAAGGTTTAATACTTCCCCTGAATATTTTCTCTTGCGAATCCCTGACCCTGCGTCGGGGATTTTTTTATCTGCACCCCTTCACTTTTTCTGCTTTCCTCATACCTGTTAACCTCCTCACAACGCATATTCCTTTTAACGTTTAGCTTCGTTCATCTGATTGATTTATTTGTATTTATACCGTGAATGCAACGATAAACACCTCACCTTCAAATCAATCATTCCACGGACGTTTTACTTAAAAGGACTTACTTATGACCGGATTCCCTGCCGCCCGAAAGTTCGATAACACCGCCATCGGCGGCCCGATTGTTCAGGGTTCTCTGGGCGTGATGATTGGCGCACCGACCGGTGTGGCGTGTTCGGTGTGTCCCGGCGGGGTGGTGGAAGGCAGCCCCGTTAACCCGTCGCTCGGCGCAAAAGTCCTGCCCGGCGAGACCGATATCGCGCTGCCCGCGTCGTTACCGTTTGTCCTTTCGCGTGCTTACAGCAGCTATAAAACGGACACGCCCGCGCCGGTCGGGATGTTCGGCCCCGGATGGTCGGCGGCGGCGGATATCCGCCTGCAAATCCGCGCGGACGAACTCATCCTTAACGATAATTCGGGGCGGAGCATTCATTTTCATCACCTGCCGCCGGGGCAAATTGTGTTCAGCCACAGCGAAAATCTCTGGCTGGCGCGCGGCGGTGCCGATAAGCAAATAGATGCTCATCCGCTCGGGAAATTGTGGCAGGCGCTGCCGGACGAACTCCGCAACAGCCCGCATTACTATTTTGTCGCCAATGACGCCACCGGCCCGTGGTGGATTTTGGGCTGCGTGCAGTTGCCCGAAACCTCAGAAGACGTGCTGCCGCGCCCGCTGCCCGCCAGCCGGTTATTGCTCGGGCTGACCGACCGTTTCGGCAATCAGCTTAACTATCATCGCGACGCCGAAGGCGAATTCGCCGGGCAGATTACCGGCGTCACCGACAGTTGTAGACGGCGCTTTCGCCTTGAGCTGATGACAGTACCAGACTTCAAACCCGTGCCGGATAACGGCTGGGGCGAAGATGGCGGCGTGCGGCTTTCCGCCGTCTGGCTGACGAAAGATTTAGCCTTTTCGGACTTGCCGACCAGACCGCTGGTGCGCAACGACTTCACGCCACGCGGCGAACTGAAAACCGTCTGCGACCGCGCGGGCGAAGTGGTTCGCGAGTTTGACTGGCATCAGGAACTGAGCGGCACCGGTCTGATGATTGCCCACCGCTACGCCGGACGCCCGGCATCCCGCTACGTGTACGATGCGTCCGGAAAAGTCATTTCGCAGGTCAATCCCGGCGGCCTGAGCTATCAGTTTGAATACTCCAAAAACCAGACCCGCGTCACCGACAGCCTCGGGCGCTTACACGTCTATCACTTCGAGGGCGAAAAGGGATTACGCCGCGTAGTCAGACTTGAGCAGGCCGACGGCAGCTGCACGCAAAGCGCGTTCAACAACCGCGGCCAGCTGATATCGCAAACCGACGCTTCCGGGCGCACCACCGAATTTCACCACAACCCGGCCAATGGCACGCTGGGCGCGACTTTGCATCCGGGCGGCGAAAAACGCAGCCAGTTCTACTACAACAAACAAGGGCAGCTGGTTTGCAGCACCGCGCCCGACGGACGCCGCGTGAGCAGGGAATATGATGCACTGGGGCGTCTGACCGCTGAAACCGACGCCCTGCACCAGACCCGCCGCTATCACTATGCAGGTGATAAAAGTGCGCTGCCATGCGCTACCGAAGACGCGGCGGGCGGGCGTCAGACGCTGGAATGGAACGCGGCCGGCTTGCTGATTGCCTTCACTGACTGCTCCGGGTTTAATACGTCATACCGCTATAACCGCGACGGTCAGCCGGTCGAAATCCAGCACGAAGAAGGAATGAAAACCCGCTTTGCGTACGATGCGCGCGGGCGTCGGATTTCGCGCGAAGATGCCAGCGGAGCAAAAACACACTGGGAATATAACGCGGCGGGCGACGTCATCACCGTCACCCGACCAGACGGCAGTCAGTCCACGCAAACCTACGACGAGCGCGGGAATCCAACCGCACAGAGCGAAGGCGGGCTGAACCGTCAGACTGAATTCGACAGCGCGGGCAGGCTGATGCGGCTGGTTAACGAAAACGGCGCTGACACGAAATTCAGCTACGACGTCATGGACCGGCTGATTCAGGAGGTCGGCTTTGACGGCCGCGTGCAGAGTTATCAGTACAACATCGCCGGTCAGCTAATCCGCAGCGACGATGCCGGGCTGATGACGCACTGGCATTACGATGATGAAGGCCAGCTTATCCGCCAGCAGCGCCCCGAAACGAACGACGGTCCGGACGACGTGCTCTGGCAGTATGACGCCGCCGGGCGCGTCACCGAAACCGCCCACCGCAGCGAAACCCATCTGGTCAGCGTGCGCTTTCAGTACGACGCGAATGACAACCTTAACGGCGAACGGCAGATAATCCGCAACGCCCACGGAGACCTGCTCTGGCAGCACACCGCGGTGCGCGGCTTCGACGTGCGCGGCTTTGAATCCGCCGTCCGCTACGACGGCCTGCCGGAAATCCGCTGGCAGACCTACGGCCCCGGCCACCTGCTCGGCGTAAAACTCGGCGATGACGTGCTGCTGGAATTCACCCGCGACAGGCTGCACCGCGAAACCACCCGCCGGTTTAGCGACGGCTGGCAGAGTGAAAATACCTATTCACTCACCGGACAACTCGCCGCGCAGCACACGCCGGACGTCGGCCACCCGAACCTGAAACGCCATTATCACTACAACGCCGCCGGTCAGATGACGCAGATGACCACCGGACTCGGTGACCATCATTACGCTTACACGCCAGCCGGTCGCCTGAACAGCGTCAGCTCGCCGGACGGTTTTCTCGCCACCGTCACCGACGCCGCCGGTAACCGCAACTGTACGCATCCCGACCTGAATACGCCGTTAACGGACACGCTGCCGGTCTGGTATCAAAACCGCATCCAGCGCGATGAGCGGTATATTTATGAACACGACAAATTTGGCAACCTGACGGAAAAACGCCCGTACCGCGCCGGCTGGCGGGAAGCACCGCGCGGGGCCATCAGCCACTTCGCCTACGACCAGGCGCACCGGCTGACGCGTCTGAAAATGGAAGAGGACGGCCAGATTCAGACGCAGGCGCGGTATATCTACGACCCGCTCGGGCGGCGCGTCGGCAAACTCGTCACGCAAATCAATCCGCAGTCCGGGCAGCCAGAAACCCAGAACATCTGGTTCGGCTGGGACGGCGACCGGCTGGTGCTGACCGAAAACCGCGACATCCAGCTTCACACGATTTATCACCCGAACAGCTTCGTCCCGCTGCTGCGCGCCGAACATGCCCGTATGGAAGACAGCCACCGCTCGCTGGCAGAAAAGCTCGAAGAAGAAAACGGCAGCGCGTTGCCGACCGAACTCCATCTGCGGCTGAATGAAATCGAAAAGGACATCCGCAAAAATCACCTCAGCGACGACAATCAGCAGTGGCTGGACGCCGTCGGCCTGAAAGCCGAAAACCTCGCGCTGTGGCTCGACCCGCTGCCGCAGGGTGACGCGCTGAAACTGCACCTTTATCACTGCGACCACCTCGGCACACCCATTGCGCTGATTAATCACAAAACCAGCAAGGTGGAATGGAGCGCTGTGATGGACGTCTGGGGCAACCCGGTCGATGTTTTCAACCCGTACAATCTGCGCCAGTTAATAAGAATGCAGGGCCAGCATTACGACGAAGAATCGGGGTTGCATTACAACCGTCACCGTTATTATGACCCGATGCAGGGACGCTATATTACGCAGGATCCGATTGGGTTGAGAGGAGGATGGAATCTTTATTCCTATGTTAACAATGTTCCGGTGAGTTCAATTGATTCCATGGGATTAGATACTCTGGTATTGGCTGGTGGCCCAACAAAAGGGAATCCGGTGGGACATACAGCACTCGCTTTTTCTGGGAAAGGTATATTTAGTTATGGGACAATAAATAAATATGGAAGCAGCACCACTGAATATTTAAGAACACAGTCAGAAAATAGAAACATCACTGCATATGTCATTAAAACAACGCCATTACAAGAAGAAGCAATGATTAATTATATTAATGAAAACTACCCTAATGGCGTTGAATACAACATAGCTAAGCACAATTGCTCAACGATGGTTGCAGATTCTTTTACAAAAGCAAATGTTGGACAAAAAATCATGACAGATGCTATATCTCAAGGGATGTTGCCACAACTCCCTCCGACAATAGGTTTTGTAGCAGGGATGCTTGCTGGAAATACAGGGATTCAAATCAATCAGGGCACTTTGATTTCTTCATATTTTTCGGAGTTCAATCATGAATAAAGGATGTAGTTTCCTGTTATTATCAGCCATCGCCCTTGTATGTTGGGGAGGACACTACATCTACTATATGCTTAATCATGGTGAGCTCGCCAACAAGCCTATCTATGCTGCCATGCAAGGTGTTGAATTAACATACAGAGATAAAAATAAAAACAAATCAAGAGAACTTATTTATCTAAAAAAATATATATATGGAAAGTACGATCTACTTGGTATAAGAATTAAAAGTAACCAGTTTCCGTACTTTTGGATAATTACAAATGTCCATATCAGCGACGACTCAATTCCAGAGGGGATTTACATGCTAAGTTCTTCAGATAATCTAATATTGAAATGCACTGATTTATATGAAATTGAAAGAAATGAAGGATTTGATAAAGTTGTTGAATATTATTTAAACTCCAAATGCACTCGGTAGTATTACAACCGTCACCGTTATTATGACCCGATGCAGGGACGGTATATTACGCAGGATCCGATTGGGTTGAGAGGGGGATGGAATTTATATGGTTATGCGTTGGATCCGTTGCAAAGCATTGACCCTATGGGTCTGGCTGCAAATCAACAATGTACAATAGATCCGATTACAGGGCAGCCTGTGGGCCGGTTCATAGGAGACAGCAGAGGGAATGTCATGATGGAGCCAGTAGGAGGATTAACAGGCCCATATCCGCCGAATAATACAAATAGTCCAGATACCCACACCTTTTATGATAATGGTTCGAATGCGTACAGACTAAATCCACAGGGCCATAAAATAGATCCTACACCACATTCCCATGCGCATTTACCAGGGACAGGAGCCGGAATAAAAGGTCAAGGAGCATCCTTAGATATTGAGGGGAATATAATTAACCCTAGAAGTTCAGGTGCTCACTTTAGTATCAAGGGGCTTGCTGGGATTAGCGCTATACAATCGATTGTGCATATATTCACACTTAGATCATGCAAGAATGGCAACTTTTCGCAATGTTTCTGTGCCTTAGGTAACGAAACTGTAATGGACTCAGCATCTGCAGATAACCTATGCTCAGGTGAAATGTACTAATTAAAGGGTTTATCATGATTGAGAGAATTTACTTAGGCGACAGATCTGTCAAAGGGATTGAGATAGACTCTTGGAATTTGATTGTTAGAATTAAGATTGATTTTATTTCAAGGCTAAAACCTGGTTCTCAGAATTGGGGTTTTTATACTGATGAGGATATTGGAGATGGTTATATGGTTTTCTCAGGTGTAACGAGTTTTCAGGTAAGTCCTCCGGGGGCAATTCCTGATGACTATATTGTTGATTATTCTATCGGGGAAGTTCAGGGTAATGATTTACTATTCAAAATGTATTCTGGAGGAATGACTCCAGATACGCCTGATCACAGGGGAGGATGTTATACGTTAATTAGATACCAAGACTGCTGGCTCGAAAATGGATTAAAAGAGAGAGTGGAATAAATGCTTTCAAGACTGTATATAAAATGGTGTAGCTATCCATTTTTAGCACGTTTACTCTAACTGCAATACTGCAGGGTATCTGAGGAAGATAACCTGTACTCAGGTGGAATTTATTAAACGTAAGAGTCATGCCATAATTTATAGGGAGTTTGTGCGTTTAATTAGCCCCCGATTATGAGGGGGCCGGATAAATGCTAATTAAGCCCCAGACTTAACCCCCAGACTTAACCCCTTACTTCTTCTCAAAGAACAGCGTTACACGCGCTACTTCGACGCCGAATTTTCTCAGCGACGTGACGTTAAACAGATGCTGTTCGTCCTGCTGGTAAATCCAGTCGTCGAACGTCAGGCGGTACGTGCTGCCGCCTGATTTCACGTCCATGACATATTTCCAGTTAAACGCATTCCCCGCCGATTGCCCGGTTGCGGTGCCGATAATATCGCCCGCCGTGCCGGTATAAGTGCCGTCCGCGAGTTTGCGGATGCGCCAGACGCGGGTCTGTTTCTCGCCGTCGTCATACACAAAATCTTCGTGCAGCGTCAGCGTATCTGCCACCACATCACCATGAATTTTCGCAGTAAAACGCCGCGTCTGTTTATGGCTGTAATCCTGCACCATGCCGTAAGCCACGGTATCACCGGCAAAATAGGTGAAGATATCCAGCGTCGGATGCGTTTGTGCATAATCTTTAATGCTGGCGCTGCAACTGGTCAGCAGCAGCGCGCAGGCCGCCAGAAGGGGGAGAAGCATTTTGCGCAGGACTGTCATAAAACCTCCGGTCAGATAAACGTTAATCGGACGCCGTTGCGCCGATGAGTTTGCTGCGTAAATCAGGATATTGCGTCGCAGGTGAAAGCCAGATCGCCAAAAATGCATCGCGAAACGCCGGGCTGAACGGTTCGCCGATGGCCTGGAACAGCACGCTGTTGGGCGCGCGGCTGTAAAATTGCCCGCCGTTTTCATTGGCCAGAAAAACGATCCCGCTGCCATTACTGACGTCCGGCCAGGTTGTTTTAACACTGTTCAGCCAGTCATTTTTCCGCGCCTGTTCCAGCAACCCGAGCGCCTGCCACTGTTCTTCCGTGGCTTTGGTCAGTTCCTCGCGGTCGATGCTGCGCAGATAGTTGATCACTAAGGCCTGCGGCCATTTCTGCGCCTGATAGTGACCTTCCGGTGTCAGCAACTGTGAGTCATAAACGTCAAACGGCCCCCAGCTCAGCGTGGCGTGCCCGACCTGTCGCCAGTGATCCCACGGCGTGGCGGCGAAGGCCGGGAATGAAAACAGCAGCGCGACCGTAAGCAGTAATAAACGTTTCATCGGGTTCTCCGCAGCCTGGCATTGGTGAGCAATACCGGCAGGCTGATCAGCGGCAGGAAAATGGCCCATCCGGCGGCAAGCGCCAGCCAGACGTCAAGCGGTGCGGCAATAAGCTGCATCGCGCCGAACTGCATACCGAGGTAATACGCCAGCGGCCCGCTGACTGCACCGAGCGGGATCAGCCAGTACCACGTCAGACGTATTTCGCCCAGCAGCCACAGCCACCACGCGCTGAACCCCAGCCAGAGCGCCATCATCCACGGCGGGACGGCCTGTGAACCCGTAAACTCAAACAGGCCTGCAATACACCACAACGAATCGAGCATGATGCCCAGCGTACAGGCGACCGCTACCCATAAACGGCGGGGTGAAGGCGTGAACGCCAGCATCAGAAAACTGCTCAGCACCAGCAGAACGATAAACCGTTCGCGCCCCCAGACGGCCAGCGTCCACCAGACATCAAAGCCCAGCGTCATCAGCCAGAAGCGCAACGGTTTCATCCGCGTCGCTCGGCGATAAGCTGCACGGTGCTGATGGTGCGGGCACGGAATCCGGCTTCGCAATAGCACAGATAAAACAGCCACAGGCGGCGGAAATGTTCGTCCTGAACGCCATCCGGCTGGGTATTCCAGTAACGCTGAACCCGTTCGCGCCATTCGTGCAACGTGCGGGCGTAATCAAAGCCGATGTCGAACAGGTCGCGGACCACCAGCCCGGTACAGCGGGTCATGGTTTGATTCATGGCGGTAATGGACGGGAGAAATCCACCGGGGAACACGTAGCGCTGGATAAAATCGACGTTGCGGCTGTAGCTGGCATAACGCTGATCGGCAATGGTGATCGCCTGAATCGCCAGCCGTCCCTGCGGTTTTAACAGGGCATTGCAGCGTTTGAAGAAAGTGGAAAGATAGCGCTTGCCGACGGCTTCGATCATTTCGATGGAAACCAGTTTGTCGAACTGGCCGCGCAGGGAACGGTAATCCTCAAACAGGACGGTGACGCGGTCGCTGAGCCCGGCTTTTTCAATGCGGTCACGGGCGTACTGAAATTGCTCGCGGGAGATGGTTGTTGTGGTGACTTTACAGCCATATTCCCTGGCGGCAAATTCCGCCATCGCACCCCAGCCGGTGCCGATTTCCAGCAGATGATCGCCCGCATGCAGTTCCAGCTGGTCGCACAAACGGCGCATTTTGGCTTCCTGCGCCTGTTCCAGCGTCATCTGCGTTTCCTGATACCAGGCGGATGAATAGAGCATCTTCTCATCCAGAAAACCCTGATAAAAATCGTTGCCAAGATCGTAATGCGCCGAGATGTTTTTGCGAGCCTGCGTCAGACTGTTGCGGCGGAAGAAGTGGATCAGCTTGTTAAGCGGCGTGCTCAGCCAGCTCAGACGCGCTTCGATTTTATCCACCAGCTTCATGTTTTCGGCCAGCAGTTGCAAAACCGTGGTCAGATTGGGCGTCGTCCAGTCGCCATCTATAAAGCTTTCGCCTGCCGCAATACTTCCGCCGAGCAAAACCCGTCGGTAAGCACGCAAACGATGCACCTCGATTTCACCCTGTAAAGGCGCGGTCGGATCGCCAAAAAAGACGGCTTCTTCACCCGGTTCACGCAGCGTTAACCCTGCGCCATTCAGATTTTTTAATACGCCGAGAATCAGTGCGCGTGCAGCCTTGCTGCGCCGGTTCATCGCCCCCTCACGGGCGAGTTGCACTTCGGGTTGGCTCATGGTCAGTCCTTATCAACAGGAGGATGAGAATAAATGGGGGCCCGTTTTAGCCACAGTTTTACTGCCTGCCAGTAAATGGTCAGGGCAGTTTTTGCAGTCATGACAGGCAGCCGCCACAACTGCTGGCGCAACGCGTCGCGGGTTAGCGGGCGGGCGGTCAGCGACAGGGCAGCATCGAATTCCCGTTCTTTGCGGTGATTTTCGATAGTGATGTGTAATTCTTTTCCCGGGGGTGTCAGACGCCAGTGATAGACCATGTCCATTGGGTTGAACGGCGACACATGGAAGGCTTTCGGAACCGGTTGCGAGCCGTCTGGCAGCACGGCGTAGGTGTGGCGTTCGTTCCAGGGCGTGTTCCGCACCTCGGCCAGCATCCAGCGCAAAATTCCGGTCTTATCATAAAGGTAGTAGAAATTGACCGGATTGAAATAGCAGCCGAAATAACACAGCTGGCAGAGCAACATCACCCGCCCGTCGGGACGGTCGCCGGTCAGTTCAGCAATTCTGTCCTGCGCTTTGGTTTTAATATCGCCGCCACCCAGATAATCTTTGCGTCGAAAACTGGCCGGAGAAAAGCGCTCAAGCTTAATCCCGACTTCCGGCAATTGTTCCAGCTCATCGAGATCAATGAGCGGCATGAAAATGTCGTAATCGAAACGGTGATCAACCGGCGTAAACCGGCGATGGCGCACCGTGCCGACGTACAACGTGCTGTTCATGACGCCTCCTGTTCAGCCTGCCCGGCATTACTTTCACGGTAAAGTTGCAGGTTAAGCTGTTCAACCACGTCGCGGGCGCTGTTAACGCCGTCTTCATGAAAACCGTTGTACCAGTAAGCGCCGCAGAACCAGGTACGGTTATGGCCGTTGATCTGATAACGCTGCTGTTGCGCCTGATGGCTGGCGACATTGAGCACCGGATGCATGTAGGTGGCGCGAAACAGCACCTTGCTGGCGTCAACCGGCGTCAGCGGATTGAGCGAAACGCAGAAGGTTTTCGGCGCATCCAGCCCCTGCAAAATATTCATGTTGTAGGTCACGCTGGCGCGACGGGTGTTTGAGGCATTGCCGTCACGCATGTCCGCGCGCGACGCGGTGCCCAGCGTATTGGGCAACTGATAATTCCAGCTCGCCCAGGCGCGTTTCTCACGCGGCAGCAGGCGGGTATCGGTATGCAGGATCACGTCGTTGGCCTGATAAGGCAGTTCGCTGAGAATGGCGCGTTCATCCGCAGTGGCCTGATCACCCAGAATCGCGAGTGCCTGATCCGAATGGCAGGCGAAAATGACCTGATCGAAATGCGCTTCGCCCTGCGCAGAATGCACCACCACGCCGCACGAGGAGCGGATGACTTTACTGACCGGCGCTCGGGTCAGGAGTTTCACACGGGCAGGGAGCTGCGATTGCATACGATGGATATATTCCCGCGAGCCGCCGGGCACCACCATCCACTGCGGACGGTTTGTCACATCCAGCAGTCCGTGGTTATCGAAAAACCGCAGGAACATCGACAGTGGAAAATTCGCCATATCGCCCAGGGACGAAGACCAGATCGCCGCGCCCATCGGCAACACATAATGCAGCGCGAAAAACGGCGAAAAACCGTTCTGGTCGAGCAAGTCGGCCAGCGTGTCTTCGTCATTGTGCGGGTTCAGCAGCCGGGCTTTGCACAGCTTATTAAACCGCAGAATTTCAAAAATAAAGCGCCAGAATTTCGGTCTGAACAGATTACGCCGCTGGGCAAACAAACTGTTGAGCGAATGTCCGTTGTATTCCAGTTTGGTCGCCGGATTACGTACCGAGAAACTCATTTCCGTCGGCTGGCCTTCAATGCCCAGTTCTTTGAGCAGGGCGATAAAATGCGGGTAGGTCCGTGAGTTATACACAATAAAGCCGGTATCGATGGCATACGATTTGCCGTCCGACATCACATCCTGCGTGGCCGTATGCCCGCCTAACGTTTCCGACGATTCGAACACCGTAATCTCGCAATCGGGCTGGTTTTTCGCCAGCATCCATGCACAGCTCAGGCCTGAAATGCCGCTTCCTACGATCGCCACTTTTATTGTCATTTCATCTCACCATTTTTCGACATAACCACTTTTGCAGGCTGACCGGCAGCAGTGACGCCACCTTGAGGAAACCGGCAAAAAGGGGCGGGAAAGCAATTTCGCTGGCACCGCGCGCCAGCTTTTTACGGATATGCTGTGAAGCCTGCGTGACGGTAATCATCATCGGCATCGGGAAATTGTTCTTGTCGGTCAGCGGTGTTTCCACGAATCCCGGCTGGATCAGTGAAATATGAATCTGACGCGAAGCCAGGTCGACGCTCAGTGAACGGGCGAAAAAGGCCAGTGCGGCTTTCGATGCGCCATACGCTTCGCTGCGCGAGAAAGGCAAGAGCCATGCGGTGGAACCCACCAGCGCGACCCGGCTACCGGGTGCTAAGCCAGGCAGCAGGGCGTCGAGACAATTTACCGGGCCGATGAAATTGGTGTTCATGACGCGCATGACTTTTTCAGCTTCCACCACGCCGTTATCGATGTACTCACAGGTTCCGGCACACAGAATCACTAAATCGGCCTGTACGCCCTGCAATGCCTGACGCGTGGCCTGTAAATCGGTGATATCAAAAGGTAACGGAATGATCAGCGGGCTGTCCGCCGCCGTGCTGATAAGTTTTGCCTCATCGCGCCCGCACGCCGTGACTTCCCAGCCTTCGGCGGCGTAATCCAGCGCCAGTTGCTTTCCGATGCCCGAGCTTGCACCGGTAATCAGTACGCGGCGCATTATTTCAACCTCGCTTTCACAGCACGGACTGCGCCGCCGAGCAGTGGCAAATGTTCATACAACATCGCCCCGAGGTCGTAATAATCGCGCTGATAAATAATGCGGTTGTCGCTCAGGCGGACATGGCTCGCACCGTGCAGAAACATGGCCTGCCCCTTTTTCAGTGACGGATGGGAAAATTCCATCTGCCAGAACAGCGACGCTTCGTCGCCCTGAAGCAGCGGAGGCTGGATTTCAAAGCGGCAATAATTCACCTTTTTGAGTAACTGTGAAAAATAGCGTTCGAGCGCGTCCACGCCGTCGTAATGCGAAACCGGATCGATAAACACCACATGCGGATGGTAGATGCGCGAAAGCTGCGGCAACTGGCTCATTTCAAGATGGCGATAAAATTCGCAAAGCCGCGACAGAACATCGGGAGCAATTGCGGGCTCAGGAAAATGTTTAATCATGATTTTTTCCTTCTTTGTGCAAAAACTCCCTCTCAGGCGTTGCGAGGAGGTCAGCATGTCGTAAGGCGTCTGCCGCAACAGCATGTTGGGATTCATTTTCTCCGGCGCTGAGAATAATCGCCGCGCTGCCCAAAAGCGTCACCGACAGGCCCTGTTCCACCCAGCCCAGAAGGCGCTGGCGCTGGATCTGCGTCAGTTTGCCTTCGGACCATAACAATATTTGCGCGCCGCTCAGATTTTCCAAATTTGGTTCATCAAGCGGAACCGGTAAGACGTCCACCTGCATGCCTTCTTCGCAACGCACGATGGCTTCGAGCCACAACTCGGTGCTGTCAATTTGCCCCCAGCCAGTCAGTGTTGCCAGCATGCCCGGACGTTTTCGCGCGGCATTCATACTCATCACTGAATGCTCAATGATCAGCCCGTCCAGCTGGCTGCGCAGCATCAGCAGACGCGAATCGCCGGAACCCAGACGCTCGCGCAACGGGCGCAGCACGTTATTCACAAACGAAGCCGCCGGATATTCCCGCCCCAGTTCGGTCATCAGCTGACGCACTTTGCTGCTGCGGCCATCCTGCAGCGCGGTCAGAAGACGGTGTTCCGCCTGCGACCAGCCGCCCGGTAACGCCTCAACTTTGCCTTCCAGCAGAGATTTCACCTGCCCGACGGGAATGCCGCGATTAATCCAGCCCAGAATGGTGCGGATGGTCTCGAGATCTTCATCATTAAAAAGACGGTGACCGCCTTCGGTGCGCTGCGGTTTAAGCAAGCCATAGCGGCGCTGCCATGCACGCAGCGTGACCGGGTTGATACCACAAATACGTGCGACTTCGCCGATGCTGTAAAGAGACATAGTTAAATCCAAAGTATTCATACCGCTTATGGGATAACTCTAGCGCCAGATCTGAAAGTTGTACAACTTTATTATTTCTGTACAACTTGGCGAATGCTTTTCTCTTACAGAATTTTAACTTGCGAATTTCTCAAATGAGAGATATTTTCCCTTTATTGAGATTTTTGCAAGGGGAACGAAATGGAAGAAGGGCAGGACAGTCACGATCTGCGTCTGGCCGAACGGCTGGCGGAATTACGCGTCAGCCAGGGCTGGTCGCTGGAACAGCTGGCGCAGCGCACGGGCATCAGCCGGGCGACGCTTTCACGCGTCGAGCGGGCAGAAACCAGCCCGACGGCGTCACTGCTGGGCAAGCTGAGTGCGGCCTATGGGCTGACCACATCCCGCCTGCTGATGGCGCTGGAAGACAACCCGCCGGAGCTTATCCGCGCCGCGCAGCAGCCGGTCTGGCATGATCGTGAAACCGGTTTTGATCGCCGTTCCGTTTCCCCGCCCGCACCGGGTTTTCGCGCCGAACTGATTTCCGGCACGTTAAAAGCCGGTGCCACGATTGCGTACGATTCCCCGCCGGTGGACGGCCTTGAGCAGCATATCTGGATGCTGGAAGGCGTTCTGGTATTGACGCTCGATTCCCGCACTTACCGGCTTGAAGCCGGAGACTGCCTGCGTTTTCATCTTCACGGCACCTCATCATTCCACGTTCCTGGCCCGGCGGATGCCCGCTACGCCATTGTGATTTCACGTCCTTAAATCTGACACAGTAAGGTTCATCATTATGCAAAACGGCAGTGAAGCAGTGATCAGCGATGTAGTGATAAGCGAAGTGCAGGGCGGCGTATTGCCGGAAGCGGATCTGGATGCGCTGGCGGAAACCCTGATGCAGTCGGTGGCACTCGGCGCAAGCATCGGGTTCATTCTGCCGTTCGGATTTGTGCAGGCGCAGGCGTTCTGGCAAAAATTATTGCCGGTTTTTGAGCGGGGCGAAAAGCGTCTTCTGGTCGCCCGCGAAGCCGGAAAAATCATCGGCACCGTTCAGCTGGTGGTCGATCAACCCGCCAACGGCGCGCATCGTGGCGACGTGGTCAAACTGATGGTTCACCCGCAAGGACGCCGCAAAGGCGTGGCGAAAAAACTGATGGACGCGGTGGAAGCGCTGGCGCACCGGGAAGGTAAAACGCTGCTGGTGCTCGATACGGTGACCGGCAGCCCGGCGCAGACATTATATGAGAATCAGGGGTTTACGCTGAGCGGCGTGATCCCGCAGTACGCGATGTCGACGGGAGGTGTGCTGGAGTCGACGAGTGTGATGTTTAAGGTGCTGAAGTAAAAGGATTATTTACTCCTCCCCCTGCGAAGGGGGAGGTTGGGAGGGGGTTTAGCAGACGAAAATACTGCCCGTGCAAACTTCAGCTCACGAATTCGCCATTAATACCCCACCCCAACCCTCCCCTTCGCAGGGGAGGGAGCTCAAAAGCTACCGCTTCTGTATATACGTCAACGCCAGCGCCACCGCCAACACCAACCCTTTAATAATATCCATCGCATAATACGGCACCGACAACATCACCAGTCCGTTCGACAGAACGCCCAGAATCACCGCGCCAAGCAGCGTCCCTAACGCATTGGGTTTGCCGGAACCGGCGAGGGAAAAACCGATATACGCGGCGGCGACGGCGTCCATCAGATAACCGCTACCGGCGTTCACCTGCGATGACCCGATACGCGACGCCAGCAAAATGCCGCCTGCGCCTGCCAGAACCGAGGAAATCACATAGGCTATCACGCGGTAACGCGCGGTACGGATCCCCGCCAGACGTGCGGCCAGCGGGTTGCCGCCGATGGCGTACATGCGGCGGCCATGCTTGGTGAGGGACATAAACAGTTGTACCGCGACGGTCACTACCGCCATCACGATCACAATCACCGGCACCTGGCCCAGCAGGCTGAACACCGCAGGGACAGTACCTTCTGCCATGTCGCCGCTCGGCAGCACCATGTTTTCGGTGATCGAACCGCCGTAGCTGTAGGTCATCGCCGCGCCCTGAATGACGAACAGGCTGGCGAGGGTGGCGAGCATGTCGGGGATTTTCAGGATAACAATCAGGAAGGCGTTAAACAGACCGACGAGCGTACACAGCGCGAGCGTGATCAGAATCGCTTCGGTGGTGCCAAACCCGTGCCAGACGAACATCGAAATCACCAGCGCATTGGCGAGTGAGGCCGTTGAACCGACCGACAAATCAAAGCCGCCAACCGAAAGTGAAATCGATACACCGATGGCAATCACCGTCACGATGGCGATGGAGCGCAGAATATTAATAATGTTCGACGGTTCGAGGAAGTTGTCCGAGGCTACGCCAAACGCGGCAATCAGCAGCACAACGGTCAGCAACATGCCCCATTTATACAAAAACTCGAACAGCTGATGACGCCAGGGCTGACCCGCTGCCAATGTACTTTCTTTACTCACCACGGCTTTGCTCACGCGGGTGTTCCTCCGGTTGAATAGACTAATAAGGTTTCTTCGTCGACGTCTGCGGCGTCCAGTTCGGCCACGATGCGGCCATCCCATAACACCAGAATGCGGTCGCATAAACCGACCAGTTCGGCGAACTCACCGGAAGCATAAATAATGCCTTTTCCCTGTTGCGCCAGGCCGTCAATCAGCCTGAACACGTCCGTTTTGGCCTTGATGTCTACGCCTTTGGTCGGTTCGTCAAAAATCAACACCTGACTCTCACTGCGCAGCCATTTTCCGATAGCCACCTTTTGCTGGTTACCCCCGGAAAGCCTCGCCAGCTTCTGCATCGGCCCGGAAGCGCGAATGCCTAAGCGGCTGATAATGTCTTTCGCCCACGACAGCGACTGGCGTTTACTGAAAATACTCCAGCGCGAAAACGAATCGTCGGCGGTGACGCTGAGGTTCATCGGGATATTTTCATCAATGAAAATCCCTTCCTTGCGCCGTTCTTCCGGCACTAACGCCAGACCCTGTTCCACGGAAAGATGCGGTTCTTTCGGCTTCCACGGTTTGCCGTTCAGCTCACCGCTTTCGACCTGACTGGGCGTCGCGCCAAACAGCGCTTTGCACAGCTCGGTTTTACCTGCGCCCGCCAGCCCGGCTATACCGAGGATTTCACCCCGGTGCAGGCGCAGCGAGATATCGCGCAACTTGTCTTTGTCATGCATGCCGTGAATGTGCAGCAGCGTTTCTCCGCTGTGCGGCGGACGGCGCGGCGGATAAATATCATCGAGCTGATGGCCGATCATTTTCTCGATAATCTGTTCGTTGCTCAGGCCGTCCATGCTGTCATCGCTGACCAGACGTCCGTCGCGCAGCACCGTCATGCGGTCGCAGATTTCGCGCAGTTCATGAATGCGGTGGGAAATAAAGACCACCGCCATACCCGCATTTTTCAGCTTGCGTACCAGCGCAAACAGTCGGGCGCTTTCTGCCTGATCCAGCGGCGCGGTCGGCTCATCAAGGATCAGGAAACGGCATTTGTGCGACAGCGCGCGCGCCAGCAAAATCAGCTGTTTCTCGGCGAGCGTGCAGTTTTCGATACGGGCTTTCAGGCTGATGTTCAGGCCAAGCTGTTCTACCAGCAACTGCGCCTGACGGTATAAACGCGGCCAGTTATGCAGATGACCGGGCTCGGAAAGCCGGTCCAGCATGATGTTTTCGGCGACATTCAGCGTGGGTACCAGCGCGACATCCACTTCCTGCTGGACCAGATGAATGCCGTGCGCCCGCGCGTGGTGCGGAAGTTTGATGTTCACCGGCTCGCCGTCGATGGTGATCTGCCCGGTGTAATGATCGTGCGTGCCGGAAAGGGCAGCCATCAGCGTCGATTTTCCGGCACCGTTCGCGCCGACCAGCGCATGGACGGATCCGCCTTCCAGCGTGAAATCAACCTGGCGAAGTGCGGGAAAACCGGCAAATGAAATCGAGATATTGCGCATCTCAAGACGGGAAGCGGTCACTGTACGTTGGCCTTCTAAACGGAGGGTGTGGAGCTTCAGACGTTTAGCCGTCTAAAATGCGATATAGCAGAGTTTTAACATATTGTGTGATTTAATCAACCAATTAAAAGGTCTAAGGGATGCTCAAATCGGCATAAGCCGCAGGGAGAGATTTATTGGCGATGGCTGAACAAAAACATATCACCCCGCAGGCAACTTCACTATTATCTGGATGCCTTACAAAGGCTTATAGAAATCAGGGTCATCAGTTTTCAGTAATAAAGGGATATTATTTATGGACTTAAATCTCAAGGATCGGCGGCCGATCGCCACACGGGATAAACGTTGGGCCAAAAACAGCGCGGTCTGGTTAAAGAATAAAGGGGTTACGCCGAATCAGATTTCCGTCGCCAGCATGGGGTTTGCGCTGGTATCCGGACTGAGTTTTCTGCTGGCGTTTTATTGTGAAACGGCTATCGGGCGCGGATTTCTTCTGTTGCTGGCGGCGCTGATGATTCAGGGGCGGCTCATCTGCAACCTGCTCGACGGCATGGTGGCAGTGGAAGGCGGCATGGCCAGCCCGGCGGGGCCGGTTTACAACGAATTACCGGATCGTGTTTCCGATACGCTGATTCTTGCGGGTGTCGGTTATGGCCTGGTGGCGATGCCGGAGGCGGTAACGCTGGGCTGGATTGCGGCGCTGCTGGCGCTGATGACGGCATATTTGCGTCTGCTGGGCGGAACCTGCGGGCTGAAACAGCAATTTCTCGGGCCGATGGCAAAACAGCACCGCATGGCGATTCTGTGTGCGGGCGCGGTGATTGCGATTTTCCTGCCGTCGCAGTGGGGTCAACTTCTGCTGCTGATTTGTCTGGCGGTCATTACGCTCGGCGCGCTGATGACCTGCTGGCGTCGCGGTGCGCGTATTTTGCGTGAACTGCATGAAAAGGCCGGAACTGAGGGAGATAACGATGGAACCTCGCACTAAATTACCGCTGGACGGCCGGCTGGTGGCCGGTTTTCTGGTGCGACTTTGCCGCCTGCTGACCGGCGTCCGCGCCCGCTGGCTGGCACCTTTGCCGGATCAACAGGCCCGCATTTACTACGCCAACCACTCCAGCCATCTCGACGGCATGGTGATTTGGGCCAGCCTGCCCGGTCATCTGCGCGCGCAGGTTCGTCCGGTAGCGGCAGCCGATTACTGGCTCTCCTCGAAATTACGGCGTTACATCGCACGCCGTGTGTTTAACGCGGTGCTGATCAAACGGCGTCCTGCTGAAAAACAGTCTGAGCAGCCGAACAATGCGCTGGAACTGATGAACGACCCGCTGAAAAAAGGTCAGTCGCTGATTATTTTCCCGGAAGGCACCCGTGGCAACGGCGAGGAAATCTCGCCCTTCAAAAGCGGGATCTGGCATCTGGCGAAAATGAACCCGGATGTCGAACTGGTGCCGGTTTATCTTGAAAACCTCAACCGCGTGCTGCCGAAAGGCTCCCGGCTGGTGGTGCCCATTCTGTGTTCGGCGACGTTTGGTGAACCGGTTGAAAGTATCCGGGAAGGGGAAGAGAAAGCGGAATTTCTGCTTCGTGCGCGGGCTGCTCTGGAGACACTGGCACCATGAATTTTCAGGATAAATCGTTAGTTTACTTACTGTGCGGATTGTTTGGTGTGCTGCTGATTGCCAGCATTCTGGGCTATCTGATCGCGCTGGTGAAAGGTAACACGCCGGTCGTCGCCAACCTGAATGCCCGCATCCGCGCCTGGTGGATGATGTGTATTTTATCGGTGATGGCGATGTGGTTCGGCCCGATCGGCTCGACGCTGCTGTTTGCCGTGATGTCGTTCCTGGCCTTGCGCGAATGCATCACGCTGACGCCCACCCGGCGCGGCGATCACGAAGCGCTGTTCTGGTGCTTCTTCATCATGCTGCCGCTGCAATATTTGCTGGTCGGCGAACGCTGGTACGGCACGTTTGCGATCTTCATTCCGGTCTACGCGTTTCTGTTTATTCCCACCCGCATGGCGCTGGCCGGAGACACGGTCAATTTCCTTGAGCGCAGCGCGAAAATTCAGTGGAGCATGATGCTGGCGGTGTACTGCATTAGCCACGCGCCAGCCTTGCTGATGCTGAACATTCCCGGTTATGAGAACCAGAACATCAAACTGCTGCTGTTCCTGATGATTGTGGTGCAGATTTCCGACGTGTTGCAGTACGTGTTCGGCAAGCTTTTCGGCAAACGCCCGATTGCGCCGCGTCTCAGCCCGAACAAAACCCTCGAAGGCTTTGTCGGCGGGATCCTCAGCGCCACGCTGGTCGGGACATTGCTGTGGTGGATCACCCCGTTCGCCCCGTGGCAGGCCGCACTGATTTCGCTGGTCATCACCTTACTCGGCTTCGCCGGGGGGTTGTGTATGTCGGCGATTAAGCGCGACCGCGGCGTGAAGGATTTCGGCGCGATGATCGAAGGGCACGGTGGGATGATGGATCGCATTGATTCGTTGTGTTTTGCAGCACCGGTGTTTTTCCACCTGATCAGGTTTTACTTCACCTGAAGGGGAGGGTTTTGGGTTGCGGCCCAAAACGGCAAGACCTTGGGTTGCAGCCCAAACCTGCAAAACCTTGGGTTGCCACCCAAACCCGCAAAACCTTGGGCTCGCCGCCCAAACTGGCCCAAAGGGCGCGTTAACGCGCGCGCCCTCTGGACACCCGCGCTTTTCAACTGCGTGCTGCCGCTCGCTGGCTATGTTTCAGCAACTCCGGCTAGTGCCGCAAACGCCGCCGCTGCGCGGTACTTTCGCTTCGGGTTCGAACCTGCTCAGAAAAGACTCTCGCCGTTTCTCACCTCTCACTCAACGTCGTTTTGAAAGCGGCCACAAACTTTCTAATTCGCAACCTCACCGCTGATTGCTACTTAAAAATGCCGTTGAATTTAGATAAGCCTCCGGCCGCTTTCAAAAAACATGCTGAATTACATAGCCAGTGGCCGCTTTCAGAAAGCTTGCCGAGCGAAGTGTTTCGAGACCTATGGCTCGAAACCGAGTAAGGGAACCGCGTAGCGGCAAGTTTTCGCGGCAATAGCTGTGGCACCTGAAACATAGCCAGCGAGCGGCAGCGCGCAGTTTAAGAGCCCGGGATTCTCAAGGGTGGTGGCGATAGACCACCCTTGAGGCCGGTTTGGGTGGCAACCCAAGGTCTTGCAGTGTTTGGGCGGCGAGCCCAAGGTGTTGACCTTGAAGCCCTTTTGGGTGGTAACCCAAGGTTTTAGTCGGTGTGGGCCGATGCCCACGACCTGGAATTTATTCTTCGCTAAATCTGACCGCCACTCCCAGTGAATCCGCTGCGCGAACCAAAACCCCACGGGTTAAGTCACTAAACGAAATTTCCCCCACGCGCAGGCTATTGCGCACCGCATCCAGCGACCGGGTCGCAAACTCCAACCCGATCATCCGCGCACTGCCGTTTTCCCCCTCCGGCACGATGCCAAATTCAGCCTGCGCCTGCTCTGGCGTCACAAACCGGACAGTTGCACGACCGGCGCGCAATGTCACGCCTTCAGCATTCGTTTGCAAGGCTTCTGCGCCGAACAGTTCGCCGTACACTTTAGCGGCGGCCTGCGGGGAGGCGGCGGAGATCACAAAACCGGTGATGTCCGCGACGCCGTTCGGGTGGTTTTGCCACTCGGTGCGCCACACCAGTTCCGGGGTCAGGTGCTGGCAGAAGAAACTGCGGCCATTGGGCACGCGGTCAGCGGCCAGCGGGACGGTGCGGAAACGGGCGTTGGGCGATGTGCCATCGTTAAGCGCTACCGGACGGAAGAATTCTGCCGGTGCGAAACCCGCAATATTTTGCTGTTGCAGATGATCAAACACCGCGTTCGAATTCTGCGTTTTCCACACCAGACCGGTGAGGCCGAGCGGGGCCTGCCAGAGATCCTGACGCGTATGCGCATTGCCCGGCTCAAACCCAAGCAGTTCCAGATAGTTTTCGCCGAAAATCGCCAGATGATTGCTGGATCCGAGCGAATGATGGCCGCGCGGCGTGAGCTGGAAACCGAGACGGCGGAACTGCTGCTCCGCACCGTTAAGCTGTTCGGCGACGTTAATCACCACGTGATCGAGCTGCGGTATCAGGCGTTGAGAAGTCTGTGAATCAGTCATTAAACGGTTCTCCCAGCGTTAACATCAGGCGGTTTGCCCAGGCGAAGAACGCCACAGACTGCGCCAGATCGACGATTTCCAGTTCGCTCAAACCCTGATCGCGCAACGCCTTAACGTGCTCCGGCGAGGCGACCGGCGGCGTGGCGGAGAGCGCGGCGGCGAAATCAATTTCAGCCTGCCAGCGCGGGGATTGATCTTTGCTGAGAATGCCGCCCGGCGGGGTGTCGATCAGCCGCTGAACGTCTTCAGTTTGTTTGGAAAGCTGGCTGGCTTTGCGCGAATGCACCGACGCACAGTAAATACAGCCGTTGATTTTGCTCGCCACGGTAGCCGCCAGTTCGCGCTCTTTGCGCGGCAGGCCGCCGGAGGTGTAGAAAATGCCTTTGTCGGTCAGCGTGCGTTGCTCAAGCACCGGCAGGTTGCGGCCTAACAGACGGAAATAGTCGGAATCCGTATGGCCGAACTTCGCCAGAATCACCTGCTGGGCTTCATCAAATTCCTCCAGCTTTTTGGACGGGATCCACGGTTCCCAGCCGAGTTCCTCCTGCGTGAAAGCCTGCGGCGCGTCGCGGCCGCTGTGGGTGTTCGGCTCAGTGCGCCAGAACGCGGCGCCGACCGGTTTATTGCTGGCGTTTTCCACCGGTTTGCCGCCAATCAGACGGTAACTGCGCAGCGCACGGCTCTGGAAACTGACGAAAGCAATCAGCTGCGAAATCGTGACGATGGCATCCACCGACCAGCCGGCTTTTTTCAGTGCCTGCAAGTGCGCTGGCGTGGCGCTGGCGGGTTTGAAACTCAGGCGCTCGCCGTGGGTCAGCGCGGCGTCGAGACGGGCGGTTTCGTCGATGTCCGGCAAATCCTGCAAACGCTCGGAATAGTGATTGGTGAGCTGTGAATCGCCGTGCCAGCGCGCCACGTTTTGCGCTAAACGCAAACGTTCGGCCAGCGAGAAATCCACGCCGTCCTGTTCGGTAAACAGCGCATCGTAGCTGCCCTGCGCGTGACGGGTCGCGGCGTCGCGGGTGTCACGCGCTTGTTTCAGTTCAGAAGACGGCGTAATGTCAGCCAGTTTTTCCAGCAGGTCAGTCGAATAAGTGGTCATAAGTTGTCCTGTGTAGATGCAGCCTTAGATAACGTAGGGTCGGCGGAAGCGGTGGAAACGTGGCGCTGCGGCGTGCGGCGAACCCAGCCGAGAGCGGGCGCGACGTGACGCGCAATCAGTTCAATGGAACGCAAAATGTAAGGGTGCGGCGGATCGATAGAATGCACCTGAAACGCCAGATCGGTGACGCGGGCCAGCGCAGTGTCGGCCTGTAGCGTGGCGGTGACCTGTGCGGCAGTGCCGAGATGCACGTCAAACGTGCGGATGTAATCGTCCAGCGTATCGCCTTTCACAATTTGTCCGCTGGCGCGGTGATTTTCGGCCTGACGGCGTAAACCTTTTTGCGCCAGTTCGCGGGCTTCGTCACCGTTTTCCGTCACAAACGCCGTGCGTGAACCCATGATGCGCGGCGCAACGCCTTCCGGCAGCGCGTCGAGATAGGCATCGATAATCGGGTTTTGCAGTTCGTCGAGACGCAGATCTGGCGCATTCGCCGGGCGCGGCTGGGTGCGCGAAAGCATCAGCCCGTCGCCGGATTTCCCGGCACGCGCGCCGCCGTCCACCGAGAACGTGGCCTGCCAGACGCGTTTTTCCAGATGCGGTGCCGCCGGATACAGCCGGTTATCGGTGCCTGCCAGCGGTTCACCGCGCCACGCGGTCAGCAGGGTTTGCAGATTATGGCTAAACACCGCGCCGCGCTCGCTGCTTTCAAAGCCGAACGGCAGGAATGACGACGGCGTGCCGCCGGAGCCCAGCCCGACTTCAAGACGTCCGCCGGAGAGTAAATCCAGCACGGCGGTGTCTTCTGCCACGCGCACCGCATTTTCCATCGGCAGCGTAATCACGCCGGTGCCGAGACGGATAAAACGGGTGTGCGCCGCAACCTGCGCCAGGAAAACCAGCGGAGCGGGCAGGCCGCCTTCCGCTTCGTGAAAATGGTGCTGCGCGACCCACGCGGAGTCAAAACCCAGCTGCTCGGCGTGAATGATTTGCTCCGTCGCCAGTCGGTAACGTTCCTGCGCGCTGGTGTTATCCAGAAGTCGGGTGAAAAACCCAAGACGTTTGCTGCTCATAATGTCCCTCTTTTCTTTTTCATGTGCTGACTCAGGCGGCGCGGTGGCGGCCGGGGATCGCATCGATCAGCTGACGCGTGTAATCGCTGGAAGGCAGCGCAAACACGTCTTCCACGTTGCCGGAATCCACCTGTTGCCCGCGGTTGAGCACCGAGACGCTGTGGGAGATTTGCCGGACGGTCGCCAGATCGTGCGAGATAAATAAATAGGTCAGGCCGAGTGAATCCTGAAGCTGCTGAAGCAGGGTCAGGATTTGCGCCTGTACGGTGACGTCGAGCGCCGAAGTCGCCTCGTCGAGCACCAGCACTTTCGGTTCAAGGATCAGCGCGCGGGCAATCGCCACGCGCTGACGCTGGCCGCCGGAAAGCTCACGCGGTTTGCGGCCCAGCAGTTCTTCCGGCAGCGCCACGCGGCGGGCGATATCCAGAACGCGTTCACGGCGCACCGCTGACGGTATTTTTTCGAAGTTCAGCAGCGGTTCTTCAATCACGCTGAACAAAGTCTGCGACGGATCGAGCGAGGCGAACGGGTTCTGATACACCAGCTGAATTTTACGGCGCACCTGACGCAGCGCTTCGCCCCTGAGGCGCGTGATGTCTTCGCCGTCGATCAGTACGCGGCCTCTGTCCGGTTTCTGGAAACCGAGCAGAATGCGTGCGAGCGTGGTTTTACCCGAGCCGGATTCGCCGACCAGAGAATGTGTGGTGCCGCGCGGAATGCTGAACGAGACGTTATCGACGGCGCGAAATGCCGCCTGATGTTTGCCGCCCAGTGAGAAATCATGGGTGACATTTTCGACCACCAGCACCGGTTCGGCGACGGCGGCAATATGCGCACGGTGACGGCCTGATAGGGCAGGAACGTCGGCAAACAGCTGGCGGGTGTATTCGCTTTTCGGTGCGTTCAGCACTTCCGCCGTCACGCCCTGTTCCTGCACTTTGCCGTTACGGAATACCAGCAAACGGTCGGCGCGTTCGGCGGCAATCGCCAGATCGTGCGTGACCAGCAAAACGGCGGTGCCGGATTCGCGGCGCAAATCGTCAATCAAATCCAGAATGCGTTTTTGCACGGTGACGTCGAGCGCGCTGGTCGGTTCGTCGGCAATGATCAGCGCCGGTTGCAGCGCAATGGCAATCGCAATCAGCACGCGCTGTTTCATGCCGCCGGAAAGTTCGTGCGGATACTGTTTCGCGCGTTGTTCCGGGTGCGTGAGGCCGACGCGGGTCAGCAGTTCCACCACGCGGGCGTCGCGCTGAACACGCGGCAGGCGCTGGTGGATATCCAGAATTTCGGCAACCTGCGAACCGATGGTTTTGACCGGATCCAGCGAACTGGTCGGATCCTGCGGGATCAGGCTGATGCGTGCGCCGCGCAGGGCGTCGAGACGCTTCTGCGACCACTGGCTGATGTCGGTGCCGTTCAGGCGGATTTCGCCCTGTTCGATATGACCGTTTTCCGCCAGCAGGCCGATGATCGACTGCGCGGTGGTGGTTTTACCGGAACCCGATTCACCCACCAGCGCCAGCACTTCTCCGGCATTAATGGAAAACGAGACGTTGTGGACTACCGCTTTGCCGTCGTAGGCAATCGTCACGTTATCCAGCTCAAGAACGGGGGCGGTGGGGCTATTGAAAGTCGCCTGTGTGCTCATCGTGTTCTCCTGCGTAATGACTGGCTGATGCGGTTGGCGGAAAGCACCACCAGCACCACGACGACACCGGGGAAGGTGGTCAGCCACCAGGCGGTTGAAATGTAGTTACGGCCTTCGGCAATCAGTAAACCCCATTCCGGCGTTGGCGGCGGTGTGCCGTAACCAAGGAAACTCAGGGTGGAAATCGCCAGAATTGCACTGCCAAATTGCAGTGCGGAGAAGGCAATCACCGACGTCAGCGAGTTCGGCAAAATGTGCCGCCAGAGGATCGAGAAGAAGGTGCCGCCGCTGCCGTAGGCCGCTTCGACGTAATCGCTGTGGCGCACCAATACCACTTCGGCGCGGGCGAGGCGGGCGAAGTTGGCGACGGAGGTGACCCCGACGGCAATCGCCGCGTGAACCGTGCCGAAGCCGAGCAAAATGATGACGCTCAGCGACAACAACAGACCGGGAATCGACAGCAACACGTCGTTGATGCGCATGACAATGGCGTCAACAATGCCGCCGCTGGCCCCGGCTGCCAGCCCTAATGCGGTGCCGAACACCAGCCCGAGCGCCACGGCGACCAGTGCGCCGGAGAGTGAATGCGACGCGCCGTAAACGATGCGGGCGTACACGTCACGGCCGAGCTGATCGGTGCCCAGCCAGTGGCCGGCCTGCGGCGCCAGACGCTGCGCGCCCGCGATGCCTTCAGTGCCGCTGTAATCGGTAAACCAGCCGGGCGCGACCGCCCATAAAATCACGGTCGCGATCACCAGCCAGGCGATGATCAGCCCCGGCTGTAAACGGGCCGGTTTCCAGCGGCGGCGCTGTGTGGCGGGCACGGAAAGTATGCTTTTACCCAGCGGTAAGCTGCTCATGCGGTGGCTCCCTTTGAGTTTTTCGAGGCATTGGCTTTAAGGCGCGGATCGAGCAGCGGATAAAGCAAATCGACCAGTAAGTTGATGCCGACAAAAGCGGCGGCGGAAATCACCACAATCGCCTGTAAAACCGCGACGTCCTGATTGTTCACCGCCTGCTGTGTCAGTTGACCGAGGCCATTCAGGCCAAATACCGTTTCGGTGATCAGCGCCCCGGCGATCAGTTCGCCAAACAGCAAACCGGCGATAGTCAGCACCGGAAGCAGGGCGTTGCGCGCCACATGACGCCACAACACGCCGCTGCGGCTGGCCCCTTTGGCGCGGGCAACGGCGACGAACGGCTGGGTTTGCACCTGATCAATGCTGCGGATCAGGATCTGCGCCAGCGGTGCGGAAATCGGTACGGCCAGCGTCACCACCGGCAGAATCAGCCCGACCCATTCCCCCGGATTGATCACCGGGATCCAGCGCAGATGGAAAGAGAAAAACTGAATCAACGCGATGCCGAGCCAGAAAGTCGGAATGGAGATAAACAGCGACGGCACCGACTGCAACAGGTTTTTCAGCCAGCCGAAATGCAGCAGGCTGGAGGTAAACGCCAGCGCAAAGGCCACCACGGCGGCCAGTGCGAAGCCCATCAGCGCCAGCCGCAAAGTCGGCGGAAAGTTGCTGCTGAGTAATTCAGTGACCGGTACGCCAGCCTGAATCGAATAGCCCAGATCCCCGCGCAGGAAATTCCCCAGCGTGTGCAGATATTGCTGCACCAGCGGCACATCCGCGCCGTAGGCCGCGCGCATGTCCGCGATTTGCGCCGGGCTCAGCCCCATGTCCGGGTTCTGGAATTTAATCAGAATGGCATCGCCCGGCAGCACTTGCAGGAGAATGAAGGAGACGGTAAACGCCGCCCACAACACCAGCAAAGCCTGCCCAAAACGACCGCTAACGTATCGGTTCATGATTCACTCCTGCCTGTTAGTGCTTTTCAAGCCATGCGGCGTAGAAGCTTGGACGGCCAACGGCTTCAAAGCTCACGCCTTTAAAGTAAGGTGCTCCGGCATAAACTTGTGGCTCTTCGAAAATCGGAATGACGTAAGCCTGATCGAGCAGGTAGTTCTGCACGTCACCGGCCAGCGCCAGACGTTTTTTCGGATCTACTTCGGCTGAAATTGCCACCAGCAGGTCATTCAGTTTGTCGTCACGGAAGCTTTTCACCTTGCTGCTCAGGCCGCCTTTTTGCAGCAGCGCATCGCGGTTGGTCGGGTAGAAGGAGCTTTTGATGACGTCCGGATCGGCGCGGCCGACTTCCACCACGTTCGCCGGCGTTTTTTCCGGATCCAGGTTGTCGGCTACGCGGCTGCCCGCGTCACCGGCCAGGATGTTCAGCTTCGCGCCGACCTGATTCCACTGCTGCGAAATCAGCTGCAAGACTTCTTTGTTCTGTGGTTGCGGCAGGGATTCATAAATGGTCAGTGACAGCGTTTTGCCGTCTTTCTGGCGCAGGCCGTTCGGGCCCGGTTTCCAGCCCGCTTCGTCCAGCAGCTTTTTCGACAGCGTCGGGTCATAAGTGAGTTTGTTGCTCAGATCCACGTAACCGGCAGCCGTTTTGGCGATGACGGACGTGGCCTGCGGATAGTTTGGCGAGAACAGCGTTTCGACCACCTGTTTGCTGTTGGTGGCGTGCAGCAGCGCCTGACGGACTTTCAGATCAGACACCAGCGCGTTGTCCGGACGGAACGAAATACTGTCGTTCACGCCTTTGGTTGGCGCGGCATAAATCGGGAAGTTCTGGTCTTTGGCCTGCTTCTCGTCATACGCCTGAACCTGACGGATGAAATCTGCCTGACCGGCCAGCAGCGCGCCGATACGCACGCTGTCTTCACCGGTGACGATCACTTTGATGACGTCGAGATTAGCGCGACCCTGCTGTTTGAGGTTTTTCGGCCCCCAGTTGTAATCTTTGCGCGCCGTCAGATCGACTTCACGACCGAGCGTTTCCTTGCTGACCACGAACGGGCCGGAACCGATGATGTGCGTCGCGTCGCCCAGCGCATCAAAATTGCGATCCAGCGTGCTCAGTGATACCAGCCCGGAGCCGATGGTCGCCGTGCCTTGCAGGAAGCCCGGTGAGGATTTTTTGAAGTAGAACTTCACGGTCAGCGGATCAACCACTTCGCTGTGGTCGTAGTTGTTAATCACTTCGGAAACCGGCAGATGGCGTTCTTTGTTGCCCAGCCCGTAGGTGTCGAAGTTTTTCGCTACGGCGTTGGCATCAAGCGGCGTGCCGTCGGAGAAGGTCACGCCCGGACGCAGTTTGAAGGTGTATTCGGTTTTGTCGGCGTTGAAGCTCCAGGATTCGGCAATCCACGGTTCGACTTCCAGCGTCTTCGGGTTCTGATAGGTCAGCTTGTCGGTGATCTGATTCAGGATGCCGCCGTTCGGGTAAAAACCTCCCGCCGGAGGATATAAGTTGGTGTGTGCCTGTTGTTCGAGATAAACCAGCGTTCCGCCCTGAACCGGCGTTGAATCGGCGGCAAAAACGGCGTAAGAACTGGTGATCAATACCCCTAAAGCCAGTGCGCGTGTGACCGCGTTTCTCCGGCGAAGAATGTGCATAGTGAGACCCTTTTTATTTTTGGTGATTGCTGGCAGATGAATCACTTCCGGCGTGCTTTAGAACGAAAGTGCTGGTGCCATAACAAACCAATTTAAAAGGGAGGTGAACGAAGGAAATGTGCATTGGTTTGCCGAAATCCAGCAAAAGCAGGAAAAGGGGACGCAGGAGAGGAAATGGCAGGAAACAGAAAGAAAAAAACCAGCGGTTAATCCGGACGGGTGGACCGGATAACCGCTGGCGATCATCAAAAATGATGAGCTAAGGAGAAACTGAGGTCGTCAGTGATCTTTTAATGCAGCTTCTGTGCCAGTTTTTATTTCCGGCTGCGTTTTAACCTGTTTGCTGCGGCTGAGGAAGGCGTTCAGCAAGATTGCGCCAAACGTCGCCGTGCCGATGCCGCCCATGCTGAAGCCGCCCAGACTCAGGGTAAAGTTGCCTGCGCCCAGTACCAGCGTGACGGCAACCATGATGAGATTTCCGTTAAGACCCAGATCCACCTGGTTTTGTACCCAGATGCGCGCACCGGCGACGGCAATCAAACCGAACACCACAATCGATGCGCCGCCTAATACCGGACCGGGAATGGTGTGGATCAGTGCACCAAATTTGGGCGAGAAGCCCAACACAATGGCAACAATCGCAGCAGCGACGAAAATCAGCGTGGAATAAATTTTTGTAACCGCCATGACGCCGATGTTTTCTGCGTAAGTGGTCACGCCGGTTCCGCCCGCGGAGGCTGACAGTAATGTCGCCAGCCCGTCGCCGACAAACGCGCGGCCCATGTACGGGTCGAGGTTTTTACCGGTCATGCCCGCGACTGCTTTAATGTGTCCGAGATTTTCGGCCACCAGAATCACGGCCACCGGCGCAATCATCAGCATCGCGTGGGTGCTGAACACCGGCGTGGTGATGGTTGGCAGACCAAACCACGCAGCCTGTGTGACGGCGGTGAAATCCACCGGTGCGCCCAGCCCCAGGACGTTTGTGACCAGCATATAAATCAGATACGCCGCCACCAGCCCGAGCAGCAGGAGTAAGCGCTGCACCAGCCCGCGGGTGAAAACGGCCACCGAACCGATACACAGCACGGTCACCACCGCCATCCAGCTGTCAAACGACGACGCCGAAACGCTGTTAATGGCAATCGGCGCGAGGTTCAGACCAATCGCCATCACTACCGCACCGGTCACGACCGGCGGCATCAGGCGTTCAATCCAGCGCGTGCCGACGGCCATCACCACAAAACCAATCAGCGTATAAATGACGCCGCAGGCAATAATGCCGCCGAGCGCCACGCCGATATTCGGGTTCGCGCCGTGGCCACTGTAGCCGGTCACCGCAATCACCAAACCGACAAACGCCGCGCTCGATCCGAGATAGCTCGGCACGCGTCCGCCGACCACCAGGAAAAACAGCAGGGTGCCGATGCCGGACATCAGGATCGCCATGTTGGCGTCAAACCCCATCAGCAACGGCATTAATACCGTTGCGCCGAACATGGCGACGGTATGTTGCAGCCCCATAATCACCGTCGGCCCTAACGGCAGCCGTTCGTCCGGCGCAATAACGGCGCCATCCAGATTGCCTTCTCTTTTACGCCACTTTGGAAACCAGGAGGTATTGGTATTTGCCATGCTGCAATTCCCTAATCAGGTTGAGTTAACAGGCTGACTGCCGCATCAGCGGGTGATAGCGGCGGTCGAAATACACCAGTCCGTGGCGTTCGTCGTTGCGGGTGATCGCGACGGCTTCGCAAAACAAAATATCGTGGGTGCCAATCTGGGTGACTTGCGTAATTTTGCAATCAAACGACACCAGCGCATCGCTGAGAATCGGAGAGCCTGTGGAAAGGGATGACCATTCAGCGGCGTCAAAACGTTGTTCCATCGGCGTTTTTCCGCCGAATAAATTCGACAGCGATTCATGACAGTCGGCGAGCGTGTTGACGCACAGCACCTGATTTTCGGTAAAGGCCGGATACACCGACGCCGAGCGGTTCAGGCAAACGAGTAAGGTCGGCGGGGAGTCGGTGACGCTGCACACGGCCGATGCGGTAAAGCCCGCGCGCCCGCCGGGGCCGTCGGTGGTGATGATGTTAACGGCGGAACCGAGATGCGCCATCGCATCGCGGAACGCTTGTTTTTCGACGGTTGATGCCGTTGGCTTAGCGGTTAGTGTTTCGGCCATGTTGTCTCCGTGGGCAGGTGGTGGGAAGGCGCGGCAGGTTTTTGCGATGAATGCCGTTGCAGCCATTCCAGTAAAATCGGGTTAAACGTTTCCGGGTCGGTCACGCTCATGGCATGGCCGCCGTACAGCATTTGTGTGTGTTCACTGTTTTGCAGCCGTTCGGCGAGGTCGGCAGAGCGCATCCACGGCACCAGCAAATCATCTTTGCAGCTGAACGCCAGCGTGGGTGCGATCACCTGCCCGAGCGTTTCCGTTAAATCGGAATTCATCAGCGCCTGAAGCCGGTGAAGCAGGTTTTCCATTCCCTGAAAATGCGCCACCTGATGCTGGCGCTCTTCCTGAAGTAATGCGTCGTTGGCCGACAGCCAGTCGCCCGGATACAGAAACAGCGGTTGCGCCTGCACGTAGGCATCGACGCCGCTGTTGAGCAGTAAATTCTGGCGGACTTCAAAGCAGCGGCGCGTCTGGTTGTCGAGCTTCGCCCAGCCGTTGATCACCACCAGGCTTTGCAGCAGCGCGGGATAACGCAGGGCCAGATGCAGGCCAATAATGCCGCCGAGCGCGTGGCCCACCAGATGGCAGCGGGTGATATCCAGTTCGTTGAGCAGTCCGGCGAGTTCATCCGCCATGTCTTCCATCCGGTAACCGGCGGGTACCGTGCCTTTACTGACGCCGGTTCCGTGCTGGTCATAGATGATGACGCGAAAATGCGCGCTCAGCATCGCCAGTTGGGGTTGCCAGAAGCTGCCTGAACCGCCGAGGCCGGAGGAAAGCACCACGGTTTCGGCGTCTGCATTATTGTTACCCAATACCTTGTAATACATGGTGTTTCCTCAAGGTGTTCAGGAGGTCGGAACCCTGCGCTTTACTTGCCGATGTGCGCGATAGTGGCGATTTCAATCAGCGCGCCCGGTTTGACCAGCCCGCACTGAATGCAGAACCGCGCCGGTTTTTCGCCCGGAAAATAGTCGGCGTAAACCTGATTCACGGCGGCGTAATTCGCCCAGTCGGTGATGAAAATCGAGTTCATGGTGACGTCATCCATTGTGCCGCCCGCGGTTTCAATCACGCTTTTGATGGTTTCCAGCACATGGCGGGTTTGCGCGGCGGCATCGCCCAGATGCACGACGTTATTGTCTTTATCAAAAGGCAACGTGCCGGAGACGTAAACCACGCCGTCGGCCAGCGTTCCCGGAACAAACGGTGCCAGCGGAACGCCGCTGCCAGCCGGAATAATGGCACTTTTAGGCATATTTCAATTTCCTTTTCATAAAGCCGTTATGCGGCGTTTTGTTTAGCGTCATAACCCACAGCGTCGCAGAAATCGCGCACGCTGGAGACCCAGCCAAAGAACGTTTCGATGTTATAAATCGCCGCTTTTTGCGCGAATTCCGGGCCAGCCTGATGGGTGGCGTCTTCAAGCACCACGCCAAAATATTCGAGGAAGAAACCGTCACGCAGCGTGGATTCCACGCACACGTTGGTGGCGATGCCGGTGAACACCAGGTGGTGAATGCCGTAGCTGCGCAGCAGGCTGTCGAGCTGGGTGTTGAAGAATCCGCTGTAGCGCGGTTTAGGCAGCACGATGTCGCCCGGCTGTGGCCGGAGTTCATCCACCAGGTCGTAATCCCAGTCGCCTTTTGCCAGTAATTTACCCATCAGTTCCGGGCGTTTACGCATGGTTTTCAGCGCGTTGGATTTGTGAAAGTTTGGCGAACCTGCGCCACCGGCTTCGACGTACTGATTGTCCCAGCCGTTCTGGAAGAAGATCACTTTGATGCCTGCGGCGCGCGCGGCGGCAATGGCCACTTTGATGTTGGCGATCACCGGCGCGGTCGCGGAGACGTCAAAACCGGCCAAATCCAGATAACCGCCCTGCGAGGCGTACGCATTCTGCATATCCACCACAATCAGCGCCGTTTGCTGCGGTGTAAACGCAATGGCTTCCGGACGGGCCGTGAGAATGGTTTCCTCACCGCTGTTCTTCGGTTCGCGGCGAACCACGTTCAGATCTTCAACCGCTTTCGGTTTCTCAAACAACGTCATCAGGCCACCTCTTTCTGTTCTGTTGCGATGTGCTGGCGGGTTTTCATTAATGGCTGGATGAAACGGCCAAAGTTTTCGATGCCTTCTACGAAATCGTCGAAGGTCAGCAGGACGCCGCCTGCGCCCGGCACGGTGTCGATTTCATCAAGCATTCTGGCGACGCTGGCGTAGGAACCGACCAGCGTGCCCATGTTGATATTGACCGCCGACGTGGGGTCGGCCATCTGGCGGACATTGGTGTCGGCACCGGATTTGGTATCTTTGCTGCTCTGGTCGGTAAGCCACGCCAGCGCTTCGGCATCGGCACCGTCTTTGTACAGTTCCCATTTGGCGCGGGCGGCGGCGTCGGTTTCATCCGCGATGACCATAAAAAGCACGTAAGAGGAGACGTCGCGGCCTTCGGCTTGCGCCGCCGTTTTCATGCGTGCAGCGGTCGGCGCAAACGCGGTCGGCGTGTTAACGCCTTTGCCAAAGCAGAAGTTGAAATCGGCGTGTTTAGCAGAGAACGCCATGCCTGCGTCGCTTTGTCCGGCGCAGATCACTTTCATTTCAGACTGCGGGCGCGGGCTCACGCGGCAGTCGTCCATCTTGAAGAATTCGCCGTCGAGCGTGCAGTGGCCGGTGCCCCACAGGTCGCGCAGGACGCTGACATATTCGGTCAGATAGTCATAACGGCGGCTGAAATAGTCGTCGCCCGGCCACATGCCCATTTGTTCGTATTCCGGTTTCTGCCAGCCGGTGACGACGTTCACGCCGAAACGGCCATTGGAGATGGAATCAATGGTGGCAGCCATGCGCGCAACAATCGCCGGTGGCATCACCAGCGTGGCGGCGGTGGCGTAGAGCTGGATGCGGGAGGTCACGGCGGCAAGGCCCGCCATCAGCGTGAACGACTCCATGTTGTGTTCCCAGAATTCGGTTTTACCGCCGAAGCCGCGCAGTTTGATCATCGACAGCGCAAAGTCGAAATGATAATGCTCCGCCTTCTGCACGATGGTTTTGTTCAGTTCAAAAGTTGGTTTGTACTGTGGCGCGGTTTCAGAAATTAACCAGCCGTTGTTGCCGATAGGAATAAAGACACCGATTTTCATAGCTCACCTCAGTTGAAGATTCATTTTTCAATACAAGGGCTTGCGAAAATCTCTGCGCGGCTTGAGTGCGTCCTGCGGGTTCCGAATTGCACCGTGCTGAAATTTCCTAACGGGGTGAGTATTGCAAAGGCAGTGCCACTTTTTTAAATGTGATGATTATCAGCAGGTTAATAAAATATTTTAGTTACTGGTGGAGCAAGCGGTCTGTTTCAGACCATTTGGTCAAAACAAACTGCACGTTAATCAGGCAGGAATGTCCGCAAATGGTGCATTTTTGTTAAACAACACAATTATTATGGTTATTAATTTGTTGTTTAATTGGCCTGACTTATAGCGATAGTCGCATTTATCCCTATTTGTTATGATTTCATCCTTGCTGTTTGTCTCAGGAAATCCTTGTGAAGCCATTGGTCGAACCTCCTCAGCCCGCCGCCGGGGAAAGTACATCCCGCAAAGCCGGGGTGAAAGCACCGACGCGCCGCTCGCGGGCGGTCGCCGCCAAACGTGGCAATATCATGGCCGCCGCGCTGGAATTTTTCTCGCTGTACGGCATTCACGGCACCAGCCTGGATCAGGTCGCCGAGCGCGCCGACGTCTCGAAAACCAATCTGCTGTATTACTTCCCGTCGAAAGAAGATCTGTATATTGCCGTGCTGAAAGGCCTGCTGGATATCTGGCTGGCCCCGCTGAAAGCGCTGCAACGGGATCAACATCCGCTGGAAGCGATACGCGACTATATCCGCCTGAAACTCTGTGTTTCCCGCGATCATCCGCAGGCGTCGCGACTGTTTTGTCTGGAGATGGTGCAGGGCGCGCCGCTGCTGAAACAGGAACTCGGCGGCAGCCTGAAAACGCTGGTGGAAGATAAATCGGATGTGATCCGCGGCTGGATAAAAGATGAATTAATTGCGCCGGTTGATCCGATGCAGCTGATTTTTATGCTGTGGGCAACCACGCAGCATTACGCCGATTTTGGCGTGCAGGTTGAAGCCATTACCGGCAAAACGCTCAACGATCCTGAGTTTTTCGAACTGACCGTGAGCAACGTGCAGCGCATTATTACCGAAGGCATACAGCTTCGGGCTTGAAGAGGTCAGGATGGATTCGGTTTCACAATTAGTCTTGGGCGCTGCCGTCGGTATCGCGGTGATGGGCAAGCGGACGCCGGTGTGGAAATCCGCGCTGGCGGGCGCGGTCTGCGGAACGTTGCCGGATCTGGATGTCTTTTACGATCACGGCGACGCCATCAGCAATATGACGCAGCACCGCACGCAGACGCATGCGTTGTTGTATCTCACGCTGATTTCGCCGCTGCTCGCCTGGATGATGGCGAAAATTTTCAGCGCCGGGCAATATTTCAGACGCTGGTGCGGCACGGTCTGGCTGGCGCTGATCACGCATCCGCTGCTCGATTTAATGACGGTTTACGGCACGCAGCTGGGCATTCCTTTTACGCATTATCCGTTTGCGGTCGGCAGCATTTTCATCGTCGATCCGCTGTATACCCTGCCGCTGATCATCGGCGTCGGGCTGGCGCTGTACCGCGAGCAACAGCGCGGGATCATGTGGAACAACGTGCTGCTGGGCGTGAGCTGTTTGTATCTTATCTGCACGGTCATCGAGCAGCATGAGGTGACGGTGCACGTCAGTGAAGAGTTGCAGCGGCAGAATATCGAAAGCACGCAGGTTCTGGTGACGCCGACGCCGCTCAACTCGCTGGTGTGGCGCGTGGTGGTGATGAATAAAAACAGCTACGGCGAGGGTTTTACATCGCTGCTGCACCCGGATTCCCCGATCCGTTTCCGCTTTTATCCGCGCGGAGAAGCGCTGTACGAAGCGCATAAAGACAACGCATTTCTCGCCCGCGTCGCGTGGTTCAGCCACGGATTTTTCAGTGTGAAAGAGCAGGGCGGACACATTCTGGTCAGCGATTTACGCATGGGTCAGGAACCGGATTATACCTTTGTGTTTGATCTCGGAGAGATGAAAGCCGGAGAACCGCCTGAATTGCCGGTCAAAGTGGCCTCGGCCAGACCGTCAGCGGTGAAGATGTGGCGGCAGTTCAGGTCGGCGCTGGATGTGGAGTAGTAAAGACAAAGGAGCCGGAAAGGCTCCTTTGCTATATTTCTGACTCGGTTAAGCGCGGCTTCTGCTTCTCAGCCAGTAGCCAATGCCCAGCACCACAAACCACAGCGGCGTAACCATCAGTGCCTGGCGGGTGTCATCCTGCAACGTCAGGAGTACCAGCACGAAGGCGAAGAATGCCATGCATACCCAGCACATGATTTTACCGAGCGGCATTTTGTAGATGGACGCTTCGTGCAGTTGCGGACGTTTACGACGGTAGACCAGATACGAACAGAGGATGATGGTCCAGACGAACATAAACAGAATCGCAGAGACGGTGGTGACCAGCGTGAAGACCGTCATCACGTTCGGGATCAGGTAAATCAGCACCACACCGCCGAGCAGGCAGATACAGGAGAAGGTCAGCCCGTTAGACGGTACGGCGCGGGAGGAGAGTTTGCCGAACGCTTTCGGCGCGTTGCCTTCCTGAGCCAGACCAAACAGCATACGGCTGGTGGAGAACACGCCGCTGTTGGCGGAAGAGGCGGCAGACGTCAGCACGACAAAGTTGATGATGCTCGCCGCAGCGGGCAGACCGGCCAGAACAAACAGCTCAACAAACGGGCTTTTATCCGCGACAACGTGGCTCCACGGCGTGACCGACATAATCATGATCAGCGAGAAAACGTAGAACATGATGATGCGCAGCGGTATTGCGTTGATGGCGCGTGGCAGCGATTTCTGCGGATCTTTAGTCTCGGCAGCGGTTGTGCCCACCAGTTCAATCCCGACAAAGGCGAAGACCGCAATCTGGAAACCGGCGAAGAATCCGCTGACGCCTTTCGGGAAGAATCCGCCATCGTTCCACAGGTTACTGAAAGAAGCGACGGTGCCGGTTGGCGTCTGGAAATGCGTCAGAACCATCACCAGCCCGGCAATGATCAGCCCGACAATGGCGACGATTTTGATCATCGCAAACCAGAATTCCATCTCACCAAACATTTTGACGGTGGCCAGGTTCAGGCTGAGGAGAACCAGAACGCAGAGCAAGGAGGCGATCCATTGCGAGAGGCCGGGGAACCAGAACTGCGCGTAGGCGGTGATGGCGACGACGTCGGCGATGCCGGTGACGACCCAGCAGAACCAGTAGGTCCAGCCGGTGAAATATCCGGCCCATGGACCGAGAAGGTCGGCGGCGAAGTCACTGAAAGATTTGTATTCAAGATTGGAAAGCAGTAATTCGCCCATCGCGCGCATCACGAAAAACAGCATAAAGCCGATGATCATATACACGAAGATGATGGAAGGACCGGCGAGGCTGATGGTTTTTCCGGAGCCCATAAACAGGCCGGTACCGATGGCACCGCCGATAGCGATAAGCTGAATATGGCGGTTAGAGAGGTTTCGCCGCAGACCTTCTGCGTTCTCTTCCTCTGACTGTGCGAGGATTTTTGACTCTTCTTGCATGTTGTATTGATTCCTGTTTTTGCTTTCTGCGTATGAACTCCGCCATATCGCATTTATTTATGTCAGTAAACTGAGCTCTCAAAGGCTCTTTTGTCCCCCATCTGGAACGACAGCCGGGATGACCGGTGTAATAGTAATGTTAACTGCGCATTTATTATAACTGGCATGAAAAATGCCGCTGAAAAAAATGTATCGTATTTTTTACATTGCGGATAACTGAGTGTTAATTAATCAAATGTCAGTGACAGCGACGGGAATAATACCGTTTTTCACTGTGATGGGCTTCACAAATAATCCTGAAAAAGACTGAAAAAAAACAGGGATAAGCGTTTGACATCATCCGTTGAGAGGAGAATAATCCGTCCCGTTGGGTCGTTAGCTCAGTCGGTAGAGCAGTTGACTCTTAATCAATTGGTCGGCGGTTCGAACCCGCCACGACCCACCAACATCTTAGTAATCAGTCTGTTGTATTTTCCCCTTCGCAATTTTGTCTCTCGTTTTCCTTCTGCTCTGTCTTCCTCATTCGTCTGTATAATTATTCCGTTCTGATTCCGGGAATAAAAAGTCATGTCTTGTCTTTAGTTTATTCAGTGAGTTCGAATTAGTTTTAATGTGGTTGAATTTGAATTCCGGGCGGGAAATAGATTTTCAATCGGAGAGGTTTGGATGATTGATTCAGAATATTCAGTTTCCGCCTGGGGGAATTACGGGTTTATTGGGTATCAGGGCCTTTTGCGGGCACTTTTGTTTTATCTTCTGAGCCGTGCTTCTGTCTTGTCGTGCCTGTAAATCTCTCCTAAAAAGAGTCGGACAAATGCGCGCACGCTGCTATTATTCGGGCATAAACTCAGGGAGATAACGATGAAAAAAACACTGGTGGCTTTGGCTGCTTTACTTTTAGCCGGGTGCGCAGCTAATCCTTACGAGCCGACACTTCAGGTCAAGTCGTCGTTCGCCAATGCCAGCACCACGCCGCCGGCGGGGCAGACGCACGTCAGATTGCACCGCATCGAACAGTGGTCGGTGATACCTTTTGAAAAGACCTGTCCGCTGATCGTGATCCTGGATGGTAAGACCATCGCCTCGCTGCACTTTAATCAGTATGTCGATTTAAATGTGCCAAACGGTATCCGCACTTTCGAGGTTCGTCTTGCCTGCGCGCTGACCAAAACCACCGGTTCGATTACCGTGGATGCGAACGGTAAACCGGTCAGTCTGGAAACGGATCGCAGTTTCTTCGGAACCTACAACATCCGGCCTAAAACGGGCGAATGACAGAAATGAAAAACCCGCGTCGAAGCGGGTTTTTTTATGGCTGTTTTTACACAAACTCTGTGCGGATAAGGATCAGGTGTACGGTTTAGACCATTCCAGTATCTGATCGTGATGCAGCGGACGGGAAAAGTAGAAGCCCTGCACGGAATCACAACGCAGTTCTTCCAGACACAGCAGGGTGTCGTTGTCCTCAACCCCTTCAGCAACGACCTGATAGCTCAGTGCGTGCGCCATTTCAATCATCGATTTAACGATCACTTTGCTTTTGCTGTCATTGCTGATGCCCTGAATCAGGGACTGATCCAGCTTCAGCGTATCCGCCGGAATTTTTTGCAGATAATTCAGGTTGCTGTAGCCGGAGCCAAAATCGTCCAGCGCAATGCTGATACCCATTCTTCTCAGCGCATCCAGCGACGCGACGGCGTGCGGGTTATTCGCCAGGGTCTGGGTTTCCAGACACTCAATTTCCAGCATCGACGGGGAAACCTGATGCAGGATCAGTGCGGTATGAATACGCTGAACCAAATCCTGTTCCACCAGATTATTGGCCGTCAGGTTGATGGAAACCTGAATCTGCGCGCCGCGTTTTTGCCATTCAGCAATCTGCATCACGGCCTGGGTGATCACCCAGTTGGTCAGCGGCGTAATCAGCGGCGTTTTTTCTGCCAGAGGAATAAATTCTGACGGGGAAATGATCCCCAGCGTCGGGTGTTGCCAGCGGATCAGCGCTTCCACACCCTGGAATTTTTTGTCGGCCAGACGAATTTTCGGCTGATAAACCAGATGAAAATCTTCACAGGACGCGACGGTCGCCATCAGGTCATTCAGCAAATTGAATGCACGCAGCTGAATAACGTCCGATTCCCGCTGATACGGCATCACCAGCTGGTTGTTGCTGATGGCGTCATGCAGTGACGACATCCCCTGACGCAGGGTGGTTTCCGCGCAGGATGACGTTGACGAAAAGACGGTATAGCCCGCGTGCAGCCGGACGTTGATCGGAATATCGCTGGTAATGCTGCGCTGGATTTTCGTGGCGGCAATTTCCAGCTGATTGAAAATTTCCTGCTGTTCATCGAGCCGTTTGATCAGCGCAAAGCGCCCGAGCATCAGGCTGTAAACTTTGTCATTTTCATTGAGTTCGCTGCGCAGAAACGCCCCGACGTCTTTCAGAATGTTTTCGACTTTCGGAATACCAATTGAGCGCCCGATGTCGTAGGCATAAAGCGTGTCGAGCGTATCAATCAGGATCAGCAGATAAGACGTGTTATCCGGCGTTTTGATGAGCTGCGAGATGTCTTCCATCAGCCGCTGGCGGTTTGGCAGGCGCGTAACGATATCCGTAAAGCTCATTGAGCTGCGTGACTCGATAATATCAATGACGATAGCGGCGAGATCTGAGAGCATTTCCACTTCCTGTACGGAAAAATCTCTCGGCTGTTTGTCTGCCAGACACAGGCTGCCGATCGCAAAACCATCACGCGTAATAAGCGGGGCACCGGCATAGAAGCGCATTCCTTCGTCTGCTGTGACCAGCGGATTCTCATTAAAACGCTGATCCCGTGTCGCATCGTTCACGACCATAACCGACGAAGACCGGATGGTGTAGTCGCAAAAAGCAATATCACGTGCAGTGTACTGTGTCGCCGTAGGGGTTTTGGATTTAAACCACTGACGATGTTGGTCAACCAGAGTAATGATGCAAATAGGAATATCGAAAATTTGCTGCGTCAGCCGGGTAATCAGATCAAGTACTTCATCCGGATTACTGTCCGCAATCTTGAGTTTTTGCAGCGCCGCAAGCCGTTTCTTTTCGTTTGGATTCAGAACCCTTTTCATTCTGTACGACCTCGGATCGCCGATCTGGACGCGTTTAGTTATGCACTATAGCGTGACTCTGATTCATTTATCATTTTCTTTTTGTCCGTTTTGCGAGGGTTGCTGTCAGTTAGCAAGGCGCAGAAAGATATCGTTTGCGTACCATGGAATTCATCAAGCAATGCAGCTCACTTTATTCCTCTGGAGAACCGTATGTTAAACGACCCGTCACAAAAATATCGTCCATTCCCCCCGGTGAATTTGCCGGATCGCCAGTGGCCGGGGAATACACTCGATAAAGCGCCGCAATGGTGTTCAAGTGATCTGCGTGACGGAAATCAGGCGCTGGCGGAACCCATGGATAATGCCCGTAAGCGTCAGTTTTTTGACCTGCTGGTGCGCTGTGGTTTTAAGCAAATTGAAGTGGCGTTTCCTTCAGCGTCGCAAACCGATTTTGATTTTGTACGCGGGTTGATTGAAGACAAACTGATCCCCGACGATGTGGTGATTCAGGTGCTGACGCCGTCGCGTCCGGATCTGATTGCCCGTACTTTTGAAGCGCTTAAAGATGTGCCGCGCGCCATCGTGCATTTATATAACGCCACCGCGCCGGTTTTTCGCGAAGTGGTCTTCAATCAGGATAAGGCCGCCACCCGTGAGCTGGCCGTTCGCGGTGCGCAGCAGATTCGCCAGTTGTGCGAACAATATTCACAAACGCAATGGACGTTCGAATATTCTCCGGAAACGTTTTGTTTTACCGAACTGGAGTTTTCACTTGAAGTGTGCGAAGCGGTGGCGAATGTCTGGGAACCCGGCGTTGCGCGCCCGATGATTATCAACTTACCGGCGACCGTTGAAGTCAGCACCCCAAATATTTACGCCGATCAGATTGAATGGTTTTGCCGTCATTTCAGCCGCCGTTCGCAGGTTTCCGTCAGCGTGCATCCGCATAATGACCGTGGAACCGGCGTGGCGTGTGCCGAGCTGGGGATGCTGGCGGGAGCCGATCGCGTCGAAGGTTGTCTGTTCGGAAACGGCGAACGTACCGGGAATGTGGATATCGTGACGCTGGCGCTGAATCTCTATACGCAGGGCGTAAACCCGGCGCTGGATTTCAGTAATTTGCAGGCAATTGTTGAAGCCGTCGAGGAATGTAATCAGCTGCCGGTACATCCGCGCCATCCTTATGCCGGTGAACTGGTGTTTACCGCGTTCTCAGGTTCGCATCAGGATGCCATCAAGAAAGGTTTTGCAGCGCAGAAAACCGCAGAAAGCGACGTCTGGCGTGTGCCTTATCTGCCGCTTGATCCTGCCGATGTCGGGTGCAGTTACGAGGCGGTGATCCGTGTGAACAGTCAGTCGGGTAAAAGCGGCGCGGCCTGGTTGCTGGAACAGAATCACGGGCTGAAACTGCCGCGCGGTTTGCAGATAGATTTCAGCAAAGCCGTGCAGCGCGAAACCGATACGCATGGCAAGGAAATGAGCACCAGCGATATCTGGCGGCTGTTCCGTGCGCGTTACGGGCTGACGGATGAACCGGTGGTGAAACTGCTGAGCTACGATATCCGCAGCGATGAGCAAAACGTCTGTCATTTTAGTGCGCGCATCCGCTACCGCAACGAGGAACAGCAGATTTCCGGCAGCGGCAACGGGCTGTTGTCCGGCGCGGCCGATGCCTTGCGTCGCAGTTTTGACGTGGAACTGGAAATTGGCGATTACCACGAGCACACGTTAGGGCATCAGAGCCACAGTCGTGCAGTCGCGTATGTGAGCTGTCAGGGGCGTTTCGGTGAAACCTGCTACGGCGTGGGCATCGACAGCGATGTGTCCGGCGCTTCCGTGCAGGCGCTGTTTAATGCGGCAGGCGGGATTCTGTCTGACTAAAATATTCGCTGGGTGAAACGCCAAGGGAACGGCGGAACATTGCGCTGAAAGCACTCGGGCTGTCGTAGCCGAGTGCCAGCGCGACATCAATCACCGAAAGCCCCGCCGCCAGCTGATTAATCGCGTCGAGTAATTTCGCCTGTCTGACCCAGTCACTGAACCGCAATCCGGTTTCGCGCTGAAACCGGCGCGAAAGCGTCCGGCTGCTGATATCCAGGCGCTGAGCCACATCCTCAAGTTCCCAGGACGCGCACAGATCAGCACGGATTTGCTGGCAGAGTACCAGTAACTCCGGCTCTTTAGGCTCCGGCAGATGAAGCGGCAGCGTCGGCAGCAACCGAAGTTCATCGAGCAGCAATTCCATAATCCGTTCATCACGGCCGCCGGGCAAGTAGTCAGGCGGGATCGTCAGAGACGTCAGTATCAGTTCGCGGAGCAGGGGAGAAATCTGGACCACCTGACACTGTGCGGGTAAATCGGCACGGGCGAGGGGATCGACAAATAAGGTGCGGGCTTTTACGCCGCCGATAAAACGCAGACTGTGTTCCACGTTTGCGGGCAGCCAGACGCCGCGACCGGGCGGTACCATCCAGGTGCCGAGCGCGGTGTGAACTTCCACAACGCCAGATAATGTGTGAATCAGTTGAGAACAGCTGTGACTGTGTGCGGCTTCGCTGTCGCCGTGCTGATAATCAATAGCCAGCGGCGCGATGGCCTGATGAGGTGCAAGGAAATTGCGGTGCATTGATCAGTGATGTTTCTGATTCTTGGCGTCTTCGACGGCCTTTTTGGCCTGCTCCGCTGCTTTTTCGATTTCTTCTTCCGTCAGCAGTTCGGCGGCTTCAATCAGCTCAGCCAGCCCGTCGCTGACATGGACTTCGTCTGCCTTGCTTTTGTTTTCTTTATTATTTTCGCTCATAGCGGTTGTCCTGATGATGTGAATACAGGGCATTATTATAGCAGAATTTAAGTGTGGCAGAATTCAGGGCGAAAATCGGGAGGTCGTGCGGGGAAAGCGCGGAACCCGCCGGGCGGCAGGCTCCGAAATGTTCTTACTGGCGGTAAGCGAACTTGATTTGTTGCAGGGAGTTTTTGAAGACTTCAGCCTGTTGTTCGTCTTCCATCTGCGCGACAAAACGTTCCATATTCAGCATGACTTTACCTGCATCAGCCTGACCAATTGCCTTCAAAATCAGGGTCAGAGTGGCTTTCAGGCAGGCCACTTCGGTCGCCAGTGTTTGAACGTTTGCTTCAGTCGTAAAATCGCAATTACTCATTATTTAAATCTCCTCAGACAGGCTGCCGCGCAGCACGCCGAATTCTGTACGGTAAAAAGAACAGGGCAAAAAAGAACCCACCCGGATTGACGGGTGAAAAGTGGCAGCATTTTAGCATAGTTGGCACGTTTTAGTGCAGCGCCGACCTGTTGCCGTAAAAACGGCAGAATAGGATTATTCATACAAAGTATTCGGGCTGTCGTAAAGAATACTAAACATAATAGTAAGCTGAGAACCTTTCATCCGGATGTGCAGACTTATTCATATAAGCCATCAGCAATTCGTGCGATCCAAAATAATAATCGGGTATATCATAGATATATGAAAGGAACGTGTTGGCGGATAAATAGCCAGTCTAAGAAAATGCCTGTTTTAAGCCTGAAAGTTCCGGTGTTATTATTTTTGTTCTGTTGAAAAGATCGGACCTCTTACCCGCCTTTTCTGTTGATTACACAGGTTTTTTTAATGAATTATTAATACAGGTGATGGCACTTCTCATTTACATTCAGCAAAGTAGTTTTTTTCAGACATTCCTTGGTCAGGGCCGCGTGATAGAGTAAAATACGTGGGCTATAATAATGCTTTTTGTCTTCCTGATTAAAACACTGCCGATGAGCGGTAGTGGGGCGAGTTTGTTAATGCTGGCCTCTAATTGCCACCTCCTCTTCGTTTATAAGCGGTCTGAGAACACTATTAATGTTCAGCGTGCATGATTACGTTAAGACGGGCTTTAAGAACATGACGGTGTGTCGCCCTTATTTTTTGGAGAATTCTCTTTGATTAGCGTTCTTCTTGTTGATGACCATGAACTGGTGCGCGCAGGGATACGACGCATTCTTGAAGATATCAAAGGCATCAAAGTCGTTGGTGAAGTGCAGTGCGGTGAAGACGCCGTCAAATGGTGTCGCGCCAACGATGTTGATATTGTCCTGATGGATATGAATATGCCGGGTATCGGCGGGTTAGAAGCGACGAAGAAAATCATTCGTTTTTCGCCTGACATCAAGATAATCATCCTGACGATTTATACCGAAAATCCGTTACCGGCCAAAGTGATGCAGGCCGGGGCTTCGGGCTATCTGAGTAAAGGGGCAGCGCCACAGGAAGTGGTGAATGCTATCCGCCTGGTTGATTCGGGGCAGCGTTATATTGCGTCTGACATCGCTCAACAAATGGCACTCAGCCAGATTGAACCCCAATCTGAAACACCGTTTGATTCCTTATCGGAGCGTGAGTTACAGATCATGCTTATGATTACCAAAGGGCAAAAGGTGAATGAAATTTCAGAACAGCTGAACTTGAGTCCGAAGACCGTTAACAGTTATCGTTATAGGATGTTTAGTAAACTAAATATCAGCGGCGATGTTGAGTTAACCCATTTGGCCATCCGACATGGCTTGTTCAACGCGGAGACTTTATCAGGCAGTGAGTGATGAGCGTTTCGACCCTAAAGCCTTTCTGAAAACGGTCACCAGCCAGCCGGGCGTCTACAGGATGTATGACGCCAGTGGCACCGTAATCTATGTAGGTAAAGCCAAAGACCTTAAAAAACGTCTTTCCAGCTATTTTCGCGTCCAGATTTCCAGCCGTAAAACGGAAACGCTGGTCAAGAATATCGCACAAATCGATGTCACCGTGACGCATACGGAAACAGAAGCGCTGTTGCTCGAACACAACTACATCAAACTGTATCAGCCGCGCTATAACGTTTTGCTGCGCGATGATAAGTCGTACCCGCTGATCTTCCTCAGCGCGGACAACCATCCGAGAATTACCGTTCACCGTGGCGCGAAGCATGCGAAAGGCGAATATTTCGGGCCTTTCCCCAATTCTTACGCTGTCCGTGAAACGCTGGCGCTGTTGCAAAAACTTTTCCCTATCCGTCAGTGCGAAAACAGCGTTTACAGCAACCGCTCACGCCCGTGTCTGCAATATCAGATTGGCCGCTGTCTGGGGCCGTGCGTCAAAGGGCTGGTCAGCGATCAGGAATACAACGATCAGGTGGATTACGTGCGCCTGTTCCTGTCGGGCAAAGACCAGCAAGTTGTCACACAGCTGGTTAACCGCATGGAAGAAGCCAGCAAAGATTTACGCTTTGAAGATGCCGGACGGATCCGCGATCAGATTCAGGCCGTTCGCCGCGTCACTGAGCGTCAGTTTGTTTCGGGCAACAGCGAAGATCTGGACGTCATCGGCGTCGCCTTTGAATCCGGGATGGCCTGTCTGCACGTGCTGTTTATCCGCCAGGGCAAAGTGCTCGGCAGCCGCAGCTATTACCCGAAAGTGCCGGGCGGAACCGATCTGGGCGAAGTCGTTCAGACGTTTGTCGGGCAATTCTATTTGCAGGGTAGCCAGATGCGCACGCTTCCCGGCGAAATTTTGCTCGATTTCAGCCTGCCAGAAAAAGATCTGCTGGCGGAATCGCTGAGTGAAATGGCTGGACGCAAGGTCCAGATTCAGAGCAAACCTCGCGGTGACCGTGCGCGTTATCTGAAACTGGCGCGCACCAACGCATCCACCGCCCTGACAACGAAGCTTGCGCAGCAATCTACAATCCATCAGCGTCTGGCAGAATTGGCAAAAACACTCCATCTTGCTGAAATTAACCGCATGGAATGCTTCGACATCAGCCATACTATGGGCGAGCAAACGGTCGCTTCGTGCGTGGTTTTCGACGGCAACGGCCCCGTGCGCTCGGAATACCGCCGCTACAACATCACCGGTATTACGCCTGGCGATGATTATGCGGCGATGGCTCAGGTGCTGAACCGCCGTTATAGTAAGGCGCTCGATGAAAAGAAAATTCCCGATGTCATTTTTATCGATGGCGGGAAAGGTCAGCTCGGTATGGCACGCGATGTTTTTGACTCGCTGAATGTTGAGTGGGATAAATCTAAACCGCTGCTGATTGGTATCGCAAAAGGTGCTGACCGCAAAGCCGGGCTGGAAACGCTGTTTTTTGTGCCTGAAGGTGAGGGGATTGCGCTGCCAGCGGATTCTCCGGCATTGCATGTGATTCAACATATTCGCGATGATTCGCACAATCATGCGATCACCGGCCACCGCCAGCGTCGCGCTAAAGTGCGTACGACCAGTGCCCTGGAAGAAATTGAAGGCGTCGGGCCAAAACGGCGTCAGGTTTTACTGAAATACATGGGAGGCATTCAGCCATTACTGAATGCCAGCGTAGAGGAAATTGCACAGGTGCCGGGTATTTCAAACGCATTGGCAGAAAAGATTCATAATGCGTTGAAACACTAAAGGCAATGTAGCAACATACTCATAATATCCACACCGGACAAACAGTTACCTTCGCTATGCAATTGAATATACCTACGTGCCTTACCCTGTTCCGCGTTGTCCTGATACCGTTCTTTGTGCTGGCCTTCTATCTGCCTTATCCATGGGCACCCATGGTTTGCGCATTGATTTTCGTTTTTGCTGCAGTGACTGACTGGTTTGATGGTTATCTTGCCCGTCGCCTGAAGCAAACAACGCGCTTTGGTGCATTTCTGGATCCGGTCGCAGACAAAGTTTTGGTGGCCATTGCGCTGGTGCTGGTCGCTGAATATTTCCATTCATGGTGGATTACGTTGCCTGCGGCGACGATGATTGCCCGCGAAATTATCATTTCTGCGTTGCGTGAGTGGATGGCGGAAATCGGAAAACGAAGCAGTGTTGCGGTGTCCTGGATTGGTAAAGTGAAGACAACGGCGCAAATGCTGTCCCTGGTCGCATTATTATGGCGTCCTGATAACATTGTGGTGGGTGTCGGTGTGGTGGCGCTTTACATTGCGGCGGTGCTGACTTTCTGGTCAATGTTCCAGTATTTGAACGCTGCGCGTCACGATTTGCTGGAACCCTGATCAAACTGACGTAAAAAACGTCAAACGATCGCATGAACCTGATAATTTTATTGACTCAATCCGTCAGGTCAGTAGAATGCAACGCATCGGAAGGCAGCCAGTTATGCGCCAGAAGATAGTTAAAAAAATCAGTACGTTCTGATTAAAGCGGGAATAGCTCAGTTGGTAGAGCACGACCTTGCCAAGGTCGGGGTCGCGAGTTCGAGTCTCGTTTCCCGCTCCAAATTTTATTAAACTGGTTCGCGAATTGGTTTAAGTGCAAGACAAGTAGTAAGATTTAAGGCGCGTTAACAAAGCGGTTATGTAGCGGATTGCAAATCCGCCTAGTCCGGTTCGACTCCGGAACGCGCCTCCAATTTTCCCGGAGCCCGGGTGGTGGAATCGGTAGACACAAGGGATTTAAAATCCCTCGGCCTTAGGCTGTACGAGTTCAAGTCTCGTCCCGGGTACCATGGGAAATTAGCTGAATAATCAAAAGCAATAAAGTAGTAATGTCGTTATAGCCACCTTCGGGTGGTTTTTTTATGTCTGAAATTCAGCAAGCCACAAGAATTCGCAATGATGATTTTTCATGTGGCGTGCAGGGGAGTAAGTGCAGAGAAGGGAAATAAAACAGCCCCGAGGGGCGTTTTTAGGGTTAAAATTCACCCGGTGATTCAGTGTTGCTCAGTGCCCTGATAGATAAAGGCAGATGGTAGTTAGGCTGACTGGTGAAGAACGCCTGCAGGGCAACGCGTTTCTTCCTGTCTATAGAAATTTCTTCCATAGTTTTTCGGAAGATACTGTAACGGCCACATGAAGTGCAGGTCACAGTGACAATTTTCGCCGACATATTTACCGACGTCTTATTCGTGCTTTGGCACAACGGACACTCGTCTTGAGCGCTTACAACAGGGGAACTCATAAAACCTCCGGTTTTACTTAGAGCGGCCAGTAGTCTAGCACAAAAAGGCGGCAGTTACTTAACGATAATTTAATTATCAGTGGATTTCAGCGCCAACTACGTGTAGAGAGCGCACAAGCTGCTGATGGGCGGTGAAAAGTTTCCTATCGATGGCCGCCATATTCCTTCCTCCTTCCTTCCCACCAACGCATTAAGGGTTCGCTCTACCAGTGCTGTTTCTGGCGGGTATCTGACGAAACGGCAATTGCAGTAAGCTCAGGCTCCTGGCGGGTTTGCGGTGGTTGTGCGGCAAAGGTATAGTGAGCGGCTGCGAACGGGAAAGGCGTGAGATAACACCATGGAAAATAAGCGTGAAGACAGGATCCAGCGGCTGCTGCTGGCATTAAAAAAGACCGACAAAATTCATCTGAAAGAAGCGTCTTTACTGCTTAATGTTTCCGAAATGACGATTCGCCGTGACCTTAACGCGGAACCTGCGCCGGTAATTTTACTGGGCGGCTACATTGTAAAGGATCCGAAGAATAATCCGGCGACGCATTACTTTGTCAGCGAGCAGAAAATGCGTCAGGTTGCGGAGAAAAAGCAGCTTGCCTCACGCGCTGCGGGGCTGATTCAGACGAATGACACGGTGTTTTTTGATTGCGGCACAACCATGCCTTATGTTATTGAAAGCATTCCTGAAACTCTCACCTTTACGGCCATCTGCTATTCGCTTAATACCTTTCTGGCATTGCAGGAAAAGCCTCACTGTGACGTGATTTTGTGTGGTGGCGCGTTCAAATCCAGCAACAGTATTTTCACGCCCTTAGGGCGCAGCAGCGAACTGGATTATATCCGCCCGGCCAAAGCCTTTATTTCGGCGGCCGGCGTCAGTATCGAGCACGGCGTGACCTGTTACAATTTTGATGAATTGCTGATGAAGCATCAGGCGATGGAGCGTTCTGCGCAAAGCATTCTGGTGGCAGACAGCACGAAGTTTGATCAGGTGCGACCGGCGGCAATCGCACCTCTTGCCCGATTCAATGTACTGGTCAGCAACGCTGAGCCACCGCGGGCTTATCTCGATTTTTGCAACCAGTCTGACATTCCGCTTCTGGTCTGAGACTTTTAGCGGATAGCGGGAATTTTCTCCACAGACTGATAAAGTACAACTTCCCAGATGCCACTTTTCGAACCATCGCTGAGGTAGTGCTCGAAACAGGCTTTTCCGTCCGGCCGGTAGTGCGTGCTGGTCAGCAATTGTGCATAAAAATCGCGCCAGGCTTTCTCAAAATTACCGTCGGCAATGGTGGTGTGATAGGCCGCATAAGTGCCTCCCGGTAACGTTTGCAGCGACAGGCCTTCTGCTTCATCCAGAATAAAATTATCGGCGACGCAGACGGAGGGATCGGCCCGCAAAGCCTCTCCAGGCGTGGTATCTGGGTTATCATGAAACCAGGTCAGCCATTCAGTATGCGGCTGATGATGGCGCGCAACCCATTTGGTCAGTTGCTGAAAGCCGCTGTGGATTGACTCCTGATAAGGACCGACAACCCGGTAGCTCACCAGCTTTTTGGCCGGTCTTTCTACGATTGATAATGCCACGATGATCTCCTTTTATCTGACACAAATTGGATGGTTTCCATGTGGGTAAAACGTCAATGCCAAAATTATCTATAACAGTTTACCGTTTTAGGAACGGTAACTGCTCTACGCGCTATAACAGTTGTCGTGATAAAATTATGTAATCAGATTGCATTATAGTCGTCACGCAGTGAGGTTATGAGATGGACGTAATCAAAAATGTATTAAACAGTGAAATAGATCGAATCAACCGTCAGGAAGGGCGCGACGGAAAGGCACGCATCAACGGGGAGTTCTTCGTGAACCATCCGTGGCTGTGCCTGGCGATGCTGGTCGGCTATATCGCCGTCGGCGCGGTGATGTATGTTTCACCGTACATGGGCATCGGTTGGTTTATCGGCTTCACCGCATTTTTACTGTTTATGTCGGCGATGCTGCTGCTTGAAATCAAACCCGTTTACCGCTACGAAGATATTGGCGTGTTAGATCTTCGTGTTTGCTATAACGGCGAATGGTATTTCAGCCGCGAATTATCCGGTGAGGCGGTTAAGGAAATCCTGAGTGCCGGCAGCGTGAGTTTGTGGGTCAAAAATCGCATTGAATCGATCGTACGTAATAAAGGGTCCATCGACTTTTATGATGTGTATGATCTGGCGCGTCTGGAAAGTCAAAAGCAAGATCCCACCCGAACAGCACAGTTAGCTCACTAATCCCGCCGTTAAACATGGCCTCTGCCCATGACGTTACCCTGTATGCTCTGATAAAATAGTGGCTGGGTATCATTTTCGTGAATGAATTGTACCTTCGAAAAATGATACCAGCCGCTACAGGAGCGACAGTGGAACGAATCAAACTTACTATTCATCATCTGCACAAAATCACTTCCGGTGAAAAACAGGATGCACAGGCGACCGCGCGCATTTATGCTGGCGATGAACTGTTGCTGACTGAAACGATGACCGGACAGGCGACACATTTTGATCGCTTCATCAAAGCCGAAAACGACAATGGCAAACCTTTACGCGTGGAGTGGGACAGTGACGGCAGCGTTGCAATGTCGGTTTCCCGCGCCCAAATGTGCCCTTGCTGCGGTGGCGATGCGCTGCATCATTGAATAATCCGGTTCTGACCGCATGTTAAGTAAAAGCCGAACAGGGGTAAATGATGAAATTTATCAGCAACGAATTTGAATACCGCCAGTGGATCATGGATGAAATATTCCAGGCCAGCGCGGTAGGCGAAACCTCTGAGTTTGCCGATCAGGAAGTGGAAGATTTTATATTTGACGCGCGCCCGGTGGCTTATCCCTGCGTCGCGGTGATGATTCAGACGCCGGGAGAACCGGGTGTGTGCGAACCCCGCTTTTTCTATAAAGAACAAGTGTTTGAGTGGGCACATAAAATGGGCTTTGGCTTCGACAGTTGATGTTAGCAGGCGATTGTTGCCGCTGCAGGGCACAAAAAAACCGGCACCGGGCAGGGACTGTCGTTTATACTGAATTCGATTTTGAACAATTAAGGTGATGAGAATGAGCGACGATATTTTTGATTTTGACATTGATGCTGCACTTGAAACAGCTGAAGTAAAAGCGGCTGAAAAAGCAGCAGAAGTGCCTGAAGCCGTTCAGGACGAAAGTGACTGCGAAGGTTGCAAAATCTGATTTTGCCCAACAAAGCAGCAAACAGGAAACCGCTTCGGCGGTTTTTTTGTATCTGTCATTTATTCTTGTTCCTACATTTTCGGCTGAATCTCCTTTGCTGACATAGTGTTGCACCCCGGTCTCCCAAAATTGCCTCTGACGCAACTGTAAGGATAGCGTCAGGACGTTTTTTTTGGGATAAATTCCTATAGAACAGGAAGATAGCTGGCGGTACTTTGTCATCACCTGATAAGCAGGTCGTGAGGTTCACAATGAAAAAACTGATTTTTGTTCTCGCCGTTTTGCTCACTTTGCCAGCCATCGCACAGGCAGACGTCGAGGTTGGGCTTAATATGCCGGGGCTGTCACTGCATATCGGTGACCGCGATAATCGTGGATATTATTGGGACGGTGGTGACTGGCGTCCGCCAGGCTGGTGGGACGATCATTATCGTGATGAAGGTCGCGGGCATTGGGTGTATTACGAACCGGCGCCGCCACCGCCGCCACGCTACTGGCATCATGAGCACTGGCACGAAGGCCCACCTCCTGGCTACTGGCACGATGGTCCTCCGGGACACTGGCGTGAAGGCCCGCCTCCTGGCCGCTGGTAATCACGTTTTACAGAACAGCTAAGAAAGCGAACACGAAAGTACAGTAACGACAGTTTGTGGGAACAGGGTTGGCAGTGGTGATGCGAGGCATCCCCAATGTCAGTTCTGTTCCTTTTCGTTTTTAATCGTTTTAAAACCTCTTCTGCTGATAATTTCCTGCAAAATTAATCGCATACTGAATATTTAAAATATAAACCATTCATGGGGATTATATTAAAAGCCGATTATTGTGAGGAATGACAATAAACACTTCTTCGATAAACTTTTAAGAGAAAGTGCTGCTTGCTAAGTGTGATTGTTGTGTTAATTTCTTGTTATATGAAATCAGCAATGGAAGGCCTGAACGCAATGCGTGCCTGATATCATATTGACGTGTTAAGGATTTTTTACTCAGGTGCGCTATTTGTCATTTACTGAGATTACCGCTATGCGCCTGATTAAAAACGATTTTGAGTTCCGTCTCTGGATGTTGGATGCCTATTTTTATCAGGACAAGATAGAAGGCGATACGTTGCTGACCGACGAAGAAATGGATGAGTTTTTATTTGAATGTCGTCCGCAGGAATATCCGTGTTTAGGTACGGTCACCCCTTCAAGGGAATGCTCCCTGGAATTTGATATTGCCTTTTTCTATCGTGAGCACATCACGGAATGGGCAAAGTCGATGGGGTTAATGAATACGAAATAGTCCTGTTTCCCGAATTTTAAAAGCGCCATTTGGCGCTTTTTGCATTTTTACTTGCAGGGATTGCAGAAGAATCAGTTCCCCCGCACTTCTACCATCACCGGGCAGGGTGACCGCGCGATAACTTCTGCGCTGACAGAACCTTTCATGATGCGGCCAAAAGCCGAAAGTTGCCGGTGCCCCATCACGATGACCGACGCCTGTCTTTTCACCGCTTCCGCTACCAGCGCTTCTCCGGCGTTACCGACTATGATATTGCCTTTGGCCTGAATCCCCGCTTGCGCCAGCGTTTTCAGGGCCTGGCCGACCACGGCGCGGGCGGTATTTTGCTCTTCTTCGGCAGGCGGATAATCGGTGACTTCGCCGGGTGTATCGCCGTTTTCTTCCAGTGCGTAAGACTCATCGATACAACAGGTGACATACACCGTTGAATTGTGGCCGCGGGCGAGCTGGCGGCTTAAATCTACGACGAATTTCGTTTGTCTGGAGCCATCTACGGCTAACAAAATGACGTCAAACATTGATATTCCTTCTACAGCCTGATTTCTAAGGTTCGTTGTTACTTGCCAATTTCGCTGGTCAGCGCATCTTTGCACTCAAGCAAAGCGGTGCGGATCACGTCCTGTTTGGCGTCAAGGCGCGGAGTCGGAACCAGAACGGAAACCGAATAGCGGCCCAAAATCGTGTCGATGGCAACCGCGACAGTGGAGACACCTTCCACGGTTTCGCTTGTTTCAATCGAGTACCCGTCGCGGCGAACGTCGGCAATGATGTCGAGCAATGCGCCGAGCGTGCTGACGGTATTTTTCGTCGCCGGTTCCAGAACTTCTCCAACAATAAGACGAACTTCCTCATCTGTTTTAAGCGCCAGCAGGGCACGACCTGAAGACGTGCTGTAAATCGGCAAATTCAGGCCAACGCGGGGAACAATACGTAACTCTTTTTCCGCCACAATACAGTGAATATTGGCAATCTGACGGCCACTGGCGCGGCCAATGGCCACGGTTTCCCCGGTGATTTCGTTCAGATGGCGAAGGAAAGGGGTGGCGATGGCGATCATGTCGGTGTGTACGGTAGAGGCGAGTTTCAGCAGCGTCGGCCCGAGCCGAACACCGCCGTTGCCTTCCGAACGGACCAGACCTTCTTCTGCCAGCGCGGCAACAATACGCTGCACCGTGGAGCGGGGAAGATCGACATCATTCGCGATGGCTCCCAGGCTCATGCCCTGAGGGTGTTTGCCCAGTGCATTAAGCACCGATGCCGCACGCGAGATCACCTGGATCCCACCGCTGCGCTCTTCGTCTGCCGGAATATCCTGCGCCATTCGTTTTCCTTATTCATGATCCGGTGTCATCCGCCAACACCTCGTCTTGCCAATGTAATGGCTGAACCGGTGAAAAACAATTCCTAATCACATTGCAATACACTGTACCGTATTATAGTATTTCGGCGTGTATCACGATGCGATGCAATGCATCGAAATAAAAGTGACGTTACTCACTTTACCGGTGCCTTTCCCGGCGCAGGTGTGACTTCTCCTTCTCGGCGCAACATAAGCGGCGAAGTTAATGAGCAAAATTATGAATCAGCCAATTGCACAGGCACCGGCCGCCAGCAGCGCCGGAACGTCCGGGCCGCCAACGTTTAGCGCGAGGCTGGTCACCGGATTAGCGGGCGTATTGATCGTCGCACTTTGCTCCGGCCTGAACGACCGTGTCACGGATATTGCTTTGGCTGATGTTCGTGGCGCTTTAAGTATCAGTAATGATCCCGGTTCATGGCTGATCGGCTCCTATCAGGCGGCCGAAGTAGCAGCCATGATGATTGCGCCGTGGCTGGCGGTGACGTTTTCGCTGCGCCGCTTCACGCTGTTCGTCACGCTGGGCTTTTTGCTGGTGGCCGCTGTTTTGCCGTACTCGCCAAACCTGCCGGTGTTTATTACGTTGCGTGCGGTTCAGGGGGTATTTGGCGGGGCGATGCCGCCTTTGCTGATGACGGCGGCACTGCGGTTTATGCCGCCGCAGTACAAACTTTACGGGCTGAGTGCGTATGCGCTGACCGCCACATTTGGGCCGAATATTGCCACCTCTATGGCGGCCATCTGGACCGATTATGTTGGCTGGAAATGGGTCTTCTGGCAGGTTATCCCGCCGTGCGTGCTGGGCTATCTGCTGATTGGTTACGGATTACCGCAAGATCCACAGCGTTTCGAGCGTTTGAAACAGATGGATATTGTGGGGATGGTGACGGGATGCAGCGGCATTTCTTTGCTGGTGCTGGTTCTTCAGCAGGGCGAACGGCTGGACTGGTTCCACTCGCCGCTGATTACCGTGATGTTTTTTGCCTCGCTGGCGCTGTTAACCGTTTTTCTGGTTAACGAATGGCATCACCCGTTGCCGCTGTTCAAATTGCAGATGCTGAAACGTCATAACCTGGCGCACGGATTAATCACGCTGTTTGCGCTGATGTTCCTGTTTTTATCCGGTTCGGCGTTGCCCGCGAACTTCATGCAGCAGGTCGGTGGATTTCGTGCGGTGCAGGTCGGGCCGCTGGCACTGACGATCGGTTTGCCGCAGCTGCTTCTTGCTCCGCTGGTGGCGTTTTTCCTGACGTTCCGCTGGGTCGACAGCCGCTGGGTTCTGGCCTGCGGGCTGGGGCTGGTGGGGCTTTCCTGTTACTGGGGAACGCATATCACCAGCGTCTGGGCGCGCGACAACTTTTATGTGATTCAGATTATGCAGGCGTTCGGACAGCCGATGGCGGTGCTGCCCATTTTGCTCGGCGCAACCAGCGTCGTTCAGCCGCAGGAAGGGCCGTTTGCCGCCGCGATGTTTAATACAACGCGCGGAATGGGGAGTATTGCGGGAAGTGCGATTCTGGGCGTAATGGTCAGCGATCGTGAGCAGTTCCATTCTAACGTTTTACTCAATCATATTGGCGGCGTGAACTATCTGCTTTCCCAGCCTTATGGCGGTGGCAGCAGTTTTCTGGCACCGCTGAACAGTGATGGCTCGGCGATTTCAACCGAAATCATTACGCAGTTTTCCAGGCTGGTCAGGAAGCAGGCGCTGATTCTGAGCCTCGCTGATATCTATATGCTGATTATCGGTCTGGCAATGGCGCTGATATTGCTGGCCGCCATCCTGCCCAAACGGTCCTATCCGCCTCAGTCTCTGGTTAAACGCCCCTGAATGAAGCATCACCTGAACGAATGAATTTCACTATAAGAAAGTACGAGAGAAAATCATCATGATAAAAACATCGCCTGTCCGCCTGAGCTGGCTGGTTGCCGCCGTGGTGGTGGTATTACTGATTGTGATTGCCTTCTGGATGTTGTCTTCAGAGCGCGCACCGGAAACCGATGATGCTTTTGTGTCGGCAGACTCCACGCTGGTCGCCCCGCGAATTTCCGGCACGATTGCCGATGTGTATGTTCAGGATAATCAGAACGTAAAAGCGGGGGATGTGCTGGCAAAAATTGACGATCGCGATTACCGCAATGCCGTGCTCACCGCAGAGGCCAGTCTCGAAACGGCGAATGCGCAAATGCTCAGCCTGACCGCGCAACTGGCGAAACAGCAGCAGACTATTTTACAGGCGCAGGCCATGGTGAATGCGGATTCTGCCAGTATTGCGTATGCCCGCCAGAGTGCTGACCGCTACAAACGTTTACTGCAAAATGGCTCAGGTACCGCCGATGCGCGCGATGAATCTGACGCTAATTTGCGCTCAAAGCTGGCTTCTCAGCAAAGCGACATGGCTGCTGCGCAGGCAGCAGAAAAGCAGGTTGACGTACTGAAAGCCGAACAGGCGCAGGCCAAAGCAGCGATTGATTCTGCGGCGACCGCGCTGGCGCAGGCGAAACTGAATCTTACCTATACAGAAATCACGGCACCGGTTGACGGCGTGGTCGGGCAACGTTCTTTGCGCATTGGCGGTTATGTCAGCGCAGGAACGCGCGTGCTGGCCGTTGTGCCGCTTCATGATGCCTATATTGTGGCGAATTATCTGGAAACGCAGCTGGGCGATGTTCAGCAGAATCAGCCTGTTGATATCAAAATCGATGCACTGCCGGGCGTGACGCTGAAAGGGAAAGTAGACAGTATTTCTCCGGCGACGGGCGTCACTTTTTCGCCGATTTCACCGGATAATGCGACCGGTAACTACACCAAAGTGGTGCAGCGTCTGGCGGTGAAGATTGTGCTGGATAAAGATCAGGCCGACGCGAAGCGGCTAAAAGTCGGGATGTCCGTAATCCCGACAATAGATACCGCATCACGCTGAGTTTCACTCTTCAAAATCCAGACACCAGAAAGCAAAAGGGCCATGCTTAACCGCACGGCCCTTTTTGTTTTCGCTGCGCACGTAGCGTCAGGACGCCTGATTTTGCGGTGGCGTGGTGTCCGACGCATTTTTCTTCGCCGTATGCTGCGGTTTACCCGAGAAGAGGAATCGCAGAATCGGAATGCGTTTGTGCACTTCGTAAAGAATGAACGCGATACCGAAGACAAACACCAGACCCAGCCAGAAGCCCAGCCAGTCGCTGTGGATCTTCGGCGTGATAAATGCCCCGTAAATCAGCGTTAACGGGTGATGAATCAGATAGATAAACAGCGACGAATTCACCAGATAAGTGATCCACGGTGCCTGAAAGTTGAGCAGGTAATGGCTGAATGAAAACACCACGTTAACCATCAGGATCCCCAGCAGGGTGGTGATGATGGCGTCGATTTCCATCGAGTACAGCTGCGGAGTATTCACGTGCTGATTAAACATGTAAGCGGCGAACAGGAAGATGCTTACCACACCCGCTGTGGCTGATGGCTTCAGGAACAGCTCTTTCAACCAGGAGAATTTATAAGCAAACGCGCCGAGGATGAAAAATGGCAGATAAAACAATGTCTGCATAACGATGAAATTAAACGCACCGTTAGAAAGTAAATGAGGTGCAAAAAGATACAGTCCGCGGTTAAACGCCGCGTAAATTAAGCCGATAAATAAAAATACAATTGAGAGTTTTCCTAACGTGTTGGTTCGGCTTTTTATTAATTGAATACGATTAGTCTTAATTTCTTTAATGAATTTGAAAAGGTAAAAACAAATGCTGGTCAGAATAACCAGCGTTAACAGGAACCATAAATGGGACACTAATTCCCAAACGGTAATGTTAATCTTTTGATAGAAATCCATATTTCCCCAGCCGGAAAATTTATCCGTGAATTTCATCAAAAAATAAAGCTGTGGGAGGGTGATCAGCGGAAATGCCGCCACCAGCGGGATAGCGACCCGCTCAAGACGCACCTTGAGCCACTGGTGTGAGTCGTAGCGCTCGTACAGCATATAAGAAAAATACCCGGAGATGACGAAGAAAACCTGCATCCGGAAGGCGTGAATAATATCATTGAAAATTGTCAGGCCGTGCGAAGGCACCGCACTGTTTACCGCCCAGATATGACTGGAGTAAATCAATGATATATGGAAAGGAATACCCAGCAGCATCAAATAGGCGCGGATAGAGTCCAGGAAAAACTCACGTTGCGGTTTTTGTGGTTTCATTACGTATCCGTTGTAAGTGGCTCATCCTAATTTTAGAGCGAAGTTTGTCTTAAGGGTAATTTCTCAGGTAACCAAAAATGATCGTCGTTGACATTAGTTTAGTTTCTTACCTTAAAACATGCCTTGTTATAGGACAAGTTTCCATAGCCGGAGTTTCAACGAATTGATATCCTTGTACCCTGTTGCGCTTAAACGGTTCATCAATGGCTGAACCATCGACTGCTCAAGTTGTCGGAAACCTGACACTTCCCTTAAAATAGTTACAGTGAATGATTGAAGCGCGCATAGGAGATAAGGTGTCGGATAAAAATTTTTCCATAGGGTCACGTATGATCAAAGTCCGTTTGCTAAGTGCCGCAGTGTTGATGACTATGTTCACCTCATCTGCCTGGGCTTTTTCTATAGATGATGTTGCCAAACAAGCGAAGGCATTAGCCGATAAAGGTTACGAAGCGCCGAAAAGCAATCTTCCATCTCAATTCCGCGATCTTAAATTCGCAGATTACCAACAAATTCAATTCAATCATGACAAAGCGTACTGGAAAAACCAGAATACGCCTTTCAAGCTTGAGTTCTACCATCAGGGGATGTACTTCGACACTCCGGTAAAAATCAACGAAGTCACGGCTGACTCCGTCAAAGAAATCAAATACAGCCCGGATTATTTTAACTTTGGCAACGTCAAACATGACGCTGACTCTGTCAAAAACCTCGGTTTTGCTGGCTTCAAAGTGCTTTATCCGATCAATAAAGCAGATAAAGATGATGAAATAATGAGTGTGCTGGGTGCCAGCTACTTCCGCGTCATCGGTAAAGGCCAGGTTTATGGCTTGTCTGCTCGTGGTCTGGCTATCGACACCGCGCTGGCTTCCGGCGAAGAATTCCCGCGTTTCCGCGAGTTCTGGATCGAACGTCCTAACCCAGACGAAAAACATTTAGTCATTTACGCCTTGCTCGATTCTCCGCGCGCAACCGGCGCTTATCGTCTGGATGTGTATCCGGGCAAAGAAGCGACCGTTGACGTGCAGTCACAAGTTTACCTGCGTGACAAAGTCGGCAAACTGGGCGTCGCCCCGCTGACCAGCATGTTCCTGTTTGGCGCGAACCAGCCTTCCCCGGTGATGAACTATCGTCCGGCACTGCATGATTCCAATGGTCTGTCTATCCATGCCGGTAACGGTGAATGGATCTGGCGTCCGCTGAACAATCCGAAACACCTTGCTGTCAGCCAGTTCTCTATGGAGAACCCGAAAGGTTTCGGTCTGCTGCAACGTGGCCGCAGCTTCTCCAACTTTGAAGATCTCGACGATCGCTACGACCTGCGTCCGAGCGGCTGGGTTGAAACCAAAGGCGACTGGGGCAAAGGGAAAGTTGAGCTGGTGGAAATTCCAACAGCTGACGAAACCAACGACAACATCGTAGCCTTCTGGACGCCGGAACAATTGCCGGATGTCGGTAAGCCGCTGAGCCTGAACTACCGTCTGCATTTCACCCGTGAAGAAGAAAAAATACATTCTCCTGATCTGGCGTGGGTCGAACGTACCATGCGTTCTACCGGCGATGTGAAGCAGTCGAATCTGATCCGTGAGCCAGACGGCAGCGTGGCCTTCTTGGTTGATTTTGTCGGTCCAAACCTGAAAGCCCTGAAAAGCGACACTCCGGTGGCGTCTCAGGTCAGCGTGGGTGACAACGGTGAACTGGTTGAAAACACTGTCCGCTATAATCCGGTAACCAAAGGCTGGCGTCTGACGCTGCGCCTGAAAGTGAAAGATCCGAAGAAGGCGATCGAAATGCGCGCTTCTCTGGCTAATGGCGATAAAACACTGAGTGAAACCTGGAGCTATCAGCTGCCTGCAAATGAATAAGTCAACGCACGCTACTCATGATTATGTAGAAGCTTTGCCGCTTACTGATGACCAGAAAGCGGCGCTCACTCAGCAGCTTCCCGCTGAAGATGAGCAGGCTTTTGCGACCGTACATCACCGCTTAGGCGGTGATGTGACAGCCTTTGCTAATGCTCCTGACCCTGACGCGCCTTTGCTGTCAGTGAAAGCGCGTGTCGGCGCAAGCTGGCCGGATGCGCTGGCAAACGGTTCTCTCGACGAAGTGGACAACGAAGGACGCACCATCGCAAGCGCAATGCCGCCGGTGAAGCGTTCGAGCATGTTCCCGGACGTCTGGCGGACTAACCCGGTCGGGCGTTTCTGGGACAACCTGATGGGGCGCAGCGCTGCTTCCCGTCATACCGTTGCCGATATGCCTGAGTCAGAAAAACGCTGGCGTCATGCCGGTTCGGTGCGCCGTTATATCCTGCTGGTTCTGATGCTGGTGCAGACGGCGATCGCTACCTGGTACATGAAAACCATCCTGCCTTATCAGGGATGGGCGCTGATCGACCCGAGCGATATGCTGAACCAGAACTGGTTACAGTCGGTTCTGCAACTGCTGCCGTACGTATTACAGACCGGGATTCTGGTGCTGTTTGCCATTCTGTTCTGTTGGGTGTCGGCCGGTTTCTGGACGGCTCTGATGGGCTTTTTACAATTGCTTATCGGGCGCGACAAATACAGCATCACCGCCTCGACTAAGGGCGATGAGCCGCTGAACCCGAATAACCGCACTGCGCTGATCATGCCGATTTGTAACGAAGACGTGGAACGCGTTTTCGCGGGCCTGCGTGCCACTTATGAATCCGTTAAAGCCACCGGTGATTTGGATCAGTTTGATATCTACGTGCTGAGTGACAGCTACGATCCGGATATCTGTGTCGCTGAACAAAAAGCCTGGATGGAAGTGTGCCGCGACGTAGACGGTCACGGACGCATCTTCTATCGCCGTCGCCGTCGCCGTGTGAAGCGTAAAAGCGGAAACATTGATGACTGGTGCCGTCGCTGGGGCGGGGAATATGCCTACATGGTTATTCTCGATGCGGACAGCGTCATGAGCGGTGAATGTCTGACCGGTCTGGCTCGTCTGATGGATGCTAACCCGAACGCCGGTATTATCCAGTCTGCGCCAAAAGCGTCAGGCATGGATACGCTGTATGCGCGTTGCCAGCAGTTTGCGACCCGCGTTTACGGCCCGCTGTTTACCGCCGGTCTGCATTTCTGGCAGTTGGGTGAATCCCACTACTGGGGGCACAACGCGATTATCCGCGTGAAACCGTTCATCGAGCACTGTGCGCTTGCGCCGTTGCCGGGGGAAGGTTCATTTGCCGGTTCCATCATGTCTCACGACTTTGTGGAAGCTGCGCTGATGCGTCGTGCGGGCTGGGGCGTGTGGATTGCTTATGATCTGCCGGGCAGTTATGAAGAATTACCGCCAAACCTGCTCGACGAGCTGAAACGCGACCGTCGCTGGTGTCACGGTAACCTGATGAACTTCCGTCTGTTCCTGGTGAAAGGCATGCACCCGGTTCACCGTGCGGTTTTCCTGACGGGCGTGATGTCCTACCTTTCTGCGCCGCTGTGGTTTACGTTCCTTGCGTTGTCCACGGCATTGCAGGTGGTGCATACGCTGATGGAGCCAACGTACTTCCTGCAGCCGCGTCAGTTATTCCCGGTATGGCCGCAATGGCGTCCTGAGCTGGCAATTGCCCTGTTCTCGACGACCATGGTTCTGCTGTTCCTGCCAAAACTGCTGAGTATCGTCCTGATTTGGGCGAAGGGAGCGAAGCAATTTGGTGGTGCATTCCGTCTGCTGGTTTCCATGTTCCTGGAAATGCTGTTCTCGGTGCTGCTCGCACCGGTGCGTATGTTGTTCCACACCGTTTTCGTGGTCAGCGCATTCCTGGGTTGGGAAGTGGTCTGGAACTCTCCGCAGCGTGACGATGATGACACGCCGTGGGGCGAAGCATTTAAACGCCACGGTTCGCAGCTTCTGCTTGGTGCCGTCTGGGCTGCCGGTATGGCGTGGCTGGACTTGCGTTTCTTGTGGTGGCTGGCTCCTATCGTCTTCTCTCTGATCCTGTCACCGATTGTTTCCGTGCTGTCGAGCCGTGCAACGCTGGGGATTAAGAGTAAGAAAGCCAAACTGTTCCTGATCCCGGAAGAGTACGATCCGCCGCGCGAGCTTGTCGCGACTGAGGAATACCTGGCGCTGAACCGCGAACGTAAGCTGCAAAACGGCTTTATGCATGCGGTCTTTGATCCGGGCTTCAACGCACTGGCGACGGCGATGGCGACATCCCGTCACCTGCTGCGTGAAACCGTAGAAAACGGTCGTCGCGCCCGTCTGGAACAGGCGCTGAAAACCGGACCAAAAGATTTGGGCAAAGCTGACCGTCTGGTCTTGCTGAGCGATCCTGTGCTGATGGCGCGTTTACACTCCGCAGTGTGGACGCAACCCGATCAGCAGGCGTGGAGCGCTTACTACGACCAGCTTCCGCGTAACGCACAGGCTTTCCCTGTGACGCAGACGCTGGAAGTCAAACCGGCCTGAGTTAACTAGCGAGCTTAAAGGGCAGTATGTGAAAACATGCTGCCCTTTTTATTGGTTCACGCTCACAGACCCGCACAGGCCATCACGCCGGAAAGACAACAGGTGACTCTCAGGCCCGCAGCGTATAAAGTTTTACGTCCCCTTAACATCAGGGGACATGACGCGCGTGCTATTGTGAGCACGCTGTTCAGCGCTTAAAAAGAGCTTCTTTTGATTTGAATCGACAGGTTGGGTAAGTGATTAATCGGGTAATTTTTCGTGGATGTGTACTGGCGTTACTGACTACCGTGCTGACAGGTTGCGGCAGCATTATCAGCCGGACCGTGCCGGGGCAGGGGCATGGCAACCAGTATTATCCCGGCGTTCAGTGGGATTTACGTGACAGCCCGTGGCGTTATGTCACTGTCATCGATGTTCCGCTGTCCATGATCGTCGACACTTTCATGTTGCCGATTGATGCCCGCCACGGGCCTTACGAGTAAATATGTCATTAGCGTTTAGTCGATATCCCGGCCCGGATAATCGTCTTCGTCATCCCACTCTTCGGCGGTGGCTTCGCCTTCTTCCGTATCCAGCTGCGGCTCATGCTGGAATTCACCTTCATCCCATTCATACAGCGTCGCTTCTTCCTGCCATTCTTCTTCTAGCTCTATCTGATCGTAATCTTCGTCAAAGATAGCCTGTGCTGCTGCGCCACTGCGGAACGTCAGCGCATCGATGGCGTCGCCTTCATCGCTGAGAAATTCTGCCTGCCACATCACATCGCCATCCTGCATGATGTATTTTTGCAGGTTGAACTGATCCGGAACGGGCTCTTCGTCGTTCTGAACGCTTTCCTGTGCGGCTTCGAGAAATTCTTCGCGGGCGGCATCAATAGCTTCTTCCAGCGTTGCGTACATGCTCATTGTTGTCTCCTGAGTTGAATGAGGGGGAAAAAATCAATAGTCTTGAGAGTAAATAGCGTTAGGAATGAATAAGTAACAGCCATCTGACAGTAAAAACTCTGATTAAATGATTGTTGTCGATAACTGACAGGATGCAAGTTTTCAGATGAAAAAACAGGCCGCCGTTCTTCTGCTATTCTCAGAGTCTAAATATCGGAGAGCAGTGAGCGGAAGGAGAGATTGTTGCTATGGTTTCACGAAATGCTGTGCTGAGGGTTGCCCGCCCGACCGATAATCTGGAGCGGATTGCGGAGATGTACACAGAGGGGCTGGGGTTTGAGGTGATCGGCGGTTTCAGCGATCATCAAAATTTTGATGGCGTTTTGGTCGGCCATCCGCATCATCACTATCACCTGGAATTTACGCATCATCACGGCACAACCGTCGGGCGCGCGCCGACGCAGGATAACCTGCTGGTGTTTTATATCCCGGAGGTTACGGAATGGCATGCGCAGTGCGACGCAATGCTGGCAGCCGGGTTTATTGCCGTTTCTTCATACAATCCGTACTGGGATGAAAATGGTCAAACGTTCGAAGATTTAGACGGTTATCGCGTGGTGCTGGCTTCGCGAGACTGGGCCGTTTAGGGCGAAATTGTCAGAAGAACTTCAGCTTTGCAAAGAGGGCGGTGGCAGAGGGTAAAAGTTTAGCAAACTGCCAGTCCGGGGAAGAATTGGCGGGTAGAGTGACGGTGAACTTTCAAGAAAAGGTTACTGTTATGAAGATTCTTTCCCGTTCTTTGCTTATGCCGATGTGTGGTCTTGGCTTGTTTTTCAGCGTCGCCGGTATGGCGGCTGACAGCACGCATCCCCAACCGCCAATGGAAAACCCCCACGGTATGCCGCCATTCGGCCATGAAGGGATGCTGCCTCCGCCACCAATGATGATGGGTCTCTGCCACCCTGGCGCATTGTTTTGCGCGAGCGTGGCCAGTGATAATCCAACTGAAACAATTCAGAAACTGACTTCTGTACTGCCGGCAACAACCGCAGGCAAACACTATGAAGTGCGTCTGGCGGTCGTCGAAGTGCCTGACCACCTGCCGGTGCCTCCGCAGGCAGAAAAAGCTCAGTAGGGTGTTTCAATTCGCTGGCCGCGATTAATCGACCATCGCCTGATGCGGCCTGCGTTGCAGACACCACCAGGAATACACGGCGTTAAACAGAACCACCAACGCCGTGACGCAAAATACCGTACGGAAACCATAGCTTGCCGAAACCGCTGCACCCAGCAGAGGGCCGGTGACATTCCCGACGTCGCGGAATGACTGGTTATAGCTGAAGACCCTTCCCGCCACCTGATTGGTGCAGTTATAAATCAGCAGCGTTTGCACCGCCGGGAGCAGCGCACCGTCGGTCGCCCCGAGCAGGAAACGTAAAATGCCTAACTGAAGCGGCGTTTGCACGAATGCCATCGGGATCAGCAAGAGTACGGATAGCCCCATCATGGCCACGAGTATTCTTTCAGGCCCGATCCTGTCTCCGAGCTTACCTAAACGCGGCGCGCTCATCAGGGCCGCGACGCCGGGCACCGACGCAATCATCCCGCTGATAAACGCCAGATTTGCCGTGTTGCCCGCCAGTTCACGCACGTAAAGCGTGAGTATCGGCGCAATCGAGCCAGTCGCCACCTGAATAATCATCGTGGTCACAAACAGACACAGCACCAGCTTGGGATTTTTCAGTGAGGCAAAAACCTGCTTACGGTTCAGCATGTCTTTTTTGTTCACCGGCACGAACTGTTCGCGTATGCAGTACAGCGTCATCACGAAACACAGGAAAAGTACGGCTGCTGTGATGAAGAAAACCGGGCGTAAACCGTAATTATCGGCCAGCAAACCACCGACCAGCGGGCCCAGTAGCGCGCCGCTGACGCCGCCAGTGGAGAGTGTCCCCAGCGCCCAGCCGCTTTTATTGCGGGGTATTTGCGTGGCGATCAGTGCGTTGGCATTCGGCACAAAGCCGCCGAGTAAACCCAGCAGGGCGCGCAGAACCAGAAACTGCCAGATATTCTGCGCAAAACCCATAAGCATCATGACGATAGCCATGCCCAGCGCTGAACGCAGCAGCATGATTTTACGGCCTTTACGGTCAGCCAGGCCGCCCCAGAAAGGGGAAGCAATCGCGGAAAACAGGAAGGTGATACTGAAAACCAGACCCGACCACATGTTCAGCGATTCATGGCCGGTGACACCCAGGGTTTCGACGTAAAGCGGCAGGAAAGGCATGATCAGGCTGAATGCGGCACCGGTGAGGAAGCAGCCAATCCATGCCACATACAGATTACGTTTCCAGTTTATGGGTTCTGGTGCGGTTTCAGTTTCAGGTGCCGAAGTCATAAATTACCGAAAAAAGAGGTCAGATTCGCTCTGGAATGAAAGCTGTGAACAAGGCAGAGCACAAGTAACAATCAATTGGCTGGATAATTATGCGCCTAATTATCATCCGCATCAATGATGTTAATGAACTGTAACAAAGGAACTAAAATACAGGTTTAAAAAATTTAGCGGGATGAAGAAGATCAAGGTCGGTGCAATAAAAGGATAAAAAACGGCCAGCAATGAGGCTGGCCGGGACAGACACAGTACTAAACAGAAAAAACAGGCAATAACAAACAGACACAGCATCAAAACGTAACGGTTAGCGCAGGGCTTCGTTTTTCATGACAGAGTAACGGCCGCTGCCCAGGAACATGATCACCAGACCACCAAAGAAGTACAGTGCTTCGCCTTCCAGACCCCATGCGCCAACTTCAGTCACGGTGAAGAATTTACCAGCAACCACCAGTAAAACTGCCACTAAAATGTTGAATGCCATCACCAGCGCCGCCGGGCGGGTAAAGATGCCCAGGATAATCAGAACCGGCGCAATCACTTCACCAATGTAAGCGCCGTAGGCGATAAATCCCGGTAAACCGGCGGCCTGCAACATCTTGGCAATCCAGCCCACGCCATTTTCCATTTTCGCCACGCCGTGGAATAAAATCAGGATACCGAAAGTGAGACGCAACAGTAACTTACCAAAATCAGGGTGATCGGTAACGCGGGTAAAAGTAGTGTTCAGTTTAGCCAACATGATGTATTCCTTTTGAAGGTCACAAAGTGGCCACGCGGCTCCCAATAAGTGTGAGGGCAATCACGTGGAGAAATCATGGAGAGAGTATTGGCCTAAACGCGATGGGATAAAATCTGATAACTTTGAAGAAGTCTGTCAAAAAAACTGTCGAAGCAAATCAAAAAACCGGTTCAGGATGCGCTGAACCGGTCTTTGAGTTTATTCGCTGAGGGCTTTATACAGCGAAGGCTCGCCCTGTGGACGGGTTTTGAAGCGGCGGTGCAGCCACATATATTGCTCCGGAGCCTGACAAATTTCTTCCTCCACCACTTTGTTCATGTATGCGGCGGCAACCACTTCATCATCAAGCGGGAAGTCGGCGACCTGCGGATGAATAATCATCTCATAGCCTTTTCCCCCGGCAAGACGACGCGGCGTAAACGGAATAATTGCCGGTTTACCCATGCGCGCCAGCAGATACGTGCCGGTTGTCGTCGCGGCTTTTTCAACGGCAAAGAAGGGCACAAAGACGCTGGCACGCGGGCCGTAGTCATGATCCGGCGCGTACCAGATAATGTCGCCCTGTTTCAGGCTGCGGATCATCCCTTTCAGGTCTTTACGATCCAGCATTCCTTTATTTGAGCGCATGCGGCCTTTGGTCTGGATCCAGTCCATCAGCTTATTGTCGTGCGGGCGATAAACGCCAACGCCCGGATTATGAATGCCGAAAATACGCGCGCCCAGCTCCAGCGTCAGGAAATGAACCCCAATCAGCAGTACGCCTTGTTTATTTTCGCGGGCGCGCTGGATATGCTCCAGGCCACTGACGTTAAACCAGCGTTCGATACGCCAGTCAGGCCAGAACCAGGCCATACCGGTTTCAAATAACCCCATGCCGACGGATTCGAAATTTTTCACGATCATGTCTTCGCGCTGTTCCGGGTGCATGTCGGGGAAACACAGTTCGATATTGCGACGGGCGATTTTATAGCGGCGTTTTAGAAAGCGCATTGAGAAGCGGCCCAGCCCTGTGCCAATGCGGTAAATAACCGGGTAAGGCAATAATATCAGCGCGTACAATAACCCCAGACCTATCCAGGTAATCCAGTAGCGTGGATGCAATAACGAACGAGTAAAGGTGGGTACCTGAGTCATAGAATCTCTGCGTCAATGGAACGAAGTAGAAAGTTTATAAGCTCTGTCTAATGCAGCAGCCTGCTACAGGAATATGTCTACATTCCGTTATTTTTTTGTAGCTAAGTGAAACAGTGTGGCACTTTTTTGGAATGAGGTGAAAATTCACGGCACTAATACCTCATTTTACTTATGGAACGTATAAATGAAAAACAATGTGATTCATTTGTGAACGCTATTGTGCTATTTCGTTCGCCTATTTGTTAATGAAGCGGGCAGCCCGAGAGCTGCCCGCGATTGCGTTTGTGAATTGCCCGATATTATTCAGGCAGGAATAACCCTTTCACCGCGTGGGGTTCGCTGCGCCAGTATTGTTTTGGCGCGCTCACTTTTGCCCCCAGTTTTGCGGCAGCATGCCACGGCCAGCGCGGGTTATACAAAATACCGCGAGCCAGTGCGATCATATCTGCCTGTCCGGTACCGACAATGGCTTCGGCCTGTTCCGGTTCAGTGATCAAACCGACGGCGATGACCGGCATTTTAACGTGTTGTTTAATGCTGTCGGCGAAAGGCACCTGATAATTGGGCCCTACGGAGATTTTCTGCTGCTGACTCAGGCCGCCGCTGGAGACATGAATGTAGCTGCAACACAGTTTATCCAATGCTTTGGCCAGTTCTATGGATTGCGCCAGATCCCAGCCGCCTTCTACCCAGTCGGTGGCGGAAATACGCACGCCCACAGGTTTATCAGCCGGGAAGGCCGCGCGAATTTCCTGGAAGATTTCCAGCAGCAGGCGCATACGGTTTTCCAGAGAACCCCCGTACTGATCGGTGCGCTGGTTTGAAAGCGGAGACAGGAACTGGTGCAGCAGATAACCGTGCGCGCCGTGCAGTTCCAGCAGATCAAACCCAAGGCGGTCGGCGCGTCGTACGCTATCCACGTAGGCTTTTTTCAGTTCGCTGATGCGCTCAGCAGAAAGCGCGGCGGGTGCTTCGGTTCCTTCGGCAAAAGGAATGGCGGAAGGTGCCACGCTTTGCCAGCCACCGGCGGACTGAGGAATTTGCGCGCCGCCTTTCCACGGTGCGGCGTGAGACGCTTTACGTCCTGCGTGACCGAGTTGCAAACCGAGAGGAATATTGCTGTTTTCGCGCAGGCCGTCGACCAGCCCTTTCAGCGCGACTTCGGTTTCATCATTCCACAGTCCTAAATCCTGGGCTGAAATGCGCCCGACGGCTTCCACGGCGGTGGCTTCGAGGATCAGCAAACCTGCACCCGAAAATGACAACTGCCCGAGATGCGCGTGGTGCCAGGATGTCGCTTTTCCCTCGTCGGAGGAATACTGGCACATTGGCGCGATAACAATACGGTTAGGCAGCGTCAGGCCGCCCAAAGAAATCGGTTCAAAAAGCTTGCTCATGTTTCCTGCCCCTTAAAAAATCACTGTGATGGATCGAACACAAGTATGGATAACATCTGAGAACAGGTTAACGTATTTAACAAAAGGGCAAGTCGCACCAGGTGTTTTTCTTGTCACGAATTTGCAACGGAAGATGTCGCCGGTGTTGCTTTAATGTATAATCTTGCCGCTTAAAAAGTAGCTAATGGGTTTCCAATAGCTAATCCCCCTGAAAGACAGGAACGTACACCATGCCAGTGTTACATAACCGAATTTCTAATGAGGAACTCAGAGCGCGTATGTTGGCTGAAACCGAGCCGCGCACGACAGTTTCTTTTTACAAATACTTCCAGCTCGAAGATCCGAAAGCCTTTCGCGATGCCCTGTATATCAGCCTGACACGCCTGAATGTGTTTGGCCGTATTTACGTGGCAAAAGAAGGCATTAACGCGCAAATCAGTGTCCCGCAGAGCCAGTATGAAGCGTTCAAAACCGAGCTGTTTTCCAGCCATCCGGCGCTGGATAACATCCGCCTGAACGTGGCGCTGGAAGATGACGGTAAATCCTTCTGGGTTCTGCGTCTTAAAGTGCGTGACCGCATTGTGGCGGACGGTATTGAGGATGAATCGTTTGATCCGTCGAACATCGGCGAATACCTGAAAGCCGAACAGGTCAACGCCATGATTGACGACCCGGACACGTTGTTTGTCGATATGCGCAACCACTACGAATATGAAGTGGGACATTTCGATAAAGCGATTGAAGTCCCGTCTGACACTTTCCGCGACCAGCTGCCGATGGCCGTTGATATGCTGAAAGAAGACAAAGACAAGAAAATCGTCATGTACTGCACCGGCGGTATTCGTTGTGAAAAAGCCAGCGCCTACATGCTGCATAACGGTTTTAAAAACGTATATCACGTTGAAGGCGGCATTATCGAATATGCGCGCCGTGCGAAAGAGCAGGGCTTACCGGTTAAATTCAAAGGCAAAAACTTTGTCTTTGATGAACGTATGGGCGAACGCATTTCTGACGATGTGATTGCGCATTGCCATCAGTGTGGTGCGGCGTGCGATAACCATACCAACTGCAAAAATGACGGCTGCCATCTGCTGTTCATTCAGTGCCCGACCTGTGCGGCGAAGTTCGACGGTTGTTGCAGCGAGATCTGTATGACAGAGCTGAAACTGCCGGTTGAAGAACAGCGTGCGCTGCGTGCTGGCCGTGAAAACGGAATAAAGATTTTCAACAAGTCCAAAGGGCTGTTGCAAACGACCATGCACATTCCGGCACCGGAAAACGACTGAGCCTCTGAGCAGACGTAAAAAAGGCCCTGACGGTGATTTCCGCCGGGGCCTTTTGTTTTGACGAGACTTTTACTTCGGCGAGAAAAGTTATTTCTCCTGCACGCCTTCCACTGAAATAATCAGCTCGACATCCTGCGATGCCGGGCCCAGATCGGTGGTGATCCCGTAATCCTTCAGCGCGATCGTGCCTGCTGCTTCAAACCCGGCGCGATAGCCGCCCCACGGATCCTTACCCTGACCCAGCAATTTCGCCTGGAGAGTTAATGGCTTCGTCACGCCATTCAGCGTGAAATCACCGGTCACGGCCAGGTTATCGCCCTCTTTTTTCACCGATGTGGATTTAAAAGTGGCTTGCGGATGCTTGCTTACATTGAGGAATTCCGCGCTGCGTAAATGCTTGTCACGCTCGGCATGGTTCGTGAACACGCTGGTGGTATTGATGGTGACGTTCACTTTATCCGCTGCAGGGTCTTTCTCATCGAAGGTAAAGCCGCCGTCAAAATCGCTAAAACTGCCGTAGAGCCAGCTGTAGCCCAGATGCTTGATACGGAATTCAATAAACGCGTGCTGCCCTTCTTTGTCGATTTTGTAATTCGCGGCACTTGCCGTACCCGCGGCCAGTAACAGGGAGGCCATTGTCAGTCCCAGTGTGGTTTTTTTCAGCATGGTTATTCTCCATTTATCCATTGAGTGAATCGCAAGGTGAAACAGTTCAGCGCCCCAGCATGCGGGTCAGCGTGCTGTCGCGGTCGATGAAATGATGTTTAAGTGCGGCCAGTGCGTGGAACGCAGAGATAATCACAATCCCCCACGCCATCCACAGATGCACGGTGCCGGCGATATCCGCCTGTTGATCCAGCCCGAACAGCGTAGCCGGAATATCAAACCAGCCAAATACGCTGACCGGCTGCCCTTCGGCGGTGGAAATGAGATAGCCGCTCAGCAGGATCCCGAACAGGCCGGCAAAGAGCAGAAGATGCGCAAGCCACGCGCCGAGGCGGGTTTTGGTGCTGTAGCTGTCCAGCGGTTTGGGCGGCGGCGAAATAAAGCGCCACGCCAGCCGGAATACCATAGCCGCGAAAACCAGCACGCCGATGCTTTTATGTATTTCCGGCGCACGGTGATACCAGGTGTCGTAATAGCCCAGTCCGACCATCCACAATCCCAGCGCAAAAAGACCGTAAACGGCCAGCGCGACGATCCAGTGGATCAGAATTGAAATATGCCCGAAGCGCACAGTCGTATTTTTCCAAAACATAATTTGGTCGCTCATCGTGATAATTATTTTGGAAAGTAAACATTTGGAAACATTCTGGCAAACTATTATTTTCAAAATGACCAATTAATTTAACTTGTTCATTATTTTTGAATCAATTAAGTCGATCTTGTTCAGCGTATTCGTTTTTGATTGAGAGGACAGAGCTTTGTGGTCAAGAACCCAGTCCGCACGCGGCTTTGTCAGGTTTTGTCATCAATGGTAAGTTTTGTCCTGTTACTAAAAATTTGAGTAAAAAAACTAATTTCATCCGTGATTGTTATTTTTGGATGATTATTAAATTGAAAAACGTTATCTGAATTACGGGATAAGTCTTTTCTGAATGTTCATTCTAAATATTCCTTAAATATAACGTAAAGAAATCTCAGTATATTACGCAAACTGATCGGGATCAGTTTATTGAAAGTCATCGTCTCTATAATCTCCGGAAATTCTTATTAGGAATTTTTTTATCAACTAAAATGGATATTAGCCGGTGCGTGCACTTTCCTGACTTAACAAAACCGGTATCCGACCTGACACGGAGAGTGACACTATGTTTCCTGCAATGTGCCGTCATGCAGCTTTATCCCCGCTGCTGGCCCTGTTTTTATTTCTTCCGGTTGCCGCAATTGCGCAACCTGTTCCGACCGTCATCACCTCGACCATTACGACGCAAACCGGTGGCGTTAGCCGGACTTATCTGGGCCGCCTTGAGGCGGTTCAGGCGGTCAATGTCGTCAGCCGCACGGAAGGTTTTATTTCCAAGCGGGCTTTCCAGGAAGGCCAGCTGGTTAAAGAAGGGGATATCCTTTACGAAATCGACCCCGCGCTGCATCACTCTGCGGTGGCGCAGGCCAAAGCGCAGCTGGATAGCGCCACCGCCACGGCACGACACGCGCAGACGCACCTGAACCGCATCCAGCGTTTGGGTGATGCACGGACGGTCAGCCAGTCTGATGTCGATACCGCACTTGCCGCGCGCGATACCGCCAGAGCCGCTGTTGCACAGGCGCAGGCCGCGCTGAAAACTCAGGAATTACAACTGAGCTTTACCCGCATTACGGCACCTATTTCCGGTCGGATTGGCGTGAGCCATTATCACACCGGCAGCCTGGTGAATCCGGCCAGCGGCGTGCTGACCGAAATTGTTCAGCTCGATCCGGTTCGCGTGGTGATTTCCGTTAACGAACGCGATGTACTCAGTGCCAGTCATAGCAGCGGCTCACTCGGGGACGCTTTTTCGGCAGAAAATATGACGCTTTCCCTGCGGTTATCGGATGGTTCGCCGTACCTGAAAACGCCGAAATTTGAATCTTTAGGAAACCGCATTGACACGCAAACCGGCACGCTGCCCGTCAGGCTGACCGTTGCTAATCCGGATCACCGTTTATTACCGGGGGTTCTGTTAACGTGCTGGCCGCGCCGCGCGCCGGACAAAAAGTTCCAGTTCTGCCTGCTGCAGCTTTACAGCAAGACGCCAACGGTCACTTTGTTCTGCTGGTGAATGCGGAAAAGCAGATTGAGAAACGTCCGGTCCGGTTGGGCGCGCAGACCGGGCAGGGGTATTTCGTTCTGGATGGTTTGCAGGAAGGGGAAAAAGTGGTCACCGAAGGGCTGCAATGGATCCAGCCAGGGATGAAAGTGAATACGCGGGACGCTCCGGCGACGCCGGCAAATAAAGGTTAAGGAATAACGATGCTCGAGCAATTCATTAAAAGACCACGCTTTGCGGTGGTCATCGCGCTGGTTACGGCGCTGATTGGTGCCGTGGCGCTCAAAGTGATCCCGGTGGAACAATATCCGGACATCACGCCACCCGTTGTTTCTGTCAGTGCGGTTTATCCCGGCGCCAGTGCGCGTGACGTGGCGGAATCTGTTGCCGCGCCCATTGAGGCGCAGGTCAACGGCGTTAGCAATATGCTGTATATGTCGTCAAACAGCGGCAACAACGGCAGTTACTCGCTAACTATTACCTTTGCCAGCGGAACGGATCCTGATACGGCGGCGGTGGAAGTACAGAACCGTATTTCTCAGGTCAGTTCTCAGCTCCCGCCGGAAGTGCTGAATACCGGCGTTTCCGTGCGTAAGCAGGCGTCCAATATTTTACTCGGCATCAGCCTGTTATCCCCGAAACATACCCACGACATGCTGTTTATCAGCAACTTCGCCAGCATTCAGCTGCGTGATGCCTTAGCGCGTATCGACGGCGTTGGTGATGTTCGCGTGTTTGGTTCCCGTGACTACAGCATGCGAATCTGGCTTGATCCCCGCAAGATGGAAGCGCTGGATGTCAGCAGCATGGAAATCAGTTCGGCAATTCAGAGCCAGAACGTGCAGGCGGCAGCGGGTCAGGTTGGTGCGTCGCCAAGTCCGTCCATGCAGCAACAAACGCTGACCATCAGCGGAGCCGGACGTCTGAGTACGCCGGAAGCGTTCGGCAATATTATTGTGCGCAAAAATGCCAATGGCGGAACGGTGCGTTTGCATGACGTCGCGCGGATTGAACTGGGCGCGCAGGATTATCAGGTCAACGCCACGCTGAATCAGACGCCTTCTGCCTTCCTGTCGGTTTATCCGGCTCCGGGTGCGAATGCGCTGAATGTCGCGAACGCGGTGCGCGCAGAAATGGAACGTCAGGCGAGCTACTTCCCGGACGATCTGACCTATGAAATCAAATTCGATTCCACCCAATTTGTCAGCGCGACGCTGGATGAAATCGTCGTTTCTCTGGTGCTGACGTTCATCGTCGTTCTGACTATTGTTTACCTGTTCCTGCAAAGTATGCGCGCTACGTTCATTGTTGCGCTGACCATTCCTGTCTCTTTGCTGGGCACCTTTGCCGTGCTCTACATTTTTGGCTATTCGGCCAATACCCTGAGCCTGTTCGCGATTATTCTGGCGCTAACGGTCGTTGTCGATGATGCGATTGTCGTGGTCGAAAATGTCGAAAGGCTGATGGTCGACGATCCGTCGCTCGGGCGCGTGGCCGCAACCCGCCTGGCGCTGAAACAAATCGCCGGACCGGTTATTGCTACCACCGTGGTGCTGCTGGCGGTGTTTGTGCCGATTGCTGTGCTGCCGGGCATTACCGGTGCACTTTACCGCCAGTTTGCCGTCACACTTTCTGCGGCGGTGGTACTTTCCAGTATTAACGCATTAACGCTGACGCCTGCACTGTGCGCGACATTACTCAAGCCTCGTCCGGAGAAACCTGCGCGCTTCTTCCAGCTCTTCAATAACGGGCTGGACAGCGTGCGGGATACCTACGTTAAAGCCGCGCGCGGGATCAGCAGAAATGTGCTGACCAGCATTGTGAGCGTGATGGTGATTGCCGGTTTGTGCGTATGGGGCTACAGCAGTTTGCCGAAATCGTTCCTGCCGGATGAAGATCAGGGCTATTTCTTCGTGAATGTCCAGCTACCTGACGGCGCATCCCTAAACCGTACCGACGGCGTTATCGGGCAGATGAAGGCCATTCTCGGGAAAGATGACGCGGTTGAAGATGTGATTGCGATTAGCGGATTCAGCCTGCTGAGCGGCGGGAGTTCGCCGAATTCTGCATTCGGTATTGTTTTGCTGAAACCCTGGGGTGAGCGCAGCCGTGTGGATCAGGTCATCGGACGCTTACAACCTGCGATGGCGGGCATTCCCTCTGCAATCATTATGGCCATAAACCCGCCAGCCATTTCCGGGCTGGGCACGGCATCCGGGCTGGATTTACGTTTACAGGCACTGCGGGGGCAATCACCGCAGGAACTGGCGGCGACCGGACAAGCGCTGATTCAGGCGGCGAATCAGGATCCGCAGCTGAGCCGTGTCTTTACAACGTTCAGTGCGTCAGTACCTGAAATTGCGCTGAGCGTGGATCGTGATCGCGCCGCGCAGTTACAGGTTCCGGTCAGCCGTATATTTGGTACGCTCCAGACATCGCTTGGCGGGATTAACGTCAGCGATTTCATCATCAATAACCGTCTGTTTAACGTGCAGATGCAAAATGAGATGGAAGACCGTCAGCGTGCAGATCAAATCTCAACGCTGACCGTACGCAGCGATAACGGTTCGCTGGTCAGTCTGGGGAAAATGGTCAGTCTGACGCCGTCCCTCGGCGCGCCGTTTATTACGCAATATAACCAGTTCCCGTCACTGGCAATCAGCGGTTCTGCTGCGCCAGGCGTCAGTTCCGGGGAAGCGATGGAACAAATGGAGCATATCCTGAGCGAGAAACTGCCCGCCGGTTATGGCTATCAGTGGACCGGTATGTCGTTACAGGAAATTCAGGCGGGCGGTCAGGCTATCCTGATTTATGCCGCCGCACTGCTTTTCGCTTATCTGTTCCTGGTCGCACAGTATGAAAGCTGGAGCATACCGCTGGTGGTGATGATTTCGGTGATTTTTGCGGTGTTTGGTGCGATCGGCGGCCTGCATCTGGCCGGACTCAGTAACGACGTATATGCTCAGATTGGTATGGTGTTGTTAATTGGCCTGGCGGCGAAAAATGCCATTCTGATTGTCGAGTTTTCGAAAGCCAGAAGTGAAGAGGGCGCAACCATCCGGGAAGCGGCGCAGGAAGGCGCAAAACAACGTTTCCGTGCCGTCATGATGACTGCGATCTCGTTCATTCTGGGCGTGTTGCCGCTGGTCCTGGCGTCGGGTGCTGGCGCGATGAGCAGGCACATTATTGGTGTCACGGTATTTAGCGGAATGTTGTTGTCCACGACGGTGGGGATCCTGTTCATTCCGTCGCTGTATGTGCACATCCAGCGTTTGCGGGAATGGGTGAAATCTCGTTAAAAAACCTGTCCGCATCAGGAGGAAAATTTGCGTAAAACGATCGTGACAACTCAGGGACTGAAAATCGTCGTAATGATGGCGATGCTGGTAGTGATTTTTGCGGGGATCAAATCCGCGTCGGACATCATCGTGCCGTTCATTCTGGCGCTGTTTTTAGCTTTTGTTTTAAATCCGCTGATTGTTCTGCTGGGAAAATGCCGGGTGCCACGTGCACTCGCCGTTTTGCTGGTGGCGACGGTGGTGATTTGTCTGATGGTTTTCCTGACCACCAAATTGCTGGTGACGCTCAATGAATTTGCCCGCACGTTACCGCAATATCGCGGGCTGATTGTTGAGAAACTGAGTTATCTCGAAACGTTATTGGGGCAAAACGACCTGACATTATCGCCGGAACAACTGGCCAGTTATATCGATCCGGCAGCGACATTAAATCTGGTGAGTAAGTTAATCAGCTATTTATCCAACGCGATGGCGGGCTTGTTTCTTTTACTGATGACGGTGGCTTTTATGCTGCTCGAAGTGCCGCAACTGCCGTATAAAATTGAACAAATGTCAGATGAACCGGGAAAAGGCATGACGAACGTGCAGCGGGCGCTCGACAGCGTGACGCGCTATCTGGTGATCAAAACGTTAATCAGCGTGGTGACCGGTCTGGCGGTCTGGGCGCTGCTGGCGGCAACCGGGATCCGGTTTGCATTCCTGTGGGGAATGCTGGCGTTTGCACTGAATTACATCCCGAATATTGGTTCTTTTCTGGCGGCAATCCCGCCGGTTATTCAGGCATTTTTGTTCAACGGTTTTAGTGAAGGGGTCATTGTTGCAGGCGGATATGTGCTGATTAACCTTGTTTTTGGCAGCATTATCGATCCGAAAATTCTGGGGCGCGGGCTGGGGCTCTCGACGCTGGTGGTGTTTATGTCTCTGATTTTCTGGGGATGGCTAATGGGCCCGGTCGGAATGCTGCTCTCGGTGCCACTGACGATTGTCTTGAAAATAGCGCTTGAACCGACGGCCGCCGGGCACAAGATTGCCGTGCTGTTGGGCGATGGTGCAGCAGTAAAACGCTAGCCTTTATGTTCCTCTTCGATGCGCAACGCATGTATTTCAATGCTTTTCAAAGAGGCCATCAGTTGCTGACGGGCTGGTAAATCCAGCCCGTCAAACAAGCGTTCGATGGCTTCTTGCTTCGGTTTTTTTACCTGTTCTAATGCCTGTGTTCCGGCTTCCGTTAATTCAAGCAGTTGAGAGCGACGGTCTGTCGGATGACGTTTACGGACCAGTAAACCATCTCTGTCCATCGCATCAATCGCATCGGTAATAGTCCTGGGGGATTGCTGGAGCACCAGAGCCAGCTCAGCCGGGCGGCAGGTTCCTTCATGTGCGATGGCCGTCAGTAATTTTCCACGAGCCAGGGAAAGGCCCTGCGCAAACATTGCAGCGTCCACTTGTTTGCGCATAAGACGGATTACAGAAAGCAGCGTTTCTGTAATTTCTGTTGGAGTGACGTCTTCAGAAGCGGTGTGTTTCATTTTATGAGGCTGCTCAAAATAAGGCTGCTAATTTTAAAGTTATTGTATGCCTCTGCTGACAGAGTGCAACAGGGCATTCTGCTGCTGTCTGAAAGCGTGAAACTGAACAGAAAGCAGGATATGGGGAATATAAAAATGCCCCGATTGTTCAGGGCATTATGGGGAGGTTTTAGCTGTGTGCTTTGTAGATCATTAACAGATCATCTTTAATCTGACGGCTAATGGGCGGTGCGGAAACATCGTCAATCGGCCAGAACAAATATTTTATCAGGTTGTAAATAAAACAAAATTCCAGCCGGTTCCTGACTTTTATTTTTTGCGCCAGGTGACGCTTATGAACATAGACAGTGCGGCTGCTGATATTTAACTTTCGGGCAATCCGGTAGTTTGGCATTTCCGACATCCAGTATCCCATCACCAGAATTTCCTGATCGCTGAACAAGGTTCTTGGTATGCCGAAGTTATTTTCAGGCATAAAGGACTCAGGGTCAGCGGCAATCTCTTGTAATAATTGTGTCAGTGACTGCTTATTGAGAACGAAAACTTCTCTCGTGATCGCAATAGGTTCATCGCAGTTAGGATAATTCGCATCAATATAACAGTAAATCCGGGCCGAATGGCGGAATTCAAAGAAGGCCTTCAATTCCAATGATAATTCAGCGTTATGACAGTGCTGCGTCATATTCACAAGAATAACGTCAGGCTGAAATTCTGTCAGTGAAGTCAGTGCCTGTGAGATATTCACGGTATCAATAATATCGAGTTTATTATTCTCGATAAGATAAGAGAAAATTCCTAACCGTGTAAAACCACAGGGTTCAATAATAGAGAGTTTCATTCGACGTCCTTGTTCAAGCGTATCATTTACGCGTTAGAAACCACTCCTGTGATTTCTGCATGTAGCATAGTTTTTTTTCTATAATGCTGTCAATTCGGAAATACCGGTCTATTGATCTTGTTCAAAGTGAAACTTAAAAATGGCTTGCCTGGAAATAAAATGACAACCGTCGAAAGAATATTAACGACGGTTGAAACATCTTTACATTAATTGAAGCGAGAAAGGGAAAAAGGCTGGAGCTCGAAAGGAATAGGATGATTGTTAGCGAAATGCATCACGATTTCACCTAATACACTGGCAAATTTAAATCCATGACCGCTTAAGCCCGAAATGACCAGCGTATTTTCTCTGCCCGGCAATGTGTCGATAATGAAATCTTCATCCGCAGTCATGTCGTAAGTGCATGACACACCGCGCAAACTCACCCCAACGCCCGGCAAAAAGTGGCGGAAGAAGTTGAAGGATTCGGTGCCGTCCTGGCTGAATCCGCCGAAAGGTTTGCGTTCCTGAGGCTCTGTTATCCACTGACCACCATTATGTTTTCCGAGCTTTAAGGCATCTTTTACGGAAGGAAAACCGTAATACTGGTCACCTTGCTGGGTTTCGAGCGTAAAAGCCGGGAAGTGATTTTCTTCGCTATAGCGGCCGTCGGCATGAAACCACGCAAAAACCTTGCGTAAAGGTTTTACCGGCAATTCAGGGAGGATTTTCGTTACCCAGGTACCCGCCGTCACGGCCAGTTTTTTGCCACGGTAAACGCCATCGATTGTGGAAACTTCTACGCCGCCTTCAACCCAACGGATATCATCCGCCGGGCAGTTGAACAGTTGTGCGCAGCCCGCTTCACGCGCCAGGCGGATATAGGCGCTGATAGCCATCTCGCTTTGCAGAAACCCTGACTCCGGTTCGAAAACGCCGCAGTAGCCATCAGGGAGAGTGAACAGCGGCCATTTCTCGCGGATTTCAGCCGCACTGAGTGATTGGGTGTTGAGGTTGTAGGTTTCGGCACTGTTTTTAACATTGCCGATAAATTCAGAACCTTCAGGGCCAATATTCAGCACGCCGCTGCGGTGAAAGACCTTCTCGCCGCTCAGTTCCGCCAGTTCATTCCAGAGCGTTTGCGCTCTCAGCAACATAGGAACGTAGCGGGCTCCTTCGCCATAAGCATGACGCATAAGTCGCGTCTCGCCGTGATGGCTGCCTGCCTGATGAGGAGGCATTGCGCTGTCTATCATCAGCACTTTCAACCCGGCGCGCGTGGCGTAATAGCCTGCCGCCGAGCCGACTGAACCGCTGCCGACGATAATGAGATCATATTCCATAACCAAAGCTCCTCTGTCGAAATTCTTTAACAAATTGACTGCGGGCATAATAGTGAGTTTACGGCAGGGAAGGCAAGCGGCGCGGAGGCAAAGAAAAAGGCACCAGGAGCAAATCGCTGGTGCCTCAGGCTGACAAGGTAAACTTAGTGTTTTCGGTGATCACTGTATTCGTACTCGTTAGATTCTATCTTTTCGATACCGGCTTCGAGAATGTTAATCAGCTGCCTGGCAACGTCGGTAGTTAACCATAAAGTTCTGTCTACCTGTGCATCCTCGGGTGTCTGGTCTTTTGAAGACAGGTAATGAAGACGTATCATCATGGCGTCATAAGAGTCGACGGTACTGATATCCCAACCTACAAGCGGGTGTGTCTGAATAACTTCATCATTTCTGTCCATATAGACCCCTTATTTTGTAGTGACTGACGTGAGTGACTATCTGAGGATCAATGCGGCTCATTATCTGGTGAGCTTTTTCAGTATAAACAGTTAAATCATTTTATGGAGAGGTTTGGGGGTATTAAATTGTAAATAATTTGTATTGATTATCCCGGAGTCAGAATAATCTGGAGATTAACCAAAATTATTTTTTCTTGTGTGTTTTTCATACAAAAAAAAGCGAAAAAACCGGACTGCGACGCCCGGTGAAATACACAAATAGCCTTACGGCGGGTTTTAATAAACCTGATTATTATTAATAGAGTATTGAATAAAGGCCCGATCTGAGAAAATTCATGTGGTTACCCATCATTCTGATTTGAAAACCATTCGTCAGCGCTTTCCCAGGTTTCCTGAAGAATTTCTTCGATAAGATCACGATCTGTTTTGGCTCCGCCCAGCACGGACAGGCTATTTGCACCGGCATAACGGACCTGAATTTTATTTTCGCGGTCTGAAAACTGTTTGTTAATTCTTTTACTCAATTCACCTGATAAGGCGTCTAAAGCGCCCACTGGCAGAGGCTTGGTTTTATCGATTGTGACTTCAACACGCATATGACCTCCTGAATAGATTTGACTGTATATTTATACAGTCAAATTCAGGGCTGTGCAATACAGAGTTGAAGAGAATCGTATTTTAATACGACGTTACTTTCCAGTTGAGCGTTTGCCCTGCAAGGAATGGCACAACGCACTCGTCGCCCAACGCAATCTCCTCAGGCTGAGTGACCGGTGTACGCGTCAGTTCGATGAAGTCTTCATTGAGCGGCAAGCCATAAAAGCGCGGACCATTCAGTGAGCAGAAGCCTTCAAAATGCTGAAGTGCATTCATTTCTTCGAATACTGTCGCGTAGGCGGAAAGTGCCAGAGGAGCGTTAAAGCAGCCTGCACAACCGCAGCTTGATTCTTTACGGCCTTTGGTGTGTGGCGCAGAATCCGTGCCCAGGAAGAACCGGTCAGCGCCGCTGGCAATCACTTCACGGAGTGCCTGCTGATGTACGTTGCGCTTGAGGATTGGCAGACAGAACAGGTGAGGGCGTACACCACCGACCAGCATGTGGTTACGGTTGAACATCAGATGCTGAGGTGTAATGGTCGCGCCGAGGTACTTATTTCCGGACATGACATATTGGGCTGCTTCTTTGGTCGTGATGTGTTCGAACACGATTTTTAATTCTGGGAACTGGCGGCGTACCGGATCCATCACTTCATCAATAAAGCGCGCTTCGCGATCAAAAATGTCCACATCGCTGTGAGTCACTTCACCGTGGATCAGCAAAGGCATGCCGATTTTTTGCATACGTTCCAGCACCGGATAAATTGCCTTCACATCGGAGACGCCGTGCTGAGAGTTTGTTGTTGCATTGGCCGGATAGAGTTTTGCAGCAGTGAAAACACCTTGCTCGAAACCTTGAGAGACTTCATCGGGATCCAGAGAGTCCGTCAGATAGCAGGTCAGCAAAGGGGTAAAGTTATGCTCTTTCGGCAGTGCAGCCATAATACGCTCGCGGTAAGCGATTGCCGCTGCGACGGTTGTTACCGGTGGCGTCAGGTTAGGCATAACAATGGCGCGGCCAAAGACTTCACTGGTGAAAGGCAACACGGTGCTGAGCATTTCATCGTCACGAAGGTGAATATGCCAGTCATCTGGGCGGCGGATTTTCAAAATTTGCGGTGTGGCGGTCATCAGGCAAAACTCCGGCATTGAGAGACAAGATGTTGGGGATCAGGTGCGGTAATGGGAGCATTAACGGCGGGGAACAAGAATAAGCGTAAAACCGTTGTGTTGCATCTGTTAAATCAAAGTTCGCATTGAAATCAATGTATCGAAAGGTTCATAGTGGGCGTAGATTTTAGCCAAAGTGCTTTCAGGTACAGTGAAAGCCAGACAAAAAACAACAGGAGAACCAGTATGGAAATCAGAGTTGTTGCCACAATTGTTGCTAAACCAGAGTTTAAAAAACAGGTAACAGAAGCCTTGCTTGACGTTATTGAACCTAGCCGACAGGAAGTCGGGTGCCTGCAGTATGAACTGCACGGGGATCTTGATAAGGAAGGAACGTTTGTGTTCTACGAGCGTTGGGCTTCCGAGGAAGCGCTGAAACAACACAACAAAACGGAACACTTCCAGCACTTCGCCCAAAGTCTTGAAGGTAAGCTGGACGAGCTCACTATCCGCCGCCTGAAAACCCTGGCCTGAGAGCGGCGTAATAAGCCAATCAGTACATCGATATAATAAAAAACCCGCCGAGGCGGGTTTTTTGTTTAGAGCATATTCAACGCATTACTCAGAAGGCATGTCGGGTTTGGTTGCTGGCGCAGTCGCAGTGCTTACTGCTGCATGACCACCGGCAGAACCTTTGCCATCGAAGCCGAATTCAGGACGAACCCAGTCGCTTTGGCGGGCTTGCTCCTGAACATACTGAGGTGCTGGCGCTTTGGTCATCGGTGCAGTGGCATGATGCTTAAAGCGCGGTTCAGCAACAACAGCTTCAGAGACAACAGGTTCAGCATGGACAGGGGCTTTAACCTCTGGTGCGGTTTCTGCAACATGTTGTACCGGAGCAACAGGCTCAACGTTGATTTCTGGTTCTGCTGCAACCGGTGCCTGAACTTCAGGTTCAGCGACAACAGGTGCCTGTGCTTGCGGTGCAACTTCAACACGCGGTGTCTCTTCAACTGGCTCTGCAGTTTCAGGTTCAACCAGAACAGGCTCTTCAGCAACAGGTTGTGCAATTTCCGGCACAACGTCTTCTTCAGCTGCTGACGCGTCCTGCTGAACTGTTTCTACAACAGGTACTGCTTCAACGTCAGCTGTTTCGTTCAGTTCCGGCGTATTGGCCTGAGCGATTTCAACTTGTTGTGTCAGAACTTCCGGTGCTTCAGTTTCTGCAAATTGCTGTTCAGTAGCCTGAGCTACCGGATAAGTGATCCAGACTTTACCTGACGCCATTTCCGGAGAAACAAATGCACCGGACAGAGGCATTGGCGACTGAGTCGGGTAACGCTCATCACGGTAACGGCGACGACGCTGACCGCTTACGCGCAGATGGCGTGGAGAACGACGTGAGCGACGCGGCATACCGTTTTCGCGGTTGTTGTCGTTCGAATTCTCGTCACCTTCCGCTGCATTCAACGTTTCAGTTTCAACAGGTGCCTGTTCAACCACTGCCGGAGCCGCAGGACGAGTACCGGTGATCAGCAACTGTGCAGCAGCTTCAGCTTCGTGATCGACTTCTTCTGATTCGAAGCGAACTTTCTGCGTGAGCTGACGACGCTGGCGACGCTGAGCGGGCTGACGATCTTCCTGATCCGTTTCTTCAGGGACTGGCGCGGCGATTTGCTCTTCAACAACAGCATCCTGAATTTTCTCTTCAGTCTGTGTTTTGCGCTTATCTTCTGAACGACGGCGTGAACGCTCACGACGAGGTTGCTGCTGCTCTTCACGTGGTGCAGTTTCAACATCTTCGCTAGGGACTTCATTAACAACCGGTTCCTGGGGGCGGCGGTTGCGGCGTTGATCATCACGCTGCTCGCGATTATTTTCGCGGTTGTCACGGCTTTCACCGCGATTATCACGATTGTTCTCACGACCTTCGCCACGATTGCCACGGTCAGTACGCTCGCCACGTTCCCCATTGCGATCACGACGTCCGCCCTGACGACGCTGGTTACGGCGTTCGTTGCCGCGACGATTTTCTGTTTCAGTAGCTTCAGTTTCCTTCGGCGCTTCAACAGGTTTAATTTCCTGCTGCGGCTCTGGTGCAAACAAGCTTTTCAGCCCGCTCAGCAGACGGCTAACAAAACCAGATTTTTCAGCCACTGGCGCAGCCGGAGCATTCACTGTTGCAGTACGGGGTTTAGCCGGTTCTTCAACAGCAGTTTCTTGCTCAAAGCTGGACGGTGGCGCTTCACTTTGCAGGGCAAACGCTGCCAGAGCAGGTTGCTCAGGGCGACGACGCTCAGTGGGCAACTCTTCAGAAGGTTGCAGCATTTCTGCTTCGTGAATTTGCGGCAACAGATAGCTCAGTGCAGAGATTTCTTCGCCTTTGCGAACGCGCAGAACGTGGTAATGCGGGGTTTGCATCTGATCGTTTGGTACGATCACTGCACGCACGCCGCCCTGACGTTTTTCGATGGCATTCACCGATTCACGTTTTTCGTTCAGCAGGTAAGAAGCAATAGGGACCGGAACGATCGCATGAACTTCTTTGGTATTTTCTTTCAGCGCTTCTTCTTCAATCAGACGCAGAATCGACAGCGAAAGGGATTCGTTATCACGAACCGTACCTGTACCTGCACAACGCGGACAGATGTGGTGCGTTGATTCACCCAATGACGGACTGAGGCGCTGACGGGACATTTCAAGCAAACCAAAACGAGAAATGCGGCCGATTTGAATACGTGCACGGTCCTGACGAACGGCATCACGCAGACGGTTTTCCACTTCACGCTGGTGGCGAACTGGTGTCATATCGATGAAGTCGATAACAATCAAACCGCCGAGGTCACGCAGGCGTAACTGGCGGGCAATTTCATCTGCCGCTTCCAGGTTGGTATTGAATGCGGTTTCTTCGATATCGCCACCGCGTGTTGCGCGTGCGGAGTTGATGTCGATAGCTGTCAGGGCTTCTGTGCTGTCGATAACAATCGAGCCACCGGAAGGCAGACGCACTTCACGCTGGAAAGCGGATTCAATCTGAGATTCAATCTGATAATGGCTGAACAGCGGAATTTCACCGACGTAAGGCTTAATTTTGCTGCTGAAATCAGGACGGCCAAGTGCAGCGATGTGCTCTTTTGCCAGTTCAAGAACTTTCGGGTTATCGATGAGGATTTCGCCGATGTCCGGGCGCAGATAGTCACGGAATGCGCGGACGATAACATTACTTTCCTGATGGATCAGGAAAGGTGCAGGGCGGCCTTCAGCGGCTTTTTTGATGGCATCCCAATGCTTCAGGCGGAAAGTCAGGTCCCACTGCAGAGCTTCAGCAGATTTGCCGACGCCAGCGGTACGAACAATCAGACCCATGCCATCAGGCAATTGCAGCGAAGACAGTGCTTCTTTCAGTTCTGTACGGTCATCGCCTTCAATACGGCGGGAAATTCCCCCTGCACGTGGATTGTTTGGCATCAGAACCAGATAACTACCGGCCAGGCTGATAAACGTCGTCAGCGCTGCGCCTTTATTTCCACGCTCTTCTTTATCAACCTGAACGATTACTTCCTGGCCTTCGCGCAACACATCTTTGATGTTCGGGCGGCCATGAGAGGAATAGTTACTAGGGAAATATTCGCGGGAAATTTCTTTCAGAGGGAGGAAACCATGCCTTTCCGCACCGTAATCTACGAATGCCGCTTCCAGACTTGGTTCAATGCGGGTGATTTTACCTTTGTAAATGTTTGCTTTTTTCTGCTCATGGCCCGGACTTTCAATATCCAAATCATACAGTCGCTGTCCATCTACCAAGGCAACGCGCAACTCTTCTTGCTGAGTCGCGTTGATCAACATTCTTTTCATCTTAACTTACTCATTATTATTCCATTATTGACAGAGCTGCGGGCAAAATGACCTCATGACCGGATAAACCGTTGGCCCCGAGTCTTCTCGCAAATCGTCAACCTCACGGCTGTCGCTTGCATAGGGGCGCATTATTTCGGTAAGTCTGCTTTTGCTGTATTAAAGACACCAGCGTTGTGAAAGCAGCACTTTTATTAGGGGAATAGCTTCTGAATTTACGTTAACAGATCTCATTCCGTTTGCCGGCCAAGCTGCAACCCGCAGCCCGCTAATTGCTTGATTTCACATTACGTCTTACGCCATTGCTGCGTTTTTGTGCGATCAGGCAAATCTATAATTCCTGCGTTTTCCCTAACTTAAGAGAAACAACGCCGAAAGTGACTTCATTATTCCATTGCAGGCACTCTGATAGCAAGATGACTTTTCCCATGCGGGTAAGATATTTACCTCAATGAGATATGTGCCGCATTGTCTTAACTTTTGTATTCATTAAAAACAGGTGAAGCAGAAAGGTTTTCCTCGGCAGTTACTGGTAAAGTAAAAGTTAAGCACATAAAAATCAGTGGCGCGAACCGTGCCGGATATTTAGAATCGCGAGCCATGAAAACTGAGAACCCAACTGTACAATTAATCCCCATTTCTGAAGATGAAGCCGGTCAGCGCATCGACAACTTCCTACTCAAAATCCTCAAAGGCGTGCCGAAGAGCATGATCTATCGCATCGTGCGTAAGGGCGAAGTCCGGGTTAATAAGAAAAGAATTAAGCCAGAGTATAAGTTATTGGCTGGCGACGTAGTGCGTGTACCGCCTGTTCGCGTAGCCGAAAGGGACGAAGCGCCGGTTTCTGCCAAACTGGATAAAGTTGCCGCACTGACCGACTGCATATTGTATGAAGACGATTACTTATTAATTCTGAATAAGCCATCTGGCACCGCTGTTCATGGCGGAAGCGGACTGAGTTTTGGCGTAATCGAAGGATTACGTGCACTTCGTCCGGAAGCGCGTTTTCTGGAATTAGTGCATCGTCTGGACCGTGATACGTCAGGCGTGTTGCTCGTCGCCAAGAAACGTTCAGCGTTGCGTTCTTTGCACGAACAACTGCGTGTGAAGAGCATGCAGAAAGATTATCTGGCATTGGTGCGCGGCGAATGGCCGTCACATTGCAAAGTAGTGCAGGCGCCTTTACTGAAAAACATTTTGCAAAGTGGCGAGCGTGTTGTCCGGGTTAATGCAGAAGGTAAACCTTCTGAAACACGCTTCAAAATTGAAGAGCGTTATGAGTTCGCGACACTGGTGAAGGCCAGCCCGGTCACCGGCAGAACGCACCAGATCCGTGTTCATGCCTTACATGCGGGCCATCCGATTGCTTTTGATGATCGTTATGGTGAGCGCGATTTTGACTCAAAACTGTCTGGCACGGGTTTGAATCGTTTGTTCCTACACGCTGCTGCTCTGCGATTCGAACATCCGAACACGGGTGAAACGATGCGCATCGAAGCGCCGATGGACGCTAAACTGCGCAACTGTTTGAAAATTCTGCGCAGTAGCAGTAAAAACACTTCACGGTAAAATTTCTGCCCGTCATAATAATAGGCGCACCGGCTGCGCCTTTTTCATTCTTATTGATTTACAACAGCGGATTTACGCCGTGCGCGCGCAGCAAATTCAGCAAGGCAATGAGCGGTAATCCTATCAACGTATTCGGGTCGCGCCCTGAGAGGTTTTCAAACAGTGTGATGCCCAATCCCTCAGATTTAAAACTTCCGGCGCAGTCGTAAGGCTCTTCGCGCTGCAAGTAACCAGCAATTTCCGCATCTGTTAATTCCCGGAAGACGACATCGAAGGTTTCGCAAAGAGTTTGTGCTTGTCGTTTCTGGCTGTCGTAGAGGCTCAGGCCGGTATAAAACGTGACAGTCTTGCCGCTGGCGGCGCGTAACTGGCGGAAGGCATTTTCGAAGTTATGAGGCTTGCCGGTAATATGCCCGTCGATGACGCAGACCTGGTCAGAACCAATAATCAGATGCGCCGGATACTCTGCGGCCAGTACAGACGCTTTGGAATGCGCCAGCCGTTTAACCAGTTCATCAGGTGTTTCACCCGCAACCGGTGTTTCATCAATGTTTGGCGATGCGCATGTAAATGCGAGGCCTGTCTTAGCCAGCAGGGCTTTCCTGTAGGCCGAAGTAGAGGCCAAAAGTATTTTTTTCGTGGATGTCTGCATAATTTTTTTTCACAAAGCGTAGCGTTATTGAATCGCACATTTTAAACTGTCGGCCGCTGTGGAAGCGAATATTGGTGAAAGGTGCGGTTTTGAGGCCTTTTTCTTTGACTCTATGTCGTTACAAAGTTAATATGCGCGCCCTATGCAAAAAGTAAAATTACCCCTGACCGTTGATGCGGTCCGCACAGCCCAGAAGCGTTTAGACTATACAGGTGTCTACACTGCAGAACAGGTGACGCGGGTTTCCCAATCAGTGGTTAGTGTGGATTCTGACATACAAACTTCTTTGTCGTTTGATATCGACAATCAGCGCCTGGCTGTGATTACCGGCCACTCCGATGTTGCTGTCACTCTGGAATGCCAGAGATGCGGTAAGACGTTTGAACATCAGGTTCACACAACGTATTGTTTTAGTCCTGTCCATAACGATGAGCAGGCTGAGGCATTACCGGAAGCGTACGAGCCGATCGAAGTCGATGATTTTGGCGAAGTTGATTTGCTGGCAATGATTGAAGATGAAATTATTCTTTCTCTGCCTGTCGTTCCGGTACATGAATCTGAACACTGTGAAGTGTCCGACACGGACATGGTGTTTGGTAAACTGCCTGCAGAGGCGGAGAAACCAAATCCATTTGCCGTATTAGCGAGTTTAAAGAAAAGTACTTAAGGAGTAAGGTCCATGGCCGTACAACAGAATAAACCAACCCGTTCTAAACGTGGCATGCGTCGTTCACATGACGCTCTGACCACTTCCACTCTGTCTGTGGACAAGACTTCTGGTGAAACTCACCTGCGTCACCACATTACTGCCGACGGTTTCTACCGCGGTCGCAAGGTAATCGGCTGATAGTTGCCTGCAACTTATTCACGTGATAAGTGCTGGCAAGGCGATACCTTGACTCGTCTAACCGTCGCGTTAGATGTAATGGGCGGGGATTTCGGTCCTTCCGTCACAGTGCCTGCTTCATTGCAGGCACTGATTTCTAATTCTGAATTAGACCTTCTTCTGGTCGGTGATCCCGACGCAATCACACCTTTCTTAGCCAAAGCCGATCCTTCTTTAATAGAACGAATTCGGATAATTCCTGCTGAATCTGTTATAGCCAGTGATCTTCGCGCGTCGCAAGCTATACGGGCCAGTAAAGGAAGCTCAATGCGTGTGGCGTTGGAACTGATCAAAAGTGGTGACGCGCAGGCGTGCGTCAGTGCCGGGAATACTGGCGCGCTGATGGGATTAGCAAAACTTGTTGTAAAGCCTCTGGATGGCATTGAGCGCCCGGCGCTGATGAGCGTATTGCCCAATCAGCAGCGCAGTAAAACCGTGGTGCTGGATCTGGGGGCCAATGTTGAGTGTGACAGCACGATGCTGGTTCAGTTTGCCGTTATGGGTGCAGTGATGGCCGAACAGGTGGTGGGTATTACTCACCCCCGTGTTGCCTTGCTGAATATCGGTGAAGAGGAAAGCAAAGGGCTAAATAACATCCGCGAAGCCGCTGCCATTTTAAAAAATACCGCACTAATCAACTATATCGGCTATCTTGAAGGCAATGACCTTCTGACCGGTAAGACTGACGTGATGGTGTGTGACGGCTTTGTGGGTAACGTTACGCTCAAGACCATGGAAGGTGTAATAAGGATGTTTTTGTCACTGTTAAAATCCTCCGGAGAGGGTGGCAAGAAGGCCTGGTGGTTGAAATGGTTAGGTCGGATCGTACAGAAAAAATTGCTAAAGCGTTTTAGCCATCTCAACCCCGACCAGTATAATGGCGCATGTTTGTTAGGATTACGGGGCATCGTTATTAAAAGCCACGGCGGAGCAAACCAGCGTGCGTTTGCTGTTGCTATCGAACAGGCTGTGCAGGCGGTGCAGCGGCAGGTCCCTCAGCGGATCGCCGCGCGCCTTAAAGCTGTATTACCCAAGAGTGACTGATCGTACATGTATACAAAGATTCTCGGTACGGGGAGCTATTTGCCCGTGCAAGTTCGGTCTAATGCCGACTTAGAAAAAATGGTGGATACCTCCGACGAGTGGATTGTCACTCGCACTGGTATTCGTGAACGCCGTATCGCTGCACCGGATGAGACTGTGGCCACAATGGGCCTGCACGCAGCAGAAAAAGCACTCGAAATGGCCGGCGTCAGCGCGAGCGACGTGGGTCTGATCATTGTTGCAACAACCTCATCTTCACATGCATTCCCGAGTTCAGCCTGCCAGGTGCAGAACATGCTGGGCATCAAGGATTCTGCAGCTTTCGATTTGGCCGCCGCTTGCGCAGGTTTTACTTACGCGCTGAGCGTTGCCGATCAGTACATTAAAAACGGTGCCGTGAAATATGCGCTGGTGATCGGCTCTGACGTGTTGTCCCGTAAACTCGATCCTGAAGATCGCGGTACGGTGATCCTCTTTGGCGATGGTGCTGGCGCAGTATTACTGGGTGCATCCGAAGAGCAGGGCATTATTTCCACGCACATGCATGCAGATGGTCATTACGGCAACCTGCTGACGTTGGCTTATCCAAGCCAGTCTGAGCCTGAGAAACCGGCTTACGTCACCATGGCGGGTAATGAAGTCTTCAAAGTGGCCGTGACTGAGCTGGCGCACATTGTCGATGAAACCCTGACGGCAAATAATCTCGACCGTTCCGAACTCGACTGGCTGGTTCCGCATCAGGCGAACCTGCGCATCATCAGTGCAACAGCGAAAAAGCTGGGTATGGGGATGGATAAAGTCGTTGTCACTCTCGATCGTCACGGTAATACGTCAGCGGCTTCCGTGCCTGCTGCGCTTGACGAAGCGGTGCGTGATGGCAGAATTCAGCGCGGGCAGTTAGTGCTGCTCGAAGCATTTGGCGGTGGCTTTACCTGGGGCTCGGCGCTGGTACGTTTCTGATTTAACAGGAAGATAAAAATGACAAAGATAGCAGTTGTTTTCCCTGGTCAGGGTTCTCAGACGCTCGGTATGCTGGCTGATTTAGCCGCAGTGTACCCGATCGTTGAAGAGACATTTGCCGAAGCTTCTTCGGCGCTGGGGTATGATTTATGGCAGTTGGTGCAGCAGGGGCCGGCTGAAGAATTGAATAAAACCTGGCAGACGCAACCTGCTTTACTGGCCGCGTCCGTTGCTATCTGGCGCGTCTGGCAGCAGCAGAATGGTACTCAGCCTGTTCTGATGGCAGGTCACAGCCTGGGCGAGTACTCTGCGCTGGTTTGCGCGGGTGTGCTGGATTTCAAACAGGCTATTTCCCTGGTTGAATTGCGCGGCAAACTCATGCAGGAAGCCGTGCCTGCTGGCACTGGTGCAATGTACGCCATTATCGGCCTGGACAATGATGCTATCGCTAAAGCGTGTGAAGAATCTGCGCAAGGCCAGGTAGTTTCACCGGTGAATTTTAACTCACCGGGTCAGGTTGTTATCGCAGGTAACAAAGAAGCCGTTGAGCGTGCCGGTGCTGCTTGTAAAGCCGCGGGTGCAAAACGTGCTCTGCCATTGCCTGTCAGCGTGCCGTCACACTGTGCATTAATGAAGCCTGCTGCCGATAAACTGGCCGTTGCGTTGGAAAATGTGACCTTCAGTGCGCCACGATATCCTGTCGTAAACAACGTAGACGTCAAAGTTGAAACGTCTGCGGAAGCTATCCGCAGTGCGCTGGTTCGTCAGTTATACAGCCCGGTTCGCTGGACTGAATCTGTCGAATTCATGGCAGAACAGGGCGTAGAGCAGCTATTGGAAGTGGGGCCAGGTAAAGTTCTCACCGGTCTGACTAAACGCATTGTAGACACCCTGACGGCGGCCGCTGTGAACGATACAGCGAGCCTGACTGCGGCACTTGAGCAGTAATTAAGAGGATGAGTATGAGCTTCGAAGGCAAAATTGCACTGGTTACGGGTGCGAGCCGTGGTATTGGTCGCGCAATCGCTGAAAAGCTGGTTGCTGGCGGCGCAAAAGTGATCGGCACCGCGACCAGCGAAAAAGGCGCTGAAGCGATCGGCGAATATTTAGGCGAAAACGGCAAGGGTATCATGCTCAATGTGGTTGATTCTGCATCTATTGAGCAAGTTTTGGCGACGATTCGCGCTGAATTTGGCGAAATTGATATTTTAGTTAATAATGCCGGCATCACCCGTGATAACCTTCTCATGCGAATGAAGGATGATGAGTGGCAGGATATCCTGGATACGAATCTGACTTCTGTGTTTCGGCTGTCAAAAGCTGTCATGCGGGCTATGATGAAGAAACGGTGTGGACGGATTATTACAATTGGTTCCGTTGTTGGCACCATGGGTAACGCAGGGCAGGCGAACTACGCGGCGGCTAAAGCTGGCTTGATTGGTTTTAGTAAGTCTTTGGCACGTGAGGTCGCTTCACGTGGCATTACTGTCAACGTCGTCGCTCCCGGCTTTATTGAGACGGATATGACAAGGGCGTTGACAGATGATCAACGCGCAGGCATTTTGTCATCAGTTCCAGCCAACCGGTTGGGCGATGCAAAAGAAATTGCCAGCGCCGTTGCTTTTTTAGCCTCTGACGAGGCCAGCTACATCACGGGTGAAACATTACATGTCAATGGCGGCATGTATATGATTTAAAAATTACGAAATTATTTGCGTTTTTTGCGGTAAAAACCGCAAAATAGAGCAAATTCGTGGTTTGACCAGCCTGGATTTAGTTGCATCTTTTTCAACATTTTATACACTACGAAAACCATCGCGAAAGCGAGTTTTGATAGGAAATTTAAGAGTATGAGCACTATCGAAGAACGCGTTAAGAAAATCATCGTTGAACAGCTGGGTGTTAAACAGGAAGAAGTAGTGAATGCTGCATCTTTCGTAGACGACCTTGGCGCTGATTCTCTCGACACCGTTGAGCTGGTTATGGCTCTGGAAGAAGAGTTTGATACCGAGATCCCTGACGAAGAAGCTGAAAAAATCACTACTGTTCAGGCAGCTATTGATTTTATCAACGCTAGCCAACAGTAAGCGTACATGCTTTAAGTTTAGATAGTTAGGCGGTCATTTGACCGCCTAAGTTTTTTATATCCCACGGTATTACTACTTTTCCCTCCCTGGAGGACACACGTGTCTAAGCGTCGAGTTGTAGTGACTGGACTGGGCATGCTGTCTCCTGTCGGCAATACTGTAGAGTCCACTTGGAACGCTCTTCTTGCCGGTCAGAGTGGCATTAGCCTAATCGACCATTTTGATACTAGTGCCTATGCAACGCGTTTTGCTGGCTTAGTGAAAGATTTTAACTGTGAAGACTTCATCTCACGCAAAGATGCACGCAAGATGGACGCCTTTATTCAGTATGGTATTACTGCCGGTATTCAAGCGATGCAAGACTCCGGGCTTGAAGTGACTGCTGAGAATGCGACGCGCATTGGTGCGGCGATTGGTTCCGGTATTGGCGGCCTTGGTCTGATTGAAGAAAACCATTCCTCATTGGTTAACGGCGGACCTCGTAAAATCAGTCCTTTCTTCGTTCCCTCAACCATCGTTAACATGATTGCTGGTCATCTGAGTATTATGTTTGGGTTGCGCGGGCCGAGTATTTCTATTGCCACAGCTTGTACTTCTGGCGTGCACAATATTGGCCATGCCGCACGCATCATCGCTTATAACGATGCTGACGTCATGCTGGCCGGTGGCGCGGAAAAAGCCAGTACTCCGCTGGGTGTGGGTGGTTTTGGCGCAGCGCGTGCGCTTTCAACACGCAATGACAATCCTCAGGCGGCAAGCCGTCCGTGGGACAAAGATCGCGATGGTTTTGTACTGGGCGATGGCGCTGGCATTATGGTGCTGGAAGAGTATGAACATGCCCGCAAACGCGGCGCGAAAATTTATGCTGAGATTGTGGGTTTTGGCATGAGCAGCGATGCTTTCCATATGACTTCACCGCCGGAAGATGGCGCGGGAGCGGCTCTTGCTATGGAAAATGCTCTTCGCGATGCCGGTATTTCTGCTTCTCAAATTGGTTATATCAACGCGCACGGGACATCTACCGCTGCCGGCGATAAAGCTGAAGCGCAGGCGGTTAAGTCTGTCTTCGGTGCAGATGCGAAGAAAGTGCTGGTGAGCTCGACCAAGTCCATGACCGGACATTTACTGGGCGCAGCGGGCGCAGTGGAATCTATCTTTACCTTGCTTGCTTTACGCGATCAGGCCGTTCCGCCGACCATCAATCTGGATAATCCGGATGAAGGTTGTGATCTGGACTTCGTGGCACATGAAGCGCGCCAGGTTAAAGATCTGAATTATTCACTGTGTAACTCGTTCGGTTTTGGCGGCACCAATGGTTCGCTGGTATTCCGCAAGATCTGAATCTCGTAAAAACCTGTCCGTCTGTAAAAGGCCCGTTGTTGGGCCTTTTTGCTGTCTGCATAAAAGGGCTGTTATGGCCCAAACGGCAGTTCAACAAAATGCGTGTTCCAGCCCTCTGCCTGACCCGGTACGATAAAGTAAGAATGCTCCACTTGATGCAACAGGCCCGCTCGCGCAGGCTCTTCTGTCAGAGAATCTTAACGCCCGGAGGAAGTAACCATGTGGATTAACGGTGTGGCGCAAGCTGCATTGCCGGCAGGAGATCGTTCGGTGCAATTTGGCGATGGCTGTTTTACGACGGCCAGAGTGATGAACGGCGAAATCCAGTTTCTGGACGCTCACCTGCAACGTTTACAGCGAGCCACCTCTTCATTACGGATTGAGGGCGTGAACTGGCAGGCGCTGGAGCGTGAAATGGCAACAGCAGCGCAGCCTGAGCAAGAGGGCGTGGTGAAAGCCATTCTGACGCGCGGGCAGGGCGGACGAGGTTACAGTGCTGCCGGATGCAGCGCGCCGACCCGTATTGTGTCGGTGTCGGGTTATCCGGCGCAGTATCACCAATGGCGCGAATGTGGCGTAAAGCTGGCGCTAAGCCCGGTAATGCTGAGTAAGAATCCGTTGCTGGCCGGGATCAAACATCTCAACCGTCTTGAGCAGGTCATGATCCGCATGCATCTTGACCAGACAGATGCCAATGAAGCGCTGGTGGTTGACACTGCGGGTTGCCTGGTGGAATGCTGTGCGGCCAATTTATTCTGGCGCAAAGGAAATCAGGTCTTTACGCCGGATTTATCGCAGTCGGGCGTCGACGGGATTATGCGTCAGCATCTTATCCGCGTGATTGAATCAGCCTCTCCCTGGGTTATACATCAGGTCAGTGAAACGCCCGAAACGCTATCGGATGCTGACGAAATCCTGATTTGTAATGCACTGATGCCCATTTTACCCGTGGCAGAAGCCTGTGACCGTCATTACGCTGAGCGGCATTTGTACAATTCCCTGCACCAGAGCTTTTAAAAAGTGAACAAACCATGACGAACAAAAAAACCAAAACTTTCGCCCTGATAGTCCTGATCCTGCTTGGGCTGGCGACGTTCTGCTACCAGAAAGTGAAGCAGTTCGCCGAGCGTCCGATCAATGTCAGCAGTGAAACCATTTTCACCCTGCCAGCCGGTACGGGGCGTGTGGCGCTGGAAACGCTCCTCATTGATAAAAAACTGATCAAATCCAGCCACTGGTTCCCGTGGTTATTGCGCCTTGAGCCTGAACTGAGCGAGTTTAAAGCCGGGACGTATCGTTTCGAGAAGGGAATGACCGTTCGTCAGATGCTGGAATTGCTGAAAAGCGGCAAAGAAGCGCAGTTCAGCATGCGTTTTGTGGAAGGTTTCAAACTGAGCGACTGGATGAAGGTGCTGGAGAAGTCGGAATATCTGAAGCATGAGCTGAACGGCAAGAGTGGCGAAGAGATTGCGGCGGCATTAGGCATGACCGACACTAAAAATGCAGAAGGTTGGCTCTATCCCGACACTTATCATTACACCGCCGGAATGACAGATATCTCGCTGCTCAAACGCGCGCACGTGCGGATGGAAAAAACAGTTGCCGACATCTGGAAAGGCCGCGAGGATTCACTGCCTTACAAAACGCCCGCCGATATGGTGACAATGGCGTCGATTATCGAAAAAGAAACCGCCGTAAAAGATGAACGTCCTGAAGTAGCATCTGTATTTATCAACCGTCTTCGTATCGGCATGCGTTTGCAAACTGATCCGACGGTCATCTACGGGATGGGCGAAAACTACACCGGCAATATCACCAAGAAAGATTTAGAAACGCCGACGCCTTACAATACGTATGTTATTACCGGTTTGCCGCCATCGCCAATTGCGATGCCGGGCGAGGCTTCGCTCCAGGCTGCGGCGCATCCCGCAAAAACGCCTTATCTTTATTTTGTCGCTGACGGCAAAGGCGGGCATACTTTCAGCACTAACCTTGTGAATCACAACAAGGCGGTTCGTGTGTATTTAGAGGCTCTGAAAAACAAGAATGAAAAGTAACTTCATTGTAATCGAAGGCCTTGAAGGGGCAGGGAAGACCACCGCACATGACGTGGTTGTGAATGCGCTGCGCCAGCATGGTGTGGAAGACATTGTGTTTACCCGTGAGCCGGGTGGTACGCCGCTGGCTGAAAAGCTGCGTGATTTGTTCAAACGCGGCGTTGACGGTGAAAAACCTACCGTGAAAGCGGAAGTGCTGATGCTTTATGCCGCGCGAGTCCAGCTGGTTGAGACCGTGATTTTACCTGCACTGGCGCGGGGTGCCTGGGTGGTGGGCGACCGTCACGATCTCTCTTCGCAAGCCTATCAGGGCGGCGGCCGCGGTATTGATGCAAAACTGATGAGTTCGTTGCGCGACACCGTATTGGGCGATTTCCGTCCTGATCTCACGCTTTATCTCGATCTGCCACCGGCTATTGGCCTGCAACGCGCCCGTGCGCGCGGTGAGCTGGATCGTATCGAACAGGAAGCGCTGCCCTTCTTTGAGCGAACGCGTGCGCGTTATCTTGAACTTGCCGCTGCCGACAGCCGCATCAAAACCATTGATGCGTCGCAATCCATTGAACAGGTAAAAGCTTCCATCGAACTGACCCTGAAAAACTGGTTTGACGAACAGGCAGCAAAAGGCCAGATGTCATGAGCTGGTATCCGTGGCTCAGCGGCCCTTACCGCCAGTTAATCGGGCAATATCAGACCGGGCGTGGTCATCATTCCCTGCTGATGCACGTTGCGGCGGGAATGGGCGATGACGCACTGGTCTATGGCCTGAGTCGCTGGTTGCTTTGCCAGCACAAAGATGGGGAGAAAAGTTGTGGTAAATGCCACAGCTGCCAGCTGATGATCGCCGGAAACCATCCGGACTGGCATACCTTGCTGCCTGAAAAAGGCAAAAATTCGCTGGGCATCGACCCGGTTCGTCAGCTCATCGAAACGCTCTACAACTATTCGCAGCAGGGGGGCGCGAAAGTGGTGTGGATCCCGCAGATGGAATTACTGACGGAAGCCGCCGCCAACGCCTTGCTCAAAACGCTGGAAGAACCGCCCGCCGGTACATATTTCCTGTTGGGCTGCCGTGAACCCTCGGCGCTGCTGGCGACGATCCGCAGCCGCTGTTTCTACTGGCACCTGCCGGTGCCGGAAGAAGCGTTATCCGTGCAGTGGATCAACCGCCAGCTTAACGCGGATCCGGTGGCGATTAAGACTGCATTGCGGCTCACCAACGGCGCGCCGCTGTCTTCGCTGGAACTGTTACAGCCGGAGCGCTGGAAACAACGCGTGGCGCTGTGTCAGCAGCTTTATACGCAATGTCAGCAGCAGGATATGCTCTCGCTACTGCCGCAACTCAATCATGATGACGCCGCAGATCGCTTGTACTGGCTGGCCACGCTGTTGCTCGATGCCATCAAATGGCAGCAACAGGCCGGGCATTTCATCATTAATCACGATCAACAGCCGTTGATTAGCCTGCTTGCCGGTGCGCAATCCAATGCTTCGCTGCAACAATCCGTCGCCGCCTGGATGCACTGCCGCCAGCAGTTACTTTCCATCGTGGGCATAAATCGCGAATTGCTGCTGACCGAACAACTTCTGGAATGGGAGCAAATGCTGCATGGCTCCGTTTCCTCCTCATTTTTCAGTTCGTTACTGACGCGCTGAAACCGAATTATCATCAACAGACCGTAATGAGTTAATACTATGTTTTTAGTCGATTCCCACTGCCATCTCGACAGCCTGGATTACAACGAACTGCACGCCGGCGTTGATAACGTGCTGGAAAAAGCCCGCGAGCGTGATGTGAAATTTATGCTGGCCGTTGCGACCACATTGCCAGGATACGAGGCCATGGCACAACTGATTGGTGACCGACCGGAGGTGGCTTTTTCCTGTGGCGTTCATCCGCTGAATATCGATGACGGCTATGATTTTGCTGAACTTCGTCGGCTGGCTGCGAGCCCTAAAGTGGTGGCGATGGGGGAAACGGGTCTGGATTATTTCTATCAGAAAGACGCGCATCAGCTGAAGTTGCAGCAGGACTCCTTCCGTGAGCACATCCGCGTTGGCCGTGAGCTAAACAAACCGGTGATCGTCCACACACGTGACGCGCGTCAGGACACGCTCGATATTCTGAAAGAAGAGAAAGCCGGTGAATGCGGTGGTGTTCTGCACTGCTTTACCGAAGATATCCCGACCGCAGAATTTCTGTTAGATCTCGGTTTCTACATCTCGTTTTCCGGCATCCTCACGTTCCGCAACGCTGAAGCCCTGCGAGAAGTCGCCCGTTATGTGCCGTTAGATCGTCTGCTGGTGGAAACTGATTCTCCGTATCTGGCACCGGTTCCGCATCGCGGTAAAGAAAACCAGCCAGCCTACGTGCGCGATGTGGCCGATTACATGGCCGTTTTGAAAGGTGTCAGCGTCGAACAGCTGGCTGAAGTGACAACAGCAAACTTTTCACGATTATTTCACATCGATGCATCCTCGCTGACCTAAGCTTTCGCTTAGTCATATATTCTGGATTTATTTTTCATCTCGTAATTAATCACCTTAATGAGGTATCTTGGCACCGTTTTTCACGGTGTCAGGGGCGTGCTTTTCAGATTTTGTGTGGGTAAGTGCGGGTTTTTACTCCACTCTCACTGCATTTTTCAGAAAAACGTGACTGCCATCAAACATTAACAAAGGGAATTATTTTACCCTGCGTAAAAATTAAAAGGGGTGCTTAGACACCCGACAGCAAAAGGTTCTCAGAGCCTTTGCAAAGCGGTTCGCTACACAGTGAAATCGCATGAAGTATCAAAAAGCATCATTACTCAGGAGCACACTCAATTATGTTTAAGAACGCGTTTGCAAACCTTCAAAAGGTCGGTAAATCGCTAATGCTGCCAGTTTCCGTACTCCCAATCGCAGGTATCCTGCTGGGCGTCGGTTCTGCAAACTTTAGCTGGCTGCCAATGATCGTTTCCCATGTTATGGCCGAAGCCGGTGGTTCAGTCTTCGCTAACATGCCTCTGATTTTCGCTATCGGTGTTGCGTTAGGCTTCACCAATAACGACGGCGTATCTGCACTGGCATCAGTCGTTGCGTACGGCATCATGGTGAAAACCATGGCGGTTGTCGCACCTTTGGTTCTGCATTTGCCTGCAGAAGAAATCGCAGCCAAGCATCTGGCGGATACCGGCGTACTGGGCGGTATCATCTCCGGTGCGATTGCGGCCTACATGTTCAACCGTTTCTACCGCATCAGGCTGCCTGAATACCTGGGCTTCTTCGCGGGTAAACGTTTTGTTCCGATCATTTCTGGTCTGGCTGCCATTATTCTGGGTGTGGTCCTGTCCTTCATCTGGCCTCCAATCGGTACAGGTATCCAAACCTTCTCACAATGGGCTGCTTATCAGAACCCGGTCGTTGCGTTCGGTATCTACGGTGTGGTTGAACGTGCGCTGGTACCGTTTGGTCTGCACCACATCTGGAACGTTCCATTCCAGATGCAAATCGGTGAGTACGTGAACTCCGCCGGTCAGGTCTTCCACGGCGATATCCCACGTTACATGGCGGGTGACCCAACTGCAGGTAAACTGTCAGGTGGCTTCCTGTTCAAAATGTACGGTCTGCCAGCAGCCGCTGTGGCTATCTGGCACTCAGCGAAACCTGAGAACCGTGCAAAAGTCGGCGGCATTATGATCTCCGCTGCACTGACCGCGTTCCTGACCGGTATCACCGAGCCAATCGAATTCTCCTTCATGTTCGTGGCACCGATCCTGTATGTGATCCACGCCATTCTGGCCGGTCTGGCATTCCCAATCTGTATCCTGCTGGGTATGCGTGACGGTACCAGCTTCTCCCACGGTCTGATCGACTTCATCGTACTGAGCGGCAACAGCAGCAAAATCTGGCTGTTCCCAATCGTGGGTGCGGTGTATGCAGTGATTTACTACAGCATCTTCCGTTTCCTGATTGCTAAACTGGATCTGAAAACGCCAGGCCGTGAAGACACGACCAGCGAAACAACAACTCAGGGTGGTTCTGAAATGTCTGCTTCTCTGGTTCAGGCGTTCGGTGGTAAAGACAACATCACTAACCTCGATGCCTGTATCACCCGTCTGCGCGTCAGCGTAGCCGACGTCTCTAAAGTTGATCAGGCTGGCCTGAAAAAACTGGGTGCGGCAGGTGTGGTTGTGGCTGGTTCTGGTGTTCAGGCCATCTTCGGCACCAAGTCCGATAACCTGAAAACCGACATGGACGAGTACATGCGCAGCCATTAAGGGTGAGCACTGTCTGGTTCTGAGAGAGGAGGCTTCGGCCTCCTTTTTTCATGCCTGCGGTTTGATGATAAAGACAGCGCCGCCTTCGGGTGGCGTTTTCTGCGTCAATTAAGCATCAAAAAGCGTAATCAGGTTGAAAGGAATGGAAATTCTAACCCATACTGCGTACAACGCTTTTTACTTTGTTAAGGACAGTTAAGATGGCCGAAGAGACAATTTTCAGCAAAATTATTCGCCGTGAAATCCCTGCCGATGTGGTTTACCAGGATGAATTAGTCACAGCGTTCCGCGATATTTCTCCACAGGCGCCAAGCCATATTCTGATTATCCCGAATGTCCTGATCCCAACGATGAATGATGTTGATGCCAGTCACGAAGCGGCTCTCGGACGCATGATGACCGTGGCGGCGAAAATCGCCGAACAGGAAGGGATTGCAGAAAGCGGCTACCGTTTGATCGTCAACTGCAACCGCGACGCAGGGCAGGAGGTTTACCATATCCACATGCATCTGGTCGGTGGCCGTGCTTTGGGCCCGTTGCTGTCACATCAGTAAGGATAGACATGCGTTTATTGATGGCGTTATTGCCGGTGGTTTTGCTGATAGGTTGTAGCAGCAAGCCGGGCATTGCACTGAATAACCAGCAGCGCGTGGTGATGGAATCTCCTGTCCTGACGGCGGGAATTATCCCAGGTTCGCCATCAGTGTCGGATTCCGGCGGGCAGAAAAAAGCCACCAGCACACTCGATAACAACCAGCCACACCCTGTGACCTTACATTACCGTTTCTATTGGTACGATAAACAGGGGCTGGATTTACTTCCGGTCGCTGAATCGCGGACGGTGACGGTACCGGCAAACAGCCGCGTAACGATCAGTTCGCAGAACGGTAATCTTGATGCGTACAGCGTGCGTGTTTACCTCTATCTCTAATTTTTTGTACGGAGAAGGTTGATGAAAAAGTATTTCCTCATTGTGGCGATGGCCGCACTGATCCTGGGCGGCTGTACATTGCCAAACCAGAAGCAAACTCAGCCGCAGCAGCCGGAACAACCTCAGCAGCCGCAACAACCGCTGCCACCGGTTAATCCACCGGTTCCTGAGCAGCCACAGATTCAGCCTGTTCCCCAGCCGCCGAAACTGGCCAGCGTTGACTGGACCGCCACCGTTGAGCCGTTGCTGGCGAAAATGCTCAAAGCCAATGGCGTGCAGGCCGGCAGCGTTCTGCTGGTGGATGGCGTGAAAAACAGCACCAACGGCTCACTGCAAACGTCCAAAGCCACCGATGCCTTACGCAGCGCGCTGGCCAATAACACGACGTTCCAGGTGGTTCCGTCCGATCAGCTGGCGTCAGCCAAGCAGTCTCTCGGGTTATCACCGGATGACAGTCTCGCGTCCGTCAGCAAAGCCATCGGTCTGGCCAATATCGTGAAAGCGCAGTATGTGCTTTACAGCACGGTGAGCGGAGACGTGAAAGCGCCGACAATGTCGATGCGTTTGCTGACTGCGCCGAGCGGTGAAATTGTGTGGTCAGGTCGCGGTGCAGTCCAAAATTAAGGCTGAACTCAGGCCTGAAAATCAGCTTCAGCAGCTGATTGAGCAACATTATCCGGCGGTGAAAACCGCCGGTTTTCATTTGTCTCCCGTGGCGGGTCTGACGGGTCAAAGCTGGAAGATTGCTTCTCCGGCGGGCGATATGCTGGCGCGTCATCAGTCAGCGGAACGCCGAAACTCCGGTGTGGAAAGGCAACGTGAACATGCCATTTTGCGGCATATTGCGCGGCAGAGTTTGGGCCCTTGTGTCAGACTCAGTTCATCGCCGTGGTTGCTGGTGGAATGGATTGCAGGGACGCCGCTCAGTGATGCGGCGTTTGTTTCCACAGCGGGACAGAAAGCGGTAAGCCAGAGTTTGGCGAAACTGCACCGGCAGGCACTTTCTGGTTATCCGCTGGATTTGCACCGTCAGTTTGCTCGTTACTGGCAGCATGTTGACCCGCGCAGGCTGACGCCGCGCTGGCTGGCGTTACACCAGAAAATGATGCGACGGAAATTACCCGTGCCGCTGAAAATGGCGCTGCTTCATATGGATATCCACGCGGGAAACTTGCTGGAGACTGAGAAGGGTTTGCGGATCATTGACTGGGAATACGCCGCCGACGGCGATACTGCGCTGGAAATTGCGGCGCTGATCCGCGGAAATGGTTTAGACCTGTACCAGCAGGACGCGTTTATCCGTGAATATGCTGAGGCGGGCGGTTATCCGGATCTCTCCCTTTTCCGCCAGCAGATCAACCGCTGGTTGCCGTGGGTAGATTACCTGATGTTGCTGTGGTTTGAAGTCCGCTGGGCGCAGACCGCAGATAAGAAATACAGTGAATGGGCGCAGCCGCTGCGGGTCAGGCTGTTTGGCCGCGTCCATGATTAACATGTGAAAACTTAAAAGGAGCGCCATTTTGCTGGGACCTGTAATGCTGGATGTGGCTGGCTACGAGCTGGATGCCGAAGAACGTGAAATTTTGCAGCACCCGCTGGTTGGCGGGCTGATTCTGTTCACCCGAAACTACCATGATGTTGACCAGTTACATGAACTGATCCGCCAGATCCGCGCTGCATCGCACGACCGTCTGGTGCTGGCCGTGGACCAGGAAGGCGGTCGCGTGCAGCGTTTCCGCGACGGTTTCACCCGCCTGCCTGCCGCCCAGTCTTTTGCGGCGCTTAATCAGGCACACGAGGCCGGACGTCTGGCGCAGGAATCCGGCTGGCTGATGGCGTCTGAAATGATTGCGATGGATATCGATATCAGCTTCGCGCCAGTGCTGGACATCGGCCATATCAGCGCGGCCATCGGCGAACGTTCTTTTCACGCCGAACCGAAGAAAGCGCTCGACATGGCGGAGCAATATATTCTCGGTATGCATTCGGCGGGTATGAAAACTACCGGTAAACATTTCCCTGGGCACGGCGCAGTGACGGCGGATTCCCATAAAGAAACGCCGCGTGACGACCGTCCGCTGAACGTTATCCGTGACCACGACATGGAAATATTCCGCCAGCTGAATACGCGTAAATTGCTCGATGCCGTGATGCCTGCGCATGTGATTTATACTCAGGTAGATCCGCGTCCGGCCAGTGGTTCGCCGTACTGGTTGCAGGAAATCCTGCGTAAAGAGCTGAAATTCGACGGCGTGATCTTCTCCGACGATTTATCGATGGAAGGCGCGGCGATCATGGGCAGCTATGCCGAACGCGGGCAGGCTTCTCTCGACGCAGGTTGCGACATGATTCTGGTGTGCAATCACCGCGAAGGTGCCGTCAGCGTGCTGGATAACCTGTCGCCGGTCAAAGCTGAGCGTGTTGCACAGTTGTATCATCGGGGGCTGTACAGTGGAAAACAGGCCCGTCAGGACCTGATGAATTCAAGCCGCTGGAAACAGGCGAACCGTGAATTAACAACGCTTGATGCCCGCTGGCAGGAGCACAAACAGGCGACCCGTTAACATTTTTCAGTGGGTTTGAGGGTGTCAACGCACATTCAGGATGAGGTAAACGATGATTATCTATTTACATGGTTTCGATTCAACCAGTCCCGGTAACCACGAGAAAGTGCTGCAACTCCAGTTTATTGACCCGGACGTGCGCTTTATCAGTTACAGCACGCTGCACCCGCGTCATGACATGCAACATTTGCTGAAAGAAGTCGATAAAGTGCTGCATGAAACCACCGACAAACTGCCGCTGATCTGCGGAGTAGGGCTGGGCGGATTTTGGGCGGAACGCATCGGGTTTCTGTGCGGTATCCGTCAGGTGATGTTTAACCCGAATCTTTCGCCGCAAGAGAATATGGCCGGGAAAATTGACCGTCCGGAAGAGTACGAAGATATCGCCACCAAATGCATCAGTGATTTTCGCGAGAAGAACCGCGACCGTTGCCTGGTCATTTTGTCCCGTGAAGATGGTGTGCTCGACAGCAGCAAAACGGCGGAGAAATTGCACCATTATTATCCGGTTGAATGGGACGAACGCCAGACCCATAAATTCAAGGATATCTCGACCCATCTGCAACGTATCAAAGCTTTTAAAAATATCATTTGATTAACATTTACTGCTAAAAACCACTGCTATTGTGCGGTGGTTTTTTTATGTCTGAATCCGCCGTCAAATCGCTTTTTCCTCGCATGTCGGTACCTAACTCCCTGATTTAAAGAAGTCAAAATGCATGCCATTTGGCTAAGTCAAATTAATCAAATGAATTTAAATTGACCTATATCAATTTTGGTATGACCAAATCACCACGCATGATATCCTCCGTCAAAGATACCGATTTAACTTAAGCAACCCTATGTAATATAAGGATAATATTTTTACTCTTATATAACAATTGGTTCACATTTGAGGGGGTCATTTTGACATCACCAATGAAGAAAATTGTGATTATCGGCGGTGGCGCCGGCGGTTTGGAACTGGCTACCAGCCTGGGCCATAAACTTGGCCGCAAGAAAAAAGCGGAAATCATTCTGGTCGATCGTAACCACAGCCATTTATGGAAACCGCTGTTGCACGAAGTGGCAACCGGCAGCCTGGATGACGGAGTGGACGCGCTGAGCTATCTGGCGCATGCCCGCAACCACGGGTTCACTTTCCAGATTGGCTCGCTGACCGATATTGATCGTGAAAATCAGACCATCAAACTGGCTGAAATCCGTGATGAAAGCGGTGAGGTTCTGGTGCCCGTTCGTGATATCGCCTACGACCAACTGGTCATGGCGCTGGGCAGTACGTCGAACGACTTCGGTACGCCGGGCGTGAAAGACCACTGTATTTTCCTGGACAACCCGCATCAGGCGCACCGTTTCCATAACGAAATGCTGAACCTGTTCCTCAAATTCTCTGCCAGCGCTGACAAGCAGAAGAAAGTGAATATCGCGATTGTTGGCGGCGGCGCGACCGGCGTTGAGCTGTCTGCCGAGCTGCATAATGCGGTGAAACAGCTGCACAGCTATGGTTTTGAAGGGCTGGACAGCGATGCGCTGAACGTCACGCTGGTGGAAGCCGGTGAGCGTATTTTGCCTGCGCTGCCTCCGCGCATTTCCGGTGCGGCACATCAGGAACTGACCAAATTGGGCGTACGCGTTCTGACACAAACCATGGTCACCAGTGCAGATAAACACGGCCTGAACACCAAGTCTGGCGAATTCATCGACGCTGACCTGATGGTCTGGGCTGCCGGGATTAAAGCACCTGATTTCATGAAAGATATCGCGGGTCTGGAAACCAACCGAATCAACCAGCTGGTGGTCGAACCGACGCTGCAAACTACGCGTGACCCGAACATTTATGCCATCGGCGACTGCGCATCCTGCCCGCAGCCTTCCGGTGGTTTTGTGCCGCCGCGCGCGCAGTCAGCGCACCAGATGGCATCCCGCTGCTTCGCTAACATCATGGCGCAGCGCAATGGTCAGAGCCTGAAACCATACGTCTATAAAGACCACGGTTCACTGGTTTCTCTGTCGCGTTTCAGCACCGTCGGCAGCCTGATGGGGAACCTGATGCGTGGCTCGATGATGATCGAAGGGCGTATGGCGCGTCTGGTCTATGTCTCCCTGTACCGCATGCACCAGATCGCGCTGCACGGCTACATTAAAACCGGTCTGATGATGCTGGTCGGCGGGATTAACCGCGTGATCCGTCCGCGTCTGAAACTGCACTGATTCTGAACAGCTGGCTTTTTTTCTGAGCTGGCTGAATCGTTTCATACCTAAAAGCCTGTTTCTTACAGGCTTTTTCATTTTTATATCCTCAATACAGAAAGTATAAGATTCTGGCGTATTTAGTTTGTCAGCTAAGAATTCTCTGAAACACCCCATTACACCCTTCATACCTCTCACTTACAGATTCTGTCTTATTGTCCGCTTACGTTTCCTTGTGCAAACTTGACCTTAAGTTTACAGACGGCGATTCACGCACGCCGGTCCTCAGATGTGTTGCAGTCCGCTGAGGTGCCCCGGAACAGGGGCAATTGCGTGGTAACATTTTCGGAGGAAGTCCTGTGAACAAGTCAATGTTAGCTGGGGTCGGTATCGGAGTGGCTGCGGCGCTGGGCATTGCTGGCGTGGCGAGCATGAACGTCTTTTCATCGGGTCCGCAGTACGCGCAGGTTGTCAGCGCAACGCCCATTAAAGAGACCACCAAAACCCCGCGTCAGGAATGCCGTGATGTGACGGTCACTCACCGTCGCCCTGTGCAGGATGAACACCAGATCACCGGTTCCGTACTGGGTGCAGTGGCCGGTGGCGTGCTGGGACACCAGTTTGGCGGCGGTCGCGGACGTGATGTCGCAACGGTAGCTGGTGCGCTGGGTGGCGGTTACGCCGGTAACCGCGTTCAGAGCAGCATGCAGGAAAATGATACGTACACGACTCAGCAGCAACGTTGTAAAACCGTGTACGACAAATCGGACAAAACGCTCGGGTATGATGTGACCTACAAAATAGGCGATCAGCAAGGGAAAGTTCGTATGGACCACGATCCGGGCACTCAAATTCCGCTGGATAAAAGCGGTCAGTTGCAGCTTACCCGTTCGTAATTGGCGGTAAGTCCGACAAAAAAGCAGCCTGAGTTTCCCTCAGGCTGCTTTTTTTGTGCGCCGAAATCAGCCATTGGTTCAGGCAGCGGTGTTTTCCTGCGCGATTCCGTTCTTGTGTTTCACGATGTCGGCCATGACGGCCAGTGCGATTTCAGCCGGTGTTTTGCTACCTATGGCCAAACCCACCGGCGCGTGAAGCCGCGCGAAATCCTGCGCTGTAAAATCTGCAATTGTATGCAAGCGCTCACGTCGCCTGGCGCTGTTACGATGTGACCCCATCGCACCGATATAAAACGCCGGTGTATTAATGGCTTCCATCAGCGTCAGATCATCCATGCGCGGGTCGTGCGTCAGCGCCACAATCGCGGTATTGGCGTGGCAGCCTTGCTGTTCGAGATACCGCGCCGGAAACTGTTTTTCCAGCCGGATTTCCGGTTTCAGCGCGGACAAAAAGTTTTCCAGCACGTCTTCGCGGCATTCACAAATCACCACTTCAAAACCCAGCGCACAGGCAAAATCCGCGCAATACAGCGCGACGTTAGACAGCCCGGCGATCAGCAACTGTGGCGGGGCGGCCAGATGCAACGTCACGCAGTCGCCGTCGCGCATCACCTGAGTGGAATTGCGGTAAGTCGTCAGCGCCAGATGGTCGCAAGCCGCTGGCAATGTGAGCGATTTATCCAGCGCGTAATGCCCGGCCAGCGCTTTGCCCATTCTTTGCACATACTCACGGTTTCCGGCTGTAGCGGGCAGATATTCAATCAGTACGTCGAGTGAACCCCCGCACGGCAGCGCGATATTGGGCTTCAGGCCGCCTTCCCCATAACGCACAATCTGGCTGGCCTGCTGATATTCGCCTGACGCGATGCGTTGTAAAAAATCCTCTTCAACACAACCGCCGGACAGCGAACCACAATAGCGCCCGTCACTGGCGGCGACCATCAGCGCGCCGGGGGCTCGCGGGGAAGAACCGTAAGTCGTCAGCACGGTACACAGCCAGACCGGATGGCGTGTCAGCCAGTCGCTGGCCTGCGCAATGACCTGATTATCAAGATGTTGCATACACATTTCCGTTCGAAACACGCGCTGAAAGTTGGAAGGGCAGATCGATATCGCGGATCACCGCCTGATTATTAAAATCTAAACGCAGCATTTCATGGCCACGGAGCAGTTCGCGCGCACCCTGATCACCGCACAGTTGCAGCAGTTTTTCCCTGAGTGAGCGGGCAAAACCCACCGGATGCCCTGGTTCGTTTTGCCAGAAAGGACGCACAACAGCGGCGTGGCGCAAGGTGTCAGCCACGGCGATAAAAATCTCAGGTGTCACAAAAGGCATATCCGCAAGATGAATTAACCATCCATCCCAGTCCGGCGTATTCCTCACGCCTGCGGCAATGGACTCACCGGTTCCACCCGTTTCGGCCAGCGTCACCGGCACCTTCGCGCGTGCGCAACTGGCCTGAACCGGCAAATTATCCGGGCGGGTAATGACGTGAACCGGCATTCCGCTGGCCAGCGCATGCGCCAGCGTGGCGTCGAAAACTGTCGCAGAGTTTTCTGCTGTTTCCGTCATCACCGCATTGAGTTTATTGCCGGTGCCACCCGCCGCGATAAACCGGTTTCCTGAACCTGCGGCGAGAAGAAGAATACCTGTCATTTTGCTTCTGTTCCTTTTGTACGTTGTTTGCGCAACACAAATAATTATCCCACTTTTTTGCGCAAGTTTGTGAACGGAATATTAAAAATGTGTATTCAGTCATTACTTAAATCACTTTGAAAACCTATAATCGCCCGCGATAAGCGGTATTTATAGCATTTGTTGCAAGCTGTAAGTGTGCCGAAAAATAAGAAAGACAATAAGAAGCAAGGAAATTTATGAGCAATTTCAACCCGTCCAGACGGCGCTTTGTCAAAGGTGCTGTGATCGCTGGCGTCTCTGTTTATCTCGCCCCGTTACACAGCAAGGCCTACGCCGCGCTGTTTGAAGAGAAAATTCTCCAGTCACCACAATGGGATGCGAAAAACAAACGCGTCCGTTTCCGTATCGATGGTAAAGCGAAGGTTATGGGGCAAAAAGTCTTTGCCCGCGATATCCGCGCCAGAGATATGCCACACTGGCCGCAAAAACAGGCCCATGCTTTCATCCTGCGTGTGACGCAGGCTGACCGTGTTTATTCTGGGCTCGATTTATCATTGCTCGGCGATGATTTACAGCCGGATCAAATGGTTACAGCCGACGTGCTGGCGCGCGACGGTCTGGCGTTCCCCACGTTCTACGGCGAAGATATGCTGCTGCCGGAAGGCAAAACACCGGCCTATCTCGGACAGGCCGTGGCAATTCTGGTCTATCAGGATTTCGCCAAATTCCGTTTCGCTAAAAATGCCCTGAAATTCAAAGATGGCGTGGTGCGTTACGGCGAAAAAACCGGGCCGCTGGAACGCGATCCGTGGGGGACTTTCCGCTTTGTCCGCGTCGGGGGTGAAACCGCGTATGAAGACGATACGTTCTCCAGCCTGAAAGATATGCCCGTGTTCCCGGTGGGGATGCGCAAACATCTGCCGGTCTGGCCCGAAGGGCGCGAAGGCGGCAAGCTGGACGAGCAGGGGATGTTCTATGCCGGTGAAATGGCCGACGAACTGAAAATGCCACCGCCGGGCTGGCTGGTAATGTCACGCCGTTTCACCACACAATCGGTCGATACGTCCGCGCTTGAACCGGATAACGCCAACGGCTGGTATGACGCCGCCTCGCAAACGCTGCATATGGTGGTGCCAACGCAGTCGCCGCAGGAAGTGGCTGACGAAATGCCGCGCATGATGGCAAAAGGTCACCGCACGGTGAAAACGCTGATCCTGCATCCCTGTTATACCGTTGGTTACGGTTCTAAAGATCACTATAACTTCCCGTACTATGGCGCAGTGGCGGCGATGTACGGCGACGGCGCACCGGTACGTCTGGCGAACGACCGCTTCGAACAGTTCCAGTCTTCACTCAAGCGCCACGCGTTTGACATGAATTACGATATTGCTGTGAACCGCGAAACCGGCATGCTCCAGTCATTCCACGCGGCCTTGACCGCAGACGGCGGCGGGCGCAGCAACTTTACGCCATCCGTTGTGATGGTCGGCGCAACTGCTGCGCAGTCGATTTACTACTTCCCGAAAAGTGATTTGTCCGCCGTCGGGCTGGCTTCCCGGGCGCTGGATGCTGGTTCCGCACGCGGTTACGGCACGCTGCAAAGCATGGCCGCCACCGAAATGATGATGGATGAACTGGCCGCTGAACTGAAGCTGGATCCCATCGCATTCCGCCTGCGCAATGTCCTGAAATCAGGCATGAAAAACACCCAGGGCGCGATTCCGGCGGGCGCAATCCGCGCGGACGAAGTTCTGGAGAAAGCCGCCGTTCATCCGTTATGGACAGAGCGTCACAAGCGCAAGGCAGACTTTGAAAGCCAGAATCCGGGCAAGCGTTACGGCGTCGGTTTTGGCTGTGTGCAGAAAGATTTCGGCACCGGTGCAGAAACCTCTTTTGCCCGCGTGGAAGTCAGTGAAAACGGGCAAATCAGCCTGTGGCACAGCGGGGCCGAAATGGGCACCGGAATGTCCACGTCGCAGTCCGTGTTATGCGCCGAATGGCTGGGAAAACCGGCTGAACAGGCACATTTCTCAATAACTGACTGGTCGGTACTGCCGGTGGAAACCAGCGGCGATCCGTACATTATGTCGCAGGAAGAACAGGACAAACTGCAAACTAACCCGCGCTGGTCGCCGTCCTACTGCTCGCCGTCCAGCGCCAGTAACTCGGCCTATTACTTCTCACACAGCACCCGCGAAGCGGCGCGCCTGATCTTCGACCACGGCCTGTGGCCTGCGGCGATGGCAATCTGGCAAACCGGCATTGGTGGCGGACAGGCTGCGCCGTACATCGTGCGCAAAGAAGATGCGCGCTGGGTGGATGGCGGCCTGACGGCTAACGGAATGCAAATTCTCAGCCTCGAAACGCTGGCGAAAAAAGCCTATGAAATGAAAGGCCTGACCGGTGCGACCGTTCACGTCTTCAACCGCTGGCAGTGGGCCGAAGCTGATTTCACGCTGAACAATACCCGCCAGCGCGTGCCTGTCGACGGGATGTCCGTGCGTGAGGGCGCGGGCGAATACCAGACGCTCAACCGCGACGCCGTCTATTACCCGCCTACACAGCGTAATAACGCGTCGGTGACCTATTACAGCGCGGTCGGCACGCTGGCCGAAATCGCGGTGGAAATCGCAACCGGTAAAGTTGAGTTGCTGACGCACCATTCGATTATGGAGTGCGGCAATCTGATCGTCCCTGAACTGGTTTCCGGCCAGTTACAGGGCGGACTGGCGATGGGTATCGGCCACGCATTGCACGAGTATTTGCCTCTGTACGAAGACGGGCCGGGCAACGGAACCTGGAACTTCAACCGATACCACTTGCCGCGTGCCAGCGACGTCGCTGTCTGGAAACAAACCAGCGACATCCTGCCTGCGCTGTCGGAAACCGATCCGCCGAAAGGCATGGCTGAAGTGGTGATGATCCCGGTCGTCGCCGCGCTGGTTAACGCCATCGCCCATGCCACCGGCCACCGTTTCCGTGATTTGCCCGTCCGTGCTGAAAATATTCGTGAGGTTTTACAATGAGCATCAAAACGCAGCCTTTAGCGCTGACTATCAACAATCAACATTACGGCCCGCTGGACGTTCCTGAAGGCCTGATGATGATCGATTTTCTTCACGAATACGTGGCGCTGACCGGTTCTCGTCTTGGCTGCGGGCAGGGGATTTGTCACGCCTGCGTGGCGATTGTCGACCATGAAAGCGGCACCAGCGAAGAAGTGCGCACCTGCATTACCGGCGCACATTTCTTTAACGGCAAAAAAGTGCGTACCGTCGAAGGCCACGCTAAAACCGATGACAAAGGCGACGTCACGCTGTCGCCGGTTCAGCAGGCGTTTTTGGAGCATTACAGTTTCCAGTGCGGTTACTGTACGCCGGGCTTTGTGAATGCGGCAACGTTGCTGCTTGAGCGTCTGGAAAAAAATCCAATCGCACTGAATGAGCTGGAAGGGGCGATTGAAGCGGCGCTGGAAAATCACATCTGCCGCTGCACCGGTTATGTGCGGTATTACGAAGCGGTGCGTGATGTCGTGATGAAAACACCAGGCCTGATCCGGGAGCACGCGTGATGAAAAAACGTCTTTTTCTCCTGCTGCTGGCGGTGATTATTATCGTCGTGGCGGTGCTCTGGTGGCGTGAAAACCGCACGCTGGATGCACCGGTGCAAAAAGTTACGGTGGACACGGCACAGATCGAACGTGGTCGTTATCTGGTTCAGGCGTCCGATTGCGCCGCGTGCCATACCGCGTCCGGCGGCGCACCGCTGGCGGGCGGGTATCCGCTGGAAACGCCTTTCGGCAAAATCTTTGGCAGCAACCTGACGCCGTCCGCAGACGATGGCATCGGCCGCTGGACGTCGGATGATTTCTATCTGGCGCTGACCCAAGGCGTTGCGCCGGGCGGACGTCATCTGTATCCGGCGATGCCTTACACCTCGTATAAAGGCGTGACCCGCAAGGATTCTGACGACATGTACGCATTTCTGATGACGCGTCCGGCGGTGAATCAGCCGGTACCGGAAAACGAAATGCCGTTCCCGTTCAACCAGCGCATGGCGATGATCGGCTGGAATCTGTTGTTCCGTACCGCCGATCCGATCCCAGCCAGTTCGCAAGGTAATTCTGCTGACTGGCAGCGCGGGCAATATCTGACGGACGTGCTCGGCCACTGCGGCGAATGTCATACGCCACGCGGCGCGCTGGGGCAGATGCATACTGATAACAATCTGAAAGGCGGAACGCTGGGGCGGATCACTGCGCCGGATATCACCCCGCAGGCACTGGCGCAGCGTGGTTGGAACCCCGCAGATCTCAGCCGTTTTCTCGCCACAGGCATCGCCCCGCAGGGATCGGCGTTTGATGAAATGCATAAAGTGGTCGATCTCAGCACCCGTCATCTCACCGAAGACGATCACCGCGCGATCGTGACTTATCTGCTGGGCGATAAACCGCCCGCGGCTGTCCCGGTGGCTATCGGGCAGGGCGGCAATAACGCCGGACGGATCACCTATCTGGATCAGTGTTCCGGCTGCCATATGGCTGACGGCTCCGGCAAACCGCACGTTGCTGTGGCGATGCAAAACAACGCAACGCTGCGTCAGCCTGATGGCCGTAACCTGATTGTTTCCGTGCTGGAAGGCTTACCGGCGCAGGAATTCCCGAATGGCGAAAGCATGCAATCAATGCCGGGCTTTGCGGAACGGCTGAACGACGCGCAGATTGCCGAAATGGTGAACTACCTGCGCGTAACGTTCGGCGGATTGCCGGGCGATATCACGCCAGAGCAGGTAAAAGCGCTGCGTAAACCGTAATATAACGCGCTGTCAAAACATAAAAAAAGCCCGGTGAAGGGGATATTCACCGGGCTTTTTTTATTATATGACGATAGTCGTCAGATCAAATGCTCTGCAAACTCCCCGAGCATGTCGCCGACAAACTTCAGGCGTTTTGGCCGGTCAGTGAGATCGAGCATAAACTTCAGTTTGGTCGGACCATCAAGACGATAAACCTGTGGCTGTTTCTGCAGAAGGCCAATCAGGAAGCCCGGATCCACGCGGTTTTTATCGCCAAACTCAATGAATCCGCCACGCTCGTTGCCTTCAATACGTTTGATGCCCAGCGTTTTCGCGTTCAGGCGCAGCACGGCAATCTGCAACAGATTACGCGCAGCGTCCGGCAGCGTGCCGAAACGGTCAATCAGCTCGACGCGCAGTTCATCCAGCTCGCCTTCGGTTTTGGCACTGGCGATACGCTTGTACAGCGACAGACGCGTGTTGACGTCAGGAATGAAATCTTCCGGCAACAGCGCAGGCATGCGCATTTCCACTTCGGTCTGGCTGGTGGTCAGATCTTCCAGCGACGGCTCGCGGCCTTCTTTCAGGGCTTCGACGGCGTTTTCCAGCAGTTCCATGTACAGCGAGAAGCCGATACTGGTCATCTGCCCGCTCTGGCCTTCGCCGAGCAGTTCACCGGCACCGCGGATTTCCAGGTCGTGCGTTGCCAGCGCGAAACCGGCACCCAGATCTTCGAGCGACGCGATGGCTTCCAGGCGTTTATGCGCATCCGTTGACATCGCTTTGGGCGGCGGCGTCAGCAAATAGGCATACGCCTGATGATGCGAACGCCCGACGCGGCCACGCAACTGATGCAACTGCGCCAGCCCGAAGTGGTCTGCGCGCTCAATAATGATGGTGTTCGCCGTCGGAATATCGATACCGGTTTCAATGATTGTGGTACACACCAGCACGTTGAAACGCTGATGGTGGAAATCATTCATCACGCGTTCGAGGTCGCGTTCGCGCATCTGGCCGTGGCCGATGGCAATACGTGCTTCCGGCACCAGCTCCGCCAGACGTTGCGTGGCTTTTTCGATATTTTCAACATCGTTAAATAAGTAGTAAACCTGCCCGCCGCGCAGAATTTCACGCAGGATGGCTTCCCGAATGACCAGACTGTCGTACTCACGCACGAAGGTTTTGACCGCCATACGGCGCGCCGGTGGTGTGGCAATAATCGACAAATCTCGCATCCCGCTCATCGCCATATTCAGCGTGCGCGGAATCGGCGTGGCGGTCAGGGTCAGAATATCGACGTCCGCGCGCATCGCCTTGATACGCTCTTTATGACGCACGCCGAAGCGGTGTTCTTCATCGACAATCAGCAGGCCGAGGTCTTTCCAGCGCAAATCGGTTTGCAGCAATTTATGCGTACCGATAATGATGTCGACTTTGCCTTCTACGGCATCGGCAAGCACCACATTTTGTTCTTTGGCGCTGCGGAAACGGGACATCATTTCAATGCGCACTGGCCAGCTGGCGAAGCGGTCGCGGAAGTTATCGAAATGCTGTTGCGCCAGCAGCGTGGTGGGCACCAGAACCGCGACCTGTTTGTTGTTCGAGACCGCGAGGAAGGCCGCGCGCATTGCCACTTCGGTTTTACCAAAGCCCACATCACCGCACACCAGACGATCCATCGCCAGCGGCTGCGTCATATCCGTGAGAACGGCGTTGATGGCCTGCGCCTGATCTGGTGTGGTTTCAAACGGAAACGCCTGACAGAACAACTGGTATTGCTCTTTATCATGTTTGAAGGCAAAACCGGTTTTGGCTTCGCGCTGGGCGTAGATATCCAGCAGCTCAGCCGCTACGTCGCGCACTTTCTCAGCGGCTTTCTGACGGGCTTTCGACCAGGCTTCACCGCCCAGTTTATGCAGCGGCGCACTTTCATCCGCGCCACCGGCGTAACGGCTGATCAGATGCAGGGAAGACACCGGAACGTACAGTTTGTCTTCACCGGCGTAGGTCAGAACCAGGTATTCAGCGGTAATGCCGCCGGTTTCCAGCGTGGTCAGGCCAAGATAGCGGCCCACGCCGTGCTCGACGTGAACCACCGGCTGACCGGGGCGCAGTTCGGCAAGGTTGCGGATCAGCGTGTCGGTGTTAATCGAGCGTCGGTTGTCCTGACGACGACGCGCCACGCGCTCACCGAGCAAATCACTTTCACAAATCAGCGCCAGCTGTTTATCCGCATCAAGAAAACCGCGTTCACACGCCCCGATCATGATGTAGCGACCGGTGGTTTCGGCGTCTTCAATGCGGGTAATCAGCGTCGGCATCAGCTTGATGCGTGCCAGTAAATCTTGCAGCGTTTCGCGGCGGCCTTCACTTTCCACCGAGAACACCAGACTGCCCGCGAACGATTCATTGAACCGGCGCAGGTTATCCATCGGCGCTTTGTTTTGCGGCTGAACGGATAAATCTGGCAGTTTTTCGTAGCTCAGGTTGGTGTTGGCGGCTTTCTTCGGCAGCGAATCGGTACGCAACTGGACGCGCGGCCAGGCTTTGAGTTCGGCGTGCAGCGCATCAACGCGCAACCAGAGATTTTCCGGTTCGAGCAGCGGACGCATCGGATCCACGCGACGGCTTTCGTAACGCTGGCAGGTATCCTGCCAGAAACGCTCGGCTGCGGCTTCCAGATCGCCGGTATTGAGCACCAGCGTGTTTTCCGGCAAATAGCTGAACAGCGTGGTCAGCGGCTGGCTGAAAAACAGCGGCTGCCAGTATTCGATACCCGCAGGGAACGTGCCTTTGCTGACCTGCTGGTAAACGTGCTCGGCGTCGCGACGCACCTCGAATTTCTCGCGCCACTGGCTGCGGAACAGTTCGATGGCATTTTTGTCGGTCGGGAATTCGTGCGCGGGCAGCAGATTAATGTGGTCGACTTCCGTCAGCGTGCGCTGCGTGTCCACGTCAAAAATGCGCAGGCTGTCGATTTCATCGTCGAAGAAATCGATGCGGTACGGCTCTTCGCTGCCCATCGGGTACAAGTCGAGCAGGGCACCACGGGTGGCAAATTCACCGTGTTCCATCACCTGATCGACGCTGCGGTAACCGGCCTGTTCCAGCTGTGACCGCAGTTTATCGCGCGAAAGCTGCTGGCCTTTTTTCATGACCAGCGCATGGCCGTGCAGGAATTCATGCGGACAAACCCGCTGCATCAGCGTATTCACCGGCAGAATGATAATGCCGCGTTCCATAGTCGGAAGCTGGTACAAGCTGGAAAGACGCGACGAAATGATTTCCTGATGCGGCGAGAAACTGTCGTAAGGCAGCGTTTCCCAGTCCGAAATACTCAGGACTTTATGATCGGTAAATTGTTGAATTTCATCGCGCAGGCGCAGGGCATTTTGCATATCCGGCGCAATCAGCAGGATCGGGCCCGCGTGGCGTTCGCTGATTTGGGCGCATTCAAGCGCGCAGGCGGAGCCGGTAAGCTGCCCTAACTGGCGGGTATCGCCCGGGCGTTCAGGCAGCGAATAACGATAATCTTGAGACATAGGCTGTTTTGCGTTCTCGTTTTTGGCGGCTGTCGGAGGCCAATTAGCAGACCGTATCTTGCTTTGCAGAGGTAATCGGGGTCAACCCGTTGTCTGTATAAAAGGGTCAACGGCGTCACAAACTTAAACCGATTACTTTGGGTTAGTGGTTCCATAAAGCGGTGCTAGCCTTTATTATCCTTGATCACTTTAGTCTGCGCCATGCACTTATTTGCGGCCAAGCACTTAAAACGGAAGTCATGTATCAACCTGTCGCGTTATTTATAGGCCTGCGCTACATGCGCGGGCGTGCTTCGGACCGCTTTGGGCGGTTTGTTTCCTGGTTATCCACTATTGGCATCACTCTCGGGGTGATGGCATTGGTGACCGTCTTGTCAGTGATGAACGGTTTTGAGAAGGATCTGGAAGGTAACATTCTGGGCCTGATGCCTCAGGCGCTGATCACCGCCCCCAACGGTTCAATCGACCCGCAGAAAATCACGCACGATCAGGTTTCCGCGCTGAAAAGCGTGAACCGCGCCGTGCCGCTGACCACCGGTGACGTGGTGCTGCAAAGCCCCGGCAACGTGGCGGTGGGCGTTATGCTCGGCGTCGATCCTGACCAGAAAGATCCGCTGGCTAAATACCTGATTGGTGTCGCCCAGCAGGAACTGCAACCGGGCAAATACAACATCATTCTCGGCGACCAGCTCGCGCAACAGCTCAAAGTCCGTCGTGGCGATCAACTGCGTCTGATGGTGACCAGCGTCAGCCAGTTCACGCCGGTCGGGCGCGTACCAAGCCAGCGTCTGTTTACCGTGATCGGGACATTCTCCGCCAACAGCGAAGTCGATGGTTACCAGATGCTGGTGAACATTCAGGACGCGTCGCGCCTGATGTTATATCCAAAAGGCAACGTGACCGGCTGGCGTTTATTCCTCGATAAACCGCTGGATGTCGATACCCTGAGTCAGCAAAAACTGCCGGACGGTACCAGCTGGAAAGACTGGCGCGAGCGCCGTGGGGAGCTGTTCCAGGCCGTACGCATGGAAAAAAATATGATGGGCTTGCTGCTCAGCCTGATCGTTGCCGTTGCCGCGTTTAACATTATTACGTCACTGGGTTTGCTGGTGATGGAGAAACAGGCGGAAGTGGCAATTCTGCAAACGCAGGGCTTGAGCCGCCGTCAGATTATGGCGCTGTTTATGGTGCAGGGCGCGAGTGCCGGGGTTATCGGCGCACTGCTTGGTGCCTTGCTCGGCGTGCTGCTCGCCACGCAGCTCAACTCGATTATGCCGGCCCTCGGTCTGATGCTGGATGGCGGTTCGCTACCTGTCGACATTGAACCGGTTCAGGTGGTGATCATCGCGATTGTGGCGATGGCTATCGCTTTATTGTCAACGCTTTACCCTTCCTGGCGCGCTGCTGCCACCCACCCCGCAGAGGCTTTACGTTATGAGTAATTCTTTATTATTGCAGTGTGACACCCTCTGTAAGACTTATCAGGAAGGCAAAATGCATACCGAGGTATTGCGCGACGTGAGTTTCGCGATGCAGCCGGGCGAGATGATGGCGATTGTCGGGACGTCCGGTTCCGGCAAAAGTACGTTGCTGCATTTGCTGGGCGGTCTGGATTCTCCGACGTCCGGCGAAGTGATTTTCAAAGGGAAGTCGCTGAACGCGATGTCTTCTTCGGCGAAGTCAGAACTGCGTAACCGCGAACTGGGCTTCATTTATCAGTTCCACCATTTGCTGCCGGATTTCACCGCGCTGGAAAACGTGGCGATGCCGCTGCTGATCGGCAAAAAGAAATCTGCGGAAGTGCAGGAACGCGCGATGGCGATGCTGGAAGCCGTGGGTTTACAGCATCGCAGCAATCACCGTCCTTCTGAGCTTTCCGGTGGCGAACGCCAGCGTGTGGCGATTGCCCGTGCGCTGGTCAATAATCCTTCTCTGGTGCTTGCGGATGAACCGACCGGTAACCTGGATCAGCGCAACGCCGACAGTATTTTTGAACTGCTGGGTGAGCTGAATGTACGTCAGGGCACGGCATTTCTGGTGGTAACGCATGATTTGCATCTGGCTAACCGTCTGACACGTCAGCTCGAAATGCGTGACGGCAAGCTGCAGCTGGATTCGATGTTGCTGGGAGCGAAGTAATGTCAGGCATTCCATTTTCTTTACTGATTGGTCTGCGGTTCAGCCGTGGCCGTCGTCGCAGCGGCATGGTGTCACTGATTTCAGTGATTTCAACGTTGGGGATCGCGCTGGGCGTGGCGGTACTGATCGTCGGGCTGAGTGCGATGAACGGTTTTGAGCGCGAACTGAAAGAACGTGTGCTGGCAGTGGTGCCGCACGGTGAAATCCGTCCGGTGAATCAGCCGTTTAACGACTGGCAGGGCGTCCTCGACCGCGTGGAAAAAGTCCCCGGTATTGTGGCTGCCGCGCCGTACATTCAGTTCAACGGGTTGATTGAACACGGTGCCAAACTGCGTGCTATCCAGCTGAAAGGCGTGGATCCGCAGAGCGAACCGCGTGTCAGCGCCGCACCGAAATTTGTGCAGAATAACGCCTGGCAAAACTTTAAAGCCGGGCAGCAGCAACTGATCCTCGGCAAAGGCGTGGCGGACGCGGTGGGCGTAAAACAGGGTGACTGGGTGACCGTGATGATCCCTAACAGTGACCCTGAAATGAAACTGTTGCAGCCAAAACGTATCCGTTTGCAGGTCGCCGGAATTTTACAACTCAGTGGCCAGCTTGATCACAGCCTCGGCATGGTGCCGCTGGCGGATGCGCAGCAATATCAGGACATGGGCACCAGCGTCACGGGCATTGATATCAAAGTCAATGACGTCTTTGCCGCGCAAAAACTGGTACACGACGCCGGTGAAGTGACGCAGTCTTACGTCTACATCAGTAGCTGGATTGGCACTTACGGCTATATGTACCGCGATATCCAGATGGTTCGCGCCATTATGTATATGGCGATGGTGCTGGTGATCGGCGTGGCCTGTTTCAACATCGTGTCGACGCTGGTAATGGCGGTAAAAGATAAAAGCAGCGATATTGCGATTTTGCGCACACTGGGCGCGAAAGATGGGCTTATCCGCGCTGTCTTCATCTGGTACGGTTTACTGGCAGGGCTGGTCGGCAGCGTCGCGGGCGTGGTGATTGGTGTGATTGCGTCATTCCAGCTCACCAATATCGTCAACGGTTTGCAAAAACTTACCGGCCATCAGTTCCTGTCCGGGGATATTTATTTCATCGACTTCCTGCCTTCAGAAGTTCACTGGCTGGATGTCGGAGGCGTGCTGTTAACCGCGCTGGTACTGAGTTTGGTGGCGAGCTGGTATCCGGCACGTCGCGCCAGCCGTATTGATCCCGCCCGCGTACTCAGTGGCGGCCAGTAACGATGATTCACGCAACACAATCTTTCAGACACAGAGAGTAAGGAGCACTTCATGCGCACACGTCATCGTCTGTGTCGGTTTCGCAAAAATAAACGTATCCGGCATCAGCGTTTCCGGTCGAATATTTTCCACCGTGATTCAATGGCAGCGGCCTCGCTGAAAAAGCCGTTTGTGGTGGTGCTGACCGGTGCCGGGATTTCCGCTGAATCGGGGATCCGCACTTTCCGCGCCGCCGATGGTTTGTGGGAAGAACACCGTGTGGAAGACGTGGCGACACCGGAAGGGTATCGCCGTGATCCGGAACTGGTGCAGCGTTTTTATAATGAACGCCGCCGCCAGTTGCAGTCGGAAGATCTTAAACCGAACGCCGCGCACTATGCGCTGGCGACGCTGGAAGAAGCGCTCGGCGATAACTTCCTGCTGGTGACGCAAAATATCGACAATCTGCATGAGCGCGCAGGCAGTTCCCGCGTGATCCACATGCACGGCGAGTTGCTCAAAGTGCGCTGTTCGCAGTCAGGCCAGATTCTGGACTGGCCGGGTGATTTAACCGTCGATGACCGCTGCCATTGCTGCCAGTTTCCTGCGCCGCTGCGGCCGCACATCGTCTGGTTTGGTGAAATGCCGCTCGGTATGGACGAAATCTACGATGCGCTGGCGAAGGCCGATTTCTTTGTGGCAATTGGCACCTCCGGGCATGTTTATCCGGCTGCCGGATTTGTTCACGAAGCGCGCATTGGCGGTGCCTGTGCCGTTGAGCTGAATCTGGAACCGAGTCAGGTTGAAAGCGAATTCGATATGAAACATTACGGGCTGGCAAGTGAAGTTGTCCCCGAGTTTGTGCATAAATTCCTGACCAAAAAAGATGAAGCCTGGCACTAATCCCCGCCATGCCTGACGTTATTGCCGCGCTGGCGATGCTCAATTCCCGCAATTTCCGGGAGTTCATCGCCAGTTGCAGCACCGGTAACGTTAGCGTTATTCATCTTTATCGCTAAAATTGCGCCCGCCCCGAAGAGTTATCCCGTTAAACTTGGTGAAAAATGACCTGACGCAATATTCACGGTTTTCATGCTGCGCATAATAAAACCCAGCCGCCAGAGGATACCTATATGGATAAGTTGCTTGATCGTTTTCTGAATTATGTTTCTTTCGATACCCAATCTAAGCCCAATGTTAAACATACGCCGAGCACCGACGGTCAGCTAAAGCTGGCGCAGGCGCTGCGTAATGAACTGACTGAACTGGGATTCTCACAAGTCACGCTCAGCGATAAAGGCTGCGTGATGGCAACGTTACCGGGCAATGTGGCCTGGAAAGTGCCGGTCATTGGCTTCATTTCTCATCTGGATACCGCCCCCGATTTCACCGCTAAACACGTTAATCCGCAGATTGTGGAAAACTACCGTGGCGGTGATATCGCGCTGGGAAATGGCGATGAAATTTTATCTCCGGTGATGTTCCCGGTTCTGCACCAGCTGCTCGGCCATACGATTATTACCACCGACGGCAAAACGCTGCTGGGGTCTGACGACAAATCCGGCATTGCCGAAATTATTACCGCGATGGTGAGGCTTAAAAACAGCAATATCGCGCACGGTCCTGTGCGTATTGCCTTTACGCCGGATGAAGAAATCGGCAAGGGCGCGCAGAGTTTCGATATTCCGGCCTTTGGCGCGGAATGGGCGTATACCGTGGACGGCGGCGGCGTGGGCGAGCTGGAGTTTGAAAACTTTAATGCCGCCTCGGCGACCATCAAAATTGTCGGCAACAACGTTCACCCCGGTAGTGCGAAAGGCGTGATGATCAATGCGCTGTCGCTGGCGACGCGTTTCCACCATGAACTGCCGGTGGAAGAAACGCCTGAACATACCGACGGTTACGAAGGTTTCTATCACCTGACCACCATCAAGGGCAACGTTGAGCGCGCGGAAATGCATTACATCATCCGTGATTTCGACAAAACGCAGTTCGAAGCCCGCAAACAGAAAATTATCGATATCGCGCACGTCGTGGGCAAAGGTCTGCACCGTGATTGTTATATCGAAGTGACGCTGGACGATCACTATTACAACATGCGCGACAAAGTGGCCCAGCATCCGCACATTATTGCGCTGGCGCAGCAGGCGATGAAAGACTGCGATATTGAGCCGATCATGAAGCCGATCCGCGGCGGAACCGACGGCGCACAGTTGTCTTTCCGCGGTTTACCTTGCCCGAACATTTTTACCGGCGGCTATAATTTCCATGGTAAACATGAGTTTGTGACGCTCGAAGGCATGGAAAAAGCGGTGTCCGTGATCATGCGTATCGCCGAGTTAACGGCGAAAGAAGCACTGAAACACTAAAGATTTCGTAAACAAATCGGCTATAACTGGCGGTTAAAAAAGGGGCGATGTCTGATGACATTGCCCCTTTCGTTTATGAATCAGCCGAGACGGTTAGTCGTTAAAGTACCAGTAACCGCTGTTCACCAGCGCGGAAAGCAGCGCCAGGAATGACGGATCATCCAGGGCATCGCCCAGCATTTCTTTGGTCACGGTTTTGTGACGTGCAATCGCGTCCACCGCACCGATATGCTCTGTGGTCATCGCTTCACCGTTGACGTAGCAAACGTCGCCGACGCGCAATACGCGCAGCCCGCCCAGACGTTCCAGTGTTTCCCCTGATCCGAGCAGCTCGTAAATTTCACCGGCCTGATAAGGCGGTTCTGGCGGAGCCAGATCCAGCTCGTGGCGCGACTGGGAAATAAACTCGCCAAACCAGCTGTTGAAGTGCGCCGGATTGCCAATCAGATCCAACATCATGCCGCGCAGTTTATCCAGTTCGGCAGGCTGAATTTCAGCAGGATGCTCACGTTCGACCAGATCCGGATCGGTGTAACGGTGGCTGCCCAGTTCGCGGGAAAGCACGAAGTCGGCGAAACCGCTGACCATTTCACGGGCATTCGGTGCGCGGAAGCCGACAGAGTAGTTAAGGGAATTTTCCAGTGAATAGCCATCGTGCGGGAAACCCGGCGGAATATAAACGATATCGCCCGGTTCAAGTTCTTCATCGATAATGGCTTCAAAGGGTTCAACCTGAAGCAGGTCAGGGTGCGGACAATGCTGTTTCATGGCGACTTTCTCACCCACGCGCCAGCGGCGACGACCCGTGCCCTGAATGATAAAGACGTCGTACTGATCCAGATGCGGGCCAACGCCGCCGCCCGGAACCGAGAAGGAAATCATCAGATCATCCATCCGCCAGTCAGGAATATGGCGGAACGGCGTCATCAGATGGGAAGACGGCTCGTGCCAGTGATCAACCGCCTGAACCAGTACTGACCAGCCATTTTCGCCCAGATGATCGTAGCTTTCGAAAGGCCCGTGGCTCACGTTCCAGCGCCCGTCCTGATTGCTGACCAGACGGCTGTCGACTTCGTTTTCCATCGCCAACCCCGCCAGCTCATCGGGAGAAATGGGATCGACGAAATTCTTAAAGCCGCGTTTTAGGACGACAGGACGTTTTTGCCAGTAGCGCTGAAGGAAATCGTTCCAGTCGAGGTCGAGTTGATAATCCATAATATATCCATGAGGGGAGGGAACTGTTAAGGATTATAACGGAAGGTGTTGCTGGTGCATTGGGCAATTACCCGCAAATTTAACGTTAAGTTTAAGAAAGCAGCAAATTTGCGGGTGAATGCATCAGCATTTTGATTTACGGGCGGTTACTCCAGTTCGATACCGTGCTGTAATCCGAAATGAACGTGCATGCTGGCACCGCCGAGCGGGCTGTCGCCGATGACGATTTTGCCGTCGTACTGCTCGATAATGTCATTGGCCAGCGAGAGGCCGAGGCCTTGTCCCGGACGCAGTGTGTCGGCGCGCTGCCCGCGCTGGAAGATCACTTCACGTTTGCTTTCCGGAATGCCGGGGCCATCGTCTTCAATCAATATCACCAGTTCATTTTCGGTATGGACGGCGCTGATTTCCACAAACTCCAGGCAATATTTACAGGCGTTATCGATGACATTACCCATGACTTCCATGAAGTCATTTTTCTCGCCGACAAAGGTAATTTCCGGCGAGATATCGACCGTAATCACCACGCCTTTGCGCTGATAGACTTTGTTGAGTGCAGAACATAATCCGTCAAGAATAGCGGGCACGGAATGCACTTCGCGGATCAGTAAATTCTGTTCTGAACGCAGCGTGGCGCGGTGCAGGTAATAACCAATCTGCTGAGAGATGCGGCTGATTTGTTCCAGCATGACCGGCTCGGCTTCTTCGATGGTCATCTGTTTGCCGTTGCGCAGCGCACGCAGCGTGGACTGCAACACTGCCAGCGGCGTTTTCAGGCTGTGCGTTAAATCCGCCAGCGTGGTGCGGTAGCGGTCATAACGGCCACGTTCGCCGTGCAGCAAAATATTGAGGTTCCGCACCAGCCCGCGCAGTTCTCGCGGAGGATTTTCATCGAGGGATTCACGCTCGTGGCTTTCCAGTTCTGCTACCTGATGAATCAACTGTTTGATTGGCCGGAGGCTCCAGTAAGCCGCCAGCCACAGCAGAGGAACTACCAGCAACAGGTTCGCCAGCAGGACATAACTGAACCATTCCCAGACCAGGTCCGAGCGCTGTAATTCCTGCGGGATCGTATCGACCACCACGATATTGAGCGCCGGTAAACGCGATGTGGCGTTGTACGTGTTCACCGCGATGGAGTGAGTCATCGCGTTGGCGTCAGTCTCGTCGTAGCTTTTCAGCTTATCCTGTGCTTTCGGGTTATTGCCCAGCACTTCGCTGCTGATTTGCGTGTCAGTATCCAGTTCGTAAAAGCCCGGTTTATTCATCCAGGCCTTATCGATGTGCGCTTCGAGCTCGGGGATCCGGCGTTCGGCCCACAGCAGATTACCTTCAGCGTCGTAAATGAATACCAGCGTCGGGGAATTAAGATCCAGATCGGGCGGCACGTTGATGGTCAGCTTGTTGTCACGCCACTGCGCCAGACTGAAGAATAAATTACTTTCGCCGCGCAGCAGACGGTAAGCGGTTTTGTCGAAACTCACCATATAGCCCACCACCGCCACCAGCCCGTAAGCCAGTGACAGTGCGAGTACGACTGCAGCGGTCGCCATCATAAAACGGACGCGAAGGGAGAAGGGTTTCTTGGTACGTCCTTTCATGGTGAGTCCTTTCGAAGCGAAAACAGGCATTTACGGGCGGATATCGAAACGATAACCCTGGCCGCGCACGGTGGTAATGACGTCAACCGGATGTTCGGCCTGGAGCTTTTTACGCAGACGCCCCATCAGCACGTCGACCGTGTGGCTTTCGCGCAGCTCGGCGTCCGGGTAAAGCTGAAGCATCAGGGAATCCTTGCTGACGACTTTACCAGCGTTGCGGATCAGGGTTTCAATAATGGTGTATTCGAACGCGGTCAGTTTGATCGGCTGTTCGTTGACGGTCAGTTCGCGGCGTGACAGGTCAATCTGGAACGGCTGAAGGGTGATGACCTGCGAGGCGAGGCCGCTGTTGCGGCGCATCAGCGCCTGCATACGGGCCAGAACTTCTTCGAGGTGGAAAGGTTTGGTGACGTAATCGTCAGCACCGGCTTCCAGCACGGCGACTTTGTCCTGCCAGCTTTCACGCGCGGTCAGCACTAAAATTGGCAAATTGGTCTGATGACTGCGCCAGCGGCGGATCAGGCTCAGGCCATCTTCGCCCGGCAGCCCCAGGTCAACAATCGCGATATCCGGCGCATGTTCGTGCAGGAAATAATCCGCCTCTTTGGCGTCTTCCGCCGCATCAACCTGATGACCCATTTCCCGCAGCTGTACCGAGAGGTGGTGACGCAGCAGTGCGTTATCTTCAATAACCAAAATTCGCATGGTAATTCCTTATTCTCAGTACACGGGAAATGATGAAAAAATTTATGCGCTTAAGTCTAAATGATCCTGAAAAATTTTAATCAACCCAGGTTCAACGCCATGCGCACAAACCTCAACAAAACATAAACGAATTATAAACGACCTGAGCCAGCACGAACATAAAATGTGAGACGGATAGCTGATTAAAATTACAAATACTGAGTCAGTCGGGTATCGGTTGCATTTTTGATAAACGTTCCGTCACTCAGCGAGCGCCTGATGCTTCCGTTTTCTTCAAACCTGGATAGCACCTTCTGCTTGGTGACCATGCTCATGAAGTCGGTCTTCCCGTGCGGGGGAAATGGCCTCTGTTTTAGAAGGATGAAGATTTTTCACAGTGACATTTTACCGCCGGGTTCACATATCAATGCCTCTGGACGGGGATATGGAACGTTTAAGATCGGGTTAAACGTTCGCGCGGGTATGAACCAAACGTGCCTGCATCACATTTGATTAAAAGCATAAGACATAAATGAAATATCAGAATATCTCAAGTGAATGGCAAGAATTATAAAGGTGGAAGGATCCTAATTTAATAAAAGAGGTGAATGCATGTCAGCGTTAACTGAAAGAATAACCAACAAAGAAAAGCTGGGTTTTGGATTAGGTGATGCGGCAAGTCATATCGTTTTTGATTCCTCTGTTGCCATTCTGGCTTACTTCTATACCAATATTTATGGACTTTCTCCTGCTGTCATGGGCACCCTGTTTTTAGTCGTTCGGGTACTTGATGCCATTACAGATCCCATCATGGGGGCGATCGCCGATCAAACCAAAAGTCGGTGGGGGCGTTTCCGCCCATGGTTACTGATTATTTGTGTGCCGTTTGCGGTGAGTTGTGTGCTGGTTTATTCCACGCCAGATTTCGGGCAAACCGCAAAAATTGTGTATGCCGTTCTGGCTTATATTTTCATGACCATCATGTACACAGCAATAAACATCCCTTACTGCTCATTAGGTGCGGCGATTACGGCCGATCCACAGGATAATCTTTCGCTTCAGTCATGGCGGTTTGCGATCGCACCGATCGGTGGCGCGATGGGAACGGCTTTAATCCTGCCTCTGGCAGATTTTATCGCACCGGGTGACCGTGCAACGGGTATGCAGTGGGCGATGGGCATCTTCGGTGTTATTGGTTGCCTGATGTTCCTCACCTGTTTCCTGACAACCCGTGAGCGAATTACGCCGGTGAAAGAAGATAATATGAATATCCTGCGTGATATGCGTATTCTCATGAAAAATGATCAGTGGCGTATTCTTTCCGTGTATAACCTCGCGATGCTTTGCGGCGTGGTAGTACGCGGTAGTCTGCTGGTCTATTTTGTGCAATATGTTCTGCATCAGGGGAGCGGTATAATTTCTCTATTTATGCTGGCAACCACTGTCGCCTCGGTATTTGGCAGTTTATTTGCCAAATCACTGGGCACATGGATGTGTAAAATCCGGGCCTCTGTGTGGGTTAACGTATTAAGTGCACTGGTAGGATTATTATTCTTTGTATTACCGACCGAATATTGGATCCCAGCATTTGTGGTTCATATTATTTTGAATTTATTACAGGGTATTAATGCACCGTTGCAATGGTCGATGATTACTGATGCCAATAACTATGGTGAATGGAAAACACAACGCCGTATCACGGGCATGAACATCGCAGCGAATATTTTTGTGATAAAACTTGGCGTGGCAATTGGTGGCGCACTGACGGGTTGGGGACTGGCTTGGTTTGGTTATCAGGCGGGGATGGAACAACAATCTGCGGAAGCAATTCGCGGTGTGCTGATTTTATTTACTGTATTACCCGCTATTTTCTACCTGATTACGGCGTTCTCAATTCGTTATTACCGTTTAACAGAAGACAAGATGAACGACATTATTGGCGATTTGCGTCAAAATAAGTTCCAGACTCAGAGTTAATCCGTATTACGGCAAAAAATTCACAGGCTTGCTAAAAATACACTGAAGCGCCCCGTTCTGAGGCGCTTCGGTGAAAGGGCAATCTTACTTCAGCTCGTCAACCATGGTGCTTGCGCGGCCAATGTAATTGCCCGGCGTCATGGCTTTCAGACGCACTTTCTCTTCTTCCGGTAATTCCAGAGAATCGATAAAGGCCTGCATTCCGGCTGCATCAACACGTTTACCGCGGGTCAGCTCTTTGAGCTTCTCGTAAGGTTTTTCGATGCCGTAACGACGCATCACGGTCTGGATTGGCTCAGCCAGTACTTCCCAGTTGTGATCCAGTTCGTTCGCCAGATTTGCTTCGTTCACTTCCAGCTTGCTGACGCCCTTCATCGTTGCCTGATATGCAATCAGCGCATAACCCAGACCCACGCCGAGGTTACGCAGTACGGTGGAGTCAGTCAGGTCGCGCTGCCAGCGGGAAACCGGCAGTTTGCTGGCCAGATGCTGCAACACCGCGTTGGACAAACCGAGGTTGCCTTCGGAGTTTTCGAAGTCGATCGGGTTAACTTTGTGCGGCATGGTGGAAGAACCGATTTCACCCGCAATGGTGCGCTGTTTGAAGTGGTTCAGGGCGATGTAACCCCAGATGTCGCGGTCAAAGTCGATCAGGATGGTGTTGAAACGCGCCACGCAGTCAAACAGTTCGGCGATGTAGTCGTGCGGCTCGATCTGTGTGGTGTACGGGTTCCAGTTGATGCCCAGAGAAGTCACGAACTCTTCGCTGAATTTATGCCAGTCCACTTCCGGGTACGCCACAATGTGGGCATTGTAGTTGCCGACGGCACCGTTGATTTTGCCGAGGATTTCGACGTTTTGCAGCTGTCTGAACTGGCGATCCATACGGTAGGCGACGTTAGCCAGCTCTTTACCGATAGTGGATGGCGTCGCAGGCTGGCCGTGGGTACGCGAAAGCAGCGGAATATCACGGTGCTTGTGCGCGAGATCTTTAATCGCATCAATGATCTGTTTCCAGTACGGCAACACCACGTCCTGACGTGCGGTTTGCAGCATCAGCGCGTGAGACAGGTTATTGATGTCTTCAGAGGTACAGGCAAAGTGAATGAACTCGGACACCGCGTGCAGGGCAGGGGTACCGGCCACTTTTTCTTTCAGGAAATACTCAACCGCTTTGACGTCATGGTTGGTGGTTTTTTCGATATCTTTAATGCGCTGAGCGTCATTCACATCAAAATTAGCCACTAACTGGTCGAGGAAAGCGTTTGCGTCGGCATCAAAAGCAGGAACTTCCTTGATTTCTGCACAGGCTGCCAGTTTTTGCAGCCAACGCACTTCAACCTGCACACGGAATTTCAGCAGGCCAAATTCGCTGAAAATAGTACGCAGCGCGCTGACTTTATCACCGTAGCGTCCATCAACGGGGGAAACGGCGGTCAGTGAGGATAATTCCATCGGTAGCAACTCCTGGGGTCTTATTAACAATGAGCGAGAATACTTTTCGCCTGTTCAAACAAGCGATTACGGGAAAACATCAGTTGCAGGCGTCCACCGCCCACCTGGTGCCACAGCACGGCGGAACGGATACCGGCCAGTAAAATAGCGCGGACTTTCGCCTGAACCTGCGAATTTTGTAAAATTGTCGGTGAGCCGGTGACCTGAATGCGCGGGCCTGCCGGGCTGACGACGTCGACATAAATCGAGGCCAGCGAGCTTATCATCGTGTCGGATTCGAGCTCGAAATGCGCCAGCTGGCGGTCGAGCTGATCGATACGTTCACCGAGCTGATTCATGGCGGCTTTATTGGCATAGAGCTTGCGCTCAAGCACCATCAGGCTCAACGCGTAACGCGTTAACTCAGCGCCCGGTCCCTGACGGTTGGCGTTCAGCACGCCCAGCAGCGTTTCCAGACCCATCTTCAAATTCGCTTCATTATTACCGTACACCGCCAGCGTGGAGGCCGGATTCATCTCCAGCAGGCTGCGCAGTGACACTGACATTTCTTCCTGAGCGCAATTGCCTTCATGGGCAAGTTGCTGAACCAGGCGCGCTGCCTGACAGATCCCCGCCAACGCCAGCGTAATGTCATAATAATTTTTAGCCACGTTTACTCCTGTAAGCGTTTTGAAACGATGAGACGCAGTGACAAAGAAGATAGCCCAAACTAATGGCGACAGATCATGCCATAAAACTGACCCTAAACACAGTTCGGAATCAGTGCAGACTGTCACAGGCGGGCAGAAAAAAAGCGGGACGCCCGAAAGCGTCCCGTTTTCATACACCTGTTGGCGCAGTATCAGGCCTGAAGCGGCAGACGCTGCTCAATGACGCCGCCGCCGAGGCAGATTTCGCCAAGATAAAACACGGCAGACTGACCCGGTGTGACGGCAGCAACCGGCGCGTCAAAGCGCACTTCAATGCGGTCTTCGCCCAGCGGCGTGACGACGCACGGAATGTCTTCCTGACGGTAACGGGTTTTAACCGTACACGTCAGCGGCGCGGTCAGCGGTTTGCGTTCTACCCAGTGCAGCTGTTGTGCAATCAGCCCGACGGACATCAGACGCGGATGTTCATGGCCCTGAGCGACGTACAGAATGTTGTTTTCCACATCCTTTTCAACGGTGTACCACGGCTCTTCGCTGCCTTCTTTCTGGCCGCCGATGCCCAGACCTTTGCGCTGGCCTAGCGTGTGGTACATCAGCCCCTGATGTTGCCCCATCACCTGACCATCAACGCTTTTGATCACGCCAGGCTGTGCCGGCAGATAGCGGCCCAGGAAATCGCGGAATTTACGCTCACCGATAAAACAAATGCCGGTGGAGTCTTTTTTCTTGGCGGTGATGAGATCGAGCTCTTCGGCGATGCGGCGCACCTCTGGTTTTTCCAGCTCACCGACAGGGAACAGGCTTTGTGCAACCTGTTCGTGTCCCAGCGTGTAGAGGAAATAGCTTTGATCTTTATTGCCATCGACGCCGCGCAGCAGGTGGCTGATGCCGTCGATATCCTGGCGGCGCACGTAGTGACCGGTCGCGATGTAATCCGCGCCCAGATCCTCCGCCGCAAATTCCAGGAAGGCTTTGAATTTGATCTCTTTGTTGCACAGGATATCCGGGTTTGGCGTGCGTCCGGCTTTGTATTCCTCGAGGAATAATTCGAACACGTTGTCCCAATATTCCGCCGCGAAATTCACGGTGTGCAGTTCGATACCCAGCTTGTCGCACACGGCCTGCGCGTCGGCAAGATCGGTGGCTGCTGTGCAATATTCTTCGTCATCATCCTCTTCCCAATTTTTCATGAAGAGGCCCTCGACCTGGTAACCCTGCTGTTGCAGAAGGTACGCAGAGACTGAGGAATCGACACCGCCGGACATCCCGACGATCACTTTTTTCTGGCTGTTGTCAGACATAATTGTCCCGAAACATATGAATTAATTGTCCGGTACTGACGGTGTTTTTCTGATGCTTGTCCCACGAGGATGAAGGCCGCGCGCAACAAAAACACCACAGAAACCCGAACAGAGAGGTACTACATCAATACTGAAGCGCGAAATTTTATCACGTCAGGCCGGTTGCTGCATCGCTGATTCCAAGCCGTGCAACAACCGGACGAGTGGCTTTTGCTGCGCGGGGGGCAGCGCGGTTACTCCGGCAAATTAAAATTGCGCAGGATTTCCAGAGGGTAACGCGGAGATTCCTGATAACAACGGATGCTTTCCGCCACCAGCGGCGAGCGCAACTGAGCCGAGCCGATAATTTCTTCGGCAGTGACCCAGCGGCACTGATCGATATCGGCATCCTGCGGCGCAGTGTCCAGAATTTCCGGTAAATCAATCACAAACGCGAAACGCAGAAACGGCGTGCCGTCCGGCGCCTGCCATTGATGCAGCCCGAGAAAAGACTGCGGTTCGGCGTGAATACCGGTTTCTTCGTACAGTTCACGTTTTGCTGCGCTGACCAGCGTTTCGTCCGCTTCGAGATGGCCAGCAGGTTGGTTCCAGGTCACTTTCCCGTGAATGGTTTCTTCAACAACCAGAAACTTTCCCTGTGCCTGAACGACGCAGGCGACGGTGACGTGCGGTTTAAACATGCGGGATCTCCTTCCATTGACCGGGTTGTAAGTCGCCGAGGGAAAATTCGCCCATGCTGTAACGGATCAGGCGTAACGTCGGGAAACCGACATGCGCCGTCATGCGACGAACCTGACGGTTCCTTCCCTCGTACAATGTAATTTTCAGCCAGGCTGTCGGGATGGCTTTTCGTTCGCGGATTGGCGGATTGCGTGCCCAGATCCATTCCGGCTCATCGACAATTTCTGCACCGGCGGGCAGGGTAGGGCCATCTTTCAGCGTGATACCGTGGCGTAATGCTTCGACGGCAGCGGTATCCGGCTCTCCCTCGACCTGCACGTAGTAAATCTTGCCGGTGCGTTTACCTGGCTGTGTCAGTGCAGCTTGCAGTTTGCCATCGTTGGTCAGCACCAGTAAACCTTCGCTGTCCCGGTCAAGGCGTCCGGCGGCATAAACATCTGTTAATGAAATGTAATCTTTAAGTGTGGCCCGACCCGCCTCATCAGTGAATTGTGGCAGTACATCAAACGGTTTATTGAAAAGAATCACCTTTCTCGGCCCTTTTGGGGCAGATTGTTCTTTGGCAGGCCTTTTGCTGAAACGTTTAACGTGGTGATTTTTAAAAGATAGCGGGTTCATAGGCATTGAAGTTAGAGAGAATTAGCGCATTATACTTGAAAAATGTTTCGGATTGGCTAGCGAGAAATATTCGAGTAATATCGATCGGCATCTTACAAATTTTTAACAAAAATGCGCTCGAAGGAGAGGTTAATGGAAAGCAAAGTCGTTGTTCCGGCTGAAGGTAAAAAGATTACAGTAGACGCTCAGGGTAAACTGGTCATTCCTAATAATCCTGTTATCCCATTCATTGAAGGTGATGGCATCGGTGTTGACGTGACGCCTGCCATGATCAAAGTCGTTGATGCGGCTGTTCAGAAAGCCTACAAAGGCGAGCGTAAAATCTCCTGGATGGAAATCTACACCGGCGAGAAATCCGTAGAACTGTACGGCAAGGACGTATGGCTACCAGAAGAAACTCTGGACCTGATCCGTGACTACCGTGTTGCTATCAAAGGCCCACTGACCACTCCGGTTGGCGGCGGCATTCGCTCCCTGAACGTGGCACTTCGCCAGCAACTCGACCTGTACATCTGTCTGCGTCCGGTTCGTTATTACACCGGCACACCAAGCCCGGTGAAGCGTCCTGAAGATACCGACATGGTGATCTTCCGTGAAAACTCCGAAGATATCTACGCAGGTATCGAGTGGAAAGCCGGTTCTGCTGAAGCAGACAAAGTCATCAAATTCCTGCAAGACGAAATGGGCGTGAAGAAAATCCGTTTCCCACAGGAATGTGGTATCGGTATCAAACCTTGCTCCGAAGAAGGGACCAAACGTCTGGTTCGTGCGGCGATTGAATACACCATCACCAACGACCGCGATTCACTGACTTTGGTTCACAAAGGCAACATCATGAAGTTCACCGAAGGTGCCTTCAAGGATTGGGGCTACCAGCTGGCGCGTGAAGAGTTCGGCGGTGAGCTGATCGACGGCGGCCCTTGGGTTAAAATCAAGAACCCGAACAACGGCAAAGACATCATCATCAAAGACGTTATTGCTGATGCATTCCTGCAACAGATCCTGCTGCGTCCGGCTGAATACGACGTAATCGCCTGTATGAACCTGAACGGTGACTACATCTCCGACGCCCTGGCGGCGCAGGTTGGCGGCATCGGTATCGCACCGGGTGCAAACATTGGTTCTGATTGCGCACTGTTCGAAGCCACTCACGGTACTGCACCGAAATATGCCGGTCAGGACAAAGTGAACCCGGGTTCAATCATTCTGTCCGCAGAAATGATGCTGCGTCATATGGAATGGTTCGAAGCCGCAGACCTGATCGTCAAAGGCATGGAAGGCGCAATCGCGGCTAAAACTGTGACTTACGATTTCGAACGTCTGATGGAAGGCGCTAAGCTGCGTAAATGTAGCGAGTTTGCCGACGACATGATCGCCAATATGTAATTTCAGTTCGCTGAAACAGATGAACGGGAGCTTGATGCTCCCGTTTTTTTATGGCTGGCAGATGTAAAAGGAAGGTCTAGCTGAGCGGTTTTTGCGGCAGGTTATCGTCCTTGTCTTACAGCCTGCCTTCGTAACCCACCAGAAAAAATGCTCTGGAGGGATGCTTCGCGCTGGCGAAAAAAAACTCGGCCACCCGCTCTTTACCCCGGCGGATAAACCGCATTTCACCAGAATATGAGATTTTGTTGAACGCCAAAAAAACATCAATAATTTGAGTTAAGCATTGCAGATGTGTTGCTTTATTTTGTCTGGGAATCATAAAGATACGGGGTTATTTTCTCTGTCATATTGTGCATCGCTGGCTGCGGTGTTAAATATGAGCGACTTTTTACCACAGGACGAACCTCTTGTTGCGTTCACTCCTCTCCAGCTCCCTGTTCCGTATTGATCTTCGACGCCTGATCCTGATTTTAGCTGTAATGAGCGCTTTCGTGACCTTAGCGAACAGCTTTTATGCCAGCTACCGCGTTCAGCGTCAGTTGCTGATAGACAATACGCTCGAAGAAAATCGCGTTTATGCGACGAAACTGGCGGCCAGCACCGAACAGTTTATCAAAAGCATGCAAAAGCAACTGGCCTACAGCGCAGTGATAGCGGCAAGCCACTTTGACGATCCTGCTGTTCTTCAGTCCGAAACCGCACGCCTCAAATATCAGACGGACAGCTTCAATTCCGTGGTGATCACCAATTCGCAGGGAAAGGTGCTGGCGACTTCGCCGGATAGCCTGCAATTGGTCGGGCATGTTCTTACGACGCAGGGTGCGCTTGAAGCCCTGAAAGAAAGGCGTCCGCTGATCAGCAAACCTTACATTTCTGCCGCCCAAAATTTGGTCATTGTCATTTCAACGCCTGTCTTCACCGCTGATGGGAAATACCTTGGGTATATCGGCGGAACCATCTATCTGAAGCAGAAAAGCATCTTGAATGAACTGTTAGGCGAACATTTTTATCGTGACGGTTCATACATTACGGTGCTCGACGAAGACCGGCGCATTCTTTATCACCGTGATCCCAACCGTATTGGTGAGGTGATGCCGCCGCGTCCGATGACTGAAGTGGTCAAAACCGCCACCAACGGCAGCCTGATGGTGGAAGGGGCTGCGGGAGAAATGCTGGCAGGCTATGCGGTTGTGCCTTCTTCGGGCTGGGATATTGTGACGTTACGCCCAACCGATGCCACGCTGAAACCGCTCGATGGTCTGATGGTCAAGGTGCTTAAACACCTGACGCCGCTGGCCGTTCTGACATTAATTTTTGTCTGGCTGTTCTCGCGACTGATTGCCCGTCCGCTGTGGTTGCTGGCGCGAAATGCAAATGAAATGGATAACCCGGATGTATCCCTCAATATCCGCGATATCCCCTCGTGGTACTTCGAATCTAACCAGCTGAAACGTGCGCTGTTGATTGGCATCAGTTTGCTGCAGAAAAAGATCGGGAAGCTGAAATTTGAAGCGCAAACTGACCCGATGACCGGGTTGTTCAACCGGCGCGGGCTGGCCATGACACTGGAGTCTGTGGCACAGGTGCGTCAGCAATTTTCAGTGATTGCTCTGGATATCGATGACTTCAAATCTATCAACGATTCCTATGGTCATGATGTCGGCGATGAAGTGATCAAATCAATGGCGGAACAGATTCGCCATAATGCGCGGGAAACTGACATTTTGTGCCGGGTTGGCGGAGAGGAATTTCTCGTCCTGCTGCCGCGTACGGCGCTGGCTGAAGCCGAAATGATTGCTGAACGTCTGCGTGAAAATGTTGAAAGTCTGGTGCTGCCGGGTATCCGGCCAATCACTATTTCTCTGGGCGTGGCGCACTGGCATTATTTGCAGGGCGAACCGGACACGTCGCTGAAAAGGGCTGACGAAGCGCTGTATAAAGCGAAACAGGATGGCCGCAACCGCGTTGTGGTCTCACTGGAATAATTTTTGACGTGATATCAGGGCATTAATCTGCCCTGATTTTTATGGCTTATTTGGCTGTCGCCGCCTGCTGCTTCTTTTCCTGCGCCGCAAGATGATGTCCGATAGCGCAACCGGCTACTGCACCGATGACCGCGTGATGTTTCAGATGCCCCGCCACACCGCCAACGACTGCGCCTTTGATGCAACCTGCCGCCTGGGCGAATGAGCTCATCAAAAACATGCTGCAAATGACGACGCCAAAGATTGTTTTTTTCACCTGATTTCCCCTCAATGAACAATTAATGCTGTCGCAGAAAATGTCATAACAGGCGCTGGCTTGTCATTTTGCTATCTGTAAGCAGGTGCTGCCGCTGTTACGCATGTCGCCCGAAAAGCCGTGTGCTGCAGGGGATTTAGGTTAAGTTCTGGTTACAACTGCTTAAGCGGTTAATGGCTCATTGAGCAAAGGTTTACTTTGCTCCCCGGCGGTCAGGCTCTTCACTTTTTTTAAGTCTGCTAAACTTAATGTCAGTAACCTGCGGGGGCATTTTCTCCGCTATATCCGGTTATTTTCCACCCGTGAAGAAGGATGCCGCTATGACGCATCAAGAACAATTGCAGGCCCTGATGGTTCGCATTGACGCGCTGGAACAACGTGAAAGACAACTGACTTATGCTTCAAATGCCTATCAGGCAATTCTGACCACATTGCTGGGTATTCTCGATAAACCGACGCGCGATCGCGTGATCAACATGGTTGATCAGGCACATGATCTGGCTTATGCCAAAGCAAATCTGGAGCAGAAAGGGAATATTCTCGGCGCCGATGACATTACGCAGCGTATTTTTTTATTCGCGCAAGGACGTGCAGCGCAGTCTAAGTGACGGTAATCCTATGACTTATTCGTGACTCGTTGTCTGAAAAGGCCGCGGGGATTTTGTGTGTCACCTGTTCAGGAGCGGCGATCGGTTTTCAACATATTAATAGCAGCGCCCAGTAAAATACGACGCTGAACGCCCGTTGCGCAGGCCAGTTGTTCATCGAGATAACCAATCAGCGCATCGGCACTCAGAGGCTCCCCTCTGTGACGCATCTGAATCACGCCATCACCGATAATACGCGCCACTTCATCCCAAAGCGGTTGGATCTCACTCTGCGAGAATTTCATAACAGCTCCCGTTTGCGTGATTTACGTACAATCTACCATTTGAGTTGCGTGTGGCAAGTGCGCGGGATGAGATCGGGAAGGGAGGTTAAAACGGTGCCCTTCCGACACGCGGGCCGGAAGGGCATGAGTACAACGTATTACTGCAACGCGTTAGTGCTTAATGACGTACAAGTCTTTGGTGTAGATATAGTTGAGCGGGCTGTCGTTGAAACCGCCGACGTAAGGTTTAACCAGACGGGTGCTCACGTAGTGATACAACGGGATCACCGGCGACTGTTCCGTCAGAACCTGTTCTGCCTGCTGATAGGCTTTCCCGACATCCGCTTTATCCGTCGCTTTTAGTGCATCATTCAGCGCCTGATCATAAGCGGCATTGGCAAATTTAGGCGTATTTTCGCTGTTGCCGGTACGTAGTGTATTGAGGAACGTTGACGGCTCGTTGTAATCCGCAACCCAGGCGTAACGGACGACTTCATAGGTACCCTGATGCATGGTATCAAGCATGGTTTTCCATTCCTGATTCTGCAAAACAGCATCCACGCCGAGATTCTTTTTCCACATAGATGCTGCCGCAATAGCGATACGCTGATGCGCTTCTGACGTGTTGTACAACAGATTGAATTTCAGCGGGTGGTCCGGGCCAAAACCGGCTTCTTTCAGCAATTTTTTGGCTTCTTCATTTCGCTGGTCTTGTGTCAGGCTGGCCTCTTCAGGCTTGGCAAACGTAAAACCACCGGTGTTATCAGGCGAGAGATGCCAGGCCGGTGTTTGTCCCTGTCCCAGTACTTTGTCGGCAATAATTGATTTATCGATGGCAAGATTCAGCGCTTTTCGCACCCGTATGTCGTTAAATGGCGGCTTCTGCGTGTTCATTGCGTAGTAATAAACCGCGAGATAAGGGCTGACATGAACCTGAGAACCGAGCTCTTTTTTCAGCGAGGCGAACAGCGGGGCTGGAATAGTGCTGGTGATATCAATTTCACCGGCTTTGTAGCGGTTAACATCCGCCGTGCCGGAAGCAATTGGCAGGTAAGTGACTTTGTTGATGACGGTATGCGCGTTATCCCAGTACTTATCATTGCGGACAGCAGTGATGCGCTCGTTCACCGTCCAGGTATCCAGCTTAAAAGGACCGCTGCTGGCGAGATTGCCGGGCTGAGTCCATTTATCACCGAATTTTTCGACATCGGCCTGACTGATTGGAGAAAGAGAAGGGTGCGCCAGCATGCCGAGGAAGTAAGAAAGCGGCTGGTCTAGTGTAATTTCCAGCGTGTTTTTATCCAGTGCTTTGATGCCTAACTGGTCAGCCGTTTTTTTGCCCGCGATGATTTCGTTGGCGTTGAGGACGTGCATGCTGCCCAGATAACTTTCGTAAGGTGATGCGGTTTTAGGGTCGATCAAACGACGCCAGCTGAAAACGACATCCTGTGCGGTAATGGGAGAACCGTCAGACCAGACAATGCCGGGGCGTAAATGGAAAACCCAGGTTTTCTGATCTTTCGTTTCCCAGCTTGCAGCCAGCGAGGGTTGTGCATCACCCTTGTTATCAATGGTAATAAGACCTGCAAACAGATCGCTCAGAATATTGAATTCAACATCGCTTTCCACTTTATGCGGATCGAGAGAGGCGGGTTCGCTCCCGTTATTGCGCACGATTTCTTGTTTTGCTGCCAGTTCAACACCCGCGGGAACGGTCGCGGCGTAACTGGAAAATGGTGCCAGAAAGGCACTGGAAAGAAGGACTGCGAGGGGAAGTTTCTTAAAGCAGCCATAAGTTTTACGTATCGTCATTGCCATTTCCTGCCCTGTCAATATGGTTAAATATCAATGAGTAACAGGCTATTCATACCGATCTTCTGACACTTTAGCAATCTTTATGAAACATTTTCTCATCGGGTTGTGAAAGCGGACACAGACGCTTAATAACCGGCATTCTCATGAGCAGGGATCCAGTAACCATCAATAAAATCTTTGAGGGGATAACAATCAGCCTGACGTAAACCTTGCTGGTGCATGGCGGCAGTGCATTGTGCCTTTGTGTTAAAGGCATCCACGACTAAATCTTCGCATCCTCCGCCGAGATAACAGAGTGTCAAAACGAGTGCAAACATCGGGCTCCTCCTTTGTTGTTATCTGATTAAGCATAGAAGGAATGTCCTGGTAACGACATACGGCGGGGTTTGTTTGCTGATTCTTTGCCCAGTTCTGGCGATGTAAAAAGCCCGAAAAGAGAGGATAGAGAATTTCATCTGAGTGCGTGATATTCTCGCGACCATAATTTTTATGAATGGTTTTTGTGGAAGGAGTATCTGATGTCCGATTCTTTAAACAGAGAACAGGAAATTGAATCTGATCTGGTGGCGTGCCAGCTGGTAATCAAACAGATTCTTGACGTGATTGAAATTATCGCGCCAGCTGAAGTTCGCGAGAAGATGTCTCACCAGCTGAAAAGCATTGATTTCAGCAAACATCCTGCCGGAGCCGATCCGGTCACCAAGCGTGCTATTGAAAAGGCTATTTCGCTCATCGAGCTGAAATTCACCCGACACGACAGCTGATGATTTTGTTATGCCCGCCGTCCTGGCGGGCATAACAAGCCAAAATCTTTCTCTATTTATTATCAACCACTTCGCCAACCTGCTTGAAAATCGGGCAATTAGCCACGCCAATCACGCCGCTGTCAGAATGGATATACTGTGAGCTGACAATCCCGCGAGCGGTAAGGTACTGACACTTCAGGCCAAGGCCCGCTGCATTTTCACTGCTGCCGACGGTCACGCCGTAGCCGGAAAAAAGAAAAATGGCGTAAATAACGGCCAATACAATAACGGTTTTAATCACGCTCATCTAGAAACTCCCCCTGTATATCCTGACGTTTCAGGATATTGATAAGTCTAGTAGAAGTTATTTCCGAACGAATGTCATCCCAGCAAATTCTGAATCGCGGCATTCGGGCTGAATGCAAAAAAAATTGGCCCCTTAATAGGGGCCAATTGATGACAGAACTCTGTCTCAGACAAAGAGCAGGCAGAAATTACCAGCGGTATTTCATGCCCAGGTTTGCTGCCCACGGCTGGTCAACATCGCTGCCGCCCAGGTAGTTAGCACCCGCGTAAACGGTGAAGTTTTTGCTCATGTCGAACTGACCGCCTAAGCCAATGCGAACGGCTGAACCGTCGATGCCGTTATCGATACGGTCACCGTTGATATCTGCATCATTGTTCGCATCTTCATAAACATATGCCAGTGTTGCGTAAGGGCTGATGGCCTGATCGGCACCCAGATCGAAGGTGTAACCGATATTAGTACCCAGCTCGTAACGCATGCTGTCATAAGCCTGATCGCTGACGCGCATGTTGTTGCTCATGCTGTAATCGTCATCACCAATGAATACGCCAGTGATACTCGCGTAAGGCGTCAGGTAAGCCTGCGGTGCGAATTTCCAGTCGTAACCGGCTTTCAGACCGAAGCCCCATGCGTCGGTGGAGTTATCACCAGACACTTGCTGACCGTTGCTCATGGTGCTGTCAGTAGAGTTATTAAAGTGGCTGTAGCTCAGAGATGAATCAATGAATACGCCATTTTTGAAGTCCAGGCTTGAGTAAACGCGTGCTGACTGGCTGTCAGTATCTGCGCTTGCATTGTCCATAGACAGGCTGGATTTCGCGAAACTGGCTGCCATACCGACCAGCCATTGACGATCGCCACCGCCTTCAGTGACTTTATCCAAGCCCACCATGATGCCGTTAACGTCCTGATCGTAATCAACAACGCCGTTGTCGCCGTTTTGCTGACCGCCAAAGTAGTTAACCCATACGCCGCCTTTGTCATCACCCTGGGTGTGACGAGAGCTGTCCATACGGTTGCTCAGTGTATCCTGCTCCATATGCCAGGTTGCAGCATTAGAAGAAGGCAAGCTCAGCGCTGCGTTAGCGGTAGAAGTGATGCCTTGTTTAGCCAGAACCACGGTATCGCCAACTTGTTCTGCCTGATACTTGTAAGCACCCAGATCAGCGGTGTTTGCGTGAGTAAAGGCTGCGTTGCCACCGTAAGTACGGATCAGCTCTTTATTCTGGTAATCCGAAACACGGCCTTCACCGGTCGCGTTATCGATACGAACCTGATAGTTACCGTTAGTCACGCCGTTAACCGCCAGGTGACCATCGGAATTCATACCGATAGTCCCGCGGTCATAAACGTAATCCGCAGCAGTTTTGTCGCGGGCGTTGTTCATGTCGGAGTTCAGAACGTACTCACGGCTACCCACGTTGAAGGTACCATCATCGGTCAGCACCATGTTGTGCGTATCAACCTGACCTGCGCCTAAGTTCAGCTGAGAACCATTACCTACGGTAATGGTGTTAGCGTACAGAGAAGCAGTTTCTTCGGTCAGGGAAGCTACGCTGCCTGAACTCAGGTTCAGGGCGTCAGTGTAAACATCACCATGTGCAGCGATTTTGAGGCTTGATACATTGGTCAGAGAGATATTGTCGGCCAGCAGAGCTGAGTCAACGACATTGACCTGTGACTCATTATTTACCGTCAGGTTGTCGATATTAGAAGACTTAGTGGTATCCCATTCTGAACCATTGTTCAGTGCGACATTGAACAGCCCGCTCTGATAGACCTGATCACCACTCAGATAACCTGTTGTTGTATTGAATACTGAACCAGGCCAGATGCTGTTAGTGCTACGGTCATACAAAACTGCGTCTGCCTGAACGTTAGAGACCGCTGCGCCTACCCATTTACTGCCATTATCCAGGGTCAGGTTAAGTTCGTCGGTATCATCCCAGCCGTTGGTATCAAGTACGCCATCGCCGTTGTTGTCGTGACCGCCAACATAGTAATTATGATCAAAGCTGCTTTCGAAATAGACGTCGCCGGAGATTGTTGAATTATTGAAAACAGCTGTTGTTTTCATTGAATTATCAGCGGCAGAATTTGCAATTACGGAAAGTGCGATATCGTCAGCTGCGGTGCCCGAAGCACTAATATTACCGTAGTCACTTGGCTTATCTGACTGGCCGTAGAAACCGGTGGTTTCTAATTCAGTGTATGAGCCTGAGGTCAGTACAGAATCATTAACTGTCAGGGTATTATCAAAAGTATTACCGTTGTTAACATCAGTATCTACCCACTGATAGCCTTGTGACAGCGCAATACCGGCAACGTGAGAGTTGTTCTGGATAAGAATATTACTTTCCTGATCCAACGTAACCGCAACGCCCATAGCGTAGGTGCTAAGGTTGTCATGGTCGCGGACTTTATTTGCATCAGTTACGTCATAATCAAAATGTTCGTAAGTGTCATTGATAGTAGAATTATCAATATTCAGCTGCAAAGGAGACTGGTCATAATCATTACGTGCATCGCCACAGTCAGTCGTCAAGCACTCGGAAGTGATCATTCCGTTCACGGTAGTGTTCGTAATGTTCAGCGTATTATTAGTGCCGTTGTTAAAACCCAGATAGTAGGTAGAAAGAACGCCGTTCACGACAGAATTATTGATAGAAGAGTAGATGTCTCCGCCGGTGTAACTGTTGTTTGCCCCGTCATTGTCTACATAACCACGGTATCCGATGTGATTCGCCAGTGCGGAGTCATGATAGAAAGTATCGTATACGGTGCCGGAGATGTCTGCTGACATCGCCGCGGGTGCTGTTACTGCAACAGCGCAGGCCAGCGCTATTTTAGAAACGAAGAACTTTTTATTCCATGCATGCATTTATTAATCCCTCAACAAAAAATAGTCAGCATGAATCAACTGAAATAATTCCAGTTACTATGCTTTGATTTATATTACAGAAGAGACAGAAGAACTGTTCGACGGCGGGATGATATTTTAATGCATGGTATTATTCAACAGAGAAGTTCAGGGTGAAATAAAATAAAAGTGAATTTACTTCTCTGTTTTAATTTCTGTTTTTAATTTATTGGGAATTTTTTAAATAAAGTTGTTTCTTTATTGTTTCTGAATAAAATCCTTTTAATTGCAATCGCAAACTCATTTCTGGACACTTATTAGAGGTCCTTTCGCAGCAGTGCTCCGCATGAGCATGAGGAAAACGCCACAGGGGAGGGGGTTCCACCGTGATGAGTAAGTTTATTTCTGTAAAACGTAATGAGTACCCAGATTAATACCGGGTTTTTTTTGAGGAGTTTGTTTTTCTAACTGGCGCAATGTGTTTGTTAAAAGGGTTAATTTATTGGAAACTGTTTTGTAGAGTAATGCTGGGAAGTGATATGCAGGAAGCGCTTATTTATTTGATGCAGATCAACCGATGCAATATGGTATTAATTGATAGGGATTATGCATTGCCGTGTATGATTTCTGTAAGTGATAATTGCGTACAATTCTGAGTGTAAAAGGCGAGACTTCGTTATATCGCTGTTTAAGATTTACATCGTACTATGGGTTTCTGTTCTGCTATGTTTGGACTATACCTTTGAGCCCTGACCGACGCTTTTTAAACCAAAAGAGACCTGCCATCAAATTGAAAAAGCCTGTTTTCAGCGTCAGGAGGATCGTGATGTTTGTCCTTTTCCTGCTCATCTGTATCGGTCTCTATCTGCTTGCTCTCAATAGCTATTGCGATCAGGGCGGTAACTTTGACCTTGGCGTCTGTTCGATCACTTCCTTTATTCCTTTCTGAATGATGCGTGTTGGCGGTTTGATGTACGTTAGGAGCCGCCAGGCGGTAAGAAAACCCTGTTTTTTTGTGAATGACTTCCCAGCCCTTCCGGGGATGGTAAGATGATTGCTCTGAATATTCAGTGGTAGGGTAGTCAATGTTTGATTTCGCAATGGGCCAAAACAGCCTGGCTTCATTGGTGCTGTGTGCACTCTCAGCGCTGTTATTTCTTCTTGTGTGGTTTTTCGTCAGCCGGGCCAGCGTCAGAGCAAATGAGCAAATCGCTTTATTGCACGAGATCGCTGAGCAACAACGTCAGCAAACCGAGTTGCTCAAGGTTCTGGCTGCTCAGGCAAGAGGCAATGTGCCCTCCGTTGAGGCAGAGGATGATTCTGCTCTCAGTCTGCGCGGATTTATTCCTGAACGATGATTCCGTTTTGTTAACCCGCCATTTGGCGGGTTTTTCATTTATGCTTTTCATTCACAAAAGTGTCTTAATCTTCCGGTAGTCTCCACGCATGTGTCCTGCAGGATGGAAGAACAGATGATCAAATGGTCTGAAGAAAACGACAGTGAATTAAACCACAACATTGCCTTATTGACCGGAGAGGAGCCTGAGAAGTGGTATCCCTATGGCGGCATGAAAGGCAAAGATTATTGCAACAACCCCTCCGATGCGTGGCCGATTATTTGCGCCAACAAAATCAGCATAAATTTCAAAGAATTGCAGAGTGATCCTCTCTGGCTGGCTGAGATTAGCAGCCCGAACGGTCAGTGGCAGGCGCAGAGCAAGCGGCCTCTTCGTGCAGCGATGGTATGTTTCCTGCTTAGTAAGACTTGCGCATAAGTAAAAGCGCGGAGATACTCAGATTGCGACAAGGTTTTGCAGAGAAGTGATTCGAATAAGCATCGCATAAAGCGATGCGTATCAAGTGATTAATGTTTCCTCATTTTGACAGTTGTGTCTAAGACGGAGTCCATTATGAAGCGCATCATTAAAGGTGATAAAAATCTTTCCCATCTTGTAGTTGCTCATGCAGCTATCGACAGCCATGAAAAAGCCTACGGCAAACGTCGTCAGGGCTGGCCTTCTACCTACCTCATTAAATACAAAGATGCGCGTGTTGCGGTCGAAGTCGTGACCCGCAGACAATCCTATGTGGCCACTCTCATGATCGGTGCCAGGAATCTGACCAAACTTTGTGGTATGCCTGCCTGATAAGCAGAGCGACGAGTCTCAACTTAAAACCGTGCCGGAGTTACCGACACGGTTTTTCTTTATACCGTTTTCGCAGACAGGCGTACCTGACGCAAACTGCCGTGCGGGATGGGGCGTTTGATCAACCTGATCATCAGGGAAATGAGATCCACCATCAGCAATAATGTGCCCGTGATTGCCAGCACCAGGAGCCCGGCAAACGCCAGAATAATCAGTTTCAGCGCTGGTGGTAGCGTGAGACGGCGGAAGCGAGCGCGCAGCCACAGGCGTCCATACTGTGTCTGGATCTGCATAATGTGAGTCAGTCGTGCAGTAAACGACGTGCGTTTTTTTGTTGTGTTCATTGTCATAAAGCGTCTCCTTTCAGAACATCTGCAGTACAACACAGAGTTATTAAGATTTTCTTAATGCTGCTGAACGTTCATTTGCCACATTATTTTTCACTTTCTGTCTGTGGTGTACCCCGCAAGTATGCTAATTATTCAATATTGCAGACCTTAGCGTTTATCTGAAACCGCCATCTCACAGGAGCCTTATGCCTGGTAAAAATCCGTATTACGATCCTTCAAAAGTCCATCATACGCCTGAGGGTTTCACCAATGCCGAGCCGCAAAACCGGCAGGAGGGCGACCTTAAACGCTGGAGAAAAGAACGCAAAGAGCAGGGGCTCCCATTTCCTCCGGAAAAAGGGTATGAACATTTTGTCAGCCAGTGGTGGCAGGTTGCTGATTTCAGCGGAACGGATGACCGGTTATGGTTTTTAGGTCATGCCTGCCTGCTGCTTCGTGTGAACGGGCGTTATATCCTGACCGATCCGGCGCTTTCAGACCGCGCTTCGCCACTGAGTTTCTTCGGCCCGAGAAGGAGAACGCCCGTTGCTGCATCTGTCGATAAATTGCCTGAAATCGACGTTGTTCTGTTTTCGCATAATCACTACGATCATCTGGACCGCGCGACTGTCCGCCGTCTGCTGCGGCGCTTCCCTGACGTGCAATTTATGGTGCCGCTGGGAATGAAATCCTGGCTGACGCGGCGCGGTGCTAAGCATGTTGAGGAACTGGACTGGTGGGAAGACCGTCCGTTTGGTGAGCTTACAATTTCTGCTGTACCGGCGCGTCACTGGAGTATGCGTACGTTGTGGGATCGCAACCGGTCACTGTGGTGCGGCTGGGTGGTGAGTCACCCTTCGTTAAAGTTCTATTTTTCGGGGGACAGCGGTTACAGCAATCAGTTTGAAGAAATCGGAGAACGACTTGGGCCGTTTGATCTCGCGGCGATCCCGGTGGGCGCTTATGCACCAAGATGGTTCATGAGCGCGCAGCACATGGACCCTCAGCAGGCTGTCGACGTGTTTAAGGATTTGCGCTGTCACAAAGCGGTGCCCATTCATTGGGGTGTTTTCGAATTAGCCGATGAATCGCTCGATGAGCCTCTGCGGGAATTATCTCAGGCTGTAAGTCAAAGCGACTGGCCTGAAATGGAATTCAAACCATTAAAAATAGGTGCAAGCATATCTAAAGGTTGAATTTCATTTTCAGTGTGCAAACAGAGGTGAAAAGAAAATGGGCTTGCCATCAAATGAGAAGTATTATCAATTAAATTGTTTGTTTCTTCATAAGACCTACAAAGTAAAGGGGTTATGAAGATGTTAATTACGGTCCCGATTCAGATTAATGCTTTAGTTGCTGTGGCATGTCTTCTCAGAATAATGGTGCGCCTGAGCATTCCAAACGTGCTTTTTTTAGCGTTAACCGCAATTTTTACTGGTTATACAGTGGATTATACGTCGCCACGTCGGGAGGGGGCGTGCAACAGATGACAAGTCGCCGCATTTATTTTTTCTGACGAGGGATTGAAGCAGGTTATGTGACGCATATTTGTGATTGATAAATCTAAGATGGGATTTCGATCACGGTATTTAATATTTATTTTTTATAACGATATTTAATATTTGAATAAGTCTGCGCCGGATGTTTATTAACTGTTATGCCGATTTAACCAAGTCGCAAACTTTAATTCATTATAATGTCAAAAAGGGGAATGCTGAAAGCAGCGTATATCTCGACTTCTGGATGAAATTGAATTTTCTCTGGTGACCGCGCGTCGTTGTATTATCCCGCGCGGTTAAAGGCGCACAGTTTAGGTGCATTTATTCCTTTTTTCGCCCTTGCTTTGCACCATTTTATCCATCTATGGCGTAATTGATTATTGCATAACCAGTCATAATGTCCGGATATGTGCAACCAGTGTGCCCGTTCTGTCGGACAAGTGTGCAACCCGCCCGCCAGACAGGCTATCAACCGAGTGTTGCCTGCTGGCAGGTACCAAACTGCCACACAGAATGTCTGCTTCCGGAAACAGTTCAGGCTGTACGCCGTAATAAAAATTCAAATAAAGATGAGTTTTACGCTTACGGTTCTGCATTAAATGATCAATAATCGAAACAGGTCGTTATTGTTTTGTTTGATATGCAGGTAAAACTGCAAAGCAGAAAAAAGCATGTCTATCAACATATTTCAGCATAACTGAACACGAAGTGCCTTTAACCGGCTCAAATATGTGCGACATGTCCATCACTGATTAAAAATGGCTTGCCATCGAATTCAGAGTATGTGATAACGCATCTGGGTAAAACGAGGTACAGTTCTGTATATGTGTGGCATTTTCAGTATAGAAGTTCTGAGTAAAGACGTTCACGTTGAATACCGCTTCTCTGCCGATTTTAATCTTAGTGCCTCAAGCAGTAACGACTCTAGTTTGTCTATGTAACGCCCTCGGGCGGTTAAAACAATCCAAAGGAAATACTCAAGATGGCAAAGATCAAAGGTCAAGTTAAGTGGTTCAACGAGTCTAAAGGTTTCGGTTTCATCACTCCTGCTGACGGCAGCAAAGACGTGTTCGTACACTTCTCTGCAATCCAAGGTAACGGCTTCAAAACTCTGGCTGAAGGCCAGAACGTAGAGTTCGAAATCCAGGACGGCCAGAAAGGCCCGTCAGCAGTTAACGTAACTGCAATCTAAGCAGCGCTTAGCTGTAAAAAAACCCGCCATGCGCGGGTTTTTTTGTGCCTGTTGATCCGGCGTTTCTCTGGATTAGAGGATCATAATGCCGGATTGCTGATTCCGGCCACTGATGCCAGGATGTGTCGGGTCTTTTGCCCGCTGGTGGCTGTTACGACGAAAACTGGTGTACTTGAATCCGTTTCCGGCAGGTGTTTCGGTACAAATTGTGCAACTGCCCGCGAGGTCAACGCCCGCAAAGCCCAGGGAATGTAGCTTGGCACTGGCGATTGCCGCCAGATCGAGATGCCGGTGGCGGGGTGAAATCAGTGAAGGAAGCAAATCGACGCGTTTCAGGAAATCGTCAACTAACTCCTGACTGACTTCATAACAGCAGTTTCCTGCCGCCGGACCAATCGTCGCAAACCAGTCTGCCGTATCGCCGTTCTCATTAATCCGCGCAGCCATTTTTTCAAGAATCCCGTCGATGAGCCCGCGCCACCCGGCATGTATCGCTGCAACTTTCTTACCATCCTTGCGGCAAAAAATAACCGGCAGGCAGTCAGCCGTGAAAACTGCCAGCAAAATTCCCGGCGTTGACGTGATAAAACCATCCGCCTCACCGCAGTCTTGTCCGGGCTGCATGACATCTACAATACGTGTGCCGTGAACTTGTTTCTTTTCAGGACGTGTCGCTTCATAAGCTTGCAGGTGCGCGGGCAGCAAATTTTCTTTGTCGCCGAATCCATGCAAAATACCGGGGATAGAACTGAGTAAAGCTGAGTTGTCACTCATCTCGTTTCTCGGTTAGAAAAATGTTATCGGTTCAGTGTAGCCGCCTTTGAAGCGAATTTTCCAGCAGTTGCAACAACAGTACGCCTTCTTTAGACTTAGCCCAGTTGCGAATTTTCGCCCTTTCAGACTTTCCTTGCAGGTTTCCCGCATGACTTATCAATGTCCACTTTGTTTCCAGCCGCTTGAGCTGACCGGCCAGCAATGGCGATGTGCCGCTAATCATCAGTTTGATAACGCAAAAGAAGGCTATGTCAATCTGATGCCAGTGCAGCATAAACGCTCGAAACAACCGGGGGACAGCACCGAAATGATGGTGTCGCGCCGCGCGTTTCTCGATGCCGGACATTACCAGCCGCTGCGTGAACGGTTGGCGGATATCTTAGATACTGTGTTGCCGGAAACCGCAGAAACGTTGCTGGATATTGGCTGCGGGGAAGGGTACTACACCACCGCGCTGGCGGAGCGTTTAACGCAACGTCGCAAAATAAGTATCTTCGGGCTGGACGTGGCAAAGGTGGCTATCCGTTATGCGGCTAAACGCTATCACAACGCCTCTTTTTGCGTTGCCTCCAGCCATCGTTTGCCGTTCGCCGACAACTCGCTGGACGCCGTGGTACGCATCTATGCGCCGTGCAAAGCGCAGGAGCTTTATCGTGCGGTTAAACCCGACGGCGTGGTACTCACCGTCGCACCTGGCCCGCGTCATTTATATCAGCTGAAAGGTATGATTTATCAGGATGTTCAGCTGCACGCTGATCTGGATGAACAGCTTGAAGGCTTCGAGCGTGTGAGCACAGAAACGCTGGCTTATGGTATGCGCCTGTCAGGCGCTGAGGCGTTTGATTTGCTGCAAATGACGCCGTTTGCATGGCGGGCGACGGAAGAAGTCATGGCGAACTTGAAGTCTCAGTCTGCGTTCGAATGTGAGACTGACTTTGTGATCAGGCTGCACCAGCGCAAATCTGACCAATAGAACGTGTTTGGGTAAATCACCCTCAGTAACCAAGATGTTCGAGCAGGATACTTAAGTCAATTACTGATGATTAACCATTAAATTGTAAATTCTTTCCAGATCGTCCAGTTCATTGACGCGAATGAGTAATTTTTTCTGCTCTAACTCAAATACCAGCACACCATCTTCGGAAAGGTTCATGCTTCGGATCCTGTCATAGGTGATGAACGTATTGGCGAAATAAAAACCCTGAGGTTTGAACAGCATTTTGGGCCAGCGAATAAAGGATAAATAGAAGGCAACAAGGCCTAAACCAATTAACAGGTAATTCGTTATCGCCGTGCCGTTTGAATGGATATTGTTGTACAGAAGGATCGCCAGCAGGCCAATGAAAATGACGGAGTCCAGTCTGTTGCGACGACGCAGGTTCACCCGCAGCTGCGTTTTGCCGTTTTTGGTGTCCATGATGAATTCGTCGTAGATGGCGTAGGCAAGTAACAGAAGGGTAAACAGGGCGAGGACAATATCGGTAACAGACATGAAAAACTCCAGCTAACAGCCATCAGGCAAAACAAGATAAAAACACAGAAACCGGCAAAATACAGCGATAAAAAAACCGGGGGATTGCTCCCCCGGTTTTCAAGGTTATCAGAGACCTAACAGGCCAATCCAGTAACCGAAGATACCGATGGCGAAGAAGCCAACGATAATCCACAAGGCATTCACTTTCTTACGCAGCAGCCACATACAGCCGAAGGTCAGCAGTAATGGCACCAGACCTGGCATCAGCTGGTCCAGAATCGTCTGTACCGTGGTGACCGTGGTATGACCCGTCTGGTCGGTGATTTTTGAGACCACCAGCGGAATGTTAACGTGCGTCCACTTGTTAACCAGGGCCCCCATGACAAAGAGGCCGAGAATTGACGCCCCCTCAGTCAGTTTTTGCAGGAAGCCGCCGCCCATATCGCTGACGATATCGACACCTTTTTTGTAGCCATATGACACGCCGTAGTAACGGGTCAGCAGGCGTACAAGGTTAAACAGAACGAAGAACAGCAGCGGACCCAACAGGCTGCCGGTCATCGCAATACCTGCGCCAAGTGCCGCAAATACCGGACGAACAGTCCCCCAGAAGATTGGGTCACCCACACCGGCCAGCGGCCCCATCAGACCGACTTTCAGGCCGTTGATGGCCGCGTCGTCAATAGGTGCACCGTTAGCACGCTGTTCTTCCATGGCCAGCGTTACACCCAAAACAGGCGCTGCAACGTAAGGATGGGTGTTGAAGAATTCCAGGTGGCGTTTGATGGCCGCTTTGCGATCGTCGTTATTTTCAGGATAGAGACGACGAATTGCAGGCACCATACAGAAGCAGAAGCCTAACGCCTGCATACGTTCGAAGTTCCATGACCCCTGGAAAAGGTTGGAGCGCAGAAACACACCGCGAATATCGCCGGCCGTGAGTTTTTTAACTTCAGTTTGATCAACCATGTCCTTCACCCTTAATCCAATTCGTTGTCGAGATCGTTAACACCCGGTGCAGCTGCCGCTTGCGCAGACTTGTTGTATTTCGGGCTCAACTGGATGTAAAGAATCGCCATCACCACACCAATCACACCCAAGGCAACCAGGTTGAAGTTGGTGAATGCAGCAGTAACGAAACCAAGGTAGAAGAACGGCATCAGGTAGCCAGCGCGCATCATGTTGATGACCATGGCGTAACCGACTACAACGATCATACCGCCGGCGATGTTCAGACCGTTGGTGACCACTTCAGGGATGGATGCCAGCAAATCATGAACGATGGCAGTACCCACAGAAACCGCAACGATGACAGCAGGAATTGCGATACGCATTGCCTGCAGAACCAGCGCCGAAACGTGGATCCAGCTAATCGCGCTCAGGTTCCCTTTTTCAGCAGCCTTATCGGCAGCGTGCTGGAAGGCAACGGTGATAGTACGAACGATGATGGTTAATACCTGGCCGGCCGCAGCCAGTGGAATTGCCAGTGCGATACCTGCACCAACAGACTGTCCGCCTGCGATAACCAGAATGGTGGAAATAATGGAAGCCAGAGCGGCATCGGGGGCAACAGCGGCACCGATGTTCATCCAACCCAGAGCGATCATTTCCAAAGTACCGCCGATGATGATCCCGGTTTTAACATCACCCAGAACAAAACCGATTAAAGTACAAGCAACTAACGGACGGTGAAACTGGAATTCATCCAGGATCGAACCCATCCCTGCAATACATGCAACAATAAATATCAGCACAATTTGTAGTGTGGTGATCTCCATTGCACTTCTCCTATGACCAAAGGACGCTGAGTGTAAACAGGCACATCAGGCAGATAACGTTGAGGGAATCTGCAAACTACGATGTGGCTATTAATTCATCTTATTAATGAGATCCATCATCTTGAGGCGTGAGTCGGTAGAGACTTTACGCACTTCAAGCTCGATACCTTTTTCATTCAATTTCTTGAACGCTTCGATATCTTTTTCGTCGACGGACACGGCGTTATTCACCTGAGTTTTGCCCTGACGGAAAGCCATACCCCCGATGTTTACGGTCGTGATTTTCACGCCACCCTCAACCAGACGTAGCACGTCCGTTGGGTTAGTGAACAACAGCATGACGCGGTCGTTGGCATATTTAGGGTTGTCCCAGACACGAATGGCTTTCGCGACGTCGACAACGTGTGCGGTAACACCAGGAGGGGCAACCTGAGTCAGCAACGTTTTACGCACGGTGTCGGCAGCCACTTCATCGCTGACAACAATAATGCGGGTCACGTTGGTTTCTTTGGTCCAGCGGGTCGCTACCTGGCCATGGATCAAACGGTCATCGATACGGGCAAGGCCGATTTTCATATGGTCGTTCGGACCGGCAGGTTTCGCCGGGGCAGCTGCTTTTGGCGCAGGGGCGGCAACAGTGGCTTGAGGCGCAGCTTCTGGCGCTTTCAGTGCTTTCACACCGAGTCGGCCCGTTTCTACTGCGATGGCAACCAACTCTGCGAAAGAGGGGTTATCATCACGTGCCATGAAAGTCTCTGCCAGCATCGGGATGTTAACACCGGTGACAACTTCGTAATTTTCTTTATCGACAACAATGCGGCTGGCGGCGTTGAACGGGCTGCCACCCCACGTATCGACCAGGAAAAGAACGCCGCTGCTGGTGTCTAAACCCCCCAACTTTGCCGTGTACTTTTCGATCAGGGTTTCGGCGTTTTCGCCGGGAACGAAATCAATGAAGGCGACATTATCCTGTTCACCTAAAATCATTTCCGCTGTTTTCAGCAACTGCTCAGCTGCTGACCCGTGCGTGCCGATGATAATAGCAATACTCACTCGCTACCTCCTCTGTTAACTCTTGGAAAGAGTTATGCACATAAGTAATGGTGCTGATGATGTCCGCCCGTTTTTATTCCTGAGACGGACAGGGCACTCCCTGCGTAACTGATCTTTCCTTAACTTCTGATAAGACGGCTAAACAGTAAAACTGCAGAACCTCAACAGGTTGTGCGACGTGATTTATTTTAGTGTGCGAAAAAATAATTTTTGTGACGACTGTCCGTTATTCAACGACGTAATGTGAATACGCTTTCACGTGGGTAATAAAACAGCATAGTTGTTACAGGATGATGCTGAAGGTAAAAAATCATACTTTCTTCATATAATCATTCCTGATAGAGTAATTTTCCCAATAATTGAACAGGAGTACCGGGCCTCAGCCCTCCCTATGGACTGTCACCGACGTCACTATTCTTCGCTTTTTCACCTCATGATCACCGGCAAATCCGCCCCAATGGGCCTGATTTTTGCCGCACTGAAACCGCTTTCATCTGCCAATTTTGCAGTAAAAAAAGTTTGCCGGGCTACTGACAGCTCAGCGAATTGCGTTTCTTTGCGTCTTTTTTCTTTAACTCATTGCGGAGTCTGACATGGAATTTCTGATGGACCCTTCAATATGGGTCGGTTTGTTGACGCTTGTCGTCCTGGAAATTGTTCTGGGTATCGACAACCTTGTATTTATTGCCATTCTTGCCGATAAACTGCCGCCTAAACAGCGCGATAAAGCCCGTATTATCGGCCTGTCGCTGGCGCTGATTATGCGACTTGGCTTGCTTTCTTTGATCTCGTGGATGGTCAAACTGACCACGCCGCTGTTCAGCATTGCGCAGTTCAGTTTCTCCGGACGTGACCTGATCCTGCTGGTCGGTGGTCTGTTCCTGCTGTTTAAAGCCACGACCGAGCTGCACGAGCGGCTGGAAGGGCACGACGAACAGGGAACGCAGAACCGGGGCTATGCCAGTTTCTGGTCGGTCGTCGCACAGATTGTCGTCCTTGATGCGGTGTTCTCACTCGATGCCGTGATTACGGCCGTCGGCATGGTAAACAACCTGGCTGTCATGATGACGGCGGTTGTGATCGCCATGGGCGTCATGTTACTGGCGTCTAAGTCACTGACGCGTTTCGTGAATAACCATCCGACGGTTGTTGTGCTGTGTCTGAGCTTCCTGCTGATGATCGGCCTGAGTCTGATTGCAGAAGGATTTGGCTTCCATATTCCTAAAGGCTATCTGTACGCCGCGATTGGTTTCTCGATTCTGATTGAACTGTTCAACCAGATTGCGCGCCGCAACTTCCTGAAAAGTCAGTCAAACAGGCCGATGCGTGAACGTACCGCCGAGGCAATTCAACGCCTGATGGGCGGGAAACGCCAGAATCAGCATGAAGATGAACCGGCGGGCGATGTGTTACCGGCGGGCGAGACATTTGCCGAAGAAGAACGGCACATGATCACCGGCGTACTGACGCTGGCATCGCGCACTCTGCGTAGCGTAATGACCCCGCGAACCGAAATCTCATGGGTAGACTGTGAACAGTCACCGGCTGAAATTCGTCGTCAGTTGCTGGATACACCGCACAGTTTATTCCCAATCTGCCGTCATTCTCTGGATGACGTCATCGGGGTCGTTCGTGCGAAAGACCTGCTGGTTGTGCTGGAAAACGGTGAAAACATCGTGGCATTTGCGGAAAAAACGCCGCCGATTGTGGTGCCGGAAACTATGGACGTCATCAATCTGCTGGCTGTTTTGCGTAAAGCGAAAGGTCGTCTGGTGGTGGTGAGTAACGAGTTTGGTGTGATTCAGGGGCTGGTGACGCCGCTCGATGTGCTGGAAGCCATTGCGGGCGAGTTCCCGGACGAAGATGAAACACCGGACGTTATTGCTGACGGTGAATCGTGGATCGCCAAAGGTGGCACCGATTTGCACCTGTTACAGCAAGTCCTTGATGTGAATACGCTGGTCAGCCCCGACGATGATTTCACTTCACTGGCAGGTTTATTGCTGTCGAAGTCCGGGCAGATGCCGGTGGCGGGTGAAGTGATTGAAATGGCTTCACTGCGGTTTGAGATTCTGAACGTGTCGGAATACCGCATTGAGCGTGTGCGCATTACACGCATTAAGTCAGAGCATGACTGGGAGCAGGAACAGTAACCGGTTCTGCTTGCGTGAAAACGGCGACTCCGGTCGCCGTTTTTTATGGTCTGAATTCAGCGCCTGTGCATCAGGCTGGTTTGGTTTCTTCCCGCAGTGTGATGATTTGCGTCGATTTGTTATAGCGCTCAAGCCAGATAGGAAAGACTTCAATCGGCATCGGGCGGGCAAAATAGTAACCCTGCAATGAATCGACTTTACGCTGACGCAGGTACTCCACCTGCTCACGCGTTTCCACGCCTTCAGCAATCAGCTTCAGATTCAGGCGCTGCGCCAGCGTAATAATCGTATCGGTGACCGTCGCGTTAATTGCATCCGTGCCAATCGACGCGGTGAAAGCCTGATCAATTTTAAGTACGTCTGGGTTCAGGGTTTTGAGATAACTCAGCGAGCTGTGGCCCGTGCCGAAATCGTCAATAGCCAGCAGAATGCCCATTTCTTTCAGTTGCGAAATTTCAGCAGCACGTAACTCCTGCAAACGGGTTCGTTCCGTCAGTTCCAGCATCAGGGAAACTGAAGGCTGCGCCGGGAGCCACAACGTGCGGATGTCATCCACAATTTCCATGTTATTAAAATGCTGTGCCGCGACATTAATACTGACGTAAAAGCCCGGCGTGGCAGGGAACACTTCCAGATTATTGGCAACGGTCTGAATCAGGTATCGCGTGAGCGAAATGATCAAACCATGTTGTTCGGCAAGCGGAATAAAGACATCGGGCGACACCCATTCCTGGCGGCGATTCTTCCAGCGCATCAGGGTTTCCACGCCGATACAGCGGCCATCTGTACTGTTAATGATCGGCTGGCAATACACCTTAAATTCGCGGTGCGAAATCCCGTGACTGATCGGATAGGCCAGACTGATCCGGCTGCCGGAGAGCAGATAAACGGCGGTGGCGGTCAGCAGACTGATCAACAAAGAGAGAGGCAGATGAGTGAAAAGTTCATTCCAGGCTAAATCGCTGGCTTCTTCGCCAAAGAGTGAAACGGAAAAATCGTACTTATCAGAGCTGACGCTCAGCAGCGCAGGGTGCGGGAGATCGCTGGTTTCCACAATCGTATCACTGCCATATTCGAGGTTTTGATTTCCAACGTTTAACACGATGTGGGCGGCGTAAGGCAGTTGGGGCTCAAGCAGGAAGTTCGACAAAATACCGATGTTATAAACAAACAGTTCGCCGTTGAGATTATCCGGCGTTGTTGGTTGCCAGAGTACCAGCGTCGGGGCATCCACCCGGCTCCATTTTGAAGCGCGCAGATCAAGCTGCGTTTTGCCCTGAGCCAGGGAAGGCAGTGTTTTATTGAAATTGAGATCCAAAGCACCAATCAGGCTTGAACAAGTAATCGTACCATTACTGACAAGGCTGATGGATCGCAACGTTTGCATTCGGGCGACCGTTTGTTGCATCACCGGTTGCAGCGCATTGCAGCTAAGAGTCTGGTCGATAGGAATCGCTCTTCCGGCTGGCGAGGCCGGGTCGAGTAATTTCTCCAGTTTTTCAACGGTATGAATAGCCACGCGTTGTTGGTCTTCGGCGATGACCTGAGCTTGTTCGTAAATACGAATGCCCAGTGTCAGAAGCAGCGTACATACCCCCAATGCGCAAGCGAGCGCAATGCGATAGTAACGATACCTCGCAAGTCCGGTCTGGGAGAACAGCATCGTTCTAATCCTTGTATCCCGTGTTAAGAGCAGGCTCAAAATTATTATTTTTAAAGGTTTACCGATGCGTAACAGCCGTTTTGTTATTATTGATAGTAGCTGTAAATCTCCGGCCGCTCAGCCTGTGTTGTAGAAAACTCCCTATTTTTCTCGGTAAAAAACAAAGAAAATCTCTATCAGAGACGTTGTCACGTGATTTTCCCTGCTCATCTCAGGCATGTATTTTCGATGTTATAGAGAGGTTCTCTGAACGGGAAAATCAGGCGGAAATCAGCATGCCGTACCTGCAGGGTAGAATGCAAGTGTCAGTACCATTATGTATTGATAATACAACAGGTTGTTGTTACCGAAGGTTTTATTGCTACCTGCTTCCACCCGCGTGGTATTTCCTGCGGCAAACGGGCTAAAAGGGGGGCAACCCGCCGCCGCAGAAACACGAACAAATCCCGTACGGAATCAGTCGCACTGTACCTTAATGGCTAATCCGCCACGGGACGTTTCGCGATACTTGGCGTTCATATCTTTGCCGGTTTCGTACATCGTCTCAATCACTTTATCCAGCGAAACACGAGGCTCACTGGTCCGGCGCAAGGCCATACGTGCGGCGTTGATGGCTTTTACGGAAGCAATCGCGTTACGTTCGATGCACGGAACCTGAACCTGCCCGGCAACCGGATCGCAGGTTAGGCCCAGATTGTGTTCCATACCAATTTCAGCCGCCACGCACACCTGTTCCGGGCTGCCGCCCAGCAATTCTGTCAGGCCCGCAGCCGCCATTGAACAGGCCACACCGACTTCGCCCTGGCAGCCGACTTCCGCACCGGAAATTGACGCATTCATTTTGTAGAGAATGCCAATCGCGCCGGAGGTCAGGAAATAGCGCAGGTAAATATCCGGGCTGACGGACTGTATATACTTGTCATAGTAGGCCAGCACCGCCGGAACAATCCCGCAGGCACCGTTGGTCGGCGCAGTCACTACGCGCCCGCCCGCCGCATTTTCTTCGTTCACAGCCAGAGCAAACATGTTCACCCAGTCGATCACATTCATCGGGTCTTTTGAGAGTTGATCGTTAGACACCAGCATTCTGCGCAGGGCGGAAGCGCGACGCGGAACGCGCAGCGGGCCAGGCAGAACGCCTTCCGTATTCAGACCACGGTCGATACAGGCCTGCATGGTGTGCCAGATTTTCTCGAAATACTGCTCGATGTCCTGTTTGCTGTGCTGAGCAAGCTCATTTTTCATCATAAGGCCTGACAGCGAAAGGCCCGTTTCCTTACATTTTGCCAGCATTTCGCTGGCCGAATTAAAGCTGTAAGGCACCGTCACTTCATCCAGTACCGGCTGACCGAAATGCTCGTCATCAACAATAAAACCTCCACCGACGGAGTAGTAGGTTTTGCTGTAAATCATTTTGTCACCCGCAAAGGCATGAATTTGCATCGCATTTTCATGGCGCGGCAAATTCTCACCGCGAAACACCATGCCAGTGTCGCGCGGAAAATCAACTTCGTGCTGAGTTTCACCCAGCGGTAAACGCTGACGCTGCTCAACGTCGCGAATAAAATGGGGAATGCCGTCGATGTCGACGGTATCTGGCTGGTTACCCGCCAGACCTAAAATAATGGCGATATCTGTGTGGTGGCCCTTGCCTGTCAGAGACAGAGAACCAAAAACGTCCACGGCGACACGCGTAACGGCAGGCATCATGCCCTTTTCGAGCAGGTCATCAGCGAACTGTTTCCCGGCTTTCATCGGGCCCAAAGTATGGGAACTGGAAGGGCCAATCCCGACCTTGAACATGTCGAAAACGCTAATCACGTCGAATACTCCTGTAATGAATTACGGCAGGGAACGGGATCCCTGACAGCCACAACTTAACTTGTGGCTCACTCTATAGTTTAAAAGGCCTGATGGGCAAAAGTTTCATTTTTCGCATGAAATAAACTTATTTGATGCAAAAGTGTGATCGGAATGTAATTAGCGGGCTCAGGCTTCAACCTGCCGGGCGAGCTGACGGAGGATCGCAGCCGTGAGTCCCCAGACAAATTGCTGCTGATACCAGGATAAATACACCCGGTGATGGATGCCTCTGCGATGAATATCCAGAGTGTGATAGCGGGCAAGATCAAACGCTTCCTGCAAGGGCATTTCAAACAGCTCGGCGACTTCATCTTCTGCCGGATGGAATGTCACATCGACCGGCAACAGCCCGACAACCGGCGTCACCTGAAAACCGCTGCTGCTGTCCTGCGGTGAAAGCGTGCCTAAAACGTGAACCTGTCCCGGCTCAATAGCGACTTCTTCCTGAGCTTCGCGCAGCGCGGTGGCAATTATCGAGGCATCCGTTGCATCGGCCGCACCGCCGGGAAAGGCGACCTGACCGGGGTGTTTGCGCAATTGATCGGAACGGCGTGTCAGCAGAATTGTCGGTTCTTTCCGGCAGATAATCGGAATTAACACGGCGGCATGACGGGTTCCGCGCAATGCCGGCGCAGGCAAACGCGGTTGCTGCAACTGAAAACGCAGGATGAAATCTTCCACGGCGGGTGAAAAGGTCTGTACGCGTGCGCGCTGTTCCAGCAAAGTCACGGCTGAACGTCTCCTAACTGCGGCAATATGCGGGCAATTTTATCGAAGGTTTCCTGATATTCTGCCTGTTCCTGACTGTCAGCCACAATCCCGCCGCCTGCCCAACAGTAAATTTTCCCGCCCGCCGTCAGCAAGGTGCGGATGGTGATATTGCTGTCCATTGTGCCGCAGCAACTGATGTACGCAATGCTGCCGCAATAGCCGTTACGCCTTTGGGGTTCAAGTTCTTCGATGATTTCCATCGCGCGGACTTTCGGCGCGCCGGTAATTGAACCGCCGGGGAAACACGCGCGCAGCAACGCGCTGGCGTGGCACTTGTCCGGTAATTCTGCGGTTATCGTGCTGACCAGATGATGAACCGCCGGGAAGGGCTCGACTTTAAATAATTCGGGAACGCGTACGCTGCCCGGCGTGGCAACGCGGCCAATGTCATTTCGCAACAAGTCGACGATCATCAGATTTTCCGCGCGATCTTTTTCCGATGCCGCCAGCCGCCCAGCCTGACGCGTATCTTCTGCGGGATCTTCACTGCGCGGCAACGTCCCTTTAATCGGGCGCGTCTGGATCTGATGGTCTTTTAGCCAGATGAAACGCTCTGGCGACAGGCTGATTACCGTGTTTTCAGGCAAACGCAGAAACGCCGAGAAGGGTGCCCGGTTCGCCTTGTTCAGCCGTAAAAATGCCTGCCACTCGTCACCGGAATAGTGCGTCGAAAATCGCTGTGCGAGGTTAATCTGATAGCAATCGCCGTCGTGAATGTATTCCTGAATCTGGCGGAATTTGGCACCGTATTCTTTGCGGGTCATGTTGGACTGCCACGGCGCTTTCAGGCTGAAGGGTTGCACGACCGCGGCCTGTTGCTGCGTCAGCCAGTGCAGGCGGTCAGCAATATCATGGTGGCAAACCAGCGTCAGACGTTGCAGATGATGATCGGCGATCAGCGCCCAGTCATAAATACCGACCGCCATATCCGGCAGGGCAATATCCTGTTTTGCGGTGTCAGGCAATGTTTCAATGCGCCGCCCTAAATCATAGCCAAACAGGCCCAGCGCGCCGCCCAAAAACGGGAAATCAGGCGAGCTTTCCGCCTGCAAACCGGATGCTGACAGGTATTCTTGCAGCAGGGCAAATGGATCGTCTTTCCGCGACGTCATTTCACCGTTTTGTTCAACCTGCGTGATATCACCGCGCGTCGTCAGCGTGATCAGCGGATCCGCGACCATAATATCAAAACGATTGTGCTGATGCTGCGCAGCACCGGAATGCAAAAGCATGGCCCATGGCAACGCTGAGAGCGCAGAAAATTGCTCAGACAGCGCATCGGGATGATACGGCAAAGAATGAAAATTCACGGACCGGATGGATTGCATGGCAGGTATGAGCTTCTCGGGCGCAATTAAAACGTAGCAGAGCACCGATCCTAACATAGAATCGGCTGCCTGAAAGCAGCGCAGGCGATTTGCATCAATAAGGCGTATACTGTGCAACCCCGCAGCCTGCGGGCCGATTTAACGTACAACAGGAATCTCCCATGCTGACAGGTATGCCTTCATTATCACATTCCGAACAAGAACAGGCCGCCGATCGTATCCGCCAGTTAATGGAAAACGGGATGAGCAGTGGCGAAGCCATTGCAACCGTAGCAGCAGAAATCCGCGAAACGCACAAAGGCGATCGCGTGACCGTTATCTTTGATGACGAAGATGAGTAAATTTCTACCCTGATAAGCACTTATCAGGCATAAAAAAACCGGGCCCTTTGCGGAGTCCGGTTTTTTTTCATCTTTATCCAGGCATCAGCCTTTAACGACAATCGCCGCCGCAGCCTGTTTCGCCTGCTCAACCGCGTCTTCGACGTTATCGGCAATCGCCAGCGCCACGCCCAGACGGCGTTTACCGCTGATTTCCGGCTTACCGAACAGACGGATCTGGTTGAAACCGGTCAGCGCGTTTTCCAGCCCGCTGAAAGAAACGTTGTGGCTGGTCAGTTCCGGCAGAATAACGGCCGAAGCCGACGGGCCAAACTGGCGGATTTTCCCGACCGGCAAGCCTAAGAAAGCGCGAACGTGCAGGGCAAATTCGGACAGATCCTGAGAAATCAGCGTGACCATTCCGGTATCGTGCGGACGCGGTGAAACTTCGCTGAAAATCACTTCATCGCCGCAGACGAACAGTTCAACGCCAAACAGGCCTTTACCGCCCAGCGCTTTCACCACTCTTTCCGCGATGTCTTTCGCGCGCTGCAATGCCAGTTCGGTCATCTGTTGTGGCTGCCAGGATTCGCGATAATCGCCATCTTCCTGACGGTGCCCGATGGGCGCGCAGAAATGAATGCCGTCAATGGCGCTGATGGTCAGCAGCGTAATTTCAAAATCAAACTTCACCAGACCTTCAACAATGATGCGCCCGCCACCGGCACGGCCACCTTGCTGGGCATAATCCCAGGCCGTCTGTAACTGTTCGGCGCTGCGGATCAGGCTTTGGCCTTTACCGGATGAACTCATTACCGGCTTGATGATGCACGGGTAACCGATTGCGTCGACGGCCTGACGGAAAGACGCTTCGTCGTCAGCAAACTGATATGTCGATGTCGGGAGTTTCAGGGTTTCTGCGGCCAGACGGCGGATACCTTCGCGGTTCATGGTCAGACGCGTCGCTTCGGCGCACGGCACCACGTTATGGCCCTGTTTTTCCAGCTCCACCAACATACTGGTGGCGATGGCTTCAATTTCCGGCACAATAAAATCAGGGCGTTCGCTTTCAATAACGGCTTTCAGCGCGTCGCCATCGAGCATATTAATGACATGGCTGCGGTGAGCGACCTGCATCGCTGGTGCATCCGCGTAGCGATCGACAGCGATCACTTCAAGACCCAGGCGCTGACATTCGATCGCCACTTCTTTACCCAGCTCGCCAGAGCCTAACAACATGACGCGGGTTGCGCCGGTGCGCAGTGCAGTACCAATGGTTAACATAGCTTCGTACCCAGATCTTTGAGGAAGGAAAGTAGGAATTTCGGGGCGCAGTATATCTGATTTTTTTTGTGACGAAAACGATTGCGCGGCGCGTTTGATAAATTCCCTGCGTGCGCAGAGGGGCGCTTTACAGGATTTTTTGGCTCCGTTTTCGGCTGTTTAAGGCAGTCAGCGGGCGTCTCTGTTATCATTTAGTAAACCATGGCGCCAGATCTCCTGTCGCTGCCCCGATTTTTGCCTCACATAAAGAGTTATCGCCTTGAGCACGCATTCCTTTTCTGTCCTGACATTGCCCGCTGAGCAACTTTCTAACCTGAATGAACTGGGTTACACCGAAATGACCCCGATTCAGGAAGCCTCTTTGCCCGCTATCCTGCAAGGTCAGGACGTCCGCGCCAAAGCTAAAACCGGCAGTGGTAAAACAGCCGCGTTCGGCATTGGTTTGCTGAACAGCATCACCGTTTCACAGTTTGTGGCGCAGGCGCTGGTGCTTTGCCCGACGCGCGAGCTGGCCGATCAGGTCAGTAAAGAATTACGTCGTTTAGCGCGCTTTACCCAGAACATCAAAATCCTGACCCTTTGCGGTGGCCAGTCTATCGGCCCACAGAACGAATCGCTGGTTCGTCAGCCACACATTGTGGTCGGCACGCCGGGCCGCATTCAGGAACACCTGCGCAAAGGCTCGTTGAAGCTGGACGATCTGAAAGTGCTGGTGCTCGATGAAGCCGACCGCATGCTGGACATGGGTTTCAGTGAAGATATCGAAGATGTGGTCAGCTATACGCCGCAATCCCGCCAGACGCTGCTGTTCTCAGCGACTTACCCGGATGGCATTGAGCGCATCAGCTCCAAATTCCAGCGCGAGCCGCTGAAAGTGGAAATTGAAGGCGAAGATGATGTGGCCGATATCAAACAGGTCTTCATCGAAGCCGATAAACATCAGCGTTTATCCTTGCTGGCTGGCGTGTTGTACCAGCATCAGCCGACATCGTGCGTAGTGTTCTGTAATACCAAACGCGACTGTCAGGACGTTTATGATGCCCTGAGCAGCAAAGGGATCAGCGCGCTGGCGCTGAACGGCGATCTGGAACAGCGTGACCGTGACCGCGTGCTGGTGCGCTTCTCCAACGGCAGTTGCCGTGTGCTGGTGGCGACCGACGTTGCCGCGCGCGGGCTGGACATCAAACAGTTAGGTCTGGTTATCAACTACGAACTGTCTTTCGATCCGGAAGTCCACGTTCACCGCGTAGGCCGTACCGGACGTGCGGGAACCAGCGGTCTGGCTATCAGCCTGGTGACGCCGCAGGAAATGCCACGCGTAACGGCGCTGGAAGATTACACCCGTCAGCGGTTTACCTGGCAGCCTGCCGCACAGGCGCTGGCGGCAACGCCAGTGGCGCTGGATCCTGAAATGGCCACGTTGTGCATCGACGGTGGCCGTAAAGCTAAAATCCGTCCCGGCGATATTCTCGGTGCACTGACCGGTGATGCGGGGCTGACTGCAGCGGAAGTCGGTAAAATTGATATGTTCCCGATCCACGCTTATGTAGCCATCCGGCAGAAGAGCGCGAAGAAAGCCCTGCAACGTTTGCAGGAAGGGAAAATCAAAGGAAAAAACTGCAAAGCGATTATTTTACGCTAAAAGATTATCGTCACGTTTTACGTCGCATGTCTGATTGTTAATGTTGTGTTATTGGCTTGTTGATGATTATATTGTCTGACGCAAGCGATGACCTTGCGCTAAGTATGGATATTGTTCCGGCAAGGTCACCCGTAATAAAAGACAAAGACTGGGAAGACGAACGATGAAAAAGATAATCTTGAGCGTAGTAATGGCAGTCGCAGGATTGAGCGGCCTGATCCAGACCGCTCAGGCCGATGAGCCTGAAGTGAGAACGGCGACGGTCACTCCGTGCGCAAATGCGACGAAAGATGAAATCGCGGCGATGGTCAAACGCGATTTTCTGCAAAACCGCATTCCGCGCTGGGATACTGATAAAAAAGTACTCGGCACGTCTACACCTGTCGCCTGGGTTGATGCGGGCAGCATCAGCGGTGATAACAAAAAATGGGATATCCCGCTGAAAGTGCGCGGCGATCATGCAGACAAAACCTACGACGTGACATTGAACTGCCAGCTCGGTGAAATCACCTACAGCACGCCAGCCTGAGTTTTCCCCTGCGCCCGTCACCCCTGCCGGGCGCATATTCCTGCTAAGTCCCGCACGTTCCGTCCCTTGGTTTCCCCGTTCAAACCTGTCACTCTTGTCACACCATAAAGAGGACAAAGAGATCCGTGATGATGACACCTCCAAAGGCTGAAAAACGCCCGAAAACCCTGAGCGTACACGGTGATAACCGCGTCGATAATTACTACTGGCTGCGTGATGATGACCGCGCCGATCCTCAGGTTCTGGCGTATCTGACGGCAGAAAACGAATATACCGATCAGGCCATGCAGCCACATCAGGCGTTACGTGAAACGCTTTACGGAGAAATGGTCGCGCGCATTGCGCAGCAGGATCACTCCGTCCCTTACGTAAAGCACGGTTACCGTTATCAGACCCGCTATGAACCGGGCAATGAATACGCGATTTACCTGCGCCAGCCCGCCGCTGAACATGAAAACTGGCAGACGCTGATCGACGGCAATGAACGCGCCAGCGACGGCGAGTTTTATACGCTGGGCGGTTTAGATATCAGCCCGGACAATAAACTGATGGCCGTGGCCGAAGATTTCCTGTCCCGTCGCCAGTACGACATCCGCATCAAAAAGCTGGATGACGAAACCTGGACCGACGATCTGCTGAAAAACACGTCCGGCAGCAGCGAGTGGGCTAACGATTCTCAGACGCTGTATTACGTCCGCAAACACAAGAAAACGTTGCTGCCGTATCAGGTTTACCGCCACGTTGTCGGCACGGATCCGAAAACCGACAAACTGGTTTATGAAGAGAAAGACGACACGTTTTACGTCGGACTGGATAAAACCACGTCAGAAAAATACATCCTGATCCATCTCGACAGCACCACAACATCTGAGATCTTGCTGCTGGATGCCGATGATCCGCAGGCGACGCCGAAAGTGTTCCTGTCGCGCCGTAAAGATCATGAGTACGCGCTCGATCATTATCTGGGCCACTTCTATATCCGTTCGAATAAAGACGGTAAAAATTTCGGTCTCTATAAAAGCGAAAACGGTACCGAGGCGCAGTGGCAAACCCTGATCGCACCGCGCATTGAAGTCATGCTCGAAGGTTTTAGTTTATTCCGCGACTGGCTGGTGGTGGAAGAACGACATCAGGGGCTGACGCAGCTGCGCCAGATCCACTGGACCAGCGGTGAGGAAAAATCACTGGCGTTTGATGACCCGACGTACACCACCTGGCTGGCGTACAACCCGGAACCGGATACGTCGTTGCTGCGTTACGGCTATTCGTCGATGACCATGCCAAGCTCGCTCTTTGAGCTGGATCTCGACACGCACGAACGCACGTTGCTCAAACAGCAGGAAGTGAAAGATTTTGATGCGGCGAATTACCGCAGCGAACGCGTCTGGGTGACAGCGCGCGATGGCGCGAAAGTCCCGGTTTCACTGGTTTATCGCCGTGGATTGTTCAAACCAAATACCAATCCGTTACTGGTTTACGGATACGGTTCTTACGGCAGCAGTATGGATCCGGCGTTCAGCGGTAGCCGCCTGAGCCTTCTCGACAGAGGCTTTGTTTTCGCCCTGGCGCATATCCGTGGCGGCGCTGAACTCGGCCAGCAGTGGTACGACGACGGCAAGCTGTTCAACAAACTCAACACGTTCCACGATTTCATTGATGTGACGAAAGAACTGGTGGCTGAAGGTTACGGGGACGCAGGACAGGTTTATGCGATGGGCGGCAGTGCCGGTGGTTTGCTGATGGGCGCGGTGATTAATCAGGCACCTGACCTGTTCCACGGCATTGTTGCGCAGGTTCCTTTCGTCGATGTTGTCACTACGATGCTTGATGATTCTATTCCGCTGACGACCGGCGAATATGACGAGTGGGGCAATCCGAACGACAAAGCGTATTACGACTATATGTTGCAATACAGCCCGTATGATCAGGTTCGTGCGCAGGCTTATCCGCACATGCTGGTGACGACCGGTTTGCATGATTCACAAGTGCAATACTGGGAACCGGCGAAGTGGGTCGCGAAATTGCGTGATGTCAAAACCGACGATAATCAGCTGCTGATGCACACGGATATGGATTCCGGCCACGGCGGCAAATCTGGACGTTTCAAGGCTTACGAAGATATCGCGCTGGAATATGCCTTTGTTCTGTCGCTGGCAGCGAAAGAACAACAGGTTCCCCCGAAATAATTCGAGTCGCAGGAAGGCGGCAAGTGAGCGAATCCCGATGAGCTGACGTGGGTCAGTGATTCGGGTGAGCGAGTGCAGCTAATGCATCTGCGGCTTGAAGTATGACGGGGGAATAAAAAAACCCGCATTCAGCGGGTTTATTCTACGAAGTCACTTTATCAGGCAGCTGCTTTCTTGGCTTTTTTATCAGCCTTTTTCTCGGCAGGGGTCTTCAGTGGCTTTTTCTTCGCATTTTTTTTGCTATCCATTCCTTTACTCATGATCGCCTCTCTTTAAAGCTTGTGGATTGGGTTGCTCACCTATTTACTGCTTAAATCGTGCCGGTTGCAAGTCCCATCGTATTTCCTGCAAAACTTTACACAGCCCCCTGTTTTATATTCCGGTTGTGAATTGCACGATAAGTATGCGAACAGTATGCAAAACAATGATTTTTGGTCATTACACCTTGTCGGCGTGTAATCAATGCGCTGTTATGAACAGGCACGCATCTCAATCAATACACTGGCCGAATAGAACAGGAAATGTCATGCCAAAATTAAAAGGGTTGTATCCACCTCTGGAAGCCTATGCCAGCGGCATGCTTGATACGGGCGATGGCCACCAGATTTACTGGGAACGCAGCGGAAACCCGGAAGGTAAACCCGCGGTATTTCTACACGGCGGGCCGGGCGGAGGTTGTTCATCGGTTCACCGGCAACTTTTTGATCCCAATGATTATGACGTCATGCTGTTTGACCAGCGTGGCTGCGGGCGTTCAAAGCCTCACGCCAGCCTCGATAACAACACGACCTGGCATCTGGTCGAAGACATCGAACGCCTGCGAAAATTAGCGGGCGTTGATAAATGGCTGGTGTTTGGCGGTTCGTGGGGATCAACGCTTGCGCTCGCGTATGCCGAAACGCATCCTGACCGCGTCAGTGAATTGGTTCTGCGCGGTATTTTTACGCTGCGTAAGCAGGAACTGGCCTGGTATTACCAGGATGGCGCCTCCCGTTTCTTCCCTGAAAAATGGCAGCGGATTTTGTCGATTTTGGATGATGAAGAACGCAAGGATGTCATCGCTGCTTACCGTGCACGTCTTACATCGGCGGATCGCACCGTTCAGCTGGAGGCCGCGAAAATCTGGAGCTTGTGGGAAGGGGAGACCGTGACGCTTTTACCTGCGGAAGGTTCGTCATCTTTCGGTGAAGATAACTTCGCGCTGGCGTTTGCCCGCATCGAAAACCATTACTTCACGCATCTGGGGTTTCTGGACAGCGACGATCAGCTTTTACGCAACGTCGAACGCATCCGCCACATTCCCGCCGTGATTGTCCACGGTCGCTACGATATGGCCTGTCAGGTGCAAAACGCCTGGGATCTGGCGCAGACCTGGCCAGAAGCGGAACTGCACATCATCGAAGGAGCAGGGCATTCGTTTGACGAGCCCGGGATCCTCGATCAGCTAATCCGTACAAACCAGCGTTTCGCCACCCGACGCTAACGGTTTCAGTGCTCCCGTTTGCTCGCGGACCCGTCGCTTATTTCTGCTTCGGTTCGTAAGGTAAGCGGGAGAATTTATGTGATTCCCCGCGATAAAACATGACCCGCTCACGGAAGTAAGTGCGCAGATGCACAGGCTGCTCGCGTTCCGCCATCTCAGCCACAACGGGCATATTGTAACGTTCCTTAAAAGCGACGGCTGACGCGGCGAGATCGACGTTAATGCGATCCATCTCTTCTTTACTGATTTCGGCCAGATTGCTACTCATTGTTGTTTCCCGCTAAACCATTTCACCGCATTGTACCCGACCCAATCCGTGGGGTGAATGTTGTCTTTGGAATTTTATTACAGCTGATGCTATGCGTGAGATTGAGAAGTGATATCAGGTAAATAAGAACCATTCCCGAAATCTAAGGTGATAATTAAATTCATGCAGGAATATAAAATGGATTATTCAAATAGGAATGATTCTTTTTAATAACATCCCGCATGTTAATGATTATCATTAATCTATATTTTGGTTAAAATAAATATCATTAAATTCAATTGGTTAAATTATATTGTTGCCCATATGAATAATAATGTGAATCGGGTGTTTTTATTTTGTATTGATGCGGGCATAATGCAGATAAATAATCTCATTTATCTGCCTTAATTTATTTTATGGAGCCGCATCATGCTTAAAAAAGAAATGATCGACCAGCTGAACGAACAGCTGAACCTCGAGTTTTACTCTGCCAATTTATATTTGCAGATGAGTGCATGGTGCAGCGATAAAGGCTACGAAGGCGCAGCGGCGTTTCTGAAGCAGCATTCCATGGAAGAAATGGACCACATGCATCGCCTGTTCAAATACGTCAGTGATACTGGCGCACTGCCTTTGCTGGGCGCGATTGCTGCACCGCCAGTGGCATTTGAGTCTCTGACTGATTTGTTCAAACAAACCTATGAGCACGAGCAACTGATCACCCAGAAAATCAACGAACTGGCCGACTTGTCCATGACGCTGAAAGACTATTCTTCTTTCAACTTCCTGCAATGGTACGTTGCTGAACAGCATGAAGAAGAAACGTTGTTCAAATCCGTTCTCGATAAACTGGCTCTGGTCAGCAACACCGGAAACGGCCTGTTCTTCGTGGATAAAGATCTGAAGAACATGGTGGCGCAGGCACCTGCAGGCTAAATTCCTGCCGTTGTGATTCATAAAAACGCAGAGTGCTCACGCCTCTGCGTTTTTTTTATGTTTTTTTGACAAACGTTTTGGGGTGGTTTGCGATAAAGTGACGGCGTTATAAATTCATCGTTAAGCAAGCCAAGGAATTATCGTGTTCAAAAAAACCACTTCTCTTTGCCGTGCACTGGCAGTCTCAGCTGTTTTGCTGAGCGGATTTATCTCACAGCAGGCTTCTGCCCACGCACATCTGAAAACAGAAACGCCTGCCGCCGACACTGTTGTCACCGCCAGCCCGTCTGAATTGTCACTGGGTTTTAGCGAAGGCATCGAACCTAATTTCAGCAAAATCACGCTGACCGACGCAGAAAATAAAATCGTCAAAACCGGTGCTATGACGCTCGCCGCGAATGACAAAACTCAGGCGGTTCTCCCGCTTCCGGAAACGCTGAAGCCGGGTAAATACCTTGTAACGTGGAGCGTTGTCTCCGTTGATGGTCATAAAACACACGGTCAGTACAGCTTTATCGTTAAATAAACGATGAGCCTGACTGCCATGTTTGTCCTGTGCCGGTTTGTCCATTTTGCTTCACTGATGCAAATTTTTGGGTTGAGCGTCTTTTGCTCCTTACTGGCACCGCAAGGCTTTTCCGCCGTATTGCTGCGTAAAAATCAGTCTCTGATGATGTGGTCTGGCATTCTGGCGGCGGTGACGTCGGTGGGAATGCTGGCGATTCAGGCCGCGCTGATGGGAAACGGCTGGGGCGACGGGCTGAACCTGAACGTCTGGCTGCTGGTGCTCACGACGTCGTTTGGTGATGTCTGGCGCTGGCACCTCTTGCTGACGGCGGCATTATTGCTGGTCATGCTGATGGACTGGTTGCCGGGGCGCAATGTGTTCGTCTTTTTGTGCGCACTCGGTTTACTGATGAGTCAGGCGCTGATCGGCCATGCAGCGATGCATGATGGCGCGCTGGGGCTGTTACAACGGACTAATCATGTCGTGCATCTGCTCAGCGCGGCCTACTGGTTCGGGTGCTTATTCCCGCTGCTGACCTGCATGTTGTTTACGCGACAACCTGCGACACGCCCTTATGCGATTGCCACGCTCATTCGGTTTTCCGTCTGGGGCCATGCCGCCGTCGCGCTGGTTATCCTGACCGGCATCCTGAATACCGCGATTGTTTTGCAGCGCTGGCCGGTCGATATGACCTCGCTTTACCAGCGTCTTCTGGTCATCAAAGTGGTGCTGGTCGGGATCATGTGCTGCATCGCCATTTTCAACCGTTACTGGCTGGTGCCGTTAATGGGTAAACAGCCGGAGCGTGCGCAGAGTCGTTTCATCATGATGACGTGGCTCGAATGGGGACTTGCGCTACTGGTTTTACTGGCGGTGAGCTGGTTTGCTACTCTCGCGCCTGTCTGAAAGAATTGAAGAATTTACTATTTACTGAGGAAAAATCATGAGGAAAACACTGCTCGCCTGTGTGTTGCTAACCTTATCTGCCGGCAGTTTTGCTGCACCACAGGTCGAGACGATCAGCCGCCTGCAATATGGCAAAGCCTGGGCTTTTACGCGTGAAGAAGTCATGCTGCAATGCCGTCCCGGTAACGCGCTGTATGTCATTAACGACAGCACACTGGCGCAATATCCTCTGAACGACGTCGCCAAAGAGCAGGTCAAAAACCGTCAGGTTCAGGCTGTGCCGCTGGAGAAAATCTGGTTAGACGATCCGGCAAATCCGGGGCAAAAAATGAGTCTGGCGCCGTTTATCGCCAAAGCCGAGACGCTTTGCTGAATGGCCGTGCAGCCGCTAACCGCCTGATGTTAATCCCATGTTTTGCGTATGTTGTCACACAATGAAAATAATACATCGTTGTTATTATCACTATGTTTCAAACTGGGTGGAAAATAGTCAGGCCTCGGCTACTCTTTAAGTTGTACGGCTTAACCGCCTGCATTAATGCCAACTTTTAGCGCACGGCTCTCTCCCAAGAGCCATTTCCCTAGACCGAATATAGGAATCGTATTCGGTCATTTTTTTGACTGTTTTTTAAATCAACCACTTATAATAAAAACAATCACTTAGACTACTTTCACTTACCCTCAATGTTACTCATTTGGATTCTCCATCGCCATTATATCGCCACTGATTTGAGCCAGCGGATTCAGGTGGATAGCGTCTTCCAGGTGATCCGGAGCGAAGTGCGCGTAACGCATAGTGACCCGGATATCTGAGTGCCCGAGGATTCGCTGCAGCACGATGATGTTGCCGCCGGACATCATGAAATGACTGGCGAACGTATGCCGCAGAACGTGCGTCATTTGTTGACTATAAGATAACAGGTAGGACACTGCATCTGCGTTTGTGCAGGGTATGATCGACGTCCTTTGCAGACAGTGGCAATGACGATAATGTACTATCATTGACTGGAAATATTATTAAAATAGGCAATAGTAATTTTGATGTCCTCTGCAATGTAGTTGAGGCCGTTAGTAAAGGTTTGCTCACGAAGTTAATATCGAATAATTAAAATCATCAATTAAATTGAGGTGAAGGTTTCTGATGAATTACTTCTGGATTACACAAAAGCCAAAGTCACACAAAGAAGAATTAGAAAACGGATGGATAAGAGCCAGACCGGCAAAAATATATAATCAATACAGAGAAACGGTTAAGTCTATCAAGAAGGGAGACTTGATTTTTTTTTGTAGTAGTGGGGTGATTAGCCACATCGGGTTTGCACTTGGTTCTGTCATGCACGAAACTGATGAAAAAGGCATATTATGGACGGTGAAGTTTAAGCCTCACCAGTTAGAAATTCCCATAGAGATTCGCGTTCACAAAGAATATCTTTTAGATAAAAGAGCGAAAAAGTATTCTCCGATAACTTCTTTCGGTAAAGCACATCAAGGTTATTGTTCTGAAATTAATAAAGTCACTGCATGGTTTCTGCTTTCTAGAGCAGGAGTGTATTATAATAATGACGATATTATCGAGTTAGAAAAATCCGTGGGATACAGAGAGGCGAAATCGGCAAGTTCAAGAGTTTCTAATCTCAATTCTCTTATGTCTAAACTTGAGCGACGAGACATCCTAGATGTATTAGGTAAATTTGAAGAAATACAATATACTGATTATAAATTCCAAAAATCAACCACATATGATCTTGACTATAATGGTAATCTATTCCCACCTAAAGTCATATTTGGAGTTTCAGCAATAGCAGTAATAAATCGAGTACTTTTCGCTGATGAGTTTACTGGTGGGTTGGATTCGGTTTGTTTCAAAGTTCTTACGTCACTAGGATTTAATATTATAGAGAAATCGGTCTCTGATGTTAATTCTCAAAAAAAAGCTATTGATTTACTTATTGAGGATATTTACGAAATTGAAAAAGATGCGAACATATCAATAACAGACCGAAAACAACTGATTGACGCACGGGTTGGGCAAGGAAAGTTCAGAAGTGATCTAAATAAGTTATATGGCAAATGCCTTCTTACTGACATTTCCCTTGACGTAATGCTGAGAGCGAGTCACATAAAACCTTGGCGAGAATCATCGAATTATGAGCGACTTGATCCTTATAACGGATTACTATTATCTGCAAATGTTGATATTCTTTTTGATAAGGGGTTAATAAGCTTTAAGGCTAATGGTGAATTGCTTATATCACCAGTATTAGTTGAGAATAATATTCTGGAACTAATAGGTATACACGCAGTAACGAGTGTTAAAATTAACGAAAAATGTCAAAAATATTTGGGCTGGCATAGAAATAAATATTTCCCAAGCCATGGGGATAAAGATGTTCATGATTAAAAAAATAGACTCTATATAAATATGTATAAAAATGGCACTAAGGACTTAGTGCCATTCTTATAAGTCAATATAATAATCGGCAGCAATAATTCATTACATTTCGCTAAAAAATGGTATGTTATTTTTTATCTTCTATCCCCGCTATTTCAACTGATTAAATTTTTGTTGCCAACCATTTGAGCAAGCGGATTCAGGTGGATAGCGTCTTCCAGGTGATCCGGAGCAAAGTGCGCGTATCGCATAGTGACCCGAATATCTGAGTGCCCGAGGATACGTTGCAACACGATGATGTTGCCACCGGCCATCATGAAATGACTGGCGAACGTATGCCGGAGAACGTGCGTCATCTGACCTTCCGGCAGCTCGATGCCCGCCAGCCTGATCACCCGATAAAACTGCTTATAGCAGGGCAAGAAGGGCGCGCCTTTACGGGCGATCAGTTCGTCATAGAGGGGGCGGGTGAGGGGAACGGTACGGTTCTTTTTGCCTTTAGTATTGATGAAGGTGATTTTGTACGGGGATATTTGCGAGCTTTTGATTTTTGCCGCCTCATTCCAGCGTGCGCCGGTCGAAAGGCAAACTTTAACGATAAGCGTTAATTCGTCATTTCCATGCTGTTCACATGCCGCCATGAGCAACAGAATTTGTTCCTGAGTCAGCCATGCCATTTCACGTTCTGGCTGATCAAACTCGCGAATATTCTCGAGCGGGTTTGGCAGCGACCATTCCCCCAGGCGTTTCAGTTCATTGAATACCGCCCTTAGAAAAGCATGCTCACAGTTCACCGTACCGGTGGAAACTTTACGGGTTGCCAGACTGGTACTGTAGCCGTTATCAATTTCACCGCGCAGCCGCTGATCACGATAGTGCGCCCAGTCCTTCGGTGTGATCATACTGGCTATTGGATCACCCATGCCCGCGCTGATAATCTTCAGTTTGCCTAACCGTCCCTTTTTATCATTCAGAGAGCAGCCGTGGAGGCTGTACCAGAGATCGACCAGTTCGCTCAGCTTTCGCCGGTCTTCCTTCTCGCCCAGCCACGGTTTGTTCTTTGCCTGATCCATGGTGTAAGTCTCAAAGGCTAAGGCTTCCCCTTTGGAATCAAACTGCCTGCGGCACCGCTTGCCCTCGCGTCCGTTCGGATAGCACTCGCATAACCATTTGCCGGTAGACAGCTTTCTTACACTCATCACATTCTCCTTTTTGAGAATGTGAATTTTACTGTATATAAAACCAGTGTAAATGTTTGATTTGGTCAGTCGTATACATGTAATGGCTATAACCGGTCGGTTTGTCTAAATCGTCTCTTTTGGAAAGGTTGCGGCAGAAACCGTGAAATTTTGACTTCAGATTGTTAAGATTAGTCTTAACAGTTTGCTTTCACTATAAGGACTTAATGATGAAGTTTGTTCTGGGATTTGCTGTTTTGATGCTTCCGTTTGCCGCGAGTGCTGCATTTGTTAACCCGATGGAATTCGACGGTTCCGAAGCGCAGAAACAAGAAGTTATTGAATACATCAAGGTGAAGGTAAAGGCGGATTACTGTGATGGTGCCGTTGATATGTGCCAACCAACAACGCTTCGAATGATGGAAAAGCAAAATCTGACCGCTTTTAAGAATCTGACCAAAGCCAAAAATAAAGAAATACTGAATAAGGTAATCGGTGATTATTGTGAAGGTGCGTTTGATATGTGCACTTACGCGACTCTGGATATGATGTACAAACAAAATCTGAAAGCCAGCGGTGAGCAACTTAGCTGGTAATGATTAATGTTAAGAAACCCGCCATTGGCGGGTTTCTTGTTTTAATGCATCTGCAAAGATTGTTGCTGATGCTTATCCGGATGCAACTGAACAGCATGAACGGTGCCTGGTTCAACAATGATGTCGGCGATCGATTCATGCGTTTTGAACGTACAACTGCAATTGATATTCTGGCACTGGTGGTAACGTTCTTTAGTATTGATGCTCAGATAACGGCTGGAACGGGCGTGTGCGGCGTGCTGGCATTTCGGGCAGTGCATCATAATAATCACCAAGTGGTCATTTTAAGTCAGATGTAATCATTGTATGTTATTGCTGAAAACATACATCCGGGATTACAGTGTTTTACATAACAGGTGACAAAATGCCCAAGGCAGACGAGATGACAAATCAGGACGATATACAAAGCGCGATCAGTGACGCTGACCAAAGGGAACGCTATATCTGGCGTCGTGCCCGTTGGTTTATGAAGGCCGTGTGTGTTGGCCTTTTCATATACGCACTCTTTCCAGTTGTTTTTTGGATATACTACTGTTTTTAAATGCTTTTTATGATTTTATCATGAAGCCTGATCTCAATCATTCACGCGCTATCGTCCCCGCTCGCCTCATAACTCACATCCGAAAGCAACACCTCCAGATTCAGCGTCGTAACAAACCCACTGTTCCCCAGACTGTGTGTCACCTTGCTGATTATCCAGGGCTGCGCGTCGATCACGGATTTAAATCCGGACACGGCCACTGGCGTCTCAGGAAATAAATCAGCCCGCCCGCGAGCCAGGGAGATCGAGAACTCCGCGACGCCGCGCTGGAGTTTGTCCCATTTTGCCTGTGCTGCACGCATGGCCGCTTTCTGCGTGGCGTAGATGGTGGTGAGCGCAAACACATTGTCTTCACTGCCCACCAGGTAATCGCCTTCCTTTGCCTCCGGCGTTTTCTGTACCTTCGTGCTGACCTTTTTCGCCTTCGGGTGTTGCAGGGCGCGCAGGTACTGCACTTTCGGTTTCCGCTGCACCTTCACCTTTTTCGGTTTCGGGTCTTTGGTATGCAGCCAGCTTGCCGACACGCCGGTATAAGCCCCACGGTCAGCAATATTAAACGTATGCCCGTCGCCGTCGCTGCGGACAATCGTCATCTGCGGGATAGGCTTCCCACTGGCCGTCTTCGCCGCGCCTGGCTTGATAAACAGAAGATTACCGGCCTTGATGGCAACAACCGCGCCGTTCAGCTCCGCCAGGCGGGTAATAAACTTCGCGTCGGTTTCCTGCGTCTGGTCGATGTGCGACACCTTCACGCCCTTGAACGGCTCGGCGATGGCGGGCTTGAGGTTATTGCGCGCCGCCACTGCCGACACCACCGCCTCCAGCGTCGTGTCGTGATAAGAGTTGTCGCGACGGGAATTCAGGCTACCGCGATAGTCCGCACTGCGGGCGCGGATAGTCAGCGTATCCGGCGTTCCGCGGTGCTCCACCTCATCCACGGTAAAGTTGCCTTTGTTCGTCAGCGCCTGGCCTTTCCAGCCCAGCGCAATATTAATCACCGCGCCGCGTGGCGGCATATCCAGCAGGCCGTCGGTGTCGCTTAGCTCGATGTCGAGCTGGTCAGCTTCAAAGCCACGGTTGTCTGTAAGCGTCAGAGAAATCAGCCGGTTGCTGACGTCCTGCGTGATGTCTCTGCCGCCCACGGTCACCGTGAAGTCCGGCGCAAACTGCGCACCGGCTCCGATGGTCATATCGGTAATCACAGCAGACCTCCCAGCTGTCCGGTTAAACCACCGGCCTTATCCAGCAGCCCGTCGGCCTGGGCTTTCATGTCGCCGAACATCGCCGCCAGGGATTCATCCACGCGGGTCAGCGTCAGGGTAAATTCAATCTTTCGTGGCGCGCCGTTGGAGAAAAACTCTGTATGGGTTTCGCTGACGCTGTTCACCACGAACATCCCGTAAATGGTGCCGCTGCCCTCCAGCAACGGCCAGGCCTTGCCCTGATCGGCCATCAGGTTCAGTGCCAGCAGTGACAACTTCCCGCCGGTGATTTCCGGCATCAGCACGCCGGACAGGGTAATTTTCTCCTCATTCACGCCGAGGAACTGCGGCAGCGGGCGCAGGCCGACGCGGTTGTTTACCGGCCAGCGGTAAACGACATCGCGCTGTAAACTTTGATAAGGGACGGTCTGCAACTGAAACACAAACAGCCCGAGGGTTAACATCATGCGGCTTTCTCCTTAATCGTTATCCATGCGGGAACGCTGCTGTGCCGCGCGGGCGCGGTCACGGGCTTCCAGCTCGGCGCGGATTTGTTTGCTGGCATCCGCACCGCCCAGAGCGTTACCGGCTGAAATCTGGTAGTTGTGGATGCTGCGGTCAACGTAGCCGCCACCCCCACCGGTAGACACCGGCACATACGCACCGCCCAGCGCGTTCCCCGCTGGCAGTGCAACCGGCTCCCGTCCTGTACCGGCGGCGTGATTGGCTTTGTTGGCGTTTTTATCCAGGTCTGCTGATTCATCCTTGATGATGCCGAGCTTCTCCAGCAGCCAGTCCACGCCCTGACGCAGCTTATTGAATGCCTGCAGCGGCGCAGTCAGCGCGTTTGCGATGGCCTGCCCGAACATCACGCCGGTGTCCTTGCAGTTATTCAGGGTGTCCTGTGTGGATTTCACCGGCGCAATGAGGTCTTTGAACCACTGCCAGACCATTTTCAGCTTATCGCCAAGCCAGTCAAAAACCGGCTGGAGCGGTGCAAACAGCTCTTTTACCGGCGCGAACGCAATCCCCAGCCCTTCAATCACACCCGCAAAGAAGGCGCTGATCGGCTCCCAGTATTTACGGATAAGCAGCGCACCGGCGACAATCGCCACGCCAATCGCGACTATCGGCAGCGTGAGCCCGCCGATCACCGTCGCAATCGCACCGCCTACCGTGCCGAGAATTGTCCAGAGGATACCGGCAGCGGCGACAATCAGATTGATGCCGCTGATAACCGGACCCGCCACCAGGCCAAACACCCCAAGCGCGCCGGTAATCAGCAGCGCACCGCCCGCCACCTTGCCAAGGGTGGTCGCCAGGGCTTTATTGTTCACAATCCACTTATCCAGTTGGAGCACGTAGCCGGTAGCGGTCTGCACCAGGTTGCGCAGGGAAGAATCCTGCTGGTCAAACAGGTCAGTGCCGACGGCCTCGTAGGCGGACTGAAATTCCTTAAAGTCGCCGCCCAGGTTGTCCTGCATCACCGCCACCAGCGCCTCGGTTTTACCATCCGAGGTTTTGAGTGCCTTACTCAGTTCATCCAGTTTTCCCGATGATGCATCGCCCATCAGCACCGCCGCCGCCGAGCTCGCTTCCTCGCCAAAGATGGCCTTCATGTACTGCGCACGCTGCGACGAACCGAGCTTGTTTTTCTCAAAGCTCTTTTGCATTTCCTTCAGGATGGTAAACAGCGGGCGCATGTTGCCTTTGCTGTCCGCCGTCTTCACCTTCAGCTCACCGAGCGCCGCGGCGGCGGTGCCCGTCGGTGCCTGCAATCGGGTAATGACCGCACGGGCACCGGTGCCCGCCATCGAGCCGGTGATTTTGGCATCCGCCAGCGCGGCGGCCATCGCAGCGGTTTCCTCGACGCTGATACCGGCCTGTTTTGCCACGGGCGCGGCGTAGGTCATGGTGTCAGACAGCCCTTCAAAGGTGGCGGCAGACTTATTCATGGCCGTGGAAAGCACATCGCCGATGTGCGCCACTGTGTCATTGGTCATGCCAAACGCGGATTTCACGCCCATCAGCAGCGTGGCGTTCTCCTCCATGGTGCGCTTGTTCGCCAGGGACAGATTCAGGATGGTCGGCGTCGCCGCCAGAATGCCGTCCTTATCCGCGCCGGATTTCGCCACGATGATTTGCGCGGCGGCGGCATCGTCAGCAGAGGCGGCGGTGTTGTCGCCGAGCTGCCGCGCCTGCGTGCGCAAAGCCAGCATGTCCGCCGAGTCTTTGGACAACCCGAGCGTTGCCTGGAGTTCTGAGTTTTTCTGCGCAAAGTCAAAACCAGGCTTGAGTATCCCGACACCCGCCGCCGTGCCCGCCGTCGCAATGCCCACGCCAGCCGCACCGGCGGCGGTCACGCTTCCGGCGAACTGTTTACCGGCCTGATAACGTCCTCTTACCGCGTTGAGTTTGGCCTGCTGCGCGCTGACGCGTGCCAGAGATTCACGCTGCCGGTTGAGCTGCGCCGTGGTTTCACTGATAGAGGTTCTCAGGCGGCGCTCAGACTCAGCCAGGTTGCGCGTACTTATCCCCGCCTGCGACAGCTCGGTGCGCTGGCGCTGCACCGACTGCCTCAGCCCGTTGAATTTAGTCTGCAACTCCTGGGCGGTGCGCTTCGCGGACTCCATGGCCTGCGTCTGCGCGCGGGTAGGATTGGCGGTATTTCTGAACTGGATCGCCAGCGCCTGCGCTTCCGTTTTGGCGTCTTTGAGCTTTTGAGCCGTGACGGCCATCTGGGCGCTGGATTTTCTGAACCCGTCAATTCTCCCGGCCTGAGCGTTCAGGTCTTTGAGGCTGTTTTGTGAATTGCGGATATCGCCGGACAGCGCTTTACTGGCGTTTTGCACCGCTTTAAACGGGCGGGTCGCCTGGTCAACCGCTTTTAACAGCACCTCTAATTTTAAGTTACTCACTGTCGGTGGCTCCGCTGCGCTGCATGGCCTTATGACGCCACGCGCAAAGTTCGGTCAGCGTCATCGGGTTCATTTCTGACGGCGGCCAGTGAAAGATCACCGCGATATCCGCCATCAGGTCATCGACCGTCAGGGTCGGGGGAAGTTTTACTGTTCCGATTTCGGCGATAAAAAACCAATCACCTTACCCGCCAGGGCAATCAGGTCGGGCAGGTTCAGGCTTTTGCAGTCCTGAGCGGTCAGGTTCGGGGCGGTAATGCGCGGCAGAATGACGGTGAGTGCGTCAACGTCGGCATTCGCCAGCGCCGCCAGGCCAATGCCGCGCAGGTGTCCGGCATTGGGTTTGATGACTTCAATCTGGTTAATCAGCGTGTCGCCGCGCTTAATCGGTTCTTCCAGAATTACGATGTTTTCATTGTGTTCTGACATAACGGTGTCTCTTATTCAAAGGGGAGTTTTCGCGCCGGAATCCGGCGCGGGGGTCGGGTTACAGGCCGATGTTTTTGCGGTGTTCCGCCACGCGGTCAACGCCGCCGACGATTTCCACCATGTTCACGGTATCGACTTCAATCATGTCTTTGCCGTCAATCACCAGCTTGAAATAGGTGCACTGGGTGGTGATTTTGGTTTCGGTGTCTTCGCCCTGTTTGTACTCGCCGAAATCCATTTCCTTGTGGCGGCCGCGCATCGTGACTTCCACGGCGGAGGTTTCACCGGTGTCATCACGCTGGAAGGAACCGGCAAAGCGCAGCGGCACGGCATCGACCGCGCCCCACTGCTGCAACACCAGTTCATCCAGCCCGCCCACCGTCCACTCAAAGCTCAGCGCGTCGTCGTCCAGGCCAAAATCAACGGAGGCGGAGCCGGTCATGCCGCCGCCGCGATAGTTCTCCAGCTTGCGGGTCAGTTTCGGCAGCGTCAGCGCGCTGACCAGGCCGAGATAGCTGTTTCCGTCGTTAAACAGGTTCAGGTATTTCAGTTTCTTAGGCAGTGCCATGTTTTAGCGCCTCTTAGCTGTTAACGGACGTGGCGAACGTCGCCAGGTACTGGTCGGTGATGCGCTGACGCAGGGTTAAATCTTCCAGCGGCGGCACCGGCGTATAGTCGTAATCAAGGGTGAGTTTGCCCGCTTTCAGGGTGTCCACGGTGTTGGCTTCTGCGTCATACCAGCAGTTACCGTCAATGATGTAACCGGCGGTTTTCATTTCGCGCAGCTTGGCGTTAATGCCCGCAATCATGTCTTTGATAAGCGTCGGGGTCATTGGCCTGTCCATCGCCCACAGGTGCGCGTCCGCCATGGTATCGGCCAGCACCTGCGCGGTGCGGGTGTAGTTCTCAAACAGGAACAGCGGATCGTCAGAACATGTGCGCTGCCCCCAGAACTTAAAGCCGTCTTTGCGGATAAGGGTGGTGACGCACGCCTGGTTCAGCAGGTCGGCATCGGTGCCGGTGGTCTGCAAATCCCAGTACACGCTGGCAGACAGGCCGGTGACGCCGTTGATTCCAACGTTCGAAAGGGTTTTATGCCAGCCAGTTTCGGCGTCGATTTTGGCACGCAGGCCGAGCGCGTAAGCGGTGGCAGGCGCGATGTCGCTGGCATTGGTGGTGGTGTTCCAGGACACGAAATCCGGCCAGACAACCATCAGTTCACGCTGGCTGAAATTGTCGCGGTACTTAATGGCATCGGACACGGTTTTGCAGCCCCAGGCGCTGACGTAACCAAAGGCGCGCAGCTGCTGACAGACGGCGGCAAGTGCGGTGGCGACGTCCTGATTATCCAGCCCCGGCACGCCGAGAATGCGCGGCTTTACGCCGAGTTCAGTTTGCGCGGACAGCAGGGCTTTCATGCCGGTATACATGCCGGTGGCGTCGGTGCCGCCGATGATGTTGGAAGTGGTTGCGGCGTCGTCTTCACCTTCTTTGACGCGCACGACGACAACAACCGGTTTTGCCTGGTTGGCAATCGCCATCAGCGACTGATACAGCGTGCCTTTGGTGCCTGCCTTTCCGGCGGCGGTCAGGACGTTGGTGATAAGCACCGGCGTATCGAGGGGGAACGCGTCGGCGTCGGCATCGGATGCCGTGCAGACCATCCCGATGATGGCGGTGGAAACGGTGGAGATAACGCGGGTGCCGTCGTTGATTTCAACAACGCGCACACCGTGATGATAATCAGCCATGGTGTTTTTCCTGTGATTGGGGTGACGTCAATCATCGCGTGTTGTTTGCGCGCAGGCACGGCGGGAGGGAAGTGTGGGAAATGGCACAACGTGGTTGCAGCGCAGCCCGATATGACTGTGCTCGATACAAAAAAGCCCCTTTCGGGGCAATATTCAGGCGGGAATTTCAGGCCAGGTAATATCCGGCGTGCGGGCGGTGTCCACCGCTTTCAGCGCTTTGATATAGGTTTGCCAGGTGGTGAGCCTCGCCTTATCGTCGTCGGTGATTATCCCGAGCATCAGATCCGTTCTCAGCGTTTTGGTGGCGTCGTCGGCCATAGCCAGAAGTGCCACGCGCTGGGATCCGGCAATCTCCTGTAGTTCCTCCGGCGACCAGGTACGGGCAACCAGCACGGGATAGCCTTTTTCATCGGTAGTCAGCACCTGTCCGGAACGGCCACCCTCAAGTAGTGCCTGATACGTTTCCTCCGTGATGTTCACGCAATCATCCGGCAGCCAGGGGGATTCCGGCAGGTAATAAGAATTGGTAGACGCAGCATAAAACATAGTAAGCCTCATAATAATCCGATGGACAGATAGTTAATACGTGTGGAGTTAATGGCATTAATTGCCCGACACGCTATACGTGATGTAGTTGCAGAACCTGTTCTCAACTCAACGGACGGAACAACACCGGATTTAGCCGAATCGTCGTAAAATGTAACGAAATTACGAAAAACAGTACTGAGCGTTACGGGTAATACGGCCTCGATCTCATAGATTGCAGGCGTTGAGCTATGTGCAAAATCACTAAAGTCCCCCCATTGAATAACCACCGTCCGTTTTACTCCCCCCACAATAATGGGAAGTTTAATGTGACCAATGCCTGCCAGCCCTCCACCCATGATGCCCGCCAGCACAATATCACTCAGCCCAGGCTGGCATTAAATTTGGCCTTATCGGCAATGTCCGCACCGTTCTGGTCTTTTGCCAGTTTACCGGTCAGGGCTGTCGCTACGGCCTCCGCCAATGCATATTGCGCATGGGGATTCACGGCGTTCAGGTGTTTTTCCAGGACTTTATCGGCATAGGATTTCACCTCAATCACCGCCGCGTCCACATACTGGCGGGTTGCCAGCACCACCGCCGGATCGATTTTCAGCGTCACCGCATCGGTGCTGTTGATGATTAAAATCATGCGCACGGTCTGCGTGCGACCGCTGCCTTCGGCCAGCAGCGGCTTATAGGTTTCGGGGCAGTTGGCGACGGCAATCAGCGTATTGTCGCTGTCGTACAGACCGATTTCACGGATCCAGAATCCCCCCTCGTTTTCGGGAATGATTTGTTCCGCAATAATCTGGCTGCTGTTGGCGGCGTCCACGCTCAGGGCGTTGAGCACGGCGCGGCGCTTTTCGCCGATAAGCTGCGTTTGGGTGCCGGTAGGCGTGGGCAGCGTGCCGCCGCCGTCACCGACGGCCATCTGGGTGATTTGTACCTTCGTGCCGAGGGCGGCGGCGTTTGCCAGCTTTGCCGCCCCCTGGTTCGTCAGCAGGGCAAAGTATTTGGTTGTCACGGGTTAATCCTCACGGTGTCGATATGGTGAACCGCCGCACCGGCGAAACCGCTGCCGGAGACGGTGATGTTTTCAGGGGTGTAGGGGTAAACGGTCAGCAGGTCGCCGCTGTAGCTTGCGGCGGCAACGGGAAACGCACCGCTGACGTCGAGGTTGATGGACAGGCCAATCAGATGGCGGCTGCACGGTTTGGCGTCGTCAATCAGGCGCTCCAGCTCCTGATACATGTCATCGGTGATGCCGGTTTCCAGCACGCCGACATCCAGGCGAAACGTGCCTGGCGTGTCGTTGGTTTTCCACCATTCGCTCACGCGGATCAGATAGCCGAGCGGCTCCACCACGCGGCGCAGCGCGCCCACGGTGCCCTTATGCCGGTGTACAAAATACGCCGCCCGCACCACGCCGCGCTTCGTGGACTCCGGCCAGGTTTCATCCCACCGGTCAACCGACCACGCCCACGCCAGATATGGCAGCAGCGGCAGCGGGCAGTTGTCGGGGTTCCAGAGCTGACGCAGCGGCACCGGCAGCGCGTCAATGGCGGCGCACGCCTGCGCGGCGGCTACTTCCAGCGAGGACGACCCCACCGGCAGCAGGCGGCTATTCATCGGTGCCGCCGAGCGTTAACTGGTAGCCGGTGCAGTAGGCGGCCTGGGTTTTGTCCAGGACAACATCCGCCGCAGGCGCGGCCAGCTCCACCCGCTGCACGCCCTCAACGTGCAGGGCGGCGTAAAGGGCAGATTTGCGGATGTCGCGCCCCAGGCGTGACTGTGCGGTGATGTAGGCTTGCAGCTTCGTTTGCGCTGCGGCGCGGATGGGTTCAGCCTCCGGACCTGGGTACAAATACAGCGTGGCGTCAACGCGGTAATTCACCACGGACGCCGACTGCACCAGTACGCGGTCAGCCACGGGGCGCACGTTTTCATCGTTGAGCGCCGCCGACACAATCGCCAGCAGGTCGGCGCTGGCTTCTCCGTTGTTCTCGCGGGACAGCACGGTGATGGTGACGTTGGCCGGTGACGGACTGATGGCCGAGGCGTCCGCCACGCGTCCGTCGGCGCTGCGGGCATGATACTCATACGCGCCCGTCGGACCCGCCACGCTCAGCCCTTCAAACGCCTGCGGAATGCGCCCGCGATAATCCCCGTCTGCTTCCATCACCGCCGCCGTCGGGGGCACGGTAGTATCATCGGCGGCGGTGACGGTCAGGCGGGGCACGTTGCCGTTTGCCCCGAGCTGATCTAAATCTGCGCCGGTGGCATAAGCCACCATCACCGCCTCGGCGGCCTCATTAATGCGCTGCCGCAAAATCACTTCACGGTAGGCGTTCTCCTCCAGCAGCTTCACAATGGGTTCAGATTCCAGCGTAAGCGTGCGGGCAATAGCGGCCTGCTGGTCTTCGGGGTACAGCGATACCAGCGTGGTTTTGCGTTCAGCCAGAAGGGTTTCGTAATCCAGCACCTCCACCACGTCGGGGGCGGGTAACTGGCTCAGGTCGATAGTTGCCATGGTTAGCTCACGGGTAAGGTTAATGAAATGGCGGCTGACGTGTCTTTGCGGGTGCCGGTGATATCCACCACCATTTTCCCGTCGAACGTCGTTTCAAAGGTGATGCCGGTCAGGCTGACGCGCGGCTCCCACTTGAGGATCGCGCTGTAGCAGGCCGCCATGATTTGCAGGCGCAGCGCCGCATTCTGCGGGCGGTCAGTCAGCATCGATAGCAGTGAACCATAGTCACGGCGCATAACGCGGGAACCGACGGGCGTGCGCAGAATGTCGCTGACCGACTGCTGAATGTGCGCCAGGTCTTCGACGCTGCGCCCCGTGTCGCGAGCGAGGCCGATGTATTTGGCGTTAGTCATGAGCGCAAAGGAAAATAAGGCCAAGAATGGCAACCAGCCACCAGCCGCCCGTATCGTTCGCCAGCATTCCCCCTGAAATTGACGCACAAAAAACCGATAAGAAAACATTCATTCAAAACTCCTCGTTATCAGGCAGGCGCGCCGGTGCTGCCGCCGCCCGTCTGGACGCCGCCGTGTTTATGGGTATGAACAACCACGCCGTTTGAGGTAAGGCTGCCGCCTGAGTGGGTGATGTTGCCGGTCATGCTGCCGCCTTGTTTCACCTCCAGGCTGCCCGTCGTGAGCCTGTTGGTGCAGACCACTTCAGGCGTGTCGAGCGTGATGCGGGTTTTCGCCGTGCAGGTGATCAGCGGAGCAGTGACAGACACCTTGTCCGAGGCGTTTACCGTGGCGGATTTGATGCCGGTTGCCAGCAGCGCGCCGGTTTTTGGTTCGTATTCGACCACCGCGCCGTCAGGGAATGACACATGCAGCGCATCGGCTGACGCGGACGGTGCAGGACAGTCATTAGAAAAAATGCCAGGCATCACAAAGGCGGTATCCAGCTCGCCGCCCAGGCAGAACAGCAGAACCTGTTCACCGGCGGACGGTGCCCACCAGGAACGGGAACGTCCTGCGCGGGACGTCAGCCAGTGCAGCCAGTCGGTGACGTTGCCGCCAGTATTGACGCGACAGGTCGCCGTCTCTAAATCCACCTCGGCAACGGTGCCAATGCGGATCAGATTGCGCAGCAGGCGCGGAATGTCGCTGTTTGGGATGGATGTATTCATGGATAAAAGAATGCCGCCCTGTCAGGCGGCATACAATTTGAGGCGGGTTGACTATCGATGGCACAACGGTAGATGAAGAGTTTTTTAGATAAGAATCATGAGTGCATTTTGATGATTTTTCTTCGACTTATAACTTCTGCATGTAAATATTCAATAACCAAATATCCATAAGCCGTTTTATACTCATCCCCGCCAAACAAATATGAAAATTCTTTATCAATATCATCATATTTATAGTCTGCGAAATCACAAAGATTTAAATAGAAGTTGTAAATATATCTTAAAGCAACTATTGCTTCTAACGTGGTCGTTCCAATAGTAGTGAATTTTTTCGTTACCCCTTTAATATCCTCTTCAATAGTGATACTTTTACAATCAATATCTTCAAATATTTCAGGCAATCCAAGAAGCATGCTTACATGATAAATTTTTGGAGATAAATTTAATGCATAATATGAAAAAACATCTTCGGTTTTATGTTTGACAACCTTATCAAGAAAATTCGCTATAGTATTTATTTCTATATTTAAATCCTTGAAGTATCGTTCATTGCACACAGGCTGACCATCTATTGGCTTACCTTTGAAAGCAATGCGGTGTAGCCTTGGGTGAACTTTGTATTTAGCCGTAAATACACTTTGATAATTCATCTCTCCAATCTGGCTAAAGTAAGAAAAAAGTTCTTTTCTATGAGCGTGAAACAAGTCGACATTGTTTTTTTGGCGAGTAATTTTTATTTGGGTTGCAGTTTGTCCCGACGAGTGAAATCTGGCAACCAAAACTGACAATGGAATTGAAAGTGAAGCTATTGTTATCGGCATTGCACTAATCGAAATAAATGTTTTTAAGCCTTCAGAGGTCAATGATATTTCATACCCATTCCATGCGATCATTGCAAGACATATGGCATACAAAAGAGGAATCGTTATTGATAACCATAAAAGACATTGTCCAGACAAGCCCTCGTCAAAACGCAAAACAAAAATCCCTTTAAGCCTTGAAAGGAACGGCGAGCCATTTCCATAAAGAAACATAGCTACTATTACAGGCAATATAAATGGCAAAGTTATTAACATCGTAAGGTAGAAAACGTCTTGCATTACCAGCCTCCCGCAAAATGAATTATTTAAATCATAAGGCAGAGTAAGCCTTGATACTATTGGTTTAATAGCTCCATCAGTACATCTTCCACTATCTTCATATCTTCCGCATCCAGTCCTAACAGCGGGCGCGCCGGATACTGCATTTCTTTTGCACGGACAGACGGACGATCCCGCAGCCCGAACTGATGCACCTTCGCCATGCGCTGAACCTGGCCGGTGAATTCCACCACGGCGTCGTCTGCGGTGCCTTTGGCCTTCATGTATTTTGCCGTGCGCAGTTTGGCGAACATCTCCCGCTTAATGCGGCCTTTCTTTGCCCGCAAAGACTGCGGGCGGCGGGGCGTGAAGGGTTTACCGTCGGGTGTAACCTGCTGCTTAATGCGCTGCTGCTGATGTTTGCGCAGACGCTTCGCAATGGTTGCCGCCATCGCCTTACGGCTTTGCGGTGACAGCGCCGCAATCAGTCCCGCCAGGCGGGTATCAAACGCTGACAGCTCACTCATGCCACTGACTCACTAACTCGCCGTGCAGGTAGAGTTCACGCGGCCTTTCCACCGGCTCCGGCAGCGGCGGTTCCGGAAAGTGCTCCACATACAGACCGGCATCAATCTGTTTCACGATCACGCGCTCGGTGAGCTGCACGTCAATCGCGATATCATAGGAACCATCATCGAGCATGTCGGCCTTAAATTTAAAGCCGGTCTGCTGCTTTTCCGGTGTCGCCATAATGTCTGGCTGGTTCTCACGCAACCAGGCCAGGATAGGCACAATAATCAGATCGCAGTCCTGGGCAAAGTTGGTGATCAGCAGCTCGGTCTGATACTGGTATTCAAACGATAGCGAGCTGGCTAACGTGGAAACGATGCGCCCGTTATCCACAAACATGCGCAACTGGTCGGGGCTGGTTTGTAGCACCGGCACTGCGTCAGTTAAGGCTTTTCTCAGTTGGGCGGGTTTTAACACGGTGTTCCTCCTGGCATTGTTTGACCGCTTCCACCTGGAGGCCGCAGGCGGTCAGCGCGGCCTCCAGGTTTCTGACGTCACTGCTTAAATCGCCGTTAGTGGCCGGTGAGCTTGCTGGTATCGGGCAACTCGTTACCGCCGGACAGCCAACGTAAATAATCTGCGGCGCTGGCAAAGGCGGGGCGTTGGTGCATCCGGCCAATACCGTCAGGCAGACGAGCTGCATACCAGTCGCGCATTTCCTGATTTTCATTGAGTAACCTTTGAATGTGAACTTCACGGACGCGTGCCTGCTCCCCCGCCTGTACGAGCTGGGTGCGCAGGCTTTGTTCCTGGCGTTCCCGCATCACGGCATCATCGTTCAGGCGGTTAATGGTGTTATCGCGGCTTTCAATACCGGCGGACAATGTGCCGATAATGCGCTGCGCCTGTTCAGCCTTGTCATTCAGGCCACCGATACGCCAGGTTTGCAGCCCCGCCAGCGCGCAGGCTGCCAGCAATAAAACAATCACAATGCGCATCAGACACCCCGCAGGCAGTAGGCCAGCTCATTCGCGCGGCGGCGCTCCAGGCCGGTGACGCGCTCGCCCTTCACAAACACCCAGCGCGGCAACTGCTCGCAGGCGTCACGCCATCGCCCTTTGTTGATGAAAAACCCTAACGTTGATTTGCAGGCCGCCGTCACGCCGACGTTAAACGCGAACGACACCACGGCGTCATACACCGGCTGCGGCATGGCAACCGGCATACAGCGCGCAATGCCTTTCTCCACCCGCATCACGTCTTCCACCAGGCTAACGGCGGCCTGCCGTTCGCTGATTTGCGTTTGCGGCTTCACGCCTGCGGTGTGCCCGATACCGTTTGTCCAGACGCCTGCGCTGCACTGGTAGGCAGACAGGCGGCAGCCTTCAAAATCGGCAATCAGTGCCAGACCGGCGGCGGACGTTTGCAACGTCGGCGTTTGTGGCAGCAGCGCGGCAATCGCAAGTACTGAGGCGACGGCGCAGCGTCTAACGATTGATGGCGGCATTAATGTCCCCTCTTACGCCCATTTCTTTCAGCAGGCGGTAAGTTTTGCGCCGGTAGTACCAGTTCACCAGGAAGGTCGCGACGCCGACGGCGGCACCCACCAAAAAGGCGATATCCTGATAAGACATGCCCCCCAGCCAGGCCAGAAACACGGCGATGCAATAACAAATAAACGAGGTGATGCGCTCCATGGTCATCAGTCCCAAAGTGAGACGGTTTCGCTGACTGCGGGCAGGCTTATGTCCGGCAGCTCCACCGCGTAGCCATGGGGCAGAATTGCCCCCTGTGCGGCTAAGCCAACGTTAGCCGCGTAAACCTGTTCCATCACCGACTCAGTACGCCCGTAATACCGCCAGCAGAGCGAATCAACGGTGTCACCTTGTTCGGCATAGACTTTCATCAGAGCAGCCCGATCACACAGTGCGACACGCCAGCGACATCGCTGATCGCATTGCGGCCATCACGCCACAGTTCATCAACCGTACTTTCGACAATTTCCGCCTTTTTACTGCCAGCATCGGTGGTATCACTGTTCGGATATCGTTCCGCCAGAATGGCAGCTGTAATGGATGAAACCGCCCGCAGGTAGGCACAGACTTTGATACTTTCGTCATCAATCTGGTCAGCTGGTACATCAGCGAGGGTTTTGTATCCCTGAGCCAGCTGTGCGACGCGGTAGCTGTAAAGCTCGGCATTCACTTCGGTCAGCGCGAACTTAATGACGGCTCGCAGACGTTTGGCGGTGACCGTTCCTTCCAGGCGCAGCGTGTCGCGCAACTCCAACGGACTGATATCCGGCCAGAAGTGCGTGTTTTTGATCGCGGGTTCCGTCGCGGCGTCCGGCTTTGGTGCAGGTACAACAAGAGACATAGTGACCTCTGAATAGGTGGACGGTGGACGCCAGCGTTGAACAAGGTCACTGACCTGTCGCGGCTGGCGTGCCGTCCGGCGCGGGGCGCGTTCTGTTTAGCTGTTGGCCGCCTTTTTGATGGCTGACTCCAACCGCTCAATATCCTTTTTAACGCCGCAGTTGCTGTTCAGCTGGAAGGCGCGCTTTAGGTGTTGCAGGGCGAGCGGCAGTTTTTCTGCGTCGCGATACAGGTAGCCGGTGATTTTGTGCAGCTTGGCGCGTACCTGGTCCGGCATATCCTCACTGTCAGTCAGTTCCATCGTGGTCATCAGCACATCGAGACTGACCGGTTCACCGGCGGCATGAGCGCGGGTGCTCATGTCGGCGATTTCCTCCGCCAGCGCATAACCGGCAGGGCGTTTGCCGAACGGCATCGCCAGCTTGTAATGCAGCGCATAGCGGGCGATTTCCAGTGCACCGGTATAATCACCGGCATCAATACGCCAGATCATGATGGTCATCAGGATGGCGTCCTGTGCGCCTTTACCCTCGGCGAGAACGCCCGCCACCCAAGGCGCATATTCGGGCAGCATCTTGCGTTTGAGTTCTGCCTTTTTCTCAGCGGAATAGGCTTTCTTCAGGGCTTTCTGGTCAGCATTAAGCTTTTGCAGCAGCAGTTCATAGCCGGTGGCATGACGCAGCAGGCTGGTATCCTGCTGCGCGGCTTCGATAGCTGACTGCCGCAACAAATGACGTCGGGCAGGGCTGGTCATGGCTTACTCCTGAGCTGCCGGTGCAGTGGTACCTGATGCAGTTTTGATGGCATCAACGATCGCTGAGGTGAATTTGCTGAGTTCGGCCTTTTCAGCGGCGTCGTCTTCTCCGGCGGTCACTTCAATGTTCTCGATCAGACAGCCGCAGCCGTAATCTTCCACCACGTAATCCTCGTTAATGGATTCGTAGTTTTCGATACGGTCACGCTTTGGTACTTCCTCAACGTGGCGGCGGTGCGTGCCGTCCTGCCAGTAAATGGACAGGTTATCCAGACGAGTGATCAGCATGGCGTTAGCAGGGAAGCCGGGCACACGCACGGCGGGCAGATTGCCGATGCGTTTCTGGCTGACAATCAGGTCAGCGGCCATCGCCTCAGTGTTTGGCTGCTGTTTGTTGATCAGCGGGAAATACTTATCCGCGAGCAGCTTGCGGCCGCAGATCACCACCAGTTCGGTGTCGTCCTGATAGATGGGGTCGATCAGTTCATTCACCGCATCAAAGACCAACGCGTCGAGGTTTTTGTACTCACCTTCGCCACCGACTTTCACCGCCTCATTGGTCACGGTGCCGTCTTCGGCGACAATCATGCCCATCACTTTGGTTGGGGCATTCAGGCGGTATTTTTGCAACCAGCCCACGCCGACATCCTGCAACAGCGGATTCTGAACCCGGTTAGACGTCGGTGCGCGTGAAACGCCATTAAAGCCGACCAGGATGCGATCCAGCGCCTGACGCTTGATAATGGCGTCACGCAAACGGGTCTGAAAATCGTTATAGCGCGCCCACAAATCCAGCTTGCTGTACATCCAGTGGAAGTCGTAGTTGGTTTTGGTGCAGTGATAGCCTTCCTGATCGAGCTTGGTGAAATCAGCGGTTTCACGCTCGTCACCCGCGTCAGTGTTGGTGGTACTGGCAATCGTGCCGGTGACGCCGACGCCAACTTTCGCGCCCATCATTTCGTCCACCGGAATGATGTTGATACGGGTCAGAAACTCTGAGGATTCCTGTAATCGGGTCATCAGCGTCTGCGTGACGGACGGATCGACGTTAAATTTCTTGTCCAGCGTGCCGACGTCAACGTTGTTGAGTTTGGCGAGCTGAGACAGGAACGCATTAAATTTAAAGCGCGTTTCTTTTTTCATGACTTATTTCCTGAGGGTGAATTAAATGTGTCGGATCAGCAGTCGGTCACTGTCTCGTCAGCGCCTGTGCCGCCAGTGGCGTGCGGGCGCTGGTTAAAGTTCTGCGCCGGTGTCTGCGCAAGCTTGCCTTTCAGTTCAGTGAGGGCGTCATGTTCGGCAGCGGTGGATTTTTCCAAGGTATCGACGCGGCTCAACAGATCGGTCAGGCTGGTTTCATGCTTATCCAGTTCAGTCTGAGCGTATTGAGCAACTTCGCTGACAGCTTCATGAACATCAGCCAGGCGGGCATCGTCTGACGCCTGTTTACGTGAAAGCTTTTGTTTCACCAGGGCGAAAAGAGAAGGGGCAGTTTCCGGCGCATCTTCAAACTCAATCAGTGCTTCGGTGGCGACAGTGAAGAGGCTGTCCGGATCGGTTTTACGACCGGCGAGCGGGTTCTGTCTGGCTTTACGGCTGAACTCGAGCATTTCAGTGCCGAGGCTTGCGGGGTCATCGGTGACGGCCAGACCGACCAGGTAGGATTTATTGGAGTTGGCGAAGTTACGTTTGATCTCCATTGAGGTGTAAACCTTTTGCCCGTCGCCGACCATCTGCGTTAAATCCGCAGTCGGGCTGATCATCGCGTACAGCGCCCATTTGTAATGAAGCAGCGGTTCAGCCGCATCATCAATCTGTTCGGCTTTCAACTGGATCACGTCACCATAGCGGCGGAAATCACTGGTCGGTAAGACGCCTTTGATATGTTCCAGATTGACGCGGGCACCGTAGGCTTTCGCGCTGTACGTCTCCGCCATTTGCTTGATGTCGTTAGCATCAATTTCGCGGCCGTCGCAGGTGTCGCCTTCGACCCCGATACGGAACCATTTTGATACTTTCTTTGCCATGTAACTGACTCCGGTAATGAGTGTTGAGAACAGGAGTTAGTTTCCAGACAGTCACCACTGGCCGCCAGCCGATGCGGGTTGTTGCCCGATGGCACAACGTGGGCAGCGCGAAAAACGGCTGTCTGGCCGGTAACGTGGCGGCATGAATATTTCAAACTCCACCATCATCAGCGACCCGCGCCGACAGGCGGCACTGCTTTACTGGCAGGGTTTTTCTGTGCGGCAAATCGGGGAGATGCTGAGCCAAAAAACGCCGACCGTGCAGAGCTGGAAAACTCGCGATCAGTGGGAGGCCATTGCGCCCATTTCTCGCGTGGAAACCAGCATGGAAGCGCGGCTTATCCAGCTCGTCATGAAAGATGTGAAGGAGGGGAAGGACTACAAAGAGATCGACCTGTTAGGCCGACAGATTGAACGCCTGGCACGGGTAAAACGTTACAACCATACCGGCAGCGAGGCTGATTTAAATCCGAACGTTGCCAACCGTAATAAGGGCGAACGCAAAGCGCCGGAGAAGAATGTTTTCAGCGATGAGGCCATTGAGAAACTCGGCGACATCTTCATTGAAACGTCGTTTGAGTATCAGCGCGGATGGCATCAGGCCGGACTTCAACACCGTATTCGCAACATCCTCAAGTCCCGCCAGATTGGCGCAACCTTCTACTTTGCCCGGGAAGCGTTGATTGATGCGCTGACCACCGGCCGCAATCAGATTTTCCTGTCGGCCAGTAAGGCGCAGGCGCACGTCTTCAAGAACTACATTATCGACTTTGCCCGACAGGTGGACGTCGATTTAAAAGGCGACCCGATTGTGCTGCCTAACGGCGCACGGCTGATTTTTCTCGGTACCAACGTCCGCACTGCGCAGAGCTATACAGGCAATCTGTACCTGGACGAATACTTCTGGATCCCCAAGTTTCAGGAGCTGCGCAAAGTCGCCTCCGGTATGTCACTGCATAAGAAATGGCGAAGCACCTACTTTTCTACGCCGTCGAGCCTGGCACACAGCGCCTATCCGTTCTGGTCGGGTGAACTGTTCAACAAAGGTCGTCGCAATAAAGCAGACAGAATTGACCTGGATCTGACGCATGCGCACCTGTCAAAAGGCGTGCTGTGCGATGACGGCCAGTGGCGACAGATTGTAACGGTGGAGGATGCGCTGTCTGGTGGCTGTAACCTGTTCGACCTGGATCAGCTGCAACTGGAATACAGTCCCGCAGAATATGAAAACCTGCTGATGTGTGAGTTTGTGGACGATCAGGCGTCGGTGTTCCCGTTCGCCGAGCTGCAGGGCTGCATGGTGGACAGTCTGGACGAGTGGGAAGACTTCGACCCGTACCTGAAACGACCGTTTGCCTATCGTCCCGTGTGGATTGGTTACGACCCGTCGCACACCGGCGACAGCGCAGGCTGTGCGGTGATCGCTCCGCCGGTGGTGGCTGGTGGCAAGTTCCGCGTGCTCGAGCGTCACCAGTGGAAGGGCATGGACTTTGCCGCACAGGCTAAAAGCATCGAAGAACTGACCAATCGCTATGCGGTTGAATACATCGGCATTGATGCGACTGGCATCGGGCAGGGTGTTTTCCAGCTTGTTCAGCAGTTCTTTCCGGCGGCGCGTGAGATCCGTTACAGCCCCGAGGTGAAAACCGCACTGGTACTTAAAGCAAAAGACACTATCAGCTCCGGCCGTCTGGAGTACGACACCGGCCATACCGACATCACCGCGTCGTTTATGGCGATACGCAAAACGATGACCGCCAGCGGCAACCGTTCAACCTACGAAGCCAGCCGCAGTGAAGAGGCCAGCCACGCCGACGTCGCGTGGGCAATCATGCACGCCCTGTTAAACGAACCACTGACCGCCGCCAATGGCGGACAAAGCCCGAACATTCTGGAGTTCTACTAAATGAGCAAGCGCAAATACCGTAAAACCACACAGACCACGACCACTGAAAACCAGCAGGGCGCGGAGGTATTCAGCTTCGGTGATCCGACGCCGGTTTTAGACCGCCGTGAGATTCTGGATTACATCGAATGCACCGGCAACGGCCGCTGGTATGAACCACCGGTCAGTTTCGACGGTCTGGCTCGCAGCCTGCGCGCCGCCGTTCATCACAGCTCGCCGATTTACGTGAAGCGTAATATCCTCGCCTCGACATTTATCCCGCATCCATTGCTGAGCCAGCAGGAGTTCAGCAAATTCGCGCTGGACTATCTGGTGTTCGGGAATGCGTACCTGGAACTGATCCGCAACCAGCTCGGCGAACCGTTACGCTTTGAAGCTGTACCGGCTAAATATGTGCGACGTGGAGTGGAAGAGGGGACTTACTGGTTTGTGCAGGGATGGAAAGAACCGCATCAGTTCGCACCAGGCAGCATTTTTCACCTGATCGAACCGGACATTAACCAGGAGATATATGGCTTGCCGGAATACTTGAGTGCACTTAACTCTGCCTGGCTGAATGAAGCTGCGACGTTGTTCCGCCGTAAGTATTACCAGAACGGTGCGCACGCAGGTTACATCCTGTATATGACCGACGCCGCGCAAAGCAGCAGTGATATTGATTCAATGCGTAAGGCAATGAGGGATACCAAAGGTCTGGGCAACTTCCGCAACCTGTTCATGTATGCCCCGAACGGCAAGAAAGACGGCATTCAGATTCTGCCGCTGAGTGAGGTCGCCACTAAGGATGATTTCTTCAACATCAAGAAATCCAGCCGGGATGACCTGCTGAGCGCACACCGCGTTCCGCCGCAGATGATGGGGATCATTCCTGATAATGCAGGCGGGTTTGGGGATGTGGAGAAGGCGGCGCAAGTGTTTGTGAGGAACGAACTGACGCCGCTGCAGGAGAGGATGAAGGAGGTTAATACTATAGTTAAGAACTGTATTGTTAACTTCAAAAATTATGCTTTTAACTAATTTAAGTGCAAGGAATCTACAATCTTACTTTTTTTGCTGGGGCACAACTCCAGCTGAAAAAAGACTTACCAATATAATTCCATAGTTCTTCTAAGTGTCCAGTGAGAGAGGGCGAGAAGTTTTTTGGATTGTTATTGTTAATATATGCTGTTGATTTAGTGAGTAAACTGTCACCGAATCCAGCAATTGTAAAACAAGGCGAATCACAGTCACATTCATTGTTATTAACGCACTCACTAAAACTATCTGAATTTGCTTTATTGATTAATGGAAGCCAATAACTCCCATATTTTTTATCTAAATCAAATGCTGTCTTTATATCCAGCCCTTTTTTATGGTCAAAGAAGAATTTGGCCGTCTGATCTTCTGAACAAATCCTCCGGAATCTATCAAGAGACTCTATTTTTTCAACGGATGCCTTATCCTCAATAAGAATATTTTCTAATAAATCGAATGGTATCAATGATTCAATTTCGTGGGCGTTAATGACTATTATCCTTCCTGTTTTCAGATGGGCTTCACCATTAAAATTTTTGCAAGTACCTCCCTCAGGGTATTTGGGGTGTTTCTTGTCGTTATCAAGTATGCAAAGAGTTACTTCGAGGTTGTTTACCTTTCTATCGAAAATTCTTTTAGTGCTTCCTCCGCCACCATTAATTGCTTGAAATTTTATATTTAAAAGGTTGGCTTTTATTTTTTTTGAATAGTAGCTTGCAATTACTTTATAAAAATCCGAATCATTTACATCTTCGCAAACGATTAAGGCATCCTGAACAGATGCGGAATCAACAAAAAAATCTGGCCCCACAGTCAATGTTTCTGAGTCGTGCAATTGATTCCATAGATAATCTTTACCTTTAATATTGAAATCAAGCACTACATTGAAATTGACGAATTTTAGTAATGACGAGTATTCCATCTGAGCCCGACGAGCCTCTTCCGCAGATTGTTTTAATATTCTGCTAAAGACACCGTTTTTTTCAGTAATTACATTTTCGAAAAAATCCTTATTGGCAATTATTATGTGTTTTTTTTCTCCAAAAGAACGAATGACATTCTCAATTGCTTGTGCGTGAGAGATGTTTGAGAAGTTGATTTTCTCTATATTTATTATTTTAATTATCATGATCATCTTCCTGAAAAGAAACCAATAGGCCAATTGTTTAGCATGCCATCGTCATCAAATGTTGATATGGAAGTATTAGTGGACTTTCCATTCTCTTTATCAAAAATAATAATTGAAATGTCATCTGGTGTTATATCGATAGATTTATCTTCTATGCACTCGCCAAGAGACTCGATCATGTTTTGACTATGGGTTTCGAATATTATTTGAATATTGATCGAGTTTTCTTTAGCTTTTGCGATAACTTTTGCAAAAATTTTAGCTAAGGTATGTTGATAGGCGGGATGTAAGTGAAGTTCCGGTTGTTCTATTATGAAAATAATTTTTTTATCTTTAATGGCTTTCTTTCTTTCTGTTTCCATCCAAATAGCAGTCAAAATAGGCAAGACTTGAGAATACCCAAAACCCATATCGCTAATATTATATTCTGTGTCATCACTATCAGTTACAATTCTGACAGCGAAATGAGGGCCATCTTGCTTTACCTTTACAAAAAATCCAAAATTGACTTTTGTCCATTGTTCAAATTGATTTTTTTCTGTTGGTTTCAGTGAGTTTAACAGCATTGCAAGGTTAGAACCTGTATGGTCTATTTCATCCACTTGTAAATCTTGGAATCTATAAAATCGTTCAGAGGTTGCCCTGAGTGGTGCTATATATCTAATTGAAGAAAATATTTCAGTCAACTCTGAGTTAATAATGTTCAATATGGAATTCAGGTTCCAAGCAATAGTGTATGGATAAATTTTATCTACGATGGCGCTTGGATCTTTATTGAAATTGTTAACAAAGAATCTTTGTTCTTTAAATACTCCCTCAAGAAGGTATCTGTACACGTCTTTTTTGACAAAACCAAGCCTATCAAGGCCATTTAATATCTTGTCTGTGTCAGTGTTTGTATGGAAATATTCTCTTAGGATTTTTAAACCTGACTGGAGGAACGTTAACTCTAATTCGTTTGGTTGATATGGTCTATTAGAATAATATTGGTTCTTAATTCCGGTCGTCGTACTTATTACTTCCTCTTTTTTTTTCAATAAAACTCGAGGAATAAACTGCCCAAGATTTGTAGCCACAAGGCCATCTTTCTCGATTACAACTTTGCCGGAAGTAATCTTAAAGCTTGCGTTGTCATTGTCTCCAATATATATATTTATAGTGACGTCATGTAATTTTATTTCTATTTCATTCGCTTTTGTTTTTTTATCTTTAGCCTTGAGTTTTAGTCTTACGTCGAACTTAGTGTCCTCAGTATTTGCGATTCGATGAGAATACCTATTGAATTTTTTATTTCTATCCTCACTTATGGAAAGGATAAATTTAAATTCAATTGTATCTTTTAATGAATTATTAGAGATAACTTCCTCAAAATCACCAAAATCAACGTAACGTCCATACCATAATATTGGGCCGGTAGTATTGGACTCAAGAGACTGTCGAAATAAAGGGAATGTACGTAATACAGAACTTTTTCCACTGCTGTTTTTACCAACAAAAACCGTAATTGGTTTAAGCTCAATGGTAGTCTCAGTTTTAAAACTTCTAAAGTTGTTTACTCCAATAGATTCAAGCATATATTCTCTCCTTTTTCACATGCTAAGTTTTTTTTAAAAGAAAATCATCAAATAAATAGAAAATTTTCTTGTGTTTTTTTGTTGAATCAGAGGAACCTGTGGAAGTTGATTGCACAGCGCGCAATGCTATCCCCGCCACGCCTGCCCGCTTTATAGGTCGCTTTTAATGCAGTTGCGTGATCCACTGTGATCCACGTCAGCACTGGTGTCGCGGGGAGAAAAGAGCAGGGCGATCACAATGCAAAATCATGCACTCACTGCATGCAGAGCTATTAAAGTGAGATCGCCCGCGTTCCTGGCTATTCTTCATCGTCGTAAACAGAGAATGGCACTGACGGCGTGTCTTCTTCATCCAGAACGCTATCTGCCATATCAGAGATCATTTCCATCACCAGTGCGTACTCATCATTTCTGCACTGGCCTGACTGTGCGATGTCAGCCATAAGCCGGATTTTTATCAAAGCCATCTTTAGCTCATGAGAGGATTCCATTACTCACTCCAATGCACTGTTTATTTATACAGTATAATATTACCATTTCTTAACAAATTCCAATAAAAACTGAATGTTAAATTTTAACCAATAGCTTAGATGAATGTTTAAACAATCTTAGTCGTCATAAAATTCCTGCCAGTCCATAAGAGGGGGATGATGGATCACAACATCACCAAAACTGATTTTGGCTCCCCGGGTTAATGCTTCCAGCTCCCATCTTTGAGCTTTGATATCGTTTTTAAGCAATTCCTGTTCAATCTGAGGCAATCGCGCCCGTTCTTCAGGCGTCAATCTTGCAGATGGAGCAACATCGCGCCCCTTTGTTGGGTCAAAACCTCGCTGCGCCTTGCTGACTCTCGGTGTTTCCTCTCGTATACGCGCCACAATCGCCCTCACGGCGGCTGTGTCTGTCCAGTCAATAACTCGCAGGTTGTCAGAATTAGACGCTGTAGGCGCGCTCCCAGCCTGGCTATCACGCCAATTTGTAGCCTGTTTCTTTCCACCTAACCCACAGTTATTGACAGGACTCCGAGGCGCGCCGGAGGCGCTTTTGGAGGTCAAAACCTCAACGTTAACGGCAGAAGAAACGATGCGCCATTGTGTTGTACGGGTTTCATAAACGCGGGAATCGCCGAGGTGAGGCGCAAAAATACCCACAACCTTTTTCACTTCTTCATCGTAGGCGTTCAGTTCGTCAGCAACTCGGCGGGCTACACGCACAGTCTGATCGTCGCGAGGCACATTCGCGCCGCCCTGGGCTGACATGTACGCCATAAAGTCACCGGCATCAGCAGCAGCGCGAACGGCTTCCACTTCTTCGTCAAAGGTTTCAGTCAAATTGATGGAACGGATGCGGCGGCACTCACGGTATGAACCCATTGTAGGCAGGCCGATAGGATGAAACTGGGGGATCCGCCAGGTAGCAGCCCAGGCGGTGACAGCAGCAGCAGAATCTGTCAGCAGCTCGCCAGTTTCGTGGTCGCGCTCGCCTTCCAGCGCGTAGCCGTCGATGTTCTTTGCGATGTATTTGGCGATATAGCCCGCCGCGCCGCCACGGTTCAGGTGCTTACAGTCAAAGCGATTTTTAGCAGCGCCGCGCTCGTCACCATCTTTTTTCATAGCGTATTTACGCATGATATCGATCACCGGCTGACGCATAGCTGGCTTGGTGAATAACATCATGTGCCAGTGCGGCGTCGCGTCGTGGTGGGGTTCGACAACGCGCATACCATAAACTGACAGGCCGCTATCCTTGAACGCGGTGCGCATCTTGCTCCAGATCCCGCACAAATAACGCTGCGCATCTTTCGGGGTATAGGCTTCTTTGTCCCAGGCGTGATTTCGCTGAACGCGTTTTTTATCGCCCTTGCCAACCATGCGGGTCGGGTGATATTTGGAAGGGGTGGTGATGGTCAGGAACATCCCGACGTCGCCATTTGCAGCAGCATATTTTTCAGTGCCGGCGATCGTGCTCATTAGCTCCATACGGCGGATTTCAGGGTTAGAAATACTCGCCATTACTTTGTCGATCAGACTGAAACGCTCGCCGGTTTCGATGTTTTCCAGGTCGCAGCTTTTGAGATAGTCGAGATTGGAAAGACGGCGCGCGCGCACTTCACGAATAGCCTGCTTACTGGCGTACGGGGAAGCGTCACGGTTCACTTTGCCGATGGCGATCAGTAAAGATTCACGCCAGCGGGTGCGCTGACCTTTCAACTGGAGTAACCACCAGTCTGGATTGACCAGGCGCGACATGGCAGCGATAGCGGAAACAGCATCCAGTTTATCTTTGCAATACCTTGTCCAATACATCGGCGTGACATTGAAAGCCTGTGCCATACCGGCAATTTCGCAGTACAGCTCGCACTGGGTATCACTCTCAAAAAGAATCGAATTATCCCCGTTGTATTGAGCAAGAAGCTGATCACAACGGTCTTCATAGATTTCTTTCAGCTGTCCGACAATGTCCTGGGCGAACCGGCGCAGCGGTTTATCGCTCATGCTCGGCAGGTTGTGATAAGTGTCTGCCTCAGACATGAATTTCATGGAGGCTTTAACATTCATCGCATGAGCGGCATTAACCGCTTCGACGCGGGGAAGAATGCTGCGACCAAGGGTATAAACCAGATATTTATTTGCGGCGTGAATGCCCTGCGTTTTCAGCAGATACGCATGGCGGCCTGTGAAAATTTCCCGCAGATCCGTAGAGAGGTTTTTTACTCTGATTAAAACAGCTTGCCCCTGATCGTATTCATCACGGGTAAGCGGTCTTTCCAGGCCAGAAACGGCCTGGCGTGGTTTGTTCCAGGGAAACGCCCAGACTTCGGGCGTTTTAATCTGAGGGGTAAAACGGCTGGTCTGCATTACATACCGTCTTTGATATCAATGACCAGATAGCCAGCGTTAATACAGGCCAGGATGAGTAATGCCACTGAGAAAACGATCACTTGTTTCCTCTGTAATGTCTGGCGTTCAACTCGGCGAGTTCTTTGCAGTAGACACAAAGCTCAACACCTGGCAGAGCTGCACGGCGTTCCTCTGGTATCGGACGATTACACGCGATGCAGAACATTGCTGAAACGCCTGCAACAGTTGCGCGGGCGGCTTGGATTTGGGCGGAAAGGACGAGATCAGCGCGCTCCTGGGCGGCGTCAAGTACATCAGCCATAGTTACGCTTCCGCTTCACTTTGAATTCGGTTAGCTTCGATGCGGAGTGCTTCAGCAGCTTCAATTCCTGTCATTTCACGTTTGAGAATGAAACTGGCAATCGCTTCAAGGCGACCGGCAAACACCACCGCTCTATTAGCGCGTTCTTCATTACGAGCAGTGTCGAGCATCAACGACAAATCAAGAACTGATGTGTAATCGCGTTCTGGTGAAGCTAAATCGATGCCCATAACTGGAAAACCAACAATATTCTGACGGGTGTTATCAATCATATTTTTCATGCAGAACTCCTTTTTTGGGCAAACGAATGCCCGGCGAGTTGACGCCAATTAGTTTGAATACGGGTTAGTGTTTAATATTTATCTTGCAATCATCATCACTGATAAATTTGGGCAGTGATTCAGTTAAACCAAGCAAAGAATTTAGCGCCGCAACTACTTGATGCCTTTCCGTCGGCGTTAATTCAGCAAACTTCATCTCAAGATGGCGGCGAGATAAGCCAGCATGAAAACAGATTGTTCTACGCATGTGCAGCGGTTGAGTATCAAATGTTTCCTGCGCTACATTCTTTCTGAAATCAAACATCTCTTTAATTCTGGAAAGATGCTTCTTGCCTATTTGAATATGTTCTTCATTCACTAAAGACATAATCACCTCAACTAAACAGACGCTTTAAAAGCGGTTTTGGATTTCTCACGGCCTGCGGGGCAGTGGCTTGTGACATTGAAGGGTTCCAACGCTTTCCGCCTGGTAATTCAATGCAACCATGGCCGAAATGGCGAGATGGACTTTGCTGTTTTAAAAATGGAGCGATAGAAACAGCCATAGTCACATCAGCCCATTTGTCGTGACGCTTGCAATAGCACCAACTGCGGATGCCAGGGCAGGCGATGCCTGTACTCGGCCTTGAACAACTAAACCGATCAGCGATAGATGGCGAATACCGGCATTTACACCTTCGAGTAAGGACATTCGACGCTGAGAACTGACCGCACCACCTTTCACTGCATCAGCTGCAATAGAACCTACGGCGGCAGTTGCCTGTAGTGCGTAGGTTGAAAGATTAGAAGTAGCAATTTCATTGACCGGTACTGACGGCAGGCAATTTATCTGTGCAAGCATGCCATCGAGAAGAGTTGCGTCCTCAGTCAGATCAGTGATTAAAAGAACTTCCTCACAGGTAAGTTTATGAGGTTGCTCAGGATTAAACTTATTGCGCAGGATTTGGGGTTTAGTTCCCATCAGCGCGGCAAGTTCGGTAAGGTTATGACGATTCACAAATGCCTTACATGCATCGTCAAAGTGAGCGTGTTTGGAAACGCGATAATCAAACATTGTTAGTCCCTGCTAGTTTGAATAATCTGACTCAACGATTTATGTAGCGGCACTTGATGGCTTGCTGACGGTTTTTTTCACGCCAGGCCTCAAGATTGATCAGGGCATTGCCATGACGTTCCATTACAACAGTTTGCATTTGACCTGTTTTTCGGTTTTTGCGTTGCTGGGTGATAGTGGTCGAAGGCGTCGGTGCAAGCAGGACAACGCCGTTAGCGATCCACTTTTCGAGGACAGCGGAGCTGATGCCGTTAATTGCAGCAAAATCTTTTTTAGAAATTGTTGGGGAATTGGCGAGCGTAGTCAGTTGCAAACTTATTGAGTTCACGATGGTTGCAGATAGGGCTGACTCCAATGCAGGCAGGAGTTGGGAAACAACAGAGTTTAACAGTTCCTTAGAAACGGCTTTCTTATCAATGGCCACTTGAATTGCATTCTGGTCAGACATAAAGCAAAATCTCCCTTTGAGCAGTTTGAGTTCTACTGTGTAACATGTGGTGTGTTGTCACTTTAGAATACAAACTTAGATTTGTAAAATGCTTTTGTATTTTTCAGGTGGGCAATGTCTGAATCTAAACCTAATGCGTCGGAAGTACTTGATCGTTTATCTTCCTCTTATGGCGTCTCAACACAGAAAGAGCTGGCTGTGTGTCTGGAAATCTCTCCTGGCAACGTCAGTGCCTGGGTGCAGAGGGGAAGCGTTCCCGGCAACGCTATCATCAAATGCGCATTAGACACTGGTGCAGACCTAAAGTGGCTAGTAACTGGTTTATTTGCAAATGCAAATCTAAAAAATACTAATATCTCAAAAAGTGCGAGAACAGACAGCGGTAAAACATTGTTAAAAAAAATGTTATCTGCAGGTGGGAAGTCAGTTCTTAAACGAATTTTGGACGCTTACGGTTTCACGACTCAAAAAGAATTAAGTGAATATTTAGAGATTTCTACAGGAACGATTAGTACATGGGTTCGTAGAGAATACTTTCCTGGCGACGTTGTGATTACCTGTGCATTGGACACCGGTGCCTCCCTCGAATGGTTAGCTACGGGCGAAATGGGCATAGCCTCGCAAGTGGAAACTGCCGCCTCGGGAATACCAATGATCAGCAAGAAATTACTCCTGGCCGGGAAACTTGATGAGGATGGTTTTTGCTATATCGATGAGACGTTCGTTCCAGATGGTGTCAACCTTAATAACTTGAACTTTGTGCGAAGTGGTAAATCAGCGTGGTTGATTGAAATGGGTATTAGCGAAATATCGAATGGCTCATGGCTGTTAGACATTGATGGTATTTTAGACGTGTACGCGGTTTCTAGGCGTCCAGGGAGTAAATTGCGCGTTATCGGTCAAGATGGCGAATTTGAGTGTTCAACTAATGAAGTTATAGCAAAAGGTTTAGTTGTAGCCCTATTAAAAAATTACATATAGCCGTGGTGGTTAAAGCGTATCAGTTTCTATGAGCGCTATAGATGGATATAATTTTATACATTGGCTATTGCACAATGATAAAGTGTTATTTTTATTTAAAAGTAAAGAGGCTTAAAATGAAATTTAAAAAAATTTATTTATCTAACTGGCGTCAGTTTAATTTAATTGATATTGATTTTCATGAGAGAGTGACAATCATTACAGGGGCTAACGGTTCAGGGAAATCGACAATACTGAAAATTTTAGCACAGCATTTGGAGTGGAGTCATAAATTCTTGGCTGTTCCTACTTATGATGAAAAAATTGATGAGTATGTATTTAAAAACCATGACGATGGAATTAGTAAAAGTGATGGAACACATGGGGGTAGTATACATGAAATAGGATGCATAACATATTCAGATGATGAGAAATCAACTCTTTCTATTAATAAAAATCTTAATAAAATAGAATATGAGATAAATGTTGAAAATAAAAACAATCAAATAAAAGGGGTGTTCATACATTCCCATCGTGCTTCAAATAGTTACTCCGAAGTGACGAGTATCCCTGCTACGGTTATCAATCCTTATGATTCTTATAAAAAACACACTAGTGCTTACAAACAGCATCTTGAAGATAAATCCTTCAATGGTAGCCCAATTACGATGATGAAAGAGTCCTTAATTTCAATGGCATCATTCGGTATAGGAAATAGTTTTGTTAAGAAAAACGAAAAGATAGAAAATACATTCCTTGGATTCATTGATATATTGAAAAAATTACTGCCTGCTGAAATAGGTTTCAAAAATATTAAAATTGAAATGCCCAACGTAGTGCTTGAAACTAAATCGGGGGATTTCATATTAGACTCCACTTCTGGTGGGATAATGGCATTAATTGATATTGCATGGCAAATACTTTTATACGCACAAGATATTGATTTATTTACCGTTGTTATTGATGAGCCTGAGAATCATCTTCATCCTGCTATGCAAAGAACTTTACTTAATAATTTGGTCTCTGCCTTTCCAAACGTGCAGTTTATAGTTGTTACTCATAGCCCATTTATAATATCTTCAATAAAAGAATCGAACGTATACGCGTTGCAATATGATGCAGTTAATGATCTGAAAAAAGTTAATTCTTTTCAGTTGGATTTAAGACAAAAGGCCGCAACAGCAAATAAAATTCTTAGGGAGGTTCTAGGTGTTCCTGTTACGATACCTCAGTGGGCTGATGATGAACTTCAACGTATTTGTGCTGGATTTTCAGGAGAAAAAATAACTGCTGATAGGTTAGAGGAATTACGTCAGGAATTAGAAGTCGTTGGTTTAAGTGAATTTTACCCTGAGGCTTTGAGTAATATCATGGGTAATAATTATCATGATTAAGTTAACTAAGCTTACTGAGCCTAAAGTGCTTACTGATAATGGTGCTGAATGGACCAAAATACATTTGGCAAACATTTCTAATAATATTGAATCAACTACTTACTTAAAGTCAAGGTACAATCATAAAGAAATTAAAGAACAGATAGTTAAAGAAACATATGGGAAGTGCGCTTATTGCGAGAGTAAGTTGCGGCATATACATCATGGTGATATTGAACATATTTATCCTAAGTCTTTAGATGAGTCAAAAAGATTTGAATGGGTAAATCTAACATTAGCTTGTGAGGTTTGTAATCAGAACAAATCTAATTTAGATCCTCTCATGCTTGACATTCAGGATCCGTATGTTGGACACCCAGAGAACATATTGATGTTTGCAGGCCCACTTGTTTTTGGACTTGATAGCAAAGGTTTGTCAACTGAGAAAATATTGAAATTAAACAGGACAGAGTTAATCGAGCAAAGAAAGGAAAGAATTGAAAAGATACTTCTAATAATCCAAAATATTCTCGATTCTACTATCCCCCTAGCGACTCGAAGAATTATCTACGATGATTTAATAACAAATGAAGCTAGTCAATCTGCGGAGTATTCAGCTATGGTTAAATGTACAATCAATCAAATGGAGAGTAGAATAATAGCTATTCTTAAATAAAAATAGTGGGTTAAATCCCGCATCAATATTAATTTATTTGTAATAAAAATCCTCACAACAGTCACTTAAACTGCCTTGGAAGTACGATGCCATTTTGAGAAAAGCTATTAGACAAAGTTGCGTATCTTTCAACTATATGACAGCTAATGCAACCTGATTTCATCAACGTCCGCTTCAGAAATTTAACTGCTTCTTGAAACATCAAAGGCGGCTTGGAGAATGAAGCGGGCTTATCAGGCTTCAAGCGTGCGGATTAAATCAACGCAAATTGGTTCATCACAAAAAGCTGATTACGCGTCAGATGGGGGGAACTGTCGCCATTATGTCGCCAACTAGTTTTTAATCCATTGATTAATATTGGTTTAATTAGTATTCGGTCTTTTTTTTGCCTGTTTTTTAAATCAGTAAGTTGCATCTCCTCCTGCTTCTTCCATAACTGCAAATCAGCTCTGATAGCAACAGCCTTTTCCCAGTGGATTTCGCCACTTATTCAAGCAGTTTTGCCCGCGTCCAGGGTTGTTTGCCTGTGATTTGTGAGGCGATCTGTTCGATCAGTTGTTGCGTCGGTGCTTTCTTGCCATAACTCATCAGGGACAGAGGAAGAATAAGCAGGAAAACCAAAGGAGTGAATGTGAAATAGCGCATGTCGCAGTCGCGTTGCGTATATAAAAAGATTCCACTGCAGATACTCCCGAGAATAAACCCTGAGACCACTTCGCTCACTGAATGAACATGCAATGCGAGCCGGCTGATACCCACCATGAAGGCAATAATATACCCAACAGTAACCATCAACTTGCGTCTGTCAGGTTGAAAGCGTTGGCCTATTAACCAGAACATCACTGGCCATAAAGTGGCGGACATCGTGGTATGTCCGCTAAAGCCTGTAAAATTAAATGTACTGCTGCCAATCCCCCAGGCGAGAAACAACAGCTTTGAGATGCTCACCGTTAGGCCAGAGATCCCAAGAGTAATCAGCCAGGTTAACGCTGTGGCGGGGCTTTTAACCTTCCATACGATAAACAACGCGAGGGTTAATCCGGTGGGCAATATGAGCATGCTGTCGCCAAAATAGGTCAGGAGATTCCAAAGCAAGATGTAGCCCTCGACGATCAATAATAAATTCTTTCGAAAAATCAATAGGAAAGTGTATCAGCAGGGCGTTCTCGAACGAACAATATTATCTGACCGGGGATTATTTTAGGACTGTATCCCGGTTTGTGGGGGGATTGCACAATTTGCCAAACTGAGAATACATTCATAATGTATTGTATTTTCTGAAATAGTTATTATTTGTATTGCAGTTATAGAGTGACAGTTTTAACTTTGATATTCCGCCACAATGAGAGGAAAGGGAAATGAAAGCTGCTGTTGTCAATAAAGACCATTCTGTTGATGTCGTTGAGAAAACTCTTCGTGCATTAGAGCATGGTGAAGCACTTTTACAGATGGAGTGCTGTGGTGTTTGTCATACGGATTTACATGTAAAAAATGGGGATTTTGGTGACAAAACTGGCGTGATACTGGGCCATGAAGGCATTGGTATCGTTAAGAAAATTGGTCCGGGCGTCACAGCGCTGAAAGTGGGTGATCGTGCGAGCGTCGCCTGGTTCTTCAAAGGCTGCGGGCATTGCGAATACTGTACCACCGGTAATGAAACACTCTGTCGTCAGGTTATAAATGCGGGGTATACCGCTGATGGCGGTATGGCAGAGGAATGTATCGTTTCAGCTGATTATGCGGTGAAAGTCCCGGACGGTTTGGAATCTGCCGCCGCCAGCAGCGTGACGTGCGCGGGTGTGACAACCTATAAAGCGGTCAAGGTTTCAGGCATTCAACCAGGTAAATGGATTGCTATTTATGGTCTGGGTGGTCTGGGCAATCTGGCGTTGCAGTATGCTAAGAATGTGTTCAATGCCAAGGTTATCGCTATCGATGTGAACGATCTTCAACTGGAATTTGCCGCTGAAATGGGCGCAGATCTGACCATCAATATGCTGAAAGAAGATGCAGCAAAAATCATTCAGGAAAAAGTGGGGGGTGCTCACGCTGCTGTTGTTACGGCCACAGCGAAATCGGCATTTAACTCTGCGGTTGACGCCATGCGTGCCGGTGGCCGTATCGTCGCTGTCGGCCTGCCTCCTGAATCCATGAGCCTGAATATTCCTCGTCTGGTGCTGGATGGCATTCAGGTTGTAGGTTCACTGGTAGGGACTCGTGAAGATCTTGCGGAAGCATTCCAGTTTGCCGCTGAAGGTAAAGTTGTACCCAAAGTCACTAAACGTCCATTGGGTGATATCAATGCTATTTTCCACGAAATGGAACAGGGCAAAATTAAAGGCAGAATGGTGATCGATTTTACTCACAAGTAAAATTTCCATCAGATGGGTGACGCTTACGACAAACACTCCGGCGTCACTCACGGCATGTTATCAAGATAATGCTGGCTAATCTGCGAATAAAAAAAAGCCCGCTCGGGGCGGGCTGAAAGGGGTAATGCGAGGGTCTTACACACTATGAAGGACAGTTCATAGTGGACACAGGAGAAGAAATGTTTTCCTCGGAAATAAAGGTAACAAACTCAGTGTCGATTTATGTCAAACCTAAGTAAGTTTATTCTGCAACATGTAACAGTCCGGTTGGTTATTCATCAGTTAAATAACGCTCAACGAGACGCGTCCAGTATGCGACACCGAAACTCAGGCTTTCGTCATTAAAGTTGTAGGCGGGGTTGTGCAGTACGGCGCTATCGCCATTTCCGAGGCGCAGGAAACAGCCGGGTTTTTGTTGCAGGAAATACGCAAAATCCTCACTGCCGGAAATAGGCGCAAGATTTTCAACCACATTATCTGCACCGATCAGCTCTTTTGCCACCTCCAGTGCGAACGCCGTTTCCTTATCATGATTAACCAGCACCGGATATCCCGGTACATATTCAATTTCAGCGCGCGCGCCATAGCCCGCGGCATGGTTAGATACCAGCGTACGGATACGCTCTTCCAGTATTTTGCGTACTCCTGCATCGAATGAACGGACGCTCATTTCAAGGCGCGCAGTTTCCGGGATCACGTTGGAGGCATGCCCTGAATGTAATGAGCCGATGGTGATAACGGCAGTTTCATTGGGATCGATATTACGGGAAATAATGGATTGCAGCGCCACAACGAGGCTGCTGGCGACCAGAATCGGATCAACAGTCATATGAGGGCGTGCGGCATGCCCGCCTTTGCCGTGAACAGTGATATTTACTGTATCGCAGGCTGCCATAAACGGGCCTGAGCGGAACATCATCTTCCCGATCGGGTAGCCGGGATGATTATGAAGACCGTAGACGGCGTCGCAAGGGAAGCGCTCGAATAGCTGTTCGGCCAGCATACGCTCTGCGCCACTGTTGAAACCAATTTCTTCAGCGGGTTGGAAAATCAGGTTCACTGTGCCTGAGAAATTTTTACTGCGCGCCAGTTGCCCGGCGGCTCCCAGAAGCATTGCGGTATGTCCATCATGGCCGCAGGCGTGCATTTTGCCCGGCAACTGACTTGCATAGCTAACTCCCGTCATTTCAGTGATGGGCAGGGCGTCCATATCTGCACGAATGCCGATGCTGCGTTTGCCTGTTCCCAGTGTCATTGATCCGATAACTCCGTGACCGCCGACGCCAGAGGTCACTTGATAGCCCAGTGCCCGAAGTTTATCGGCGACTAAAGCGGCGGTATCAGATTCTTCATTGGAAAGTTCAGGATTCTGATGCAGGTGTTGACGAACTTCACGCAGCCCAGGAATAAGGTCGGCCACGTCAGCGATGGTGCAAAATGATTTATTATTCATTATGAGGATCTGTTTTTGCCTGGAAGATATCCGGCCTGGATGACCGGTGCCACGTCATTGCAGGGAACAGAATGCAATGTGAAAACCTGGCTGGCAATCAATTAATAAGAGTAAAAACTGAGTTTTTAAAATTATGGAATGTTCAATTCAATCACGATATGTAATTGATGTAACAAGCTAAAGTTTTTACGCGATGTTACGCAATTAATGATTTTGACTCTGGACGGTTTGGCGGCATGCCTATACCGTTGTGTTGCGTGTAACGGAACAGGCAATGTTCAGAAATATCAGGCAAATGTTATGCATCCGCCTGATACGACGTCTCAAGAGAGTAAGAGTGTCAAAGAGGAGATAATCAGGATTATGCAGGCATGTAGCTAATGGAATGCTCCAGAGAATCACATTGGGAATCGATCAGCACATTCCAGGTCCCTTTATAAGGGATGCCAACGTAGGCTGTATTCTGATCGTTAACCATCAAAATATCGCCGAAACCTGAGTGACGTCCATTTCGCTCAATATCATTTTCACACATCAGATGGATGTGGCATTTTTCTGAACAACGAATGACGACGGTGTCGCCACCAAACAGACTCAATCTGGCTCGAACGATAGGCATGACTTTCCCCAATGAAGATAAAGTACCTGAAATACGCTGTAACCGAACACAACCTGGTTTTACGCCACCCAGACCGGGAGTGATTTTGGTCACATAACGCTCTTTACCCTATAAAACCAGACTAAAGCAGGGGGAATAATGACTTTAATCAAAACTTGTTAGATTCTTTTGGAGATTAATTATTCGCCAGTCATACATCTGTAAATGAAAACGATCATACTTTTGCTGATGCAGCGTAAATGTAGTTGCGCGGTTAATAACCGGTGGGAAATTTTTTTGGATGGTAACATCTGAAGATTATCTTTCTATGCAGCGATGGAGTGCATTCATTCGTTACAGGGTAATAAAATAGCTGCTTTTTCTTTCACAAGCTGACACCCTATAGGTGTATAGCATAGGCGTGCGCTTGAAATTGATTATTATCGGATTTTTACCGTCTCACCTGCGCAAAATGCGGGTGATGAAAAAAAACGTGCGCTACATTTTCTTATTTTCTCCAGTTATAAGGGCATCGGATGATTTGCTCCGAAAAATTCAAACATCTCAGTAACTTCAGCGCATTAGCCCTGGTTCTGAATGCGACTTTTAGCCTGCCGGTACACGCGGATGACTCACCGTTACGGGCATGTGGCAATGCAAAAACGGCCAAAGAGTGCCAGTTACCTTTTCAACAGGGACTTTCCGCTGTACTGGTTGGGTTATCACGTGAGGCACAGTGGGGTTATCTCGATACCTCCGGGCACATGGCAATCAAACCCGATTTCAGCGACGCCCGTGGATTTGTTAATGATCTCGCCGTTGTGAAAAAAGGCGATCAGTACGGCTATATCGATAAGAAAGGGCACTGGGTTATTGAACCCCGTTTTACCCGCGCCACTGATTTCAATGCACAGGGTACAGCGCTGGTCGTCACGGATAATCGCCTGGCATTAATTGACCGTAAAGGCGCAGTTGTGAAAACGCTGCCGTTTGCCGTTTCCCTGGATAGCCAGGGTTTTGCAGGCGGACAGGCGCTGGCCAGCGTACAAACGCAGGTCTCCCCGGCGTTGTGGAATGCTGCTACGGACCGTTCTCTTTCGCTGCCTGACGATGTTATGGCACTTGATTTGCCGCAGTCAGGGCTTATCCCGGCGAAAAAGCGTGATTCAGCAAACGACGGTTACTGGGGATATCTGGACGAAAACGGTGACTGGGTCATTGATCCCATGATCCTGAAAACCCGTGATGAACCCCAGCTCAGTGGCGACGTAGTCGCGGTCAAAATCAAAAGTCTGTGGAGCTTTGTTGATCGTCAGGGCGTTTCATTAAACAAAGAACAGTATAAATCGGTACGTCCTCTTTCCTCCGGTAGCTGGCTGGTAACCGGCAGCGATAATTCGAAACAATTGCTCAGCAGAAAACTGGAAAAAATTCAGGATATTGCTGCCGATCAGTCCGAGAAGATTATCGTCTGGGGAAAGGCCACGCTGGGAACGGGCAGCAAAGGCATCATCATTGTTGGAGCCGATAACCAGATTGTTTCCCTGAAAGTGAATAAACCTCAATTCCTGCAACAGGATAACCGCCTATGGATTATGCAGACAGAGAGCAAGGTGCCGCAGGTTGTTCAGGTTTATGACAATAATGGCGTTGCGTTACTTAATGATGCCACGCTCGCAGCACTGAAAGATTATCAGGCGAAGCCGCTCGGTACATCAGTGCTGGCAGAAGATATCGCCGCACTACCGGAAGCTACTGCAGATGCATCGCACACACTGCCATGGGCGATTCTGACACCTGCCGATACCGCAAAACCACCGGCAATACTGACTTCGCAGGGTAATGTTCTTTCTGACCCTCAGTGGGCGGCAATCGATGCTGATGCTTCCCAGGCTCCACTGATCATCCATACACAAACTCAAAAAGTGGGTGCAGTAGACGGTGCGGGTAAATGGGTTATCCAGCCGGTTTATCAGCAGATCAACACGTTTAGTGGTGATTACACCTGGGCCGTAGAAAACAGTAATAATACCGACACCAAACGTTTAATTGATCGTAATGGCAATGCAACCGATGTGCCTGAGGATATTCTACAAAACGCTCAGCGTATTTCCGGCGGACTGCTGTATTACACCGAAGGCACGAACGATGCCCGCCGCTGGGGCTTGTGGGATATTGCGAGCAAGAGTATCAAAGCCGTCCCTCAGTTTACTCAAATCGAGTCTTTCAATGAGGGATATGCTCTGGCGAAAGACGATGCCGGATGGGGGGTTATCGGAACCAACGGCACATGGGCAATTACTCCGGATTCGAGCCGCGGCGGTAAATTCCAATATATCGGGCAGGACGTTTTCACTTTATCTGATAATGATCAACCGGGCGAACGCAGCGATCTCTCCAGTCATTACAGCCTTTACAGCGCAAACAGCGGTCAGGTTATCGTTGAAGATCTGCTTGCGAGGCCACAATCCGTCGGACAGGGGCACTGGCTGGTTCAGCCTTCAGAAGGAGGCGTGGCGCTGTTAGACAGCGCGGGCCGTTATCCTGTCAGTAAAGCGATTGCAGCTTCATCAAGCTCAGTGCAAGGCGACTGGGTAATGCTGAGTTTCTCCCCCCACTTTGGCGCGATTAACGTGCAGGGTGACTGGCAAATTCAGCCTCTTTATACGGCAGAATTCAATTTCATTTCACCCCTGAACTGGAGCCGTGCGGTCAGCGACGGTCACACCACACTGATCAATGATCACGGTGCTGTTCCGCTGGATGGTTTTGAACAAGCTTTACCGCTTAATTCGCTGGTGCGTCTGACTATGAATGATGACGTGACCGGCGAAACCGTGCTTTATGACAATGAAGGCAATGAGATCCAGCGTTTTGCCGGGCTCGACAGTTTGCAGGCAAACAAAGCCAGTGCCGGTGTTATTCCGTTACGTGATAACAAAGGGCTTTATGGTTTCGTTGATCAACAAGGTAAGAAGCTGATCGGTTCTTATTTTGATCAGGTTGGCGCAATGAATAATAACTTTGCCACGGCCATGAAAAAATCGACTTACGGAAACCTGTTCGGTTATATCACCACAACCGGCCGTTTCGCTATTTTGCCTAAATTTGATTGGGCTGATGATTTCAGCGAGAAACATGCCTGGGCGGGCGGCAAAGGTGTAGTCAGTCTGCTGAACGCGGAAGGTGCCGTTCAGGCGAAAATTCAGGTGCGTTGTAATCAGCGCGTAATCGTGGACGTAAAAGGCGCTTATCTCTGGCCTGTTAAAGCGCCATCATGCGGTACCGGGGGTAATTAATGATTGTCAGCAAACCTTCAAGGCTACGGACAGCACTTATTTGCGCATTGAATACCAGTGGCGCACTGGCCTTATTGACGCTGACAGCTTCTGCAAATGCGGCAGAGTTCTCCGGTTGCTTTACTCCGTTGCCTGCTTCGCAAAACGATGCACAACTGCGTAATGCGCTGCCGGTAGTACAAAACCTGTGTATTCGTGATGTTCGCGAAGGACGTGCCGCAGTGCTTTTGCCTGCAGCAGATGCAACCTCAGAGCGCTGGGGCTTTCTGGATAATCAGGGGCAACTGGTCATTAAACCTGTCTTTGACGATGTCGGCGATTATCACTATGGCGTCGCAGCGGCTAAACAACAGGGGAAGTGGGGATTCATCGATACCAACGGGAACTGGCTGATTCAGCCTGGTTTCGATGCGGTACAACCGTTTACTGAATCGGGTTTAGCCGTCGTCACCGTGGCTGGGAAATCACAGATTATCGATCGTAAAGGTGTGCAGGTTGGTAAAGCGCTTGATGATCTCGTGGACGAGGCCATTTTGAGTAATGGTCTTCCGGCTCGCTTACAGTTGTCGTTTAACAGCGTGCTTCTTTCCCCCGATGGTGTCCGCCATGTTGCAACAGACAAAATGGAAGTGACAGAGCCTTTTGGTTCTCAGGGGTTATTCATCGCATTCGATGCCAGTAAAGGCTTCGGCATTGTAGATGAAAATCTTACCTGGCGTGTTGCGCCACAGTACATCGCAATGACTCTCGATCCGCGCAATCCTGCCGTTGCACTTGCGAAGAATTCCGACGGAATTACGTTAATCCGGGCAGACGGCGTTCAGGATGAGCACAAGTATTTATCTGTGAGCGAAGAGACGGGTGCTTTCTGGCTGGCAAAAACGGCGGATGGCGTGAAGTTACTGGATAACTCCGCCGTCGTTATCGCAACGTTTAGCGATTCTGACGCCGCCGCTCTGCGGGTTTCGGGTGACTATGTCCTCAACCCAACGGCAAAAGATACTCTCACCGTTTTTGTTCCCGGTCGTAAACAACCTCTTACATTACCTATCGCCAGCGAACCGTGGGGGCAGACCACCGGTGAGTTTTTGTTGACTACCCGCGGTGAGCAGAAAAAAGTGAACGCGATAATTTCGCCTTCAGGCGGAATGATTGGTGGTGCTCAGAATGTCGGCTGGCTGGCGCAAATTTCTAGTGCGGAAGTGATCAGTCACCGTCTGTGGCTGCGCAATGATCGGGGCGATGTCGTCAATGTTGTTGATGCGACCGGAAAGGCGCTGCTGAATCAGAAGACGATCAGCGCGCTTGAAAATAGCCGGATTGAACCGCTCAACGCTGGTGATGAAAACGTTACCGCGCAGTCGCCACTGGCTCTGATTCGACCTGAGGCAGGAACCAGCAAAACAGGTGCAGGTTTCCTTAAACCTGACGGCTCTCTGCAAATTGACAACAAATGGCAGGATATCGAATCAGCGGACAGCAGCGCGGATATCGGGCAATTTATTGTCAGAACGGCTGACGGCACCGGGGTGATTGATGCGCAAGGGAAAGTGATCATTCCTCTGACAGAAGATAACATTTCTCCGTTTGTTCAAGGCTATGCGCTGGATTATCTGGACGGCAAGCTGACGGCGCTCGACCACGCGGGTAAGCATTATAATCTGCCGGATGTGTTCGATCTCGAGTCAGTCGGTAACGGCTGGTTCCGCTATCACGAAACGGCGGCGGAAGGAGCATTGTGGGGAGTTTGCGATGCCATCAATCAGAAAATGGTCGTTCAACCTACCTATCTGAGTGTGGGTGATTATGCCAGCAATCAGGTTGCTGTTCAGACGCCAAATGCTCTTTGGGGAATACTCGACGGTCAGGGCAAAACGGTGGTGGACGCTAAATATGCCAACGTTAGGCGCATCAATTCCGCTCTCTGGCTGCTGACACAACCGGCGACTGACAGTCAGCCTGAGTCCGGCGTAATTGCAGAAATTATCGGCAACGATACGAAAACCCGAATTGCCCCGACTGCAGGATTAGCGGTGAATCAGTTTAGCGATGGCCGTATTCTGGCAACGTCAGCCGCCGGACAATCCTGGCTGCTGGACGCCAAAGGTAATATCGAGCTTCACGAGCAGCAAACCCGTATCAGCGCGCTGGGCGACTGGGTGAAACTATCCCGTCAGCCGCAGGAAGGTTATTTATCCGCGCAGGGTGACTGGCAGATCCAGCCCGCCATCGATATTCAGGGATCCCGTTTTGTACAAGGGCGCGCATTGCGTTCAACAGCTGCCGGATCTGAGCTGATTGACGACAAAGGTGCGCGTTTAGCCTCGATGCCTGAAGGGAAATGGGACATCCCTACGGGCAGTACGTGGTCTGTTTCTTATGATCCGCAAAACAGTGAAGCCGCAACCCGCTATGTCGATAATACCGGCAAACTGGTTCTGACTGTGGCAGGTTTCGCCAGCCGTATGGTTGACGGACATGCGGTCCTGACACGCGCTGATGGCTCAAAAACCTGGATTGACGGGCAGGGGAAACCGGCTGATGCAATTTCTTACGCCGATCTCGGTTTGCCTCAGGACGGTTTGGCATTTGCTAAAGCAGATAATGCTTACGGCTTTGTGGATATGCAGGGCAACTACGTGATCGCACCTGTTTACAGTGCAGTTTCCCCGTTCGACGGTGGGGTTGCCGTTGTCTCGACACCTGCAATGTCGATGATGCTCGATAAGACAGGCAAACCGCTTGCGCGGGTTGACAAAGAATGCGGTATTTCTGTTTTATACGGCGCCGGTAGCGCGCGCCAGTGGCCGCAGAAAATGCCGGATAATTGTAAGCCCTGAGCCTGATGCTTTGCGTTCAAAACCCGCGGCGGCGGGTTTTTTTGTGCTAATGTTTAACTGTAATGGCAGTGAACTATCTCAATTGAAAGGATAAATTATGATCCCGCAGATCCCGCTTAAATACAGGGACGCAGAACGCTGGTCGTTCGGTGATACTGAATCGTCAGCAGATGAGCTGGCCAAGCGTGTTATCGCCGGTACTAAAACAGCGACCTGCTCAAATCTTGATGACGATCCGGAACCCGAACCGGGCGAAGTGTTTGTTGTGGTTGATGGCCGTAACAATCCGGTTTGTGCAGTACAACTGACGGAAGTAAAACAGGTTCCGTTTGATCAGGTGACCGAGCAGCATGCCTGGGAAGAAGGTGAAGGTGACAGAACGCTTGCATACTGGCGTAAAGAGCACCAGCGTTTCTTCGAAGAGTACGAAATGTTTGAGCCGACGATGCCCCTGTTGCTCATGAAGTTCCGGATGATCGAAAAGTTCTAATCTCATCACGTGGCCTGATAAGGAAAATCAGGCCAAAAAAACACCAGGCATAAGATCTACCTGATGTTGTCGATCTGTCGTTCAGGAATGAGTCATGTCCGCCAATTCAGCAAACCCCCATACGCTTTCACCCCCGGAAATACCGTATTTCAGCCAGTGGGAAGATCCGACCTGTGCCGCGGGGATTATCGCCGGTGATATTGCGCTCAGCGATATCCGCCTCTGGCGTCAGTCCGGTGCGGCTTCTCAGGAAGAATTTATCGAATGGGCTAATCATGTCTGCGGAATGTGCTGCCTGAAAATGGTGCTGGCGGCGGTTTCAGGAACCGTTGTGCCCATTCTTGAGCTAACCCAGCGCAGTCTGGCGTATGGCGCTTATGTCCGTGAAGGGAATAATATCAAAGGGCTGATTTATGCGCCGTTTGTTGAGTATTTACGTCAGGAATTAGGGCTGACCGCACAGGTTAAAGTGGATATTTCTGCGGAAGATATTGCTTCACAGCTGAATTTGCACCGGTTTTTTATTGCCTCAGTGCATCCGTCGATTCGTATTCCTGAATCTGTTCCGCCGGGTAAGGGAGGACATCTGGTTCTGGTCACACGGGCTAATGCCGGATTTGTGACTTTCCATAACCCGTCGGGTCACGATATCACCACGCAGCAGGATGTGACTTTGCCGGTAGAAACTTTTGCCCGATTTTTTGCCGGGCGGGGAATTGCTCTGGTTTCCAATACAAACTGACCGCAAGCGGCATGGCGAACTCAATCCCGTTCGCCATGCTGTGTTACTCCAGTCGCATAATCCATTCATCATTCTGCTTATCGTACTTTTCCTTGTACAACACAGAATGACGGCCATCGACAACCGCCGGGACACTGGTGAGGTCATCCCAGGCATCAAGTTGCATACACAAATCAGGATCTGATTTGCACGGTATATGTACTTTATCGCCACCCTTTGCTTCAGGCGTTGAAAGATGTGCATCGTCAATTTCATAACTGCCAATTCTGATACTCGATTTTCCCATCAGATACTCCTTGCCAAGATAGCGCCGGTGATTTCAGCAACATCAGGTATGACCAGTTGGTCAGCCTGATCTGAGAATAGCCGACAGCACAAAAAGTGCCACTGGATTTTTTCATGTCAGTGAAGAAGAGGGTTTCAGAAGGCGCTAAACAAAAAGGAGATGATTAGGAGCCGGTTTTTGCATAACGCCCAGACTCCTCAATCTGTTTTCAGAGTGGATTGAATCTGATGGAGACCGGCATTGCGTTGATCTGATTACGGCCATTATTTTTGGACAGATACAGCGCTTCATCCGCTGCACTGACAATATCCGACTGATCTTCGATATCCGGATCCTGATCTGGCCTGTAGGTCGCAATGCCCTGACTGATGGTCACGCGGTTAAACTCGCTGAAACTGTGCTTGATGCCCAGCGTTTCAATTGATTCCATGATGTGTTGAGCGACAATCCAGGCACCTTTCAAATCGGTATCCGGCAATATCGCCGCAAATTCTTCGCCGCCAAAACGGGTCACCACGTCGGTACTGCGTTTCAGCGATTTTCGCAATGTCCTGGCAACAAGGCGCAGGCAGGCATCACCTGAAAGGTGACCGTAATGATCGTTGAAATGCTTGAAATAATCGATGTCGATCATCACTACAGTCAGCGGGGTACGGTTACGTTTTGCGCGCATATATTCGTGGCTAAGCACTTTTTTAAATTCGCGGCGGTTCGGCAGCTTGGTCAATGAGTCGGTACGCGCCTGAATTTCAAGACGACGGTTGGCTTTAACCAGTTTCAGTTCGAGCAATTTACGTTCATGAACGTCTTCCGCGGTGCCGTACCAGCGCTGAATTGAGCCGTCTGGCGCATAACTGGCCGCTGCTCGGATACGCATCCAGTTCCAGCCACGATCAACGTGGCAAAAGCGGACTTCAATATCCAGAGGCGCGCCGGTTTTAAGGCATTGTTCCCAGGTCTGAACCGCAGCGCGGCGGTCTTCGACATGCATACTCTGGATCCATTTATCCGCCAGAATATCCTGACGCGTCATACCGGTGATGCGTTGAAAACGCGAGCTGACGTCATTGAGCATGCCACGCGGATCGGCGGTCCACGGGATTTGCGGGTTCAGTTCCACCATATTGCGGTAGTGCTCCTGACTTTCGCGCAGAGCCCGCTCCATACGTTTGAGACTGGTGATGTCCGTCATCGCCACAGAAAGACCGTTCAGCTGGTTTTGGCCGTCGCAGGCCGCTTTGATGCGCACGAAGAAAACCTGATTCTTGCCCGGAACGGAGAATTCACGGTCAGGCGTGGTTTCATTACGCATCGCCAGCTCCAGTGCATTACTGAGCAGAGGCGAAAGGCCTGGCAGAAATACGCCGATTTTGCGCCCAATGGCTTCATAGGGTTGCAGGCCAATAATATTGGCCATCGCATCATTCACGGTGACATAACGCATTTGCAAATCAATGAAGCACAGGCCCACGGGGGCATTGGAATAAATGGTTTCGAGCTGAAAAAGGCGCTGTCCCGGCGACTGATCCAGGCTGGTCAGATTGCGATCTATACCCCGGTAGCCGCGAAAATTACCGTCGTTATCAAACAACGGAACCCCGCTGGTTTCCAGAATAACTTCTGTGCCATCCGGGCGGATATTACGGTTAAGCAATCCGCCAAAAGGGGCGCGACGTTCAACAATCGCAGCAAACTGTTCACCTACGCGTTTGGCTTCATCAGGCGGCATGAAGTCAAAGGGCGTTTTGCCTAAAACTTGTTCGGGCGGAATGCCAAGAAACTCGATGCACTTGTTTGAGGAGAAGACGTAACGTCCTTGTGCATCGACTTCCCAGATCCAGTCAGAATTGTTATCGATAATATCCCGCAGACTGGCCATTTGCTGTAAAAGCAGGCCATCTGCTGATTCGAGTTTCATTTCATCCGACATGATACTTCTCCGACTGGCAGGTCTTTACTCAACATCAGGCTCGATGATTTATATCTACAAATGATATATCACTGGCAATGTTATCTTGAGGGCAATAATACATGTCAGGCTAGGATTTTTCCTACTTATAATTCCATTCACCTTTCTGGATAAAATAAACAGATATCCAATATATGCAGCACAAAATTTTTCACAGTCATTTGTTCTGTGAAGTTTGTCATTCCGATTTCACCTAAAAATGTACCTGCACAGCATCGGTTCAAATGCGCCGCTGAATTATTTTTTGTGGAATTTAAGGAAGCGTTATTAGAATAATCTGCGCCAGCAGGAGGACCCTGTGGCACAGAAAATCACGAAAAGAGTTTAAGTCATTAATCGTTCGATAGCGTGTGGTGTCGCGTTGCTCCGTCTCTGACCAGTTCACGTGGCAGGCTGTTTTTGATACGGCTCCCGATCTTTTTTGCAAGCCCCAGCGGCTGATTAGCCCATGTCACCAGGCATTCATCCGTCGTCGGCGTGTTTTCAGGATAAATATCGACGCCACGCAGCCAGTTTTGTGCCAGTTCGTCATCTACATCAAAGCGGTTGCTGGCGTCATTAACGCTGAAAGCGACCACGGCTTCGTGTTGCCAGCGGAAACCTTTTGGAAAGCGTTCTGCCAGGCGGATGCCAATTCGCGAAAATCTGACTTTGCCAAATAGGGGTTCCAGCACGGCCGGGAAGATCCAGATTTCTTTGTCGCGCTGCCACAAGGTGTATTGTTTTTCCGGCCATGAAAGTCCTGAGCTGGCGGCGGCTTTGATGATTTCGGCGCTGTCCTGACGCGAAAGCGGCGAGAACGGGAAGCGGCCGACTTTATATCCGGGAACAGGCAGGCGTGGTACGGAGTTTGTTTTACGAAAACGGGCAACAAAGAAACCTTCGCTGTCATAAATTTGAGGGAATACGTGGAGATAGCCTTCCTGCGTTATCGCTTTTTGCGCGCCATCAAATAAATCCCCAAGTGATTCCGTTTCCACGGCGCCCGCATAGGTTTCCATCAACCACTGGCAAACCTGCTGATTTTCCAGCGCATTCAGGGTGCAGGTGGAATACACCAGAACGCCGCCCGGTTTTAATGCGTGAAACGCGCTGTCGATGAGTTCGCGCTGGGTCGCAGCAATTTCTGCCACGCTGGTTTCTGACCAGTTGCTCATGGCATCGGGGTCTTTTCGAATGACGCCTTCGCCGGAGCAGGGTGCATCAAGCAAAACGGCATCAAACGTTTCGGGCAACGCAGCACCGAATACGCGTCCGTCGAAGTGGGTCAGGGCGGTATTGCTCACGCCACAGCGGCTGACGTTTGCATGCAGCACTTTCACACGGCTGGCCGAATATTCATTGGCAACGATGCCACCCCGATTTTCCATCTGCGCGGCAATTTGTGTGGTTTTTGACCCCGGCGCGGCGGCCACGTCCATCACCAGCGTGGGTTGCGTGTCGTGAGCAAACAAAGCGGTCACGGGCAGCATGGAACTGGCTTCCTGAATGTAGAAAAGCCCGGCGAGATGCGCCAGCGCATTCCCTAAACGGGAATCATCCAGCGCGTGCCGGTTGATCCAAAAACCTTCCGCGCACCATGGCACCGGCTCTAACGCCCACTGATAGCCTGACGCCATTTCGAGAAAATTCGCCACGCTGATTTTCAGGGTATTGACCCGCAGACTGGGGCGGAGAGGTCGCTGGCATATCGCAATAAAATCTTCCATGGTCAGGCTGGCTGGCATGATTGCGCGCGTGGCGTCCAGAAAGGCGGCGGGTAATTTATCAGCGAAATCGCTGGCAGTGGTGAGTTTTGACAAGAGTAGGGTTCCAGAACTGAAGATGTTTTCTGCCGGTGAGTTTACCATATTTACACGCAGAGGAAGGCGCGCACGTTACCGTGATGCAATGAAGAGGCCACCCGAAGGTGGCCTCTGAAAGGGGGAAAACGTTTAAGTTCTTGGGATCGCCGTTCCCCATTTTTGCCAGTCTTTTGGCGCTTCCGGATTGAGCAGGAAGTGGTTACCGTTAGCGGCTTTCGGTGCCAGCGGTGTGGTCGGCGGCGTCGCGAAGGCAATCCCGCCACGGATAAACTGCTGGAATGTCCCGCTTTTAAATACACCACCGGTCAGGCCGAACTGTAAGTCGTAACCCGATGCCAGCCAGAACACGGAATTCTCGCGTACCAGATACTGGTATTTTTTACTGATCCGCAAGGTCACATTCACACGATCGGCCATCGCGCCCAGATAGAAGCCCGAAACTGTACCCACTTCGATGCCCCGGAACAGCACCGGTGTACCGATTTGCAGTGAGCCGACTTCTGCTGCGTCCACCACGATACCCAGCCCGTCGGTATAGCGGGAATCCGTAATGGTGGATTCCTGCAAATCAAAGTTACGTGCTGGCACGCCTTTACCGGCTTCAACGTTAATATACGGCTGGAGAAGCGTATCGAGATTGCTAACGCCTCCGGCTGAAATCTCAGGCGAAACAATCGAGAAACGCGAGCCACGGCGGGCAAAACTGTCGACGTATTCCGGATAAAGCACGGCTTTAGCGGCAACCTGATTGAGCTGAGGATCCAGTTTCAGGGATTCGACCTGACCGATATTTATCCCCAGATAACGGATCGGCATGCCCGCTGAGAGTTTGCTGGCATCGTAGGTATTGAGCGTGATCTGGCTGCCTACGGCGCGTGCTGAGGTTTCTGAAGCATAAAGGATGCGCTTGGTCCCCTTACTGGTCAGCACGCCTTCAAAATTATCGAAGCTGATCGCCCCTTTCAGTGCGCGGTCGAGCGGTGATGCCTGAACGGTAAGGCCGCTGCCGTTAAGTTGAACTTTCGCGCCACCTTCTGCCCAGAAAATACTTTTCTCCGTCAGCAGGTTGCGGTATTGCGGCAAAATATAGACATCAACGTCAAATTCACTGGCTTTCGGGCGTACGTTAACAATCTGGCCCACCTGGAATTTACGGTAAAGCACAATGGAGCCGGCCTGAATGTCTGGCAGACTTTTCGCCGTCAGCGTCAGTGTTGCGCCGGGCTGGTCGCCCTGAATACCTTCAGCCGCTTTTTCCGCGTTGCTGTACAACGGATATTTCTGTGCCGGTTCGCCTTTGGTGCCCGGAATAATGCGGATGCCACCATCGACCCATTCCTGCGCGCTGGCACCCAGCACTTCCATACCGTCGATACCCAGTTTCACGTCAACGCGACTGTTCACCACAAACTTGCTGTCTTTATGCAGTAAGTTTTTGTATTCCGGTTTGATGGCGGCATTAAACAAAATACCTTCATCTGTCAGCGTGCGGTCGATAACCTGACCGACGGTAATGCCATACAATTTGATAGGCTGACCCGCATCGATGCCATAGCTTTGCGGCGCGATCAGCTGAATCTTGCTGGTGCCCGGATCCTGAAGCAGGCGCTGGTTGCTGTCGAGAACGATGAAGTGTTTCTGCGCATCGCCGTCGCCGGGGATCAGTTCCAGCGTATTACCGGTCAGCAACTGGCTGATATTGGCATTATTCAGGCTGAGTTTCGGGCTGTTCATTTCAATACGCGTACCGGTGCGCATCATATCCAGCACGGAAGGATCGACGGTCAGTTTCCCGGTGACTTTATTATCCGGCTGCAAGGTGATTTTTGTCAGCGTCCCGACCTGCAAACCCTGATACATCAGTGGTGTTTGCCCTTCGGAAAGGCCGTTGCCGTTTGGTAAATCAAGATCGATTTCCACACCGCGCTGGCTTTGCGCCAGATCAGGATAAAGTACGTAAGACTGATCGGCTTTTGCCGGATGCCCGTCATCCGGAGAATCCATCGAGATCGCGCCGTTAACCAGTGCCGCCAGACTTTCCATCTGAACCTTTGCGCCGCTCAGGCTGAAATCGCCCTTAAAGCCGGAGACATTCCAGAATCGGGTATTGTCTTTGACCAGATTGGCGAAGCGTTTATCGATGAGCAAATCAATCGTCACGCCGTCGTTACCGCTTTCTATGTCGTAATCGTAGACTTTGCCGACAGGAATTTTACGGTAATACACCAGCGAACCGGTGCTCAGTGAACCCAGATCTTTCGAGTGCAGATGAATCATCAGCTCGCCGGTATTCAGACGAAATTTCGGCTGCGTATCCAGGGCGACGAAGTGATCTTTTTCTTTGCCAGGGCCGGGCATCATACCGATGTAGTTACCGCCCACCAGTGCATCGAGGCCAGACACGCCCGCCAGCGACGCTTTTGGCGTCACCAGCCAGAATTGTGTCCCTTCACGCAGCGCGTCGGACAGATCGCTTTTGATGCTGACCCTCACCTGAATGGTACGAAGATCTTTGCTCAGGCTGATGGATTCGACTGAACCCACTTCAACGCCCTGATAACGCACCGGCGTTCGGCCCGCAACGATGCCCGCCGCTGACTGGAAATCGATAGTGACAGTTGTTCCCCGCTCCTGATAGTTGCTGTAAATCAACCATCCGGCGATGAGTAAAGCAATAAATGGCAGTAGCCAGAAGGGTGAAATCCGGCGCCTGTGTTTTATCCGTGCTTCAGTCGGTGTATTCGGCGTTTCCTGTTGCATGTGCATCCCAAATCAAGCGGCTATCAAGCCATTCAACGGCAAGAATGGTGAGGATCACGGCAGAGCCAAAATAAAAGGCGGCCGGTCCCATTGTAAAAGACAAAAGCTGGTCACGATTTACCAGCGACATCATCAATGAAATAACAAACAAATCGAGCATTGACCAGCGTCCGATCCAGGTCACCAGCCGTAAGAGACGAATACGCGTTTTCAATCCCTGAATCGCTTTGAAATGGATGCTGAGCAGTAACGTCAGCATCACGATAACCTTTGTAAAAGGCACCAGCACGCTGGCGATAAAAACGATGGCGGCAATCGGCACGTTACCTGACGTGGCAAGCGATACGACGCCGGTAAAAATGGTGTCTTTCAGTTGTTGCCCGTTGGCGTAAATGATTGAAATGGGCAACAAGTTCGCGGGGATCAAAAAGATAATTGCCGCGATCAGCGCCGCCCAGGTTTTTTGCAAACTGTGCTTATAGCGCAGACGCATCGGCACATGGCAACGCGGACAGCGGCCGCGTTCATCAGGTTGTCCGGTAAATTTACAGGCCAGACACAAACGCAGCGAAGAAGGCACGCCTTTGGGCCGGCGCTGCGGATAAAATTCTTCCCACAGCTGTTCGATATTCAGGTTAATCATCGTCAGTGTGACCATGAGGGTCATCATCAGATAGGCCGTCAGCGCGATGCCGACATTGATGTCGGCATATTCTTTCACTTTGATACTGGCGACGGCCATGCCAATCAGATAAATATCGAGCATTACCCAGTCTTTCAGACGGTCAAGCATCAGCAAAACGGGTCTCAGGTTCATCCCCAGTTTGCTGCCAAAATGCAGATAAAGAATGGAGAGGGCCAGCGTCAGCGGCGCGCCGATGGTACAGAACGCGACCATGCTGGCGGTGACCGGATCACCCTGGCGCGACATTTGCCATATGCCTTCCAGCAGGCTGGCGTCAATGCGTGTGCCGAGCAGGCGAATGCTGATGAGCGGTTCGGAATAGGCGAACGGCATCAGCAATAAAATGCTGATGGCGATGGTGATCAGCCGGGGCAGAGAACAAACCCGGCCCTTTTCAACTTTGGCATTGCAGCGGGGACAGTGCGCCGTTTGCGTCCGCAGCAGCGCAGGAAGCGCAAAAAGGTAGTCACATTCACTGCAGCGCTGGTAGCGAACGTGCGGCAGTTGGGCTGAAATTGTGTGTATTTTCATAGTACCTGGAATAATAAAGAATACCTGTTGTTACAATTACGCATCCCCAGCGGGGGCAGGCGAGGCCATTGAGCCAATATCAGCCAGGTTTTTTTGACAAAATAACGTATTATGCGGTCGGCAAACAGTTATTGTAGGTGAGTCTTTTTGATGTCACACAGGATTAACCTTGTTCATATGGGCATTTAATGCTTATTTTAGAGAGGTTAAGCACACCAGAACGGCTCAGTGCCCTTAGGTTATTATTGGTTACTACATGAATAAAGAAGCATTCTACACGGAATTAAAACGTGATTTGAGCGCGTTGATCGGCGGAGAAAACAATTTTATTGCGACTCTGTCGAACGCCAGTGCCTTACTTTTTGAACGTCTTGACGGCGTGAACTGGGTAGGTTTTTATCTGATGGACGGCTCATCGCTGGTGCTGGGGCCATTCCAGGGTAAAATCGCTTGCGTGCGTATTCCGGTAGGAAAAGGCGTTTGCGGTACCGCAGCTGCGGAAAATGCCGTTCAGCGTGTCGGTGATGTACATGCCTTCCCGGGCCACATCGCTTGTGACGCTGCAAGTAATGCCGAAATTGTCCTTCCCGTCACGGTGAAAGGCACAGTTATCGGCGTATTAGACATTGATAGCACCGTTTATCAGCGCTTCGATGAAGCCGATGAACAGGGGCTGACAGAGTTAGTCAGCGGGCTTTGCCAGCATCTCGAAAACTGCGATGCTGAAAAATATGTCAATCTGATCGTAAGTTGATCGTCGGATAACGTGGCATTTAATAATGGCGTCATTATAATGGCGCCTGTTCATGCCTGCGCCGGTTGGCAAACCCGTTGTAATCAGGAAATTTCATGGAAAATCAACCTAAGTTGAACAGTAGTAAAGAAGTCATCGCCTTTTTGGCTGAGCGGTTCCCGCTCTGTTTTACCGCCGAAGGCGAAGCACGCCCATTAAAGATCGGTATCTTTGCGGATTTGGTCGAGCGCGTGCAAGGTGAAGAGAATCTGAGCAAAACTCAGTTACGCTCTGCTCTGCGTCTGTATACCTCAAGCTGGCGCTATCTGTACGGCGTTAAAGTTGGCGCTGAACGCGTTGACCTTGATGGTAACTCATGTGGCGTTCTCGAAGAGCAGCACGTCGAACATGCCCGTAAACAGTTGGAAGAAGCAAAAGCCCGCGTTCAGGCACAACGTGCAGAACAACAGGCTAAACGTCGTGAAGCCGGTGAAACCACTGAGCCACGTCGCCCACGTCCGGCTGCTAAAAAACCTGCGCCGCGTCGTGAAAATGCGCCCGCAGCTGTGGCTGGTCAGGAAAATCGCAAACCACGTACACCTCGCCCACCGCGTGAGGAAAAACGTGAACCGCGTCAGGTGCCAGTAACAGACATTTCAAAACTGCAAATTGGCCAGGAAATCAAAGTCAGAGCAGGTCAGAGTGCGATGGATGCCACCGTTTTGGAAATTGCCAAAGACGGTGTTCGCGTTCAGCTCTCTTCGGGTCTGGCGATGATCGTGCGCGCAGAACACTTGCAGTTCTGATACGGAGGCCAACTCAGGCATGAACAAATTTGTCAGATTAAGCGTTATCGCGGGTCTGTTAATGGCAGGGGCAGGGCTGGTGAATACCAGCTTTGCAGCGAACGAGAGTGCACCGGTAACTCTCGCTCAACTCCCTAACTTAACGCAAGATCCGCAAGATGCAACGGTAAGCGAGCGTGTTACGGCACGCTTTACCCGTTCACATTATCGTCAGTTCGACCTTAATTCAGATTTCTCAGCGAAAATCTTCGACCGTTACCTCAACATGCTCGATTATGGCCATAACGTACTCATGGCTTCCGACGTGGCGCAGTTTAGTGATAAGCGAGCCACTTTGGGTGAGGAACTGAAATCCGGTCAGTTAACCACGCCTTATGCCTTATTCAATCTGGCGCAAAAACGTCGCTTTGAACGCTATGACTATGCGTTGAAAGTGCTTGAGCGTCCGATGAGTTTCACTGGCAACGACACGATTGAACTTGATCGCAGTAAAGCACCGTGGCCGAAAGACCGCGCTGAGCTGGATAAATTGTGGGATGCAAAAGTCAAATATGACGAGCTGAACCTCAAACTGACCGGTAAAAACGATCAGGAAATTCGTGATGTGCTCTCCAAACGTTATCATTTTGCGATGAAACGTCTGACTCAGAGCAACAGCGAAGACGTGTTCCAGTTGGTGATGAATGCCTTTGCGCATGAAATTGACCCGCACACCAATTATCTCTCTCCTCGTAGCACTGAGCAGTTCAATACCGAAATGAGCCTGTCTCTGGAAGGTATCGGTGCCGTTCTGCAGGGGGACGATGATTATACTGTCATCAATTCAATGGTAGCTGGAGGCCCGGCGGCCAAGAGTAAAGCCATTGCTGTGGGTGATCGTATTGTCGGTGTGGGCCAGGTTCAGGCCGGCAAACCTACCCCTATCGTCGATGTGATCGGCTGGCGTCTCGATGACGTTGTCGCGCTCATCAAAGGACCTAAAGGCAGCAAAGTGCGCCTGCAGATCCTGCCTGCGGGCAAAAATGCTAAAAACCACGTCATTACCCTGACTCGTGAAAAAATCCGTCTGGAAGATCGCGCGGTCAAAATGACCATCAAAAATGTCGGCGCTCAAAAAGTGGCCGTGATGGACATTCCTGGGTTCTACGTGGGGCTGACAGATGATGTCAAAGTCCAGTTGCAGAAAATGGCGAAGCAAAACGTGAACAGTCTGGTCATCGATCTGCGCACTAATGGCGGCGGTGCACTGACTGAAGCGGTTTCTCTGTCAGGTCTGTTTATTCCAAGTGGCCCTGTTGTTCAGGTTCGCGATAACAACGGTCGTATCCGCCAGGATAGCGATACCGATGGCGTCGTGTACTACAAAGGTCCGCTGGTGGTGCTGGTTGACCGCTTCAGTGCGTCAGCATCGGAAATCTTTGCAGCAGCCATGCAGGATTATGGCCGTGCGCTGATTGTCGGTGAGCCAACCTTCGGCAAAGGGACCGTTCAGCAATACCGTTCACTGAACCGCATCTATGATCAGATGCTGCGTCCGGAATGGCCTGCGTTGGGCTCTGTGCAGTACACCATCCAGAAATTCTATCGTATCAACGGTGGCAGTACTCAGCGTAAAGGGGTTACCCCGGATATTCTGATGCCAACCGGTATTGAATCGATTGAAACGGGTGAAAAATTCGAAGATAACGCGCTTCCGTGGGACAGTATTAACGCGGCGACTTACAGCAAATTGGGCGACATGAAACCGTTCCTGCCTGAATTACTGAAAGATCATGAAGCCCGTATCGCGCAGGATCCTGAGTTCCAGTATATCCAGCAAGATATCGCCCGTTATAAAGCATTGAAGGACAAACGTGATACCGCCTCCCTGAATTACGCCCAGCGTGATAAAGAGGACAAAGAGGATGATGCATTACGTCTGAGCCGCCTGAACGAACGCTTCAAACGCGAAGGTAAGAAACCACTGAAATCTCTCGATGATTTGCCGAAAGACTATGTGGCACCGGACCCTTATCTCGATGAAGCTGACCACATTGCCGTTGACTTGGGCAATCTGGAAAAAGCTCAGGGCGACCAGGCCGCGGCGAAGTAATCCTTCACCCGGTGGTCAGATGAAGAAGCGCACTCCGGTGCGCTTTTTTTATGTGCCAAAACGAGCCCGGAAGCGCGTCGGGGGCGTGGAAACTCCATAGATTTCAGCAGTGGTTGTGAAATAAAACCCTTCAAAATGTAAAGTATTGTGATTTTGGGCCTTTAGCGGGCAGGGACTCTTGAATCTGGGCAAGAAGCCCATAGGATCACTACAGCCGGGCAGGCTATGTGCCGGTGGTGTGACTCAATCAATAACAAAGAAATAACAATGAGGAAGTGAAATTTTATGATGCGTATAGCGTTGTTCCTGCTGACAAACCTGGCGGTTATGCTGGTCTTTGGGCTGGTGTTAAGCCTGACGGGCATCCAGTCCAGCAGCGTGCCGGGGCTGATGATCATGGCCGGGCTGTTTGGCTTCGGTGGTGCTATTGTCTCGTTGCTGATGTCGAAGTGGATGGCGTTGCGTTCGGTGGGTGGTGAAGTTATTGAGCAGCCACGAAATGAAACTGAGCGCTGGTTGATGGAAACGGTTCGTCGCCAGTCTCAGCAGGCAGGCATTGCCATGCCGCAGGTCGCGATTTATCACGCGCCAGATATTAACGCGTTCGCAACCGGCGCGCGTCGCGACGCCTCGCTGGTGGCAGTGAGCACCGGTTTGCTGCAAAGCATGAATCAGGACGAAGCCGAAGCGGTTATCGCCCACGAAATCAGCCACATTGCTAACGGCGATATGGTCACCATGACGTTGATTCAGGGGATTGTGAACACCTTCGTGATCTTCATTTCGCGTCTGATTGCGCAGGTGGCTTCTGGTTTTCTGTCCGGCAACCGTGACGGCGAAGAGAGCAACGGCAACCCGATGATTTACTTTGCCGTGGCGACGGTGCTTGAGCTGGTCTTTGGTATTCTGGCGAGCATTATCACCATGTGGTTCTCGCGTCACCGTGAGTTCTACGCGGATGCCGGTTCGGCGAAACTGGTGGGGCGTGAAAAGATGATTGCAGCATTGCAGCGTCTGAAAACAAGCCATGAACCGCAGGAAGCGGGCAGCATGATGGCGTTTTGTATCAACGGCAAATCGAAGTCTTTCAGTGAGCTGTTTATGTCTCACCCGCCGCTGGACAAACGTATCGAAGCGCTGCGCAGCGGTCAGTATATTAAATAAACGTCCGTTGGTTTATGCGTAAAAAAATGCCTGGCTTGTGCCAGGCATTTTACTTTCAGGAGGCGGCTATTTAGAACTTTCTGCCGCTTTCTGGCTGCTGGTTTTTTGCGTCATCCGCATCAGACTGACCAGAGCCCCCGTACCGGCGAGTGTACCTGCCAGAATTAATGATGCATGCGTTCCGTGAGAAGGGAACAGGTTAAACATCAGGGCGACCATTGCCGCACCGGTTGTCTGCCCCAAAAGGCGGGCGGTTCCCAGTAGCCCGCTCGCGCCCCCGCTGCGGTTACGCGGTGCGGAAGTGATGATGGTGTGATTGTTGGGAGACTGGAACAAACCGAAGCCTGCGCCGCACAACAACATGCGCCAGATAATATCCAGATGCGAAGGTTCTGGTGGCAGTAAAGAGAGTGAAAATAGCCCGAACGAAAAGACAATCAACCCGATGCCGCCGAGCATCCCCGGATGAAAACGTTCGACCAGACGGCCGGCAATCGGTGCCATCACCATCGTAGCCAGCGGCCACGGCGTCAGCAAAAGGCCGGTATCTACGGAGTTAAGCCCCAGCGTATTTTGCAAGAAGAAGGGCAGTGAAACGAATGCCAGCATTTGAGCACTGAAAGAGCACAGTGATGTGCCCAGAGACAGGCTGAAAATAGGGATGCGCAGTAAATCCACGGGCAATAACGGGAACGGCTTCGACAACTGACGACGCACGAAGAACCAGCCGATAATCAGCAGCGCAACGACCTCGCCCAAAATCAGCATATGATTCATACCTTGCGCAAATCCGCTGATTGCACTGATAAGCAGGCCAAACGTCAGTGCATTCATCACGCTGCTGGTGATATCAAAACGCTGCCCCTGACTGCGGGTTGAGTTGGCTGGAAGAAATTTCAGACCCAGGATCAGCGCGACAATACCTATCGGGACGTTAATCGCAAACAACCACTGCCACGACGCGACAGACAGGATCCCCGCCGCAATCGTCGGCCCTGCGGCGGAAGAAACGGCCACAATCAGCGCGTTAATTCCCACACCCCTGCCAAGAAATCGTTGCGGATAAATGATACGTATCAGCGCGGTATTGACGCTCATGATCGCCGCCGCCCCGAACCCCTGCAACACCCGCGCTACGGTCAGCGTCAGCAGCGAATCGGAGAGGGCGCAAAACAGAGAAGTGATACTGAACACAAGCAGGCCGGTCTGATAGATACGGCGATAGCCAAAAATATCACCCAAAGACGCCAGCGAAAGCAGTGAAATGGTGATCGCCAACTGGTAGGCATTGACGACCCAGATGGAGGCCGCCGGGCTGGCATGAAAATCATTGGCAATAGTGGGCAACGCGACATTCGCGATTGCGCCGTCCAGCACCGAAACGGTAATACCCAGAGCGATTGCGAGGATTGCGCCATAACGTTGTGGAACGGGAAGCCCGTCATTGGGTGTAGGAGTCATGAGTTATGTCAGTGCGTAGTCATCAGAGAGGGGAATATTACTACGCTAATGAAGTTAAAGTGACAATTGTCACATGATGTAATGAATTTTTTATCGATATCTTTGTTATGAAACTGGGTTAACAGTTCTTACATTCTCAGGCTTCGGGCCGATTGCTTCTCCGCGACGCTTACCCCTATAATAAAAACCACGTTCTATTTTTTTTGAAACAAAACTTACGCGAGCAGGTAATTCATCCTATGGCTATCGCAGATCTTGATAAGCAACCCGATTCTGTTTCTTCCGTTCTGAAGGTTTTTGGCATTTTGCAGGCGCTGGGCGAAGAGCGCGAGATTGGTATTACTGAACTTTCTCAGCGCGTAATGATGTCCAAAAGTACGGTTTATCGTTTTTTGCAGACGATGAAGTCTTTGGGATATGTGGCGCAGGAGGGGGAGTCTGAAAAGTATTCGCTCACTCTAAAGCTATTCGAGTTGGGCGCGAAAGCGCTGCAAAATGTGGATCTGATCCGCAGTGCGGATATTCAGATGCGTGAATTGTCCCGCCTGACACGCGAAACAATTCACCTTGGCGCGCTGGATGAAGACGGTATTGTCTACATTCATAAAATCGATTCGATGTACAACCTGCGCATGCATTCGCGCATTGGCCGCCGAAATCCGCTGCACACCACCGCTATCGGTAAAGTGCTTCTGGCCTGGGGCGATAAAGCCGAAGTCAGCGAGTTGTTGCAGGAAATTGAATTCACCCGCAGCACTGAAAATACCATCATGAATGCCGATGATTTGCAGACGGCGCTCGATCAGGTGCGCGTGCAGGGTTATGGCGAAGATAATGAAGAGCAGGAGCAGGGGCTTCGCTGCATCGCGGTTCCCGTGTTTGACCGTTTTGGCGTGGTGATTGCTGGCCTGAGTATTTCTTTCCCAACGATCCGTTTTTCAGAGGAAAGCAAAGCGCATTACGTCGAAATGCTGCATACCGCTGCGCGCAACATCTCAGAACAAATTGGTTTTCACGACTATCCGTTCTGAGTTTTTGCATAAATAATGCAGATATAAAAAAACCGAAGCCAGATGGCTTCGGTTTTTTTGTTATCAGCGAACCGGGATCAGCGATGAGCCAGTTCAGCTGTTTCTTCAGAGTCCATTACCGTTTTATCTGTCTGTTTCAGTAACTGGCTGGTGATCGTTCCGGCAGTCATAGAACCACTTACGTTCAGAGCAGTTCGGCCCATATCAATCAGTGGCTCGACGGAGATCAACAGCGCGACCAGCGTGACCGGCAGGCCCATCGCGGGTAACACGATAAGTGCTGCGAAAGTCGCGCCGCCGCCCACGCCGGCAACACCGGCCGAGCTTAGGGTCACTATCCCAACCAGCGTGGCAATCCAGACCGGATCAAACGGGTTGATGCCGACAGTCGGCGCGACCATCACAGCCAGCATTGTCGGGTATAAACCGGCACAGCCATTCTGACCGATAGTGGCACCAAAGGATGCTGCGAAGCTGGCGATCGACTCCGGGATACCCAGACGGCGCGTTTGCGCTTCAACACTCAGGGGAATGGTGGCGGCGCTGGAACGGCTGGTGAATGCGAAGGTCAGCACCGGCCAGACTTTACGGAAGAATTTCGCCGGGTTAACGCCGGTGAAAGACAACAGCACGGCGTGAACCACGAACATAATACCCAGGCCGAGGTAAGACGCCACCACGAAACTGCCCAGTTTCATGATGTCCTGAATGTTAGAACCGGCAACCACTTTGGTCATCAGTGCCAGAACGCCGTAAGGGGTCAGTTTCATGACCAGGCGAACCAGTTTCATCACCCAGGCTTGCAGGGTATCGATGAATGCCAGAACGCGGGGGCCTTTCTCCGCATCATCTTTAACCAGCTGAAGCGCCGCAACGCCAACAAAGGCCGCGAAAATCACCACGCTGATGATGGACGTCGGGCTTGCACCGGTCAGATCAGCAAACGGGTTCTTAGGAATAAAGGAAAGAATCAGCAGAGGAACGCTCAGGTCAGCCACTTTGCCTACGTAGTTGGACTGGATAGCAGCCAGGCGCGCGGTTTCCTGCGTTCCCTGTACCAGACCGTCCGCCGTCAGGCCGAAAAGACCGGTGACGAAAATCCCTACCAGAGAGGCGATAAGCGTAGTAAACAGCAGTGTACCGATGGTCAGGAAGCTGATTTTACCCAGCGAAGAGGCATTATGTAATTTCGCCACGGCGCTCAGGATCGAGACAAAAACCAGCGGCATCACAATCATTTGCAACAGCTGAACATAGCCGTTACCCACGATGTTGAACCAGGTAATAGAGGTTTTCAGAACCGGGTCGTCAGAACCATAAATCAGTTGCAGTGCCAGCCCAAATAAAACACCCAGTGCCAGACCTGCTAAAACTTTTTTTGCCAGACTCCATTGCTTGTGGCGGGTTTGCCCCAGCAGCAAAAGGAGGGCAACGAAAACCACTACGTTAATCACGAGCGGAAAATTCATACCAGACTCCAAACTTATAATTTTTCAAACGGGTGTTCCCGGAAGGGATTGCACCATCCCATAGCATTGGCGTGAAGAATATCAGTTGGGTGCCCGATCATTTATATCCAAAAGGAATGCATTATAACTTTTATGCGAAATTCGTATCAAATTACGCCAGATTGTCGGGTTTTTATGCTGCTCAAATGAAGAGTTTTAGAATATGGTTAAAAATATCGGGATTGATTGCACCAATAATGGGCGTCCAGTCCGGCCAGAAAAGGGTCAGCCCAACCAGCATCAGACACAGTGTCCGCTCCAGCTGATTGCCTTTTTGGCTGTTAATCAGCGGCAGACGGAAACGCCAGCGACACGGCCACAATAAAGGAACGCCTGCAGGCGTCAGCATATCGGCCAGAATATGGCTCAGATAACCAATAATCATGGCGTGAAAGGCATCGATAGGAATCACCCAGTCGTGAGGGAAATGCGTGCGCAGCAGGAAAATTCCCCCCGCGACGGCGAGCAGGCTGTGCGTGAATCCGCGATGTCCGAAAGCCCGAGCAATCGGGGCGGAAATCCATTTCAGTCGCTGGCCAATCAGGGATTTGGGATGATCAATGTCAGGCAGCAGGCACGTCAGCAGTGACCCCGGAATAATATGCCACCAGTCACCGTGCGCCAGTTCCGGAGAAAGCTGTGCCTTTTTGGCAAATACTGCACAGGCAATTGAAAAAATGAGATGGCCTTCCGCCGTCATGACGCGTCCGAACTGGATAACTGTTATTTTATCCAGTATAAGTGAAACTGTCATAATCTTGGAAGAGACACCCTGTAACTAATTGTCAACGATATGATAAAAAAGGAAAAAGCGTATAAAAATACGCCTTTCCACTGTCACTTATTGAACGGTTATCGCGCCAGCCATCCGCCATCAACGGCGATCGTGTAGCCGTTAACGTAATCCGAGGCTTTTGACGACAGAAATACCACCGGCCCCATGACATCTTCCGGCAAACCCCAGCGACCGGCGGGGATGCGATCAAGAATTTCTTTGCTGCGATCTCCGTCAGCACGAAGTTGTTCGGTGTTGTTGGTCGCCATATAACCCGGCGCGATGGCATTAACATTGATGTTGTGTTTCGCCCACTCATTCGCCATCAGCCGCGTGATCCCCATGACGGCACTTTTTGATGCCGTATAAGAAGGAACGCGGATGCCGCCCTGATAAGAAAGCATGGAGGCAATGTTAATAATCTTACCGCCCGTACCTTGTTCAATGAACTGCTTAGCCACGGCCTGAGACATAAAGAACAGCGTCTTGCTGTTCACGTTCATCACGTCGTCCCAGTTTTTCTCGCTGAACTCGATAGCGTCTTCGCGGCGGATAATACCGGCATTGTTCACCAGAATATCGATATGACCAAACTCGCTGACCGCTTTTTCGATGAGTTCGGGAATGCCTTTAATGCTGCTCAGATCAGCGCGAAGGTCGAGGAACCGGCGGCCTGTCGCCGTGATTTTTTCGGCCGTTTCGTTCGGTGCCGAAACGTTGATACCCACGATATCGCAACCTGCCTGCGCAAGTCCCAACGCCATACCCTGGCCCAGCCCGGTGTTGCAGCCGGTCACGATGGCGACTTTGCCGCTTAATTCAAACGCGTTGAGGATCATATTCGAAGTCTCTTTTGCACGGCACGTTCGCCATAAAAGATGATTTGCTCTGCCGCCGTGCAGCAGAGCACAAGGATTAGCGCAGTTCGCTGACTTTGACGTGATCCATGTCGTCAAATACCTGGTTTTCGCCGACCATTCCCCAGATAAAGGTATAGTTTTTGGTGCCTACACCGGCATGAATTGACCAGCTCGGTGAGATGACCGCTTGTTCGTTATGAACGAGTAAATGACGCGTTTCCTGTGGCTGTCCCATCATGTGAAACACGGCGGTTTCTTCTTCCATATTGAAATAGAAGTACACTTCCATCCGGCGCTCATGTGTGTGACAAGGCATGGTGTTCCACAGGCTGCCTTCTTCGAGTTTGGTTAATCCCATCGTCAGCTGGCAGGTTTCCAAAACGGCAGGCACGATAAATTTATTGATGGTGCGGCGGTTACTGGTGGCAACATCGCCAATAGTTTGCGGCGACGCTTCGGCCAGCGTGATTTTTTTGTTGGGGAACGTCGTGTGCGCAGGGGCGCTGTTGTAATAGAACTTGGCGGGCTTACCCGTATCAACGCTGCTGAACTCGACGTTTTTAGCGCCTTTGCCGACGTACAACGCTTCTTCATGACCAATCTCATAAGTCGTTCCGTCAACCACGATAAGCCCCGGTCCGCCGATGTTGATCACACCCAGTTCGCGGCGCTCTAGGAAATAGCTCACGCCCAGTTGTTTACCGACCTCATCGCCCACCGAGACTGATTTTTCCACTGGCATTACGCCACCGACGATAATGCGGTCGATGTGGCTATAGGTCATGGTATAGGTATTTTTCTCGAAAATTTTCTCGATGAGAAATTCGCGACGTAATTGTGCGGTATCAAGCGTTTTGGCGTGGTCGCTGTGAATGCTTTGACGAACTTGCATGTCGGTGCCTCTCATTGGATTGCAATAAAGGAGGACTTGCCGGGGGAGTCTGACCGTTGCGTGGCAGTGACAGCGTACAGAAGCAGGAGAGCTCCCGGCTCGTCCTTGTAAACAAAGCATAGGTTCATTGGCATATGAATTCAATAAAAATGAAATAACGTTTTATTTATTTCATGAGGCAGTTCAAGGTTCACGAAATTAAACGCGGGCTGGGGAAATGTGGCAGGGAAAATGCGAAGTACGTCGGAGGCAGGCTAATGCGCAGAAGCGGAAAGCTTCTGCGCCAGTTTAACCGGAGAGATGTCTCAGAGAATATGTGCAGGCACTAAAGCTTCAAGGGTCTCGAGCTTCGTGTCGGCAAGCGCCCAGCGAGGGTCATCGCGATACTCGCTGGCGGGAACAACAATCGAACGCATGCGCGCAGCTTTTGTCGCGATCATTCCGTTAAAGGAATCTTCCAGCGTTACGCAATTCAGAGGGTCAAACTGCAATTCTCCGGCGGCGAGCAAATACACTTCAGGATGAGGTTTGCTGTACGGCAGGTTTTCTGCCGAGGTAATCACCTGGAAATAGGATTGCAGGTTAAACATCTCCAGAACGGCCCTGAGCATAAATAAAGGCGACGCGGAGGCGAGGCCAACCTTCAATCCGTTGTCCCGACACATCTCAAGCGCCTGGTTCACACCCGGCAGCAAAGGGCGGGTTTGCTCCACCAGTTCGATGGTGCGCGCGATGATCATTTTGGACACGTCGTCCTGCGTCGGCCCCTGCCATGGCAGCGTCTGATACCACATTCTGACAACCTGATCGACACGCAACCCAAGGGTATCCGGCAGTAAATGTCGCTGAGAAATATCCACGCCCAGACTACTGAAAACGTCCAGTTCTGCCTGAACCCAAAGCGGTTCAGAATCAATTAACAGACCATCCATATCGAAAATTGCTGCATTAACAGGGCGAACATAAGCCATGAAAGTGGACTCCGTAAAAAGTGAATTGACGCTTTACTCTAACACCGCCTGTTCTGCGGGTGAAATCTGATATGGCACGCCAAAAAATATCCACGTGCGCTCTGTTTCCGGCAGACGACGTCAGTAACTGATTAAAACATTGGGCGCAAAATACTTTCTGTGGGTAAACTTACGTGTTGCTTTAGGTGTCCTAACAAGGGGAATTCATGACGTACCAACAAGCCGGACGCGTGGCAGTGATTAAACGGATTGCAGGATGGATTATTTTTATCCCTGCGCTGCTTTCAACACTGATTTCATTGCTTAATTTTATTAATGAACACACTAAAACTGAGCAGGGCATCAATGCCGTTATGCTGGATTTTGTTCACGTAATGGTGGATATGGTGAAGTTCAATACCTCGTTTCTTAACGTTTTTTGGTTCAACTCGCCTGTACCTGCACTGGGTCAGGGCG